>DATFNZ010000059.1:0-57610 GCA_035266085.1 Thermoanaerobaculia bacterium
AGACTCGCTTCCGGTGGGTGGCTAACCCTTGCCGGGTAGGATTCGCACCTACTGGGTCCACTACGAAGGGTTTCGGGTTCTGTCTATTGCATGTTCCCTCCTCCCTTCCCAGGCTTCGCCTGGCGCAAGGGGCGTCTCCGCCGGAGCGGCACCGCCCCATTTGACGCCACGCTCCCCAAGGCAGAACCCGGCCCGTCCAATCCTTGTCCAGATTCGTAAATCCGCCGATCGCCCCTTCCACGATTCCCCTCCTTCCGGTTCCTGTTTCCAAAAGGCGGTACATTTGACCGCCCTGCGGAGACTTCTCTATACTTGGCTCATGGCCGTGCCCTTCCGCAAACCCCCGGCCGACCTGGAGCCCGACTTCTCCGCTCCCGGCGTCGATCCCTTCCGCTATGGATGGCGGCCCCGGCATGTCCGCCTGCCAAGCGGCGAAGTTACAGAGCAGCAGATTCCCTTGACGCCTGAGGATCTCCTCGATCCCCAGCCCGGAGATGTCTTGGTCCAAAGCTGGCTGCACGGTGACTTCGCGAACATGCTCTACGAAATGCTCAAAGAGCACTTCGAAGATCAGGACGACGTACTCGTCACCTTCGACGTGAAAATGCTGTGGGGAATCCCCGGCCTCTCCAATCCCGCCCCGGACCTCTCCATCATCCGGGGACTCCGCCGGAAGATCGACCCGACGCGGACGGCCTTCGATGTCATCCGGGAGGGTGTCCGGCCCTGCTTGATCCTAGAGGTTGTTTCCACCTCGGACCCTGAAGCCCGCAACAACGACTATGAGACGAAGGTCGAGATCTACCAGCGGGCCAGGATCCCGGAGTACTTCATCCTGGAACCTCCCCAGCCTGTTAATGGAGAGAGACTCCTCCTGACCGGTTACCGCCTAGGGCCCGACGACCGCTACCATCGGATCGTGCCCGATACCGATGGGCCGCTTCTGTCCGATACGACGGGCCTCCTCTTCGGTATCGCCGAGGATGGGCGAACGCTTCGTATTGTCGATGTGGTCACGGGCGAGCGGCTGCTCACCCGGAAAGAGCTTCGGGCGGAGCTCAATCGGCTGAAGGGTTCCGAGTAGTTCTCTATACTTCACTCATGGCCGTTCCTTTCCGCAAACCCCCGGCCGACCTGGAGCCCGACCTCTCGGGCCCCGGCGCCGATCCCTTCCGTTACGGATGGCGGTGGCAGCGCGTTCGCCTGCCCAGCGGCGAAGTTACCGAGCAACAGATTCCGCTGACGGTGGACGACCTTCTTGATCCTCAGCTCGGAGACGAAGTGACTCAAAGCGGCCCGCATGGCCAGTGGTTCGTTCGTCTGGGATACCTGCTCCAGCAGTACTACGAGTCCCGCGAGGACGTCTTGGTCTGTCTGGACATGAAGATGATCTGGGGCATCCCGGGCCTCCCCGGACCCTCTCCCGACGTCGCGATAGTCCAGGGAATCCGAGACAAGGCGGCAGAGCGCTCCAGCTTCGATGTCCTCAAGGAAGGCGTCCGGCCCGGCCTCATCCTGGAGCTGGTCTCGTCCCTGGACAACGCCGTCCGTGCCAACGACTACGAGAAGAAAGTCGACATCTACGCACGGGCAGGGATCCCGGAGTACTTCATCCTCGACCCGCCGACCCTTGCGACAAAAGGCCGACTCCTCCTCACGGCCTATCGGCTGGGTCTCAATGGACGGTACCGCCCGATTGAACCCGACGCCGAAGGCCGGTTGCTCTCCGCGACGACAGGCCTCCTCTTCGGCATCGAAGGGGACCAGACCCTGCTGATCCTAGACCCCAAGACCGGCGAGCGGCCTTTGGACTTCGCCGAGAATCGGGCGCGGCTTGCGGAAGAGCGGGCGGATCGGGAAATGGAAGCGCGGAAGGCTGCCGAGGCCGAGAATGCTCAGTTGCGCCTTGAGTTGGAACAGGCCAGGAAGGCAGCCTCCAAGTCGCCCTGAAAGGGCAAAATTTGACCAGCCCGGGGTGGCAACCCCGGGGACACGGGTCCTCCCCCATTCCAAGCCCTGAAGGGCCGAAACATCCGCTGATTCAGAGAAGATGCCGCCGGGCCGGTTCTGTCGGCCCTCTGGGGCTTGTTGGGTTGGTGGCCTGCTGGTTCCCCGGGGTTGACACCCCGGGCTGGTCAGATTTCGCCCTTCCAGGGCGGATGGAATGTCAGAGGAGAATCTGGCGCTTCATCACTCCGGCAGCACCAGATCCAGGAAGTGCACTCTTCCCGATTGATCCCCGGCGACTACGACTCGTCCATCTGTAGTCACAGCCACCGCTGTGACCGGTGAATCGAGAGTTAGCACGGCCAGGGTTTCCTTACTTTCCAAGTCCCAAACCCGCAGCGCCCGGTCGTTGGAGGCGGAGACGGCCCGGTGGCCGTCCACCATCGCCACCGCGTTGACCCAGTCAGAGTGTCCCTCGAGGGTGCCGAGGGTCTCGCCGGTTTCCAAGTCCCAAACCCGCAGCGTCCCGTCGTCGGAGGCGGAGACTGCCTGGCGGCCGTCCACCACCGCCACCGCGTTGACCCCACCCGAGTGTCCTTCGAGGGTGTGGAGGGTCTCGCCGGTTTCTAGGTTCCACACCCGCAGTGTCCGGTCGCAGGAGGTGGAGACGGCCCGGCGGTCGTCCACCACCGCCACCGCAGTGACCCAACTTAAGTGTCCTTTGAGGGTGCGGAAGGTTTCGCCAGCTTTTAGGTCCCACACCCGCAGTGTTCGGTCGTAGGAGCCGGAGACGGCCCGGCGGTCGTCCACCACCGCCACCGCAGTGACCCTACCCGAGTGCCCTTCGAGCGTGCGGAGGGTCTCGCCAGTTTTCAAGTCCCACACCCGCAGTGTTCGGTCGTAGGAGCCGGAGACGGCCTGGAGGCCGGCCACCGGCGCCACTGCAGTGACCCCACCCGAATGTCCTTGGAGGGTGCGGAGGGTTTCTCCTGTCTCCAGGTCCCACACCCGTAGCGTCTGGTCATAGGAGCCGGAGACGGCCCGGCGGCCGTCCACCACTGCTACCACCTTCACCCCCCCCAAGTGTCCGTCGAGGGTACGGAGGAGAGGGCCATCTGGTTGAGTCAAATTCGCACTTCTCGGTTTGAGACGAAGCCGCGGTTCTGCTTCAGCCAAGAGACTTCGAATACCCTCACCCTCCAAATTCTGAAGCCGACCGAAAAGCTGAGAGGCGAGTTGTTCGGGATCTCGGACAAGAACGTACGCCGAGAGCTGGAGAGCATCACAAATCAAACGGAGATCTCTTTCCTCTTCGACAAAGAACTTGTAATCGGCGATCAGCGCATTGATATCTGAGGCATTCAGTTTCGCTTCGAGAAATGATAATTCCGTCAATAATCGCCTCATGTCCTCCTTCCGATCCGCTCCAAGGAAGTGGCCCGTCAGGTTTCGCCAGAGATACCTCTCCTCTACCGGAAAATCAGCCCACAATCCACTTGAGGGCTGAAAAGTGTCGAGGAGATGGCAATGGAGAGAGGATATCCAATTCCCTAGCTTCTCAATCAGGACTTGACGGACTACGTCGTGAAGCCGGATGACTCCATTCTTCCGATCAAATCTCAGAAGAAGAGAAAGGGCATGGAGTCTCTTGCAAAACTCCTGACCGTCTCCAGGAACAAGATTCCAGAAACGTTCCAGGAGAGGGATGGGGATGTCAGTGTCTTCGGAAAAGACTGCGAGTTGGAAATACCGCTCCGATTCTTCTATGGAGAGGCGCCCGATACTGATCGAGATTGTCCGATCCGCGGCGGCATTGCGATCTTCTTCGTTCTCCAGCTTGAAGGCGGAGAATCCCTTCGCACTCAGGGACTTCTCGGTATTCTGTAGAGCTTCCTGAAGAGTAAACCCATCCTGTTTCACCAGCTCTTGCAACTGCCGGTTGACCAATTTGAGAAGGAGAGGCCATTCTCCAAGCCGGGCAGCTAGAGATTGGAGATCCCGTTGCTGTCCGTTAGGCAATCCGGACTTGAGGAGAGACACCGCCTCATTAGAGACCATGGCGTCCACTTCGATCGGCTTGGAATTCGACGGCAGAGTCCGGCTATCCCGGGTCGTAATGAGAAGAGAGGAACCATTCCCGAGTCCCTTAAATGGATTCACGTCGGCGGAGCTCCAGACGTCGTCAATAACAATCAGAACCCGTGAATTGACTAGCAACTCCCGAAGCCTCGCGCCAGTCGCCGCCACGGTTTCAAAGGCAGGGGCCTCCTCCCGCGTCCACCAGCGAATGAGGTCCCGGATTCTGGAGAGGCGGCCATTGGCATCGATGTCCTCCCCCATCGTCGTCCAGAGGATTCCATCCGGATACGTTTCTCGGACTCTTTCGTCCTGGCAGAGCTTTTGGGCGAGCGCGGTCTTTCCGAATCCGCCGGCTCCTCGCAATGCGGTGGTGATTCCAACCGAGGTGCCGGATTGGACAGGCCCTCCTTTGGAACAAAGGGCTTCAAGAATTTCGTCGTACTCCCGGCGATGGACGAACCCTTCGTCCGGGGGCTGCGCCATGGTTCTATATGAATAAGGAAGGGAGGGCTTCGCAGGTCCTCCACCCCCACCACCCGGACCTGGCGCCTTTCCCCGGATTCCGCTGAGCAGCCGGCGAAAGGCGTCCTCGTCTTCGAGGCCTTTACGGAAGTCTACCCAGGTCAGCCGGCGGAGAAAACGGGGAAGCTCTTCCTTCCGTGGCTCGAAGGAGCCGGGGAGAAGGACGGGAATTACCCGAGAGCTCTTGTCGCGGACCCGGGTCTCGAGAGCGGAGCGCATCTCCTCGTTCTGCCAGGCTCCAATGCTGCCCGGCCCCAAGAAGACGGCGCAGGTGCGGCTCTGGTCCAGCGCTTCCTCCAGAGCTTCCTGCCAGGGCTCGCCCGGGACGAGGTGCCACTTGTCGAGGAACGGCTCGATCCCCGCGGCTTGGAGTTTGCGCGCAATCTCCTCCACCGCCGGCTTGTCGGCGCTGCTGTGGCTCAGGAAGATGTCATACTTGAGCGCCATGAATCCCCCGACATGAGCCCGGAGGGCGCCAGACTTGTAGCCCAGGGCGTGAGCCCTGGGAATGGGCGCTCACAATCCTGGGGAGCCCCTTCAGGGGCGGCAGAGCCCCGCGCTCATCTGTCGCCCCTGACGGGGCTCATTGGGTTCTTGGATCTACCCTTCCCAGGGCTCTCGCCCTGGGCTACGAGTCTGACGCCCTCCGGGCTCATGCTTCAGACATCCTCAACGGGACAGCGTTCAGTCTATCGCTCCTTCTGAGGTTTGGGGCGGCCGAGGTATCCTTGCCGCCCCTTCCAGGGATGGGTGGGATGGGAGGGGGACCTTGCTTCCCGGGGCTGACGCCGCCGGGCTGATATCTGACGCTCCTGGCGGGGCTAGAGGAATTGGGGCTCCGTCCTGAAGTGTCGCGGCAAGTCCTCGGATTCTGCGGTGAAGCCCTGGAAGCTCACTGTGAGTCTCCTCGCGTTGCTTTGAAGACCTCGACGTTGCCGCGGAGAAGCCAACGTTGCGGCGGAACCCGAGGTTCTGCCTCAACGTCCGGGAACGTTGCGGTGAAGCTCCAGACGTTGCGGTGTATCCCCAGTCTCTGCCGCAACGCCTGGGGAAGTTGCGGTGAAGCCCCCGGCGTTGCGGTGTATCCCGAGGCTCTGCCGCAACATCCAGGAACGTTGCGGTGAAGCTCCAGACGTTGCGGTGTATCCCCCGGTGTTGCGGTGTATCCAGAGACTCTGCCGCAACTTCCCTCGACGTTGCGGTGAATCCCCGGACTTTGCGGTGTATCCCCAGGTTCCGCCGCAAAGTCCGGGGACGTTGCGGTGAAGCTCCGGACGTTGCGGTGTATCCCGAAGCTCCGCTGCAATATCTCGGGAAGTTGCGGTGGATCTCCAGACTTTGCGGTGGATCTCTGGACTCCACCGCAACGTCGCCCGACGTTGCGGTGAATCTCTGAACTTTGCGGTGAAACCGGCGGCTCTGCCGCAATGTCTCTCGACTTTGCGGTGAATCCCTGGATGTTGCGGCGATTCCGGTCTCGTCAGAGAAGCTGCTGCGGATCGACGTCGATCACCAGGTCGTAGCCAGGGTTCTTGGGCAGCACCTCTTCCATCAGGCGATGAAGGCCGCGGGCGTCGGCGGAGCGGGCGAGGAGTTGGAAGCGCCATTCTCCGCGGAGGCGCTCCAAGGGCGCTGGTGCCGGGCCGGAGAGGCGGACGCCGCGGGAGAGCGGATGGTCCGCCAGCAATCTGGCGAGTTCGTGGATGAGGCTTTCGGCACGGACGCGGTTCTTGTCGCGGACCAGGAGCTGCACCATCCTCGTGAAAGGCGGATAGTGGAAGACGCGGCGGAAACGCATCTCCTCGCGGGCGAAGCCTTCGTCGTCCTGCCTCAGGGCGGCCTGGATGGCGTAGTGGTCCGGATGCCAGGTCTGGATGACGACGCGGCCGGGGCGCTCTCCCCTCCCCGCCCGGCCCGCCACCTGGGTGAGCAGGTTGTAGGTGCGCTCGACGGCCCGGAAATCGGGAAAGCTCAGGTAGGCGTCCGCCGCCAGCACGGCCGTCAGCGCCACGCCCGGGAAGTGGTGCCCCTTGGAGACCATCTGGGTGCCGATGAGCACCTGGATCTCGCGGCGGTCGAAACGCTCCAGCAGAGCCGCGGGACCTCCCGGCCGCCGGGCCGTGTCGCGGTCGAGGACGTCGACGGTGACGTCCGGGAACAGCTCGCGGAAGTCCTCCTCCACCCGCTCGGTGCCGGCGCCGATGGCTTCGAGGGCTTCCTCGGAGCAGGCCGGGCAGACCTTGGGGGCCGGGAGCATGGAGCCGCAGTAGTGGCAGAGGAGCCGCCGGTCCCGCCGGTGGTAGGTGCGCGGCAGGCCGCAGTCCGTGCAGCGCATGTCCTCGCCGCAGGCCCGGCAGAGGAGCATGGGCGAGTAGCCGCGGCGGTTCCGCAGGAGGATCACCTGGTCGCCGTCCGCCAGGGCCTGGCGGATCTCGAACTGCAGGCGCTCGGAGAAGTGGACCTCGCCCGGCCGGCGCGACAGGCCTTCCTCCCGCAGGTCCACCAGGATCCCCTCGGGAAGCTTGCCCTGGCCGGCCCGCTCGGTGAGCTGAAGAAGCTCCAGCTTTCCCCGCTCGGCGTTGAAGCGGCTCTCGAGGCTCGGGGTCGCGGAGACGAGGAGGGTGGCGGCGCCGGCGTCCCGGCCGCGGACGAGGGCGAGGTCGCGGGCGTTGTAGCGGGGGGAGAGCTCCTGCTTGTAGGAGGTGTCCTGCTCCTCGTCGACCACGATGAGGCCGAGGTCCGTCACCGGCGCGAACAGGGCCGAGCGGGGGCCGAGGACGACTTTCGCCTCGCCGCGGCGCACCCGCTCCCACTCCTGGTGGCGCTCGCCCGTGCCGAGGCCTGAGTGCAGGATCGCCAGGTTCTCGCCGAACCGCCGTTCGACGGCGCGGGCGAGCGCCGGGACGAGCGCGATCTCCGGCACCAGGAGGATCACCGAGCGCCCGCGGGCCACGGCTTCGTCCGCCGCCCGCAGGTAGACCTCGGTCTTGCCCGAGCCGGTCATCCCCTGGAGCAGCAGCGGCGCGAACTCCCGGCGGTCGATCACCTCGACGAGCCGCCGCAGGGCGTGGTCCTGATCTCCCCGCAGGAGGATCTCGGGAGCCTTGCCCGGCGCGCCCATCATGTGACGGTCGAGGGAGAGCCGCTCCACCTGGGTGAACTGGCGGAGCACGCCGAGCGAGACCAGGCGCCGCACCACGGCGGGCGTGCACTCGATGGCGGCCGTCACCTCCGCCGTGGTGGCGGGTCGGCCGATGGCGGCGAGGTATTCCACGACGGCCTTGCCCGCCGCCGAGCGCCCGGCCTTGGCGACGTGGCCGGCGAGGTCTCCCGGGGCCAGCTCGACGGCGTTGACGTAGCGGTTGGAGCGGGCCCGGTGCTCCTCGGTGCCGATCCGTCCGCTCTCGGCGAGGGTGGCGAGCACGCCGTCCAGATCCTCGAGCCCGACCCGGGACTGAAGCGCGGCGGCGCTCATCCTCCCCCCGTCGCGCAGGGCGTCGAGCACCTCCGTCTCGGCCAGGGTCCGCGGCAGGGCCATGGCGCCGGCGTTCGTGATCCAGACCTTGCGGTCTCCCCAGGGCGGCAGGTCCGAGGGGAGCATGGAGCGGATGACCTCGCCCAGAGGGGTCATGTAGTAGTCGGCCGTGAACCGGGCCAACTCGAGGAGGTCCGGGGTGAGCACCGGCTCGCGGTCGAGGATCTCGACGATCGGCCGCAGGTTCATCCCCTCCGGCCGGTTCCGGTGGACGGCCACGACCATCCCCGTGAGCCGCCGCTTCCCCATCATCACCCGCGCCCGCACTCCCGGCACCGCCTGGGACGCCCAGGCCGCCGGCACCTCGTAGGTCAGAGGGTCGGGCAGTGGGAGGGGGAGGGCGATGTTGGCGAGGAGGTCGGACATGGGGGAGAGGAGTATCAGATTCGTCAAGGATCGAGGGAGTCCTGACTCGGGGCGGGAGCCCTCATCACCCCGGCCCTCTTCTCCCCGCCTCCCTCCCGTCCACCGGGAGAAGAGGGAGAAGTTTGTCTGAAGGAGTCTTGGAGCCGTGGTCTTGCTTCTTCATTCCCCTTCTCTCCCGGCGGCGGGGGGGAGGCTGGGAGAGAAGGGGGTAGGGGGTTATGAGGGCCGCTCCCCCCGCCGGCACTCCTCCGAGCAAAACACCTCGCGCTCCCGTTCTCTCTCCCCCATCCCCATCCCCTGCCCCTTCAGCGCCCGGGAAGCCGCCACATACGTGCCGCATCGCGCGCACTGCACGAGGGTCTCGGCCGCCACCTGCGGCGGCCTCGACGTCCGCGGGTCCGGCCGGCCGGGGGGACCGAAGACGGCGATCTTGAGCTGGCCGGTGAAGCTCTTGAAGGCCAGCCGGAGGATGATCAGCAGGAGGAGGACGGCGAAGAAGCGGCCCATGGCTCAGGCGGCATTGCGCTGGCGAACGGCGTCGGCCAGCTTCGCGACTTCCGGATTGCCGGGCTGGAGCCGCTGGAGCTCCGTCAGGAGCTGTCCGGCCTCGTCGTAGCGCTTGAGGTCGAAGGCCAGCACCACCACCTCGTTGTAGTAGGACTGCCAGTGGTCGGGGGACATCTGACGCGCCTTCTGGAACTGCTCCAGCGCCCGATCGAAGTTCCGCGTCTCGCGCAGGGATATGCCGAGATCGGTGAGGACGTCGGGGCTGCCCGGCCGCAGCTCCAGATAATGGCTGTACAGCTCCTGGGACCGCTGCCAGTTGCGGATGTCGAAGTTGAAGTTGGCGAGCTTCAGCACGGCGTCGGCGTCGTCGGGGTTCTGCTCGACGTAGGCGCGGAGCTGCTGGATCTCTTCCATGGCCGGCCCGCCCCCGCCGGCGGCCGGTGCCGCGCCCTGGGGCATGCCGGCGTCCGCCGGGCCGGGGGCCGGGGCGGGAGCCGCGTTGGGATCCGGAGTGCCGAGCTGGGCTCGCAGCTCGGGGGTCAGGCGCGGGGGCTGGCGGGCGGCGACCACCTCGTGCATGAGGTAGCCCGTGATGAAACCCACGAGGATGCCGAACACGGCGAATATGAAATTTTCCTTGTTGATCAAGGCTATTGCCCGCCTTCCCGAACGGCAGTCCAGTTGCCGCGATTGGGCTGTCCGGTTGCCAGTTGATTGGATGTCCAGGTACCTTCGATCCGGCCGTTGCCGACCCGACCTTCCCAGACGCTGTCGAAACCCCCGTTGGCGTCGACCCGCTCCATGCGCAGGTTGCCACCAGAGAAGGTGCCGCGGAACGACCCGGACGAGCCGCCGTCGATCTGGTACGTGCCGCTGACGACGGTGCCGTTCAGCCGCAGGTCATAGGTGGCCATGGCGTTCTGGGGCGTCGTCGGGGGGGCGATCGCCACCCGCCAGCGCCCGGTGACCGGGTCGGCGGGCCGCTGCGCGATGGCGCCTCCTCCCTGCAGGAGGCCGATGCGCCGCAGGCGCTCCTGGATGCGCTCGAGCTGGCTGCTCAGCCGGTCCTCGGTGATCCGCGAGGCCGCCCGCGAGGCATCGAGGTCGTTCTGGAGGGTTTCCAGGGAGCCGAGGGACACGGCGTCGCCGGCGAGCGCCTGGTCGAGGCGACCGAGGACCTCGTTGACCCCCTGCTGGGCACGCCGGGCGCGCTCCCGCAGCTCGGTGTAATTCACCAGGTCGAGGGACAGCAGGCTGTTCTCCAGCCGCAGCACCGTCTGGACCGAGGCGGATTGGGCAGCGCCGTCCGTGGCTGGAGCCTGGGCAACGGCCGCGAGAGGAAGGAGCAGAAGAATCAGCGCCCAACGGGCGATCGAGGAAATGGATCGGATCATCAGGATTGGATTCTAGCAGGGGTCGGGCGCCCGGGCTGGATTCAAAGGAAAAGGCCGCTCCGAAGAGCGGCCTTTTTCCGGTTCCGGATCTACCGGTCTACCCCAATGCAGCTATCAGCTCGCGGCCCTGCGCTCCCGCTTCGCGAGGCTGGAGTTGAGCGCCTGCTCGACGAGCTCCTCGGCCTCCCGCTCGCTGATCGACTTGACGTGTGCTACCTCGCTCACGATGAAGTACTTAGCGCGCTCGTACATCTTCTTCTCGCGGAAGGAGAGGCTCTTGCGCTGGGAAACGAGGCGCAGGTTCTTCAGCACCTCGGCCACGTCGGTGAGACGGCCGGTTTTCATCTTGTCGAGGTTCTGCTTGTAGCGGCCCTTCCAATCCTTGTAGGTGTCGATGTTGCCGTCCTCGAGGATGTCGAAGAGCGCACGGACCTCCCGCGTCTGGCACAGCGGACGCAGTCCTACCAGATCGAGGTTGATCTTCGGCACCATGACTTTGGAGTTGTTCGCCAGGAGACGGAGGTGGAAGTACATCTGCTCCACCCCGTCGATGTGACCGGGCTCGATCTTCTCGACCAGGCTGACGCCGTGGTTGGGGTAAACCACCTTTTGACCGACTTTAAATGTCACGTCGAGACCCCCTTGAAATGTGATGCAGATGATGGAGCTGCGGTAGTAAGTCGCTGAGGGACTTCCGCTTACGTCGCTTGTTATACACCGGAACAAGGTTCCTCGTCAACCCGGGGCTTCCGTCCGGGAGCGTAACAAGGGTGTCACAAAGGCACAAATTCGTTCGAGACAGCCGTTTAGGTCTGCCTGTTGACACCTCGGAAAGGAGTCCCTAGGATTGCCTCCCACGCTTCAGCCGGAGTGGCGGAATGGCAGACGCAGCGGACTCAAAATCCGCCGATCGCAAGGTCGTGGGGGTTCGAGTCCCCCCTCCGGCACCAGGGCGGCCACATAGGGCCGCCCCTACGAACGGTTACCTGCCCGCCCGCTCCCCCCGCAGTCCGGGCAGTCGCCCGACATCCACGCGCCGGTGCCTCGGCAGCGGCGGCAGGCGAGGTTCTTCTCCAGCCGGTTGAAGAGGGCGCGCAGGAGCTCGGCGACTTTATTCATAGCGGAGGGCGTCGATGGGATCGAGCCGCGACGCCTTGGCGGCGGGATAGATGCCGAAGAAGATGCCCACCACGGCCGAGAAGCCGAAGGAGAGGACGACCGCCCAGAGGGGGACGTGGGCGGGTGGGAAGCCGGGGATCATCTTGGAGATCAGCGCCCCCAGCCCGTAGCCCAGGGCGAGGCCGATGCCGCCGCCGATCAGCGACAGGGTGACCGCCTCGATCAGGAACTGCATCAGGACGTCCTGACGGCGCGCGCCCACGGCCTTGCGCACGCCGATCTCGCGGGTCCGCTCCGTCACCGACACCAGCATGATGTTCATGATGCCGATGCCGCCGACCAGCAGGGCGATCCCGACGACGCCGCCGACGACGGCGGTGACGCTGCCCAGGATCGAGTTGACCGACTTCAGGATCTCGTCCTGGGTCTGGATCTCGAAGTCGTCGGGCTCGCTGGCCGGGATCTTGTGGCGCTGGCGCAGGAGGCGGGCGATGCCGTCCTTGACCTGCTCCACCGACTCGGGGCTCTGGGCCTGGAGGCGCAGCTCCACGCGGTCGGCGACGTTGCGGCCGAACAGGCTGACGGCGGCGCTGAACGGCACGTAGACGATGTCGTCCCAATCCATCCCGAGGTTCTGCCCCTTCTTCTCCATCACGCCGATGACGGTGGCGGGATAGGCGTCGACGTAGATCTCCTGGCCCAGGGGATTGCTGCCGAGGTCCAGCTCCTCGATGATCTTGGGGCCGATGACCACCACCTTGCGGTGGTTGTCGATGTCCACCTTGGAGAGGAAGCGCCCGCGGTCCACGGACTGGTTGGCGACGTCCTGGTAGACGTCGGTGGCGCCCAGGATGAGGAAGGGGTCGTGCTTGCGGTCCCGGTGCTTGAGGGTGGCCCGGCCGATGATGGCGGGGGCCATCAACCGGATGCCGGGGACCTTCTCCTCCAGGGCCACGCCGTCCTCGTAGGTGAGCTTCACCTGCCGGGCGGCGACGCCGGGGATGTTGCTGCGGTCGACCTTCGGCGAGACCGCGATGAAGGTGGCGCCGACGCCCTGGAGCTCGCTCGAGATGGTGTACTGGAGCCCCTGAACGATCGAGACCACCCCGACGACGGCGGCGACGCCGATGATGATGCCGAGCGTGGTCAGGATCGACCGCATCAGGTTGGCGCGCAGCGCAGCGATGGCAATGCGGAAGTTCTCGAGGAAGACCATTGGGCGATGTGCCTTTCCGACCGGCCCTTCGGCCTGCTTCAGGCGGGCGCCAGAACGGCGCCCTTGCCGGCCCGGGCCGTGGGCTGGTCCGAGATGACCTTGCCGTCGCGCAGGGTGACGCGGCGCCAGGCGTGCTCGGCGATGTCCGCCTCGTGGGTGACCAGCACCACCGTGTTGCCGGCCTGATGGAGCTCGTCGAACAGGTGCATGATCTCCTCCGAGGTGGCGGAGTCGAGGTTGCCGGTGGGCTCGTCGGCGAGCAGGATCGAGGGGTCGTTGACCAGGGCGCGGGCGATCGCCACGCGCTGGCGCTGGCCGCCCGACAGCTCGTTGGGCTGGTGGTGCATGCGCTGGCCGAGGCCCACCCGCTCCAGGGCGCGGCGGGCGCGGTCACGCCGCTCGGTGCGCGACAGCCCGGCGTAGATCAGGGGCAGCTCGACGTTGTGCAGGGCGTCGGTGCGGGCCAGCAGGTTGAAGGTCTGGAAGACGAAGCCGATCTCCTTGTTGCGGATGCCCGCGAGCTCGCTGTCGTCGAGCTTCTCGACGGCCACGCCGTTCAGGATGTAGTGCCCCTCGGAGGGGGTGTCCAGACAGCCGAGCAGGTTCATCAGCGTCGACTTGCCGCTGCCCGACGAGCCCATGATGGCGATGTACTCCCCCTTCTCCACCGCCAGGTCGACGCCGTTCAGGGCGTGGACCTTCTCCGCCCCCATGTCGTAGACCTTGCGGATGCCGTGCAGCTCGATCAGGGCCATCAGTTCTCCTTGTCCCCGGCGCCGTCGCTGGCGCCGGCCGTACGGTCCTCGTCCTCGGAGGTCTTGCTCACCGCGACCTTGTCCCCTTCCTTCAGCCCCTTGAGCGTCCGGTAGGGGCCGGTCACCACCTGCTGGCCGGCCTTGACGCCGGAGATCAGCTCGACGTGGGTCTCGTCCGAGATCCCCGTCTCGACCCGCTGCTGGCGGACCACGCCGTTCTCAATGAGGTAAACGACCTTGACGTCGCGTCCCTTCCCGCCCCCTTCGGCGGCGGCGTCCACCGGCCGTTCGACGACGGCCTGGATGGGCACCACCAGGGCGCCCGAATGGGCGGCGGTGTGGATCTCGGCCCGCACGGACATGCGGTCGCGCAGGTCCTCGTCCGGGTCGTCGAGCAGGATCTTGACCTTGAAGAAGGTGACGTCCGGCTGGGCGGCGCGGTTGAAGCCCGAGCTGCCGACCTCGACCACCTTGCCGTGGTACTCCTTGCCGGGGATGGCGTCGACCTTGAGCACCGCCGTCTGCCCCACCTTGACGTTGACGATCTCCGTCTCGTCGACGTCCACGGTGGCCAGGATCTCCGCCATGTCGGCGACGGTGCCGATGACGGAGCCCGGGTTGTTCATGGTGCCGGAGACCACGACCTCCCCCTCCTTGGCGTTGAGGGTGATGACCCGGCCCGTCAGGGGGGCGTAGATGGTGGTCTTGGTGAGGTCGTCCTGGGCCTTGGTGAGGTTCGCCTGGGTCTGCTGGACGCTCTCGCGGGACTCCTCGAGCCGCAGGCGGGCCGAGGTCTCGGCGAGCTGGGCCGCCTCGAGCTGCTCGCGGGAGTTGATCCCTTCGGTCTGCAGCCGCTGGGCGCGGCCGAGCTTGTTGCGGGCGTCGGCCAGGGAGACCTCGGCCTGGCGCACCGCCGTCTGGGCGCTCCGGAGCTGGGCGGCCCACTGGTCGCGCTGGGCGATGTAGGCCTCCTGCTCGAGGCGCAGGAACGGCTTCCCCTTCTCGATCCACTGCCCTTCGACCACGTACAGGTTCTGGATCTTGCCGATGACGTGGGCGGAGATGTTGACCTTGATGCGGGGCTCCAGCTCGCCGCTCGCCTTGACGACCTGGGCGACGTCCCGCTTGCTGACCTCCTCGGCGTAGATCTTGGCGCCGTCGTCGCGGCCCTTGGCGCGGATGCTGGCGAAGACGATGCCCCCCAGGACGGCCACGACCACGGCCCCGATAATGAATTTCTTCACGAAAGCTCCTAAGAACTCAACCGAACAGGGCCGCCCAGCCAACCCGGACGCCGACGAAGAGCAGCCAGATGACGATGACGGTGATGGCGACGGGCCGGGCCGGCTTGCCGGTGACGGCACGGAAGCCGATGATCGACAGCACCAGGACCCAGAGCGAGAAGAAGTCCACGCTGGCAAAGAGGGCGATCAACCAGCCGGGGGCATCCTCGGGCGCGAGGAAGGCCAGGTTGGACTGCAGGAAGGTGCCGCCGCTCCGCTTCATGTCCGCGTAGCCGATGGTGGACCGGCTCAGGATCACGGGGATGCTGAGCAACAGCGAGAGCACGGCCGGCACCCAGGAGTGCAGCGTCACGGCGAGGCTCGACTTGTAGCTGAAGTCGCTGCCCAGGAGCTTGAAGGCCACCCAGTAGAGCAGCGCCATGAGCAGCGTGATCAGGGCCAGGACCACCGGCGTCGACACGGCACCGATGATCGGACCCGCCTTCTCCATCATCGAGATGGCCGGCTCGAGCTGCGCCTCGGTGGTCTGCTGCCCGCGGTCCTTGCTGCTCTGGACGATCATGTCGCGGTAGTCCGTGCGCTTGCCCGCGAGGAAGGCGACCAGGGAAGCGGCCAGGGCGATGGCCAGCAGAGGCACCAGCCAGGTCGGCCGTTCGGCGATGGAGCGAAACGTCCTGACCGGCGAGAACAGGACTCCGAACAGCCGGCCGAAGCTGGAGCTTTCCATGGCTATCTCCTGCCCTCGCCCGGCAGCGGCGCGCGGCTGAAGCTGAAGCGCTGGGCTTCCCAGTCCGGCTCGCCCGGATCGTCGACCGCGATGCCCTGCTGCTCGAGCAGCCGGCCGATGGAGCGGTAGTACTCCGCGAGCGCCGTGCGGTAGTTGATGGTGGCCTGCACCTGGCGGCTGCGGGCCTGGGTCAGGTCGTCCTGGATCTGGGTGATCTGGAAGCTGGTCGACATGCCGTTCTCGTAGCGCTTGCGCTCGGCGTCCAGGTTCTTGTTCTGGAACTCGAGCGAAATGCGGGCGGCGTCGATCTGCTTGGCCGCCGTATCGACGGCACGGGCAGCCCGCCGCACCTCGGTGGAGATCAGCGTCTTCTGCTGGTCGAGGAGGGTGCGGACCCGCTCGAAGTCGAGGTTGGCGGCGGCGCTCTGGGCCCGCGCCGTCCGGTTCTGGATCGGGTAGAGGAAATCGAGCCGGATTCCCCAGCCCCGGAAATCGAATCCCGTGACCTGATTGAAGGCGTTTTGGAAGCCCACGCCGGTGCCGTTGTTGCCGTAGTTGGCCGTGAGGTTGAGCTGCGGCCTCAACTGGTGGCGGAAGAACTCGGCGTCGAGCTGGGCCTGGGCGAGCTGCAGCTCCTGCGTCCGGAGCTCCGGACGCTCTTCGAGGGCCGTGTTGATGGCCGCGGCGAGGTCGATCGAGATCCGCTCGGTCTCCGGGGCCGTCGTCGGGACGATCGGCTTCTGCCACAGGCCTTCCGTGGTCGGCAGGTTGAGCAGGCGGCGCAGCTCGTCCTCGGCGTCGCCGATGGCGGAGGTGGCGCGGATGATGTCCTCGTCGCGGGTGGCGATGGCCGCTTCGCTCTGCACCATCTCGAGCGGAGCGAGGGTGCCGACCTCCACCTGGATGCGGTTGCGGTCGTTGAGCTCGCGGGCGAGCGCCAGGCTCTGCTGGGCCACCACGAGCTGCTCGCGGGCGTTGACCAGGTTCCAGTAGGCGTTCTCGACGTCCTGGACCGTCTCGGTCACGATGCGCTCGAACTCCTGGCGGCTGATCCGGCTGTTGGTCTGCGCGATCACGAGGTTGCGCTCGAACGCCAGCCGGCCGAAGTTCTGCAGCAGCGACTGGGTGTAGGCGAAGTTGAAGCCCGAGTTGAACGACGTCGGCGTATCGCGGTTGCGGGCGTTGCTCTCGGTGCGGGAGTTGTCCCAACCGAACGTCACGTTGCCGCCCGTGGGGATCCGCTGGGCAAAGCCGAAGTTGAAGACCTGCTGGTTCTGCGAGCCGGCATCGGTGGTCGCCACCACGGCCTGCTGTTCGTCGGTGGCCTGGAGGGTGGCGTCCGCCACCAGGTCGTAGATGCCGAGAGCCTGGATGATGCCCAGGCGCCGCTGGGTGCGGGCGTAGCGCTCGATGACGATGCCGAGGTTCTGCTGCAGGGCGATCTCGACCGCCTGGTTCAGCGCCAGTTGCACGGAATCGTCCTTCATCTCGAGCTCGGGCGTTGCCGGGGGCTGCGCCGCCATGGTGCTGACGCGGATGTCCCCCGGCGGCGGGGCCTGCGGAGCCGGCTGGGCCCCCTGGGACGGCTGGGCCTGCTGGCCCTGGACCGCGTTCGCCGCGAGCAGGCTCGCCAGGGCCAGGCACGCTCCCCGGTACTGCCAAGTTTTGGATCGCACAGACGTTTTCTTCATTTGAATAGACCCCTCAAACCCTATGGATGACTGGCTGATGACTCCGGTACACACTTTCGGCCCGCGCCATGCCATGCCCGAAATGTACGAACCGGCCGCTCAAAAGTTCTCAAGTACTCTACGACACGCTCGGCCCTTTCCTTACCGCCGGGCGATCTCCCCCGGATAGAAGCAGGCGGCGAGGCGCTCCCATTCCTCCGTCCCGGCGACGCCGGCCAGCGGCGGACGTTCCGCCGCGCAGCGCGGACGCGCGCTGGGGCAGCGCGGGTGGAACGGGCACCCGGACGGCGGCGCCAGCGGGCTCGGCGGCTCTCCCGGCAGCACGATGCGGCTGCGCCGCCGGCCGGGGTCCGCCACCGGCACCGCCGACAGCAGGCTTGCCGTATACGGATGGAGCGGCCGGCGGAACAGCGCCGCGCGCGGCGCCAGCTCCACGATCCGCCCCAGGTACATCACCGCCACCCGGTCCGCCAGCCGCTCGACCGCCGCCATGTCGTGGGCGATCAGCAGCATCGTCAGCCCCAGCCGCTTCGAGAGGTCCGCCAGCAGATCGAGGATCTGTCCGCGCACCGAGACGTCCAGGGACGACACCGGCTCGTCCGCCACCAGCAGATCGGGCTCCGGCGCCAGGGCCCGCGCGATGCCCACCCGCTGCCGCTGCCCGCCCGACAGCTCGTGGGGGTAGCGGCCGGCGAGCTCCGGCGCCAGCCCGACCAGCGCGAGCAGCTCGGCCACCCGGGCGGCGCGGGCGGCGCGGCCCAGCCCGGAGTGGATCTCGAGCGGCTCGGCCACGATCGACTCTACCCGCTGCCGGGGGTCGAGCGAGCCGTAGGGATCCTGGAACACCATCTGGAAGCGGCGGCGCCGGGCGCGCAGCTCGCCTCCCTTCAGGGCTCCCAGGTCCTCGCCGTCGAACAGCACGCGGCCGGCGGTCGGCTCGATCAGCCGCAGGGCGCAGCGGCCGAGCGTCGTCTTGCCGCTGCCCGACTCCCCCACCAGCGCCAGGCACTCGCCGCGCTCGACCGTGAGGTCGACGCCGGCCAGGGCATGGACGGTGCCGCGCTGGCGCAGGAGGAAGCCGCGCCGTACCGGATACTCCTTGCGGAGCCCCTCGACCGCCAGCAGGGCCGTCAAGTCCCTTCCCCTTCCAGCCTTCCTTCTCCTTCCAGCCGCGGCACGGCCGCCATCAGCTCGCGGGTGTAGGGATGGGCCGGCGCGCGGAACAGCTCCGCGACCCCCGCCTCCTCCACCACCCGGCCGTCCTGCATCACCACCACGCGGTCGCAGGTCTCGGCCACCACCCCCATGTCGTGGGTGATGAGCAGCACCGCCAGGCCGAGGTCCCGCCGGATCTCCTCCAGCAGCTCCAGGATCTGCGCCTGCAGCGTCACGTCGAGGGCCGTCGTCGGCTCGTCGGCCAGCAGCAGCTCCGGCTCGCCCGCCAGGGCCATGGCGATCATGGCCCGCTGGCGCTGGCCGCCCGAGAGCTGGTGCGGGTAGTCGCCGAGACGCCGCCCGGCATCCGCCAGCGCCACCCGGCCCAGCAGGCGCGCCGCTTCGCCGAGCGCCGCCCGCCGCGGCATCGGGCGGTGGGCCCGCACCGCCTCGGCGATCTGGAACCCGATCGTGTAGACCGGGTTGAACGCCGTCGCCGGCTCCTGGAACACCATGCCGATCCGGCCGCCCCGCACCTTCCGCATCTCCTTCGGCGGCAGCGCCAGCAGGTCCGCCGGCCTCTCGGGCCCATTCAGGAGGATCCTGCCGGCCGTCACCCGTCCCGGCGGCGGCACCAGCCCGAGCACCGAGAGGGCCGTCATCGTCTTGCCCGAGCCGGACTCGCCCACCAGCCCGACGATCTCGCCGCGCCCGACCGTCAGGGAGACGCCGCGCACCACGGACGTCCACCCGCCGGGAGCGGGAAACGCGATCTCCAGATCCCGTACCTCGAGGAGCGGAGCCAATTCGGGAGCTCCTCCCGTCCCTATCCGGCCAGCCGGCGGAGCCAGCTCACGGTCGAGGCGACGCCGAAGCCGGTGGCGCCGGCGCCGACTCCATAGTGCTCGGCCTTGACGTTGGCGACGCCGGCGATGTCGAGGTGGGCCCAGCGCTTGACGTCGCCCATGAACTGGGACAGGAACGCCGCGGCGAGGCTCGCGCCTCCCCAGCGGCCGGCGCAGTTGCGGAGGTCGGCATGAACGCCCTTCATCTCCTCCAGGAATTCGGGGCACAGGGGGAGCCGCCAGAGGCGCTCGCCGCCCTCCTCGGCGGCGTCGCAAAGCTCGCCGGCCAGCCCGTCGTCGGGAGTGAAGAGGCCCGCCGCGTGGCGCCCCAGGGCCACCATGCAGGCGCCCGTCAGGGTGGAGAGCTCGACGATCGAGTCCGGCCGCTCCTCGGCGGCCCAGGCCAGGGCGTCGGCCAGGATCATGCGGCCCTCGCAGTCGGTGTTGGTGATCTCCACCGTCTTGCCGTTGTAGCAGCGCACGATGTCGCTCGGGCGGTAGGCCTTGTCGCTCAGCATGTTCTCGGCCAGCGGCGTGTAGGCGGAGAGGCGCACCGGCAGCTCCAGGGCCGCCACGGCGCGGGCGATCCCCAGCACGGCGCAGGCGCCGGCCTTGTCGTACTTCATCTCGTCCATGTCGGCGGCGGGCTTGATCGAGATGCCGCCGGTGTCGAAGGTGACCCCCTTGCCCACCAGGGCGACCTTTGGGCCGCGGTCGCCCCACTGCAGGCGCACCAGGCGCGGCTCGTGGGCGGAGCCCTGTCCCACCGCCAGCAGGCCGCCCATCCCGCGGGTCCTGAGCTCGTCGGCGCCCAGCACCGTCAGGTCCAGGCCCATGCCCTCGGCGAGCTCCCGGGCGCGCTCCTCCATCCAGGTGGGGGAAGCCTCGTTGGCCGGCGAGTTGGCGAGGTCGCGCGCGAAGGCCACGGACTCCGCCACCGGCACCACCCAGGCCAGGGCGTCGCGGAACGCGGCCTCCTCGCCCGCCGGTGGCACCACGGCGAGCCGCTCGACGCGCCCGGCCTTCTCGGCGTCGGTCTGGTAGCGGTCGAACCGGTAGACGGAGAGCGCCAGGGTGCGCAGCACGCGGCCGGCGGCCGGGCCCGAGGTCTCGGCGTGAGCGGGCAGGACGACGGTCAGCCGGCGCGTCCCGGCCTGCCGGGCATCCTCCGCCGCGCGGGCGAGCCAGCGCGACAGCTTCTGAAAGCTGAAGTCCTTCCGCGAGCCGAGGCCGTAGAGGGAGACCACGGGGCCGTCGGGCCCCGCCTCGGTCTGCATCGCCTGCTCGTCCCGGCCCTTCCAGCCGCCGCGCGCCGCCAGGCGCTGCACGGCCTTCCGGCTCGCCTCCTCCAGGCCGTCCACCGCGGGAGCTTCCCCTTCGAAGCACCCGGCCGCCAGGAGGTCTCCCTCCGGCCGCTCCGCGGTGACGACATGAACCGATGCCATTGCCCCCATGAGATATCTCCCCTTCAAGACTCCAGTTTTGTGCAGGCGAGAGTTTAGCAGGCGCCAAAGATGGCTAGCTCCGCCGGGCGTATGGTATACGTAATCGCTCCTTTTCAAGACGAGAGAAATGGCCGTCCCGCGAGCACGAGCATGAACGCTATGTCTTTTCTCCAGATGCTTCAGGGTCCCTTCAACTTCCTGCGTTCCGACCCGGAAGAGCTGCGGCTCCTCATGCCCGACCTCGAGCGGGTCGTGCCCATGCCGCGCCTCATCTTCCTGGAGGACGAGAGCGTCACGCCCCTCCAGGGCTTCCCGCTCCTGCTCTCGCCGGGAATGCTCGGGCTGCGCGCGACCCTGCGCGAGCACTTCGAGGCCGAGGAGGCCATGCAGGTGGCGGGGCTGCGGCGCGAGAGCCACGACGCCAGGGCGCACACCCAGATCTGGGAGCGCTACGTCGCCCACCTCTCCCGCGCCGTCGAGAACGCCACCATCTCCAGCTACGGCCGCCTGTACCCGGCGGTGTTCTGGCTCCAGCACTCCCTCGACATCGCGCGCCTCCTCAAGGATGTGCCGCGGCGCATCGCGAGGCGGGACAGCGAGATCGGCCGCCGCCACGGCGATGCCATCAAATACCGCATCCTCGACCGCTTTCTCGACCGCGTCCTGTCGATAAGCTACGACCTCGTGCAGCGGGTCGCCGGCGCCACCGAGGAGATCGAGGAGGAGCTCTTCCCGCGGCTGCTCAACCGCATGCGGGACAACGTCCTGCTGTTCACCGAGGACCACATCGGCCGCGACCTCGCCGAGCTCGGCAGCTACTTCAACGGCTCCCTGGGCATCGACGGCCGCGACCTGCGCAAGCGGCTCGACGAGCTGGCGCGCTGGCACTTCGGGCAGATCGCCGCCGACCCCGCGCTGCGCGCCGTCGTCACCCACCTGCTGCGCACCGATCCGCGCGACGGCTCCCGCGACCTCATCAACCGCCCCGGCTACGTCTCCTACCTCGCGACGCTGAAGTCGTACGACCCCGGTCGTCTCCTGTCCCCCGCCATGGTGAAAGTGTGGGAGGGGCTCCTCCTCAAGCTCAAGGAGTTCGAGCTGCTCCACGGCCTGCGCCGGCTCATCGTGCCGATCGAGATGAAAGGCGACCTCATGGTCGGCTGCGAGCTGCCGCCGGGGCGGGCCGTCCCGGGCGGCGACCTGGTGCTCTCCTCCGCCACCCGGCCGCTCGACTTCATGGAGCCCTGGGTGGTCGACCCGCGGGTCGAGCGCTACGGCATGATCTACGACATCAGCGAGTTCTCGCAGACCCTCTCGGTGCTCCACCGGGCCGGCAACAGCAGCCAGGACGACGCCTTCCTGACGATGTTCCGCTTCCAGCGGCGCATCAACCGCCTCGCCATCTCCCACCGCGCCAAGCTCGAGAAATACCTGGGCGACGGCGCCTTCTACTCCAGCCGCGAGGCCACCAACCTGCTGCTCTGCTCGGTCCACCTGCAGCGCTACTACGTCGAGGCCGTGCAGGAAGGCCTGCCCTTCGACCGCGGCATGCGCATCGCCCTCAACTTCGGCCCCTACCGCCTGATCCCCATGGGCGGCCGGCCCGACGAGGGGGAGCGTTACGAGTTCTTCGGCCCGGGCCTGGTCGAGCTCTCCCGCCTGACCACCGGCAAGGCGACCCAGGAGATCGACGAGGTCAAGACCATGCTCATCAACCAGGGCTACCCCGAGACCGCGGTGCAGCGCTTCTTCGCCCCGCTGGCGGACAAGAACGTCGACGTCGTCGACAAGAAAGAGGAGGCGCGCACCTTCTACGCCTACCTCAACCGCAACGGCACCCTGCACAACAACGGCATGGTGGCGACCGGCCCCTTCATAGCCCAGCTCGACATCGAGCTCAACGGCGGCCAGCTCCGCCTCGGCAGCGACGGCGACCGGAGCTACGTCGTCCTCGACCTCGAGGAAGACGGCGCCAAGCTCCCCGTGGGCATCCGCAAGCTGGGCATGGCCCACCTCAAGGGGCTCGAAAACCTGGCCGTCTATGAGATCGTGGACGCGGCCCTGTTCGACCCCGCCACCCTCAGCCCGATCCACGGCGAGCGGCTGATGATGGCGGTCGAGCGGGAGTCCGCGAATGCCATCGGGCGGGTCTCGGTGGGACGGGAGAGCCGAAGGGAGAGCCTATGAACGAGGTCGTCTGGCAAAGCGATCTGCCGGGGCTGCCGCCGCCGCGGCGAGGCAAGGTGCGGGACGTCTACGACCTCGGCGAGGCGCTGCTGATCGTGGCCACCGACCGCCTGTCGGCCTACGACCACGTGCTGCGGCCGGGCATTCCGGGCAAGGGCAAGATCCTCAACCAGCTCTCGAACTTCTGGTTCGGCCGCCTGTCCCACGTCGTCCCCAACCACCTGCTGGCGACCGACCCGGCGGACTTCCCCGCCGCCCTGAAGCCCTACGCGGACGTCCTGAGGGGGCGCGCCGTCCTGGCCCGCAAGGCGCGGGTGGTGCCCTTCGAGTGCGTGGCGCGCGGGTTCCTGGCGGGGAGCGGCTACCGCGAGTACGTGCGCGGCGGCACCGTCTGCGGCATCCCCCTGCCGCCCGGCCTCGACCGGGCGAGCCAGCTCCCCCAGCCGATCTACACCCCGGCCACCAAGGCCGAGCAGGGGCACGACGAGAACGTCGACTTCGCCACCGTCGCCGCGGCCCTGGGCCCCGATCTCGCCGAGGCTCTGCGCGGCCTCACCCTCGACCTCTACCGCGAGGGCGCGGACCATGCCACGGCCCGCAACCTCATCCTGGCCGACACCAAGTTCGAGTTCGGGCACGCCCTGAATATCGGCGAGCTCATGCTGATCGACGAGGTCCTGACCCCCGACTCCTCCCGCTACTGGGACATCGCCAACTGGCGCCCCGGCCAGGAGCCCGTCTCCTTCGACAAGCAGTTCGTCCGCAACTGGCTCGACGAGACCGGCTGGGACAAGGAGTCGCCGCCCCCCGAGCTGCCGGCGGACGTGGTGCGGGGCACCTTCGAGAGATACCTCCAGGCGTTCCAGCGGCTGACAGGGTTGGAGCCGGCGCTGTAGGGCGAGGCGCCCATGTTACGATATTCCTTATGCGAGTTATCGAAGCACGTTACGAGGAAGGTCTGCTCAAACCGGAAACGCCCTTATCACTCCGACCCGGAGAGAGAGTGGCGCTGATCCTGGTCCGTCATCCGGACCCGCGGCGGTGGAACCTCGTCAGATTGGCGGAGGGTGGAATCGCAGAGGATCTTCCCCTTGCCGAGCAGGGACTCGCCGAGTGGGCCGATGCGCTTGATGACGAGGATCATCATTGAGAAGAGGCGAGGTCTGGTGGGCAAATCTTGGCTCCTACCGTCCGCTTGAGCAAACTGGCCGTCGCCCAGTGATCATTTGGCAGAGCGATGCTTTGACGAAGGTTCTCCAGTCAATCCTTGTCATCCCACTTACTACGAACCTGAATCGAGCGGATCTGGCTGGAACCGCGATGGTTTCAGCTTCACCGAAAGGTCTTCCTGAAGACTCGGTGGCTCTCGCGTTTCAGATGCGCGCCATTCCAAAAGCCGCTCTCGAGGCAAGAATTCGGACCCTTACAGAGACTGAGTTTGCGGAGCTCGAGTTGGCGACCGATGAGGCTCTCGGCAGAATAGAGCCCGAAGGGCTCGGTATCTAGAGGCGATGGAGCCGGCGCTGTAGGAAAATTGAAGGGTTGGAACGAAATCTGCTTTCTTCCTGAGTTCCTGGAGTGAACGAGTCACTCCGGCCCAACCCAGGAGGTCCAGCATGAGCTTCTCGAATTTCCACCCCAGAGACTTTTCCCCCATCCGTCGCCTCGGCCTCGCGGCCCTGCTCGCTACTCTCGCTCTCGGCCTGCCGAGCACCGCCCACGCACTCGGCGACACCTTCTTCGACGCGCTGGACGCGTACGACAGCGTCCGCTGGCGGAAATCGGACGGCTGGGCGAACGGCAGCCCGTTCAACTGCGGCTGGCGGGCGGACCACGTCAACTTCTCGGGCGGCGCCATGACCCTGACCCTCGACAACGCGACCTGCACGGCCGGCTGCTCGGGCAAGCCCTACGCCTCCGGCGAATACGCCACCCGCGACGTCTACGGCTATGGCAAGTTCGAGACGCGGATGAAGGCCGTGAAGGGCTCGGGAACGGTTACCGGCTTCTTCATCTACAACGGAACTCCCTGGGATGAGATCGACGTCGAGATCCTGGGCAAGGACACGACGAGACTTCAGACCAACTACTTCACCAACGGCGTCGGCGGGCACGAGACGGTCATCATGCTCGGCTTCGACGCCTCGCTGGCAGCCCACAACTATGCGATCGTCTGGGAGCCGGGCTCCATCAAGTGGTACGTGGACGACGTCCTGGTCCACACCGAAACGGGCGGGCGCGGCCCGCTGCCCACGACCCCCGGAAAGATCATGGTGAACCTCTGGCCGGCCGTTGGCGTGGATAGCTGGACCGGTCCCTTCAGCTACACCAGTCCGCTGACGGCGCAGTTTTCGTGGATTCAGTACTTCAAGCGCTGAGCCGAGTGAAAGGCGAGTCCAGGGCTCGCCTTTCTCAGAGGGTGTCTGAAACGTGTTCCTCTGCCGAGCCCGGAGGGCGCCAGACTTCTAGCCCAGGGCGTCAGCCCTGGGACGGGAGGATGAGAACCCGAGCCCCGTCAGGGGCGGCAGACTCTTCCAGGAAGTCTGCCGCCCCTGACGGGGC
The DNA here is from genome assembly GCA_035266085.1 of Thermoanaerobaculia bacterium. GTDB lineage: Bacteria > Acidobacteriota > Thermoanaerobaculia > Multivoradales > UBA5704 > DATARR01. The sequence goes on from DATFNZ010000059.1 coordinate 25,297, forward strand.
TCCTGAAGATTAATGGCCGCCCGGACCCAGGGCTGACGCCCTGGGCTAGAAGTCTGGCGCCCTCCGGGCTGGCGATTGGGACTCCCAACTCGAGGAGCACTTTCCAGACACCTCTCTCACAGAAACAAGTTGCGTCTTGGGGTGGTCGTTGTATCCTGCCGGCATGACTCTCAAGGCCCGTGTTCCCTACCGGCAGCTCTTGGCGGACGAGGACGATGTGGAGGCCGGCCGGCTCGTCGAGGCGGAGGAAGTCCTGAGGGAACTGCGACGCTCGACGGGTAACGTCTTCACCGATCTCGGGTTCAGCGAGGAAGAGGCCGAGAACCTTAAGATTCGAGCTGACCTGATGATCGAGCTGACCAAGTTGATTGAAGCCCAGGAGCTCACACAGGCGGCAGCCGCCAGACTTCTCGGAGTGACTCAGCCGCGAATCAGCGATCTGATGCGCGGCAAGATCGATCGTTTTAGTGTCGACAGCTTGATCGAGATGCTAGGTCATGCCGGCGCTCGCGTCTCTTTTGTGGTGACTCGGCGCGACCAGGTCGCCTGAGAACGCTCCCCTACTTCCCAATCCCCCCCGCCAGCCCCAGCAGGACCTTGATGTTCTCGTCGTTCCAGCGGATGCCGCCGCCGAGGAAGAAGGAGTTGTTCTCCAGCGGGTCGTCGTAGCCGCCGACCAGGTAGAGGTTGGGGTGGAACTGGTAGCGCCCCTGCAGCCTGAGGTGCGGCGAGAGGTCGTTCGGACGGCTGAAGTCGAAGGCTTCGAAGGAGACCCAGAGCTTCTTGTCGAGCACCGGCAGCGGGTACTCGACCTGCGCGCCGCCGGTGTTCTCGATGATGCCGGCGTAGAGGCGCGCGTCCCCCGGCGCGCGGTAGCCGAAGAGGCCCGTCGCGGAGTAGGTCTTCTCCTCGGTCAGCGTGTTGACCGTCGTCACCCGCGGGATGCCGTCGGTGCCGGTGACGGTGAAGGTCTGCGTCTTCTCCTTCCGCTTGCCGAAGGGGCTGCTGACGACGCCGGCGCGGTAGAGCCGCTTGCCGTCCTGCGGGTCGATGTCCAGCCGGAAGCTGCTCAGCGACTCCTCGTTGTCCGCTAGGTAATAGCTCTGCAGGTCGAGGTCGATCTTGAGCTTGTTCACCGCCCCGAGGGTGCCGGTCAGGCTCTGGACCCCGCCCTTGATGCTGTCGAGGGTGGAGAGGACGTCGTTGTAGGCCTTCTCGTCGTTGACCAGCTTGCCGATCGTCCCCTCGCCGCTGGCGATCTTGCCGGAGATCTGGTTCAGGTTGTCGGCCGAGGTCTGGAGCTTCTCCGTCAGCTCGCGGATGTTCCCCATGCTGCCCTTCAGGTCGCCGCGGTTCTCCTGGACCACCATCGAGATCTGGTCGAGGGTGCGGCTGATCTGCTCGGACAGGCGCGGCAGCTCACGGGCGAGGACGGCGCTCATCTGGTCGAAGTTGCGCACGGTCGAGGCGACGTTGGCGCGGTTCTCGGCCACCAGCGCGCGGATCTCGGCGCTGGTGAGCTGGATGTCGGTGACCAGGCGGTTGATGTTTCCCCCGACGTCTCCGCCGGACATCGAGCCGGTCAACTGCTGGATCGAGGCGCCGATGCTGTTGATCTTCTCCATCGCCTCGTCGAAGCCCGGAGGCGTCGTGCCCGCGAGCACGCTGTTCGGCGGCAGGGGCGGAGCGTCCGGCGGACCGGGGACCAGCTCGACGTACTTCTCCCCCAGCATGCCAAGGTTGGCGATGCGCGCCGTGGTGCCGACGGTGAGGTTCAGGGGCTTGTCGAGGGCCAGGGTGATGCGGGCGTGGCTGCCCTCGAGGCCGAGGCCGTCGACCCGGCCGACGCGCACGCCCGCGACCCGCACCGCGGCCTTGTCGTCGAGGCCGGCGACGGACTTGAAGACGGCGTCGACCCGCTGTCCCTTGTTGCCGAAAGGATTGAGGTCCTCGATCTTCCAGATCAGGACGGCCAGGATGACGATGCACAGAGTCGCGAAGACTCCGACTTTGATCAATGATTTCATGAAGTCTCCAAACCACGCGGTCCCCTCTGGGACTCCCTGGGGGGAGCATCCTCGGAAAGGGGACCCTCCGCCCGGCCGTGAATGAACTGCTGGACCCGGGGCTCTTCCAGGCGCTTGAACTCCTCCGGCGGCGCCTCGGCGATGATCTTACCCCGGTGAAGCATGGCGATCCGGTCGCCGATCCGAAAGGCGCTCTCCATGTCGTGCGTGATGGTGACCGTCGTGGTCTTGAGCCGGTCGTTCAGGTCGAGGATCACCTCGTCGATCAGGGCCGTGGTGACCGGATCGAGCCCGGTCGTCGGCTCGTCGAACAGCAGGATCTCCGGCTCATGGGCCACCGCCCGGGCGAAACCCACCCGGCGGCGCATGCCTCCCGAGAGCTGGGAGGGGAGCTTGTCCCCCACCCCCTCCAGGCGCACCATCGTCAGGCACTCCTCCACCCGGTCCCCGATCTCGCCGCGCGACATTTTCTTCAACCGCTGCAAGGGGAAGGCCACGTTCTGCCAGACCGTCATCGAGTCGAACAGAGCGCCCTCCTGGAAGGCCATGCCGAACTTGCGCCGGAACTCGGTGATCTCCCGGTTGCCGAGCTTCTCGACGGCGACGCCGTCCACCTCGACCGTGCCGGAGTCCGGCTTGAGCAGCCCGATGATGTGCTTCAAGAGCACGCTCTTGCCCGTGCCCGAGCCGCCGATCACCACCAGCGATTCGGCCTGGGCGATGTCGATGCTCACGCCGTCCAGCACCGTCTTGGAGCCGAACGACTTGCGCAGGTCGTGAATATGGATCTTGCCCCTGGGATCGGTCGTCATCGGATGGATCTTCGGATCAGCCATCAGAACAGCAGCCGGGTGAGAAAAAAGTCCGAGATCAGGATGGCGATCGACGCCACCACCACGGCCGCCGTGGTGGAACGGCCCACCCCTTCCGCGCCGCCCGTCGTATAGAACCCCTGCTGGCAGCCGATAACCGCGAGGAGGAAGCCGAAGGCCCCCGCCTTGACCAGGCCCGAGAAGAGGTCGTTCAGGTCCATGAACTGGAACGTCCGATCGATGTAGGCCACGGGGTTGGCGCCCATCAGCACCACCGACACCAGATAGCCGCCGAAGATGCCGACGCCGTTCGCCATGACGACCAGCAGCGGCATCATGAGCGTCGAGGCCCACACCCGCGGCACCACCAGGTAGTGGACGGGGTCGGTCGCCATCACCTCCAGGGCGTCGATCTGCTCGGTGACGCGCATGGTGCCGAGCTCCGCGCCCATGGCCGAGCCGGCGCGGCCGGCGACGATCAGGCCGGTGAGCACGGCCGACAGCTCGCGCACCATCGACAGGGCGACCAGCGAGCCCACGAAGCTCTCGGCGTTGAAGCGCTCCAGCACCGTGAAGGTCTGGAGGGCCAGGACCATGCCGGTGAACAGGGCGGTGAGCAGCACGACCGGCACGGAGCTCACGCCGACCTTGATCATCTGGCGGAACAGCTCCCGCCAGTCGTAGGGCGGCCGCGGCGTCCAGGCGAAGACCCGGCCGATCATCTGCATGAAGCGCCCCATCTGCTCGAAATAGCGCTCCACGGCGTTCGGCAGCGTCACGAGTCCTCCCGCGAAAAACGAGACATCAGCTCCTCCACTCTCCCCTCCCGCACGAATCGGCGCGGCAGGCGCAGGCCCAGGTGGCAGAGGATCTCCCAGGAGATCGTGCCGGCGTGCCGCGCCAGCTCCGCCGCCGTGATCTCCTCGCCGCCCTGACGCCCGAGCAACACCACCTCGTCCCCCAGCTCGGCCCCGGCGTCCGTGACATCGAGCAGGGTCATGTCCATCGTAACCGAACCGGCGACCGGCACCCGGCGCCCCCGCACCAGGGCCTCCGCCTTGCCCGTCAGCCGCCAAGCGTAGCCGTCAGCATAGCCCACGGGAACGACGGCGATGCGGCTCCGCCGCCGGGTCACCGTCCGGCCGCCGTAGGAGACCGCCGTGCCGGCCGGCACCTCGCGGAGCTGGACGATGCGCGCCCGCACCGACATCACCGGCCGCAGGTCCGCCGGCGGCTGGTCCGGCTGCTCGGCGGGATCGAGGCCGTAGACCGCGATCCCCAGCCGCGCCAGGGAGAAGCGGCTGGCCGGGCGGTGCAGGGCGGCGGCGCTGTTGGCCATGTGGATCAGCGTCCGTCCCCGCTCCTCCACGGTCAGCAGGGCGAGCACGGCGGCGAAGTTGGCCTCCTGGGCGGCGTTGCGCGGGCTCGCCAGGTCGTCCGCGTCGCCGAAGTGGGAGAGCAGGCCAGCCAGCCGCAGCCCCGGATTGGCGCGCAAGACCTCCAGGGCGTGAGGCACCTCGTCCATCCCCACTCCGAGACGTCCCATCCCCGTGTCCACCTTGAGGTGGATGGGCTGCGCCTCGGTCTGCCCGGCCGTCCAGTCGCGCCAGAGCGCCAGCTCGGCCAGCGAGGAGACGGTGGGGGTGAGCCGGTAGCGGCGGTAGAGGGCGATCTTCGACGGCCGGGCCGTGCCGAGCACCAGGATCGGCACCTCGACGCCGGCGCGGCGGATCTCGGCGCCCTCCTCGAGCAGGGCGACGCCGAGCCAGTCGACCCCCGCGGCCTCGAGGGCCCGGGAGACCCCGACGGCGCCATGGCCGTAGGCGTCCGCCTTCACCACCGCGAGGGCGACGGCGCTGCCGAGCCGCTGGCGGATGCGTCCGAGGTTGTGCTCCAGGGCCGCGAGGTCCACGTCCACCCACGCCGGGCGCAGAGCGGCTTCGAGATCCTCCACCCCCGGCCCATCCTCGGTCGGCGGCGTGGCCTCAGAAGGGAGCGCCACCCGGTTCCGTTCCATGCCGGTCGAGGTTCCGGAAGCTGGTGGTCTCGCCAAGGAAGACGAGCTCGATGGTGCCCGTCTCACCGTTCCGGTGCTTGGAGATGATCAGCTCCGCGAGGCCCTTGTTCTCATCCGTGGGGTTGTAGATCTCATCGCGGTAGATGAAGGCCACCATGTCGGCGTCCTGCTCGATCGAGTTGTGGACAAACAGGTCGTCAGCGACAAAGTTGTGGGGACCTGGGACGGTCAAATCAAAGACCTCTTCCACGCCGTCCTCTTCCACCGAGACAATCTGGTCCCAATAAATGTCGCTCTCGGCAAGAAGCCGCAGGGCTTCCGCGCCGGCCGCCAAGGCGACGCGCAACGCCCGTTCCCGGCTAAGGTTCTGCTTGAAGATTGTCAGGCCGGCGTAAGCCGTACCGATTTCGGAATGCAGACGGCGGTGCGTAACGCCGTTCTTTGCCATCGCCGGCCGGACGTGCAAGGACCAGACATCTCTCGGGATCACATCACGGTTGGTGTTTTCCGGCCGCGAGGCGACATACGCCAGAGCTTCCTCGAGAGAAGCGCTCTTGTACTCTCCCACAGCTCCCACTGAATCGGCGAACCGGAGAACCTGTGATCTTCCACTGACCCTCACATGGTATTGGTCCCGCCCCTTCTCTTTCTGAGAATGGACTTCGAGCCGTGCCTGGATTCCCATCCTCAGTAAGAGGGACTGGACATCCACCGCCAACCGGCGGCTGCTCGTGGCGTAGTAGATCGCGGGATATCCACGTCCATTTCGGGGCACCCGTATACATCCGTCCGTGGCCCAGAGATGCCGCAGGAAACGGCCAATGACGGGTTCCGGTTGTTCGAAGATTTTTGATGGGACGTGCTTCTCATGGGAGCGAAGCCCCCAGATGCCGAGCGCATCGAGCCACTCGGCGATCGCGCTCCTGCGGTTGTGGGTATGATGCCGCGTAGAGGACAGATAGACTTGGAACCAGGTCCTCTCCCGCTGAATCCGAGGCTCGATTTCTCCACCGAAAACTTCCGAGGCCAACCCTGAGACCTCTCGTGCGAGATCCTCTTCGCGAGTGGTGTACTGAATGGCGTGGCGCGGCAAGGTACAGCCATCCCCAATCAGATGCCCCAGCAAGGCCACTTCCGAGTTTGAAAGGGTCTGCTCGGTCGTCGCAGGAACCCGCCGCGGGAAAGCCAGATGCTGTCCAATTTGGAGCTTGTCCAGGCGCTTCCATCCATCAATCGTCAGGAACTTGTGGTTGGCCGTGGCGCGAAGGGTCCGTCCCAGACGCGTCGTCAACCGGAAGACCGGTTTCATCCCTGTTGAAAAGGCCTTGGACACCACCGCGCACTCGATCTTCAGCGTCTCGGGGTTCAAAGCCCAGACAGTCAAGTCCGTCCTGCCAGAAAGATCTCGGATTGGGATCCGAGCACCTGAATCCGCAAGCGTAACCAAGGTATCGCCAGTCAGGCATCCGCTTTCGCGCAAATCCGAAAGCTGCGGCCGGTGGTCGCTGCCCCGCCGTTCCGGCTGGCGGGAGAGCTGCGACAGGGCGATGACGGGGATCTCCAGCTCCTTGGCGAGCTGCTTCAGGCCACGGCTGATGGCGGCGATCTCCAGGTTGCGGTTCTCGTATTTCCCGCCTGCCTGCATGAGCTGGAGGTAGTCGAGGATGATCACGGAGAGCCCGCGCTCCGCCTTCAGGCGGCGGGCTTTCGAGGCGATCTCCAGCAGGCTCGGGTTCGGCGAGTCGTCGATGAACAGCGGCGCGTCGCCGATCGTGCGCACGGTCTGGATGATCCGCGTCCACTCCTTCTGGGAGACGCGGTTCGAGCGCAGCCGGGAGAAGGAGATGTCGGCCTCCGAGCAGAGGATGCGCAGCGCCAGCTCCTGCTGGCTCATCTCCAGGGAGAAGACGCCCACCGTCTTGCGCTCGCGGATGGTGACGTGCTGGGCGACGTTGAGGGCGAAGCTCGTCTTGCCCATGCCGGGTCGGCCGGCGATGATGATCAGGTTCCCCCGATTGAGCCCCTGGCTGACGCGGTCGAAGTCCATGAAGCCGGTGGGCACCCCGGTGAGCATGGTGCCGGGGCGCTCTTCCAGCTCCTCCAGGGTGGTGTGGAGCACGTGGGCGAGCTGCGCGAAGCCGCGCTGGATCGCCTCCTCTCCCAGCCCCAGGATCGCCTGCTCCGCCCGTCCGAGCGCCTCCTGCGCCTCCAGGCCGCCGTCCAGGCAGTTGCGGATGATCTCGCCCGACATCCGGATCAGCCGGCGGCGGACGGAGCGCTCCTTGATGATCTCGACGTAGTTGTCGATCCGACCGATGTCCGGCAGGTCGAGGTCGAGGCTGGTCAGATAGGAGACGCCGCCGACGCCGTCGAACTGTCCCCGCTGCTCCAGCTTGGCCTGCAGGGTCCGCAGGTCGATCTCCACCTGCTCCTCCTGCAGGTCGAGCATCACCTGGTACAGGGTCTGATGGCGCTCGCCGTAGAAGTCCTCGGCGCGCAGCCGTCCCGAGATGGTGGGCAGGATGGACGGGTCCAGCAGGACGCCGCCCAGCACCGCCCGCTCCGACTCCTCGCTGTGGGGGAGCGTCTTCTGTTGTTGGGGCAGGAGGTCGATCATCGGGCTGCTTTGGGGGAGCTGACTCCGCCATTCTCCCGCGTTGGGGGCCGGCGGCGCAAGGCGGGAATTCGCGGCCCCCTCGGGGCCGGCCGGGAATCGTGCCTTAGAGTAGAGATCTCCCGAGATACCTTTTTCGGAGTAAAATGGGGTATTCCTGAAAGAGGAGACTCCCGGTGGACGAGATCTTTACCGTCTTCTTCAGCTACAACTGCAAGGACAAGGAATCCGTCCTGCCAGTCATGGAGGCACTGCGGCGTCAGGGCATCGGCGTCGTGGAAGGAGAGGCCGAGTTGAAGACCGCGTGCTCCGGCGTCGTCTTCGTGGGCCCCGCCGGGCTCGATCTCCACCAGGCCCAGGTGACGCACCTCTGTCTGATGGAAGGCCTACGGCGCCAATTCCCCCTGATCCCGGTCCTCCTGCCCGGCGGCCCCTCCCGTGACGAGCTCCCCGGCTTCCTGGGCGAACGCACGTGCGTGGACCTCCGGACCGACCCGACCGGAGACCCCTTCATCGGCCTGCTCTGCGAGATCCGGGAGACGCTCGTGGAGCTCTCGCCCACTCCGCTGGAGCCCCTGCGGCCGTTCCTGGATCCGCGACCGCGGAAGGCGTGAGCCAGGTCGGACGGTTGGCCCCGCGGGGCGGACGGTTGGCCCTGCGCCGTGCGATGGAAATTGCGAGAAACGGACGGTTGAGCGACCTCCATGGAACCCCGATTGGCCGTCTTGGGACGGTCGTTCCCCGGGCTGAACCGTCCTCTGGGGCCAGTGGACGGTTGGCCCCGCAGGTCGAACCGGCCGACCTGCGGCGTGGACGGTTGGCCCTCAAGGTCAAAAGCGTGGCCCTGCACTGAAGCCCCCTCACTTCGCAGGTCAACCGTCCGCCGAACCAGGTCCAACCGTCCATGCCGGACTGGTAGACGGAGACAGACCAGGGCAAGAACACCGCTCGCGATCGGTGAAGCAGCACAGGCCAGGTCGAACCGTCCGCTCCGAGAAACGCCTAACTGACGGTCGCGCGGAACCTGCCGGCACCGTACAATGAAGCGCTTCAATCTTTGTTCTTCTTACCCGCCGAGGAGGCACCGTGAGCTCGAAACCGACTGAAAAAGGTCTGGCCCCTGGTTCGTTCAGCCGTAGGGATCTGATGAAGGCCGGCGTGGCGGGCGGCGCTCTGGCGGCTCTGGGCGGCCCCCTCCTGCCCGGCACGGCGGAAGCCGTGGTCGACCGGCCGGCCTCCTCCCCCGCACCGTTCGAGCTCGACGAGGTGACGATCTCGCAGCTCAAGGCCGGCCTCCGCTCGGGAGAGCACACCTCGGTGGGATTGGTCGAGAAATACCTGGGCCGTATCGAGGAGCTGAACCGGAAGGGGCCGGAGCTGCGGGCGGTGATCGAGGTCAATCCGGACGCCCACGCCATCGCCGACGCGCTCGACGCCGAGTTCAAGGCGAAGGGACCGCGGGGTCCGCTCCACGGCATCCCCATCCTGATCAAGGACAACATCGCCACGGCCGACCGGATGATGACCACGGCCGGCTCGCTGGCGCTGGAGGGATCGATTCCCGCCCGGGACGCCTTCGTCGCCGAACGGCTGCGGGCGGCGGGGGCCGTGATCCTGGGCAAGACGAACCTCTCGGAGTGGGCCAATTTCCGGTCCAGCCGCTCGGTCAGCGGCTGGAGCAGCCGGGGCGGGCAGACGCGGAATCCCTACGCGCTCGACCGCAACTCCTCGGGCTCCAGCTCGGGGTCGGGCGCGGCCGCCGCGGCGAGCCTGTGCGCCGGCGCCGTGGGCACGGAGACGGACGGCTCGATCGTCTCCCCCGCCTCGCGGTGCGGCATCGTCGGCATCAAGCCCACGGTGGGCCTGCTGAGCCGGTCGGGCATCATCCCCATCTCCCACAGCCAGGACACGCCGGGCCCCATGTGCCGCACGGTCGCCGACGCCGCCATCGTCCTGGAGGCCATGATGGGCGTCGACGAGCGCGACGAGGCCACCCACAGGAGCCGCGGCGCGACGCTCGGCGACCTCGCCAAGATCCTCGACGCGGACGGGCTCAAGGGCGCGCGCATCGGCGTCTTCCATCCTCGGTCCCTGGAGAACAACCCGATGGCGAACCGCGTCCTCGACGAGGCGATCGCGGTGCTGAAGGAGCGGGGCGCCACGGTCGTGGACCCGGTCAAGGTCGCACCCAATGGCGACGTGGGCGAGCACGAGTTCGAGGTGTTGCTCTACGAGTTCAAGGCGGATCTCAACCGTTATCTGGCCGATCTCGGACCGGACGCGCCGATCCATTCGCTCAAGGAGGCGATCGAGTTCAACGAGCGCAACCGCGACCGGGTGATGCCGTACTTCGGCCAGGAGACCTTCCTGAAGGCCGAGGCCAAGGGGCCGCTCACCGAGGCCGCGTACAAGAAGGCCCTGGCGATGAGCCGGCAGCTCGCCCGCAAGGAAGGGCTCGACCTGGCGCTCGCCACGCACAAGCTGGATGCCCTGGTGGCGCCGAGCGGCGGGCCCGCCTGGCTGATCGACCTCGTCAACGGCGATTCAGGGACCGGCGGCAGCTCGAACCTGCCCGCGGTCTCCGGCTACCCCAGTATCACCGTGCCGGCAGGGTACTCCTATGGGCTGCCGGTGGGGATCTCGTTCATGGGCGGGCCGTGGAGCGAGCCGAAGCTGATCAGCCTGGCCTACGCGTTCGAGCAGGCGTCGAAGGTGCGCAAGGCGCCGCGGTTTTTGCCGACGGCGGAGCTGGCGTGAAGAAAGTCCTCGCCATCCTCGGTCTCGTTCTGCTGATCTTGCTCGCCGTCCTCTGCGTCCGGGCGGCGACGGTGAGGTCCCGCCAGCTCCAGACCGCGCCGGTGAAGGATTTCGCGGTCGATGCCAACGCCGCGGCCGGGCGGCTCGCGGGGGCCCTGCTCTTCCCCACCATCTCGCATGAGGACGGCCGGAACGTCGACGCTGCAGCCTTCCGAGGCCTGCATGAGTACCTGGTTCAGAGCTTCCCCCGGGTCCACGCCGCGCTGACCCGCGAGGTGGTGGCGGATTACAGCCTGCTCTATACGTGGCCGGGCAAGAATCCTTCCCTGCCGCCCATCCTCCTGATGTCCCACCAGGACGTGGTGCCGGTCGAGCCGGGGACGGAGAAGGACTGGACCCACCCCGCGTTCTCGGGGCAGATCGAAGGCGGCTGGATCTGGGGCCGGGGAGCGCTGGACGACAAGGTCGGCGTGCTGGCGATCCTGGAGGCGGCCGAGGCGTTGCTCGGCGAGGGGTTCCAGCCGGAGCGCACCGTCAATTTCGCCTTCGGCCACGACGAGGAGGTCGGCGGCCGTAGGGGCGCGGCGGCGATCGCCAAGCTCCTCGAGGGACGGGGCGTGCGGCCGGAATTCATCCTCGACGAGGGTGGCGTGATCGCCGAGGAGATGGTGGCCGGCTTGGAGCAGCCCGCCGCCATGATCAGCACGGCCGAGAAGGGCTACCTGAGCGTCGAGCTGGTGGCCGAGGCGCCGGGGGGCCACTCGTCCCTGCCGCCGCCGCACAGCGCCATCGGCGAGCTGGCCGCGGCCGTCCGGAAGCTGGAGGACAACCCGCTGCCGGCCCGTATCGCCGGCGCCACCAAGAGCTCCTTCGAATTTCTGGCGCCCGAGATGCCGTTCGGCACTCGGGTGGTGCTGGCCAACCTGTGGCTCTTCGCCCCGCTGGTGGAAAGCCAGTCCGCCGCCTCGCCCGCCGGCAACGCGCGCATCCGCACCACCACGGCGGCCACGGTCTTCCAGGGCGGGATCAAGGAGAACGTGCTCCCCCACCGAGCCCGCGCCGTGGTCAACTTCCGCCTCCTGCCGGGGGACTCGATCGAGAGCGTGCTGCGCCACGTCCGGGAGACGGTGGGTCCGGCGATCAAGGTGGCGCCGACGGGCACCTCGAACACCGAGCCCTCCCCGGAGTCCGACGTCGGCGGGCCGGCGTTCCGGCTGCTCCAGAAGACCCTCGGCGAGGTCGTCCCCGGCACCGTGGTCTCCCCCAACCTCCTCTCCGGCGGCACGGACACCAAGCACTACGTGCGCCTGAGCCGCAACATCTACCGCTTCATGCCGATCCGGATCAAGGAGCCGGACCTCGCCCGCATCCACGGCACGAACGAGCGGGTGGGGGTGGAGAACTATGGGGAGGTCGTGCGGTTCTTCGGGAGGTTGATGCGGAACGGAGCGGGCTAGGCTGAAGACTGCAAGGACTCCAAAGACAGCAAGGAGTCGGGAACCTTATCGTCCTTGTTGTCTTTGAAGTCTTTGCAGTCCTTGCTTGGCCTTCTGCCGACGGATTCCTAGAACTTGAACAGCGCGTCGAACGCCGACCGGGCATCGCTCGGCGCGGGCTTGTCGCTGTCCTTGGCGAACTCCTGGGCGAGCTTGGGGGTGTAGAGGGGGCACTCGTTGCGGTCCCGCTTCTTGGCCACCCGGGCGGGGATCTCGGCGTGCTTGCGGCACTCCCAGCGCACCCCGGTGTCGAAGTGGATGCAGTTCGAGCAGGTGTGGAGGTCGGCGCCGCATTTGTGGCAGGTGGCGTCGACGGGCAGGGGCTCGTCCGGCATCATCAGGCGCTTCTCGCCACAGGCGTTGCAGCGGAAGACCGACTCCGAGGGCGTGCCGAATCCGCGGCCTTTGGGGCCGTCTTTCTTCTCTCGCGGGGCCTGGGAGCCGGACCGCGGCCGCTCTTCGCGCTCCGAGTCCTTGTAGCCCCGCTGCCTGTACTTCGGTCCGTCTGACATTTCGATCTTTCTAGCAGATGGCGGAGGGAATGGGAAGGGCCGTGGCCCCCTTCCCGATCCTTTACGTATCCCTGAGTGTAGAGCTGTCCCAACCGAGTGAGGAGGAGAGAGATGCGAAAAGTCGCCGGGATTTCGGTATTTCTGGCCGCGGCGTCCGCCATGGCCATCTGGGCCGCGGGAGTCGTGGGCCCCAATTTTCAAGTGTCGCCGACCGGTGCCCTGAGGCGGTACACCTCGGACATCCGGATGTTTCCGGGCGATCCGAACCAGCTCCTGGTGGCTTCGGAGGAGAGCAGCGGACGCCAGATCCAGTACCGTTCCCTGGACGCGGGCGCGAACTGGGACGAGTCGGTGCTGCCGCTGGTCTCCACGGACGTCTCCCAGTCCGGTCCCAGCGTCGACTGGACGACCGACCATAAGGCATGGACGACCACCGTCGGCACCAACGCCGCGGGCACCCAGTCCCGCGGCCGGGCCTACTTATCGCTGGACCTCGGCCTCACCTGGACGCCCGAGGCTACCTTCTCGGGCTCCCAGGCCCAGGTGGGCTGGCCCCGCCTGTGGTCGGACAAGAGCGGCGGCTCGCCGTTCGTGAACAACCTCTACGTGATCTGGCACAACGGCAACCAGGCCTACATGACGCGGCGCACCGGAGCCGGCTGGCAGCCCCTGCTGCCGGTGAGCGGGGCGGAGTCGGTCGGCTCCACCCGGGGCGCCGACGTGCGCACCAACCTGAGCGGCGACGTCTTCGGCTACTGGCCCACCGCGGGAAACCGCAAGATCTTCGTCGTCAAGTCGGCCAACGGCGGCGTCTCCTATGGCGCGCCGGTGCAGGCGGCCGACACCTTCGATTCCGTCGACATCGGCATCCCGGCCGGCGGCTCCCACCGGGTCCCCGTCTACACCACGGGCGCGGCCTGGCGGACGGCGCTCAAGAACAACGTCTACGTCGCCTGGACCGACCTCTCCGGCGACGTGAACTGCACCTCCCCCGCCTTCGAGCCCGGCACCAACGCGGCGTCCACGTGCAAGACCCGCATCTGGTTCGCCCGCTCGCTCAACGGCGGCCTGACCTTCCAGCCGAAGCAGCTCATCTTCGGCTCCGCCTTCATCGACGACCAGTTCAATCCCTGGATGGTCGTGGACCCTTCGACCGGCGTCATCTCCATCGTCTTCTATATCGCGAACGGCCCCGGCCGCCAGAACGTCAACCTCGTCTACTCGGCGTCCTACAACGACGGCGTGAGCTGGGCGACCACGATCCCCGTGACCACCGCCTCCTCCACCAACGCGATATGGGGCAACTACAACGGCCTGACGTCCTTCCGCTGCTATTACAACGCGTCGTGGACCGACCGCCGCAACGGCGTCGAGCAGATCTGGTCGGCAAGGATCAAGGACTGCGTGTAGCGGCCAGGACCGCCTCCGAGACCCCGCCCGCGGCTCGTGCCGCGGGCACCCCGCCCGTTCAGGCTTGCACGGCGGCAATCAGCTCCAGCTCTTCCGCCGTCGGCTGGAACAGCGCCACCCCGACCGTCCCCGGGCCGGCGTTGGCGACCACCACGGGCCCCATCTCGCCGATCAGGATTTCCTTCACCTGGAAGCTCTTCTCCAGCAATCCCCGCAGGCGGTCGGCCCAGACGGGCGCCTTGGCGTGGGCGACGGCCGCCATCACGGGCCGCTTGGGATCGACCTTCCCGCGCAGGAGATCGACCAGCTTCGGGTGGGCCGCCCGGCCGCCGCGCACCCGGTCGACGGGCACGACCTCGCCGTCCACCACGCCGAGGATCGGCTTGATGCCCAGGAGGTTGCCCATGACCGCCCGCGCCTTGCCGATGCGGCCGCCGCGGGCCAGGTACTCCAGCGTGTCCACCACGAAGAGCACGTGCACCCGCTCGCGCATCGCCTCCAGGTGGTCCACGATGGCGTCCGGCTCGAGGCCACGGCGCGCCAGGCGCGAGGCGAACAGGGCCATCATGCCGAGCCCCAGGCTGACGCTGCGGCTGTCCACCACCCGCAGGTTCACCCGGTCGGCCTTGCCGCGCATCTCCTGATAGAGCGGCAGCCCCTGCTCCACCGCCTCGCGGGCGTGGACCACCGTCTGCGACAGCTTTTCGGAGACGTGGATGGAGACGACGTCCTTCTGCGGGGCGAGCGTGCGGTAGACGTCCTGGAAGTCGGCCGTGGGCGTGGGGTTGGTGCGCGGGTGCACCCGCCCCTTCTCCAGCAGCTCGTAGAACTCCTTGGCCTTGAGGTCCACCCCGTCGTGATAGACCCGGTCGCCGAACAGCACCAGCACGGGCACGACGTGGACGCCGTGGACCCGCGCGGTCTCGGCCGGCAGGTCGGACGTGGAGTCGGTGACGATGCGGACGAGGTCCTCCGGCTCCTCGAGGGTGACGATGCCCAGCTCCCGGAGGCCGAGCAGGTCGCGCAGGATCTCGCCGTCGGTGGCCGGCATGGCGTCGAGCAGGCGGCCGACGGTCACGCAGCCCGGCAGCAGAGCCAGCAGCTCCTGCTGGCGCGGCGTGAAGCGGGTGTCGAAGAAGGCGGGGCCCTGCTGGACCCGGGCGCGGGCGCGCGGGTCGGGAGCGTCGTGGACGCGGTCCTCGAGGGCCAGGAAGATCAGGGACGTCAGCTCCTGGCGGATCTCCCGCTCCACCCCGGACGCCTGCCGGAGACGGATCCAGAACGGGCCCGCGTCGAGATGGCTCAAGCGAAGGAACGCCTTGATCCCGCGGGTCCGGCCTCCCGAGGCGGCGATCACCTCGCCGTTCTCCAGCGCCACGTCGCCGCCGGCGCAGACGATCCGGCCCGTCAACCCCGCCTTGTGGGTGGCCCGCAGCAGCTCCAGGAACGGCAGGAGCGCCAGGTCGCCCACCAGCGATTCGAGGTCCGTGTCCGGCTCGACGCCCATCTCCCGGCCCAAGAGAACGAGATGGATGCGCCGCACGAGGTCTGCCGCCGGCAGGCCGTCCGCCTTGAGGAAGAGCACGTCCTCCGGCAGATCGCGCCCCTCGTCGTCCGTCTGGCCCAGGAGGAGCAGGGTCTGCCGCGCCGTGGGATCGGGGGAAGCGAAGCGCTCCGCGAGCGCGCCGTCCTCGCCGCGCGCCAGGAAGACCGGCGCCACCACGATCCCAGGGCCGAGGGTCGCCGCATAGCGCCGGCCCTCCTCGGCGCCGACGGCCGGGATGACCTCATACCCGAAGCCGGCCAGCCCATGGGAGATCTCCCTGCGGCGCGCGGCCTCGGGATCGACGACCAGGACGGATGGACGAGACATGGTCTTCTCTCAATCCCTGAAAACAGGACGGTTTTCGGATTAGCGGAACCCGCCAAGCATAAACCTGTTCGAGTGGACTCACCACCCCAGAGCGCCCGGAAGCTCCGCGCCGAAGGCGCGATTCACGCTACCTGAAACTCTGCCACGATCGGCAGATGGTCGCTCGCCATCCGGGCCATCTGCAGCCGGCACGAGTGGACCGAGAGGAGCTTCATGGGACCCCGGTGGTAGATGCGGTCGAGGCCGCCCTGGGGAGAGAAGGAGGGATAGGTGGGGATGCAGCGGTAGGGGCCGCGCTTGCGCTCCGTGGCGCAGCCGAAGCCGAGGCCGTTGGTGAACTCCCCCTGGAGCAGAGAGCGCCAGTCGTTGAAATCCCCGGCGACCAGGACGGGCGTCGAGGGGGCGACGCCGCTGAACTCGGCGGAGCGCTTGAGCAGGTCGATCTGCTTTTTCCGCTCGCGGGCCGACAGACCCAGATGGAGGTTGAAGACCTCCAGCCGGCCGCCCTTGCCGTTCAGCTCCAGCGTGGTGTGCTGGCACCCCCGCCGGATCCAGCTCTCGGCGATGGACAGGTCGATGTTCCGCTCGCGCAGGATGGGGAACCGGCTCAGGGTGGCGTTGCCGTAATAGCCCTTCTTCAGGCTGACGTTGTGGCCCAGCGCGTAGTTCGGATAACCGGCCGCCTCGGCCAGCTCCTTGGCGAGGTTCAGCTCGCGGGAACGGGGCGCGCCCTCGTCCACTTCCTGGAGGGTCACGATGTCCGCGTCGTAGTGGCGGAGGATGTCGGCGATTCTTTCGGGACGGAATCGCCGGTCCACACCGATGGCACGATGGATGTTGTAGGTGATGACTCGCAGCAACAAACCTCTGGCTCCCCTCTCCTGAACCTCGAACTCTCGTGTTTTCTTCCACTTCAAGGACCGGAGGGCCCTCAGGGGATATAGTAATCGGGTGCCGCCCGTCTTCACCATCGGCCACTCCACCCGTCCCATCGAAGACCTCCTCTCACTGTTGGCCGGCAACGCGCCGAGGCCGTCCCCTGGCGCTGCCATCGCCGGCTCATCTCCGACGCCCTCGTTGTACGGGGCATCCATGTATTGCATATATTGAGCCCGGGACGCGCCGATCCGCACGAGTTGGATCCGAACGCCCGCGTCCTGCCCGGCGGCCGCCTCCTCTACGCCGGTCCGGCCGATCAACCCGGGCTCTTCGAGGACGCCGCCAAACCGTAAACGATTTTTCCGGAGGAAACGAATGAGCCTGAGCCAAGCCCTGTTGCCCGAGTTCGACCAGGAGATGAAGACCACCCGGCGCGCCCTCGAGCGGGTGCCGACCGCCAACCTCTCCTGGCAGCCCCACCCCAAGTCCATGACCCTGGGCTATCTGGCCACCCACTTGGCCGAGTTGCCCGGGTGGGGCAGCATGACCGTCCAGACGGACGAGCTCGACTTTGGGACCGGCCCTTATGTCCCCACGATCCTGAGCGAGTCCGCGCAGATCGTGGCCCTGTTCGACGAAAACGTTGCCAAGTCCCGCGAGGCTCTCCTCGGCGTCAGCGACGAGGAGCTCATGAAACCCTGGACTCTCCGCAAAGGCGACCACGTGATCTTCACCATGCCGAAGATCGCCGTCCTGCGCGCCATGGTGATGAACCACGTCATCCATCACCGCGGCCAGCTCACCGTGTACCTGCGCCTGAACGATATCCCCGTGCCGAGCGTGTACGGGCCGTCGGCGGACGAAGGAAACTTCTAAGGACCGGATGGCAGGGGCGGGGCGCCTCCCCGCCTCTGCGACTCGAACACGCCGTAGCGGTAGCCCTCCAGGTACAGCCGCCGGACCTCGACGGCGCTGGCGCCGCGCACGTCGCGGAGGTTCCGCGGCTTGGACTCGGCGTCGCTGTTGACGAGGTAGATCAGCCGGTAGCCGGCACCGGCGATGCCCTCCGGCACGGGCCCCGGAAGCGGGGACCAGCTACTCCCCAGCCAGTTCGCGATCAGGTCCGGCCGGCGGGAGAGGACGTAGCCGAGGTCCGACTTGGCGTGGCCGACACGGAAGTAGCCGTGCTCCTCCCCCTTCACGTGGGCGATGTGGGCGTCCGCCAACCCCAGCATGTCGATGGTGCGCAGGCCCGAGAAGTAGGGCACCTTGCCCGCGCTGTCGATGGCGAGGAGGGCACCCGGATGCTTCTCGCCGAGGTACCGGCCCAGGAGCACCCAGCGGTCGTACTTCGCGGTGCTGTAGGAGTAGCGCGGGTCGGTCCCCAGGGGGACGAGCTGAAGGACCAGGACCAGCGCCAGGAGGACCCACACCAGGCGCGGACGCCGGACCTCCTCCATCTGCTGGAGGAGTAGGTACGTCCCCATGGGGAAAAGGAACAGCAGGAACCGGTCGTAGAAGACATCGCCGCCGACGTAGACGAAGTAGACCAGCCAGCCCGCGGCGAAGACCACGGGAAACGGCAGGGCGGGGAGCGGATCGGACTGCCGGAAAGAGAGCCCCTTCAAGCCCCGGGCGGCGGCGAGGCCGAAGATCGCCAGATAGAAGAGCAGCCCGGTGGCGAGGACGGCCGAGACGAGCTGCAGCCAGCCGCTCTCCAAGCGCTGCGGCAGCGAGCCGGCGACCTTGACGTAGTAGGTGTTGGGAAGGGGCCAGCCGTAGTACGAGAGCCGCAGGGCGCTCAGCGCGCCGAAGACGGCCAGGGTCGCCGCCACGACGGCGGCGCTGGACCGCCAGCGTCCCCGCAGCCCGAGGAAGCCCGCGGCCAGCAAGGGTGTCACGAAGCCATCCGCGCGGGCGAGGACGGAGAGGGCCGCGAGGGCGCACAGTCCGAGAACGGCCCGCCGGCCCGCCTTCTCCTCCACCACCCGTTCGGCCAGGATCCAGGTGGCGATCTGGATCAGGAGGACGAGCGGCGTCTCGAGCCCCGAGGCGATGGCGGCCCAGAGCGACGGGCAGAGGGCGAACAGGACGGCCAGCGCTCCCGCTGCCCGGTCCCCCAGCCGCGGCCGGGCGAAGCCGTAGAGCAGCGCCAGCGCGGCCGCCGCAAAGAGCAGGTTGAGGCCGGTGGAGACGGCGTAGATGCCGTCCCGGCCCGCGAGCGCCTCGGCGGGGGTCAGGAGTAGCACGTAGAGCAGGTTCGAGAAGCCCTCGACCCGCTCGCCGGGGTTGAAGACGAGCCCGTTGCCCACCGCCAGGTTATGGGCGTAGCGGTAGGAGATGTAGGCGTCGTCGGTGCCCCAGGCGTGCCCCGAGAGGTCCGGATGGGAGTAGCCGGCGAGGATCTGGAGGAGCGCGCCGGCCAAGAGGAGGACCAGGGAGACTGGCAGGAGGAGCCGGCCGCCGAAGCGAGCTGCCCCCCTGGACCGCCGGCTCACGCTGTCTTCGGCTCTGGCGCGGAATGGAGGAGGTCGAGGAGCTGCTTCTCGACGGCCCGGAACTCGGGCGCGGACTTGAGCGCCACGTCGCGGACGGCGAAGTAGGGCACGTCGACCTTGTGCAGGATGCGCGCCGGCCGGGAGGAGAGGACGTAGATCGTGTCGGCCAGGTAGACCGCCTCGGAGACGTCGTGGGTGACGAAGAGGATGGTGTTGTCCTCGGTGCGCGAGACGTCCAGGAGGAGGCTCTGCATCCCCCAGCGGGTCTGCGGGTCGAGGGCCCCGAAGGGCTCGTCCATGAGCACGATCTTGGGCTGGTTCATCAGGGTGCGGGCGATCGCCACCCGCTGCTTCATGCCGCCGGACAGGTCCTTGGGATAGCGGTCGGCGAACTCGGCCAGCCCGATCAGCCGGAGGTATTTGTCCGAGCGCTCCCGGCGCTCCGCCTTGGGTACGCCCTGGAGGCGCAGGCCATACTCCAGGTTCTCCCGCACGGTGAGCCAGCCGAAGGAGGTGTAGGCCTGGAACACCATGCCGCGGTCGCGGCCGACGTCCTCGACCGGCTTGCCCTCCATCAGGATCTCCCCCTGGGTGGGCGGCAGCAGGCCCGCGACGGCCTTCAGGATCGTCGACTTGCCGCAGCCCGAGGGGCCGAGAAAGACGACGATCTCCCCCACTTCGGGCTTGTCGGCGATGTCGAAGGAGACGTCCCGCACCGCCTCGGTGGCCAGCCCCCGGCGGTCGATATAGGAGATGTGAAGGCCCGACACCCTGAGCTTGGGCGTCCCCGCCGCCGGCTCATGGCGGTAGCTGGCGTCCTGCGCGCCCTTGGTGGAAACGGTGACGGCGACGGTGCCCGGCTCGCCCGAAGCGGGCGCGACCGCGGGCGCTTCCTGTTCGCTCATGTCGCTTCCCTCCAGCGGAAGAAGAGGCTGCTGAGCAGGCGGATGAAGGCGTCGGTGAGGAGACCGATGCCGCCGATCACCAGCAGGCCGGCGAACGACCAGGAGGCTTTCTGGTGGGTGCGCGCGAGCTCCACCATGTAGCCCAGCCCGTGCTCCGGATTCACCGCCTCGGCCAGGATGACGTAGGTCCAGGCGATGGCGTTCATCACCCGGAAGGAGTCGAAGATCTCGGGCAGGGCCGCCGGCACGAGGACCGTGCGGATCACCTGCCAGCGGGAAGCGCCCAGGGTGAGCGAGGTCTGCACCAGCTCCTCGGGCACCACGCGGACCGCCGTCACCACGACCGGCAGCAGGTAGACGAACACCCCCAGGAAGAGGAAGGCGATCTTCTGCTTCTCATAGATCCCGAACCAGAGGATGAGGAGCGGGATGAAGGCCGAGATCGGCATGTAGCGCAGGGGCGACATGATCGGCTCGAAGAACCGGTTGACCGGCTCGAACGCCCCCATCAGAACGCCCAGCGGCAGCGCCAGCGCCGAAGCGAGGAGGAAGGCGAAGAGGATGCGCCGGGACGAGATCAGGATCGATCCCCAGAGGTCGTACTGGAGGAAGAGCTGCAGGGTGCCGCGCAGGGTCTCGGTGGGCGACGGCAGGAAGTCGGGCGGCGCGAGGCGGCCGTAGGTCAGCACGCACCAGCCGGCGATCACGAGGATGGGGGCCAGGAGCCCCAGCGCCGTCGCGGTCGTCCGCGGCAGCGGCTGGCGCAGGGCGAACAGGCTGGACTTTCTTCTTGCCATGGTCGATTGGCAGGCGATGCCGCCCGGAGGAGCTCCGGGCGGCTGCCTGGATTCTCCTATTGAGTCGCCAGGACCACCTTGATGTCGGTCCGGCGGTTCAACTGGCGCCCCGCCTCCGTGGCGTTGTCGGCCACCGGGTTCGCCGAGCCGCGGCCGATGGTCTGGAAGCGTGGCGCCTCGATGTTGGGGAAGCTCTGCAGGATGTAGTTCTTGACCGCCAGGGCCCGCCTCTCGGAGAGCGTCATGTTGCCCGTGGGCGAGCCGGTCGCGTCGGTGTTCCCCTCGACTCGCAGGTAGGTGTTGCCGAAGGAGGTCATGGTCTCCCCCAGGGTGTCGAGGACCAGGAACGAGCCGGCCATGATCTCGTCGGAGCCCGGGGTGAAGTGGATCTGGATCTGCTTGTTGATGATCGCCCGGTCCTGCGACGAAGGGGCCTTGGCCGCGATCTGCGGCTCCTCCACCTTCTGCCCGGGGTAGTCGGCGGCCAGGGCCTGCAGGAAGCGGGCGTCGGCCCAATCCTTGGCGTCGACCGGCCGGGTCACCAGCCCCTTCTTGCGCCAGATGACGAAGGCGGTGTCGAACAGGGCCTCGTAGTGAGCCCGGCCGCCCGACAGGCCGTAGAACTGGGCGTTGTCGGCGTAGGGCGTGAGCTTCAGGCCCGAGAGCATGCCGGAGACGGTGTCGGAGTCGAGCTTCAGCGCCTTGGCGACGACGGCATAGGAGCCGTCCGGATCGTCCTTGATCATGTCGATCCCCTCGAGCCAGCCGTGGACGAAGTCGCGCACGGTCTCGGGGGAGCCGTCGATGAGGTCCTGCCGCGCCACCAGGGTGTCGGCGATGATGTTGGTGGCCGCGCTGGTCGACACCAGGATGTGGGCCTCGTCGCCGCGCGCCTCCACGGCGGACGAGAGGTCCGGCTCCCAGGTCACGGCGGCGTCGACCTGCCGGGCCTTGAACGCGGCCGCGGCCGCCGGCGCGTCCGTGAAGAAGATGATGCTCTGCTCGACCGCCGCGCGGTCGGTCGGCGAGAGGCCGGACTGGGCGAGCAGGTAGAGGAGCAGGAAGTGCGAGGGGGTGAACTGGGTGCAGGCGATCTTGTGCCCCTTCAGATCCTCGACCGACTTGATCGACGACAGCGAGACGATGCCGTCGCCGCCCCGGGACCAGTCCTGCATGAGGATCGACTTGGCCTTCTGCCCCTGCTCGGCGAGGATCGAGGCCTCGCGCGCCCAGTTGTCGACCGTGTTCCACATGATGTCCACTTCACCCTTGCGGAACGCCGCCAGCTTGGTCGCCGGGTCTTCCAGGAGCACGAACTTCACGTCCAGCCCGTACTTCTTCGTGTAGAGGGAGCTGGCGTTGGGGTCGAGGCCCCGGTTGTAGACGATGCCGGGCGCGTGGCCGGCCCAGGTGTTGATGGCCACCACCAGCGGGCGGTTGAGCTTGCCGCCGCCGCCCAGGCTGCTCACCGGCGTGACGCCCTCCGAGCCCCTACCGCGCTCCGGATCGGACGGAGCGTCGCCGAGGGCGTCGAAATCGCCCTTTTCCACGGTCTCGCTCTTGGCATCGGCGCTCGATCCGCTCTTGTCTCCGGTGGCCCAGAGCTTGAGGTCGGGAGCGAACCGGCGGACGGCGAAGAACGCTGCGACCAGCAAGGCCACCAGGATGATCGCCTTCCCCAGGGGGGTGAGCTTCATTTTCTCTTCTCCTTCGGCTTCGCGCGGCGAGCCGCGGAAAGCCAGGGAATCCGTTGAGGGTTGTGTGGTTCCGGATCAACTGCCGTCGGGATCAACCTAACAGGCGCCTCCTTCGGCTGTCAACGATCAAGTCGAAGCGGGCCAGCGGGTTAGACTGGGGTCCATGCCGCCGATGAGCCCGTCCATGGCCGGCCGCAGCGAGTCGACGAACCGCTCCGTCTCCACGATCTGCTCCACCACCGAGCCCATGTAGCTGGCGACCTCGGTGGCGCTGAACTGCGAAGCGCTGACCCGGCCGAGGATCACCTCAAATACGTCGGAAAAGGCGCCGAGTTGCGCGACGACGAGCTGGTCGCGCTTCTGGCACTCCAGCAGCAGGTCGCGCTGCTTCTCCAGAATGGTGATGTGCCACTGGCGGGTGCGCGCGGTCGCCGGCTCCCGGTCCGCCAGCTCCTTGAGAGCCTGGATCTTGCCGTCCACCTCGGCCAGCCGCCTCTCGACGCTGGGCAGGGGTGCCGCGCGCGGCTGGGGCCGCACGGCCTGGAGGCGCGGATCGCGCCGGCCGAGCGGCGGCGGGGGCGGCGGCTCCTCCTGGGCCCCGCTGTCGGCGCCGGGGCGGATGTTGGCCACGATCTGCAGATAGGCGATCCGCTCGCGAACGAAGTTGAGGTAGGCCGTGAGCATGTAGCCGAGCTGCTCGAGGATCCCCGACTTGGTGACGGCGTCGAGGTCGTTGCGGTCGAGGAGGACCTTGGTCACCCGGCCGCGGATCTCGGCCAGCCGCCGGTAGACGCCGATGTAGTCCGGCAGGAGGCCGGCACGGGTCCAGCCGGAGACCGGGTTCTCCGCCAGCATGACCTCGACCCGCTGCCGCAGGGCATCGCGCCCCTGCTCCGCCTTGAGCTCTCTCTGCCGCCGCTCCTCCTCCTCGATCTGCTTGATGTACCGGTCTCCCGTCGCCGCCAGGCTCACCCAGCCGGTGGCACCCAGCCCCCAGAGGATCAGGGGCAAGGGATTCCACAGCACGGCCGAGGCGGCCAGACTCACCGCGCCGGTGACCAGGTTGCCCGGGGACTGGATCGCCTTGGCGATGCTCTTCTTGAGGAGGGTCGACTTGTCCAGCGGCATTTCGCCTCTAAAGACTCCCGGAAACGTGCGCCGGCCTCGCGCATGGTCTGGATTCTACATGCTCTGCCCTCAGCGGCGCTTCCGGCCGGTGACCGTGTCCTTGTTGCGCTCCAGGTTGCCCAGCCGGTCCTTCAGATAGCAGGCGCCGGTCCGGAAATAGAACGTGTACGCGACGCACCGGCGCTCGCGGCGGCACTCGTCCTGGCAGGCGGCGAGGTCGCGGGCGCGGAAGTTGTCGTAGTCGCCGCCGCGGTAGTCCTGCCCTTCCTCCTCCGTCAGCCTGCCGGAGCCCCCCGGGCCCGACCCGCCGCCCTTGGTGCCGGAGACCGTACCGTTGTTCCGCTTGCCGCCGCCGATCCGGTCCTTCAGGTAGCAGATGCCGTCGTCCAGATAGTAGGAGTAACCGTCGCACTTCCGGTCCCGGCGGCACGTGGACTTGCACTCGTCCAGGCTGCGTGTACGGAAGCTCGTGTAATCGCCGCCGGGGTAGTCGACGCCCCGCTCCTCGGACGGTCCGCCGCCGCCATTGTTCCCAGGATACCCGCCGTCACCGCCGTCACCCCGTCTCCCCTGCTTGACGCCGGAGGTCTGATAGCGCTCCCCCTCGGCCTTCGGCACCCGGTCTTTCAGGTAGCAGGTCGTCTTGATCTCGTAGTAGGTGTAGGCCTGACAGCGGTCGTCCCGCTCGCAGGCCCGCTTGCACTCGCGCAGGTCGCGCACCTCGAACGAGGTGTAGTCGCCCCCGCGCCGGTTGGTCCCCGACTCCTCCGTCACCTCTTGAGCTTGGGCCGCCCCGTAGACCAAGGCGCTGAGCGCCGCGATGCACAAAGCCCGGGAAATCCTGTCCATGGCATTCTCCTCCAGAGGTCGTTCGAGGACCTCAGAAGCCGCCATAGTATCCCCAGGTCCCTGCTCCCTGGCCTCTTTGCCGCGACTTGACGTAAACTACGTCTCGTAGCGGCAAGGAAGAGACCCCATGGCAGATTCTCCCTATGATTACCTGATCATCGGCTCCGGCTTCGGCGGCAGCGTCTCGGCCCTGCGGCTCGCCGAGAAGGGCTACAAGGTGCTGGTCCTGGAAGCCGGGAAGCGTTGGCGCCCGCAGGACTTCCCGAAGACGAACTGGGACGTGCGGAAGTTCCTCTGGCTGCCCGCCCTCTTCTGCTACGGCATCCAGCGCTTGACCCTCCTGCGGGACGTGCTGGTGCTCTCGGGCGCCGGGGTGGGCGGCGGCTCCCTGGTCTACGCCAACACGCTGCTGGAGCCGAAGGACGAGGCCTTCCAGCGCGGCACCTGGCCGAAGGGGATCGATTGGAAGCGGGCGCTCGCCCCGCACTACGAGACGGCGAAGCGGATCCTCGGGGTCACTCCCAATCCCCACCTCTGGGAAGGCGACCGCGCCCTCCACGAGTTCGCCAGGAGCCTGGGCAAGGAGGACACCTTCGGCCGGACCCAGGTCGCCGTCCTCTTCGGCGACAAGCCGGGGCAGGCCGTGGGCGACCCCTTCTTCGGCGGCGAGGGGCCGGAGCGCTCCACCTGCACCTACTGCGGCGGCTGCATGGTGGGCTGCCGGCCCGGTGCCAAGAACACGCTCGACAAGAACTACCTCTGGTTCGCCGAGAAGCTGGGGGCGGAGGTCCGTCCCGAGACCCTGGTGACGGGGATTGAGGAGGACGGCCAGGGCGGCTGGCTGGTCCACACGAAGCGCTCCACCGCCAGGCTCCTCCCGGGGCGGCGGACCCTCCGGGCCCGCAACGTGGTGCTGTCGGCCGGGGCCCTGGGCACGGTCAACCTCCTCCTCAAGTGCCGGGACGAGGGAAAGCTCCCCCGCCTCTCCCCCGCCCTCGGCAGCTACGTGCGCACGAACAGCGAGGTCATCTGCGGCTCCACGGCCCGCTCGGACGCGGCCGACTACTCGCGGGGCATCGCCATCGCCAGCGGCTTCCATCCCGATCCCGACACCTACGTCGAGGTCGTCCGTTACCCCCAGGGCTCGGACGTCATGAGCTTCCTCGGCACGCTGCTGGTGGACGGCGGCACCCGCGTCACGCGGCCGCTCAAGTGGCTCGGCACCTGTCTGCGGAATCCGGTGGATTTCCTGCGCACCCTGAAGCCGACCGGCTGGGCGAAGCGCTCGACCATCGTGCTGGTGATGCAGAACCTCGACAACTCGATCCGCCTCGTGCGGGCGCGGCGCTGGTTCTGGCCGTTTGATAAGGGCCTCACCAGCCAGCGCGATCCGGGCCAGCCACCGATCCCGGCCTACATCCCGGTCGCCAACGACGCGGCCCGGCACATCGCCCGGCAGACGGATGGATTTCCCTCCAGCTCCATCAACGAGGTGGTGCTGAACGTCCCCACGACCGCCCACATCCTGGGCGGGGCCCACATGGGCACCACCCCGGCCGACGGCGTGATCGACGCCCACAACCGGGTCTTCGGCTACGACAACCTCTACGTGGTGGACGGCTCCATGATCCCCGGCAACCTGGGGGTCAATCCGAGCCTCACCATCACGGCCATGGCCGAGCACGCCATGAGCCACATCCCGCCAAAAGAGCCCGAGTGGGGATTGAGGCATCTGCCGCCGCAGGCGCGGGCGGCGGGGGCCAGGTCTGCAACGGAATCGCCTACCGCTGTCCTGGAATCGGTTTCCTGAAGAGACCGACGGGCTGATCCTCGGAGCCGCGGCTCAGCGCAGGAGCAGGCCAGGAAGCGTAAAGAAAAACAGGACGTAGACGCAGAGCAGGGTTCGCATCGCGCCGCAGAGGCGGACGAGCCCCCGGTCATCCATGAAGCGGTAGCGCCCGCCGACGAGGAACCGCAGCAGGGCCACGTCCGCCTTGAAACCGCTCGCGGCGAGCGGCGTTGGCCGTCCCAGCGCGTCGTAGAGCAGAGGATGCCGGCGGCTCAGCCCCTGGCACAGGTAGGAGGCCATCAGGCACCAGGCCAGGACGGACGACCAATAGACGGCAAACAGCGCGGGCAGCAGGCTCAAGGGGCCTCCTCGCGAGTGAGCTTCAGTTGATTCCTGAAGAAAGCAGGTGCGTAAGAATACTCCTCTCAGAGGGGGAACTCAAGGCCGCCCGGCCTGTTGGGCCTGTTGGACCCTCTCCCCTCTCCGCGATAGACTCGATTCTCCAAAAAAGATCCCCGCGAGGTGACCGCATGAAGATACCCGGCCTGATCCTGAAGCAGATGTACACCCTGGGCAGTCTCGAGAACGTCGAGGACGGCGTCCGGTTCAGCCTCAAGAACCGGCTGAGCAACGCCACCGTGACCCGGATCACGGAAGTTCAGATCAACGGCCGGGCGGTGCCCCTCGACCGGCTGACTCTGGAGCTGAACGGCGAACGGATCGCCGGCGCGGACATCAGCCCGACCTCCGCCGTCGCCTTCCCGCTCGCCAAGGTGGTCAGCATCTACGCCCGCACGGAGCAGCTCGAGAAGGGGCAGCACGAGATCACCCTCGGCTTCGAGACCACCCCGTTCGGCACCCTCGCGTTCAAGGTGAAGGACGCCATCGCCGAGAAGGTCAAGCGCACGGGCATACCCCACGGCAAGGACGACGACTACTCACCGGAGATCGTCCAGCAGCGCCAGAGGTTCATCGAGGAGTACACGGGCGTCAAGCTCCAGCACATCGACAAATTCTCTTTCGACCCCTCGCTGACCAAGGGAAACATCGAGAACTTCACCGGCGTGGCCCAGGTGCCGATCGGCTTCGCCGGGCCGGTCAAGATCAACGGCGAGCACGCCCAGGGGGAGTTCATCGTGCCCCTGGCGACCGCCGAGGGCACCTTGGTCGCCTCCTACAACCGCGGCATGAAGGTGCTGAACCTCTCGGGCGGGGTGACCTGCACGGTGGTGGGCGACAGCATGCAGCGGGCGCCCGTCTTCGTGTTCGACAACGCCCGCGACGGCCGCGACTTCGTCAAGTGGGTGGACGAGAACATAGACAAGATCCGCGAGGAGGCGGAGGCGACCTCCTCGGTGGCGAAGCTCACCTACATCGACCGCTACCTGTCGAACAAGCTGGTCTTCCTGCGCTTCAACTACACGACGGGCGACGCTGCCGGCCAGAACATGGTGGGCCGGGCGACCTTCGCCGCCTGCAGTTGGATCCTGGAGAACCACGACAAGATCCGCCGCTTCTACCTGGAGTCGAACTTCGCGACCGACAAGAAGGCGTCGCAGATCAACATCATGCGCACCCGCGGCAAGCGGGTGACGGCCGAGGCCACGATCCCCCGCGACGTGCTGATCCAGCACATGCGGGTGGACCCCGAGACGCTGGCCTACCACGCCAACATCGCCAACGTCGGGGCGTTCCTCTCGGGCGCCAACAACAACGGCTGCCACTCGCCGAACGGCATCACGGCCATGTTCATCGCCACGGGGCAGGACGTCGCCAACGTCTCCGAGTCGTCGGCCGGCGTGGTGTACACGGAGGTCACCCAGGCGGGCGACCTCTACATCTCGATCACCATTCCGTCGCTGATCGTGGCCACCTTCGGCGGCGGCACGGGGCTCGCGACGCAGCGCGAGTGCCTGGAGCTGCTGGGCTGCTACGGCAAGGGCAAGGTCCAGAAGCTGGCGGAGATCATCGCCGGCGTGGTGCTGGCGGGGGAGATCTCGCTCGCCGCCGCTATCTCCTCGCTCGACTGGGTGTCGAGCCACGAGCAGTACGGGCGGAACCGTTAAGGCGGTAGACTCGGGGACGTGATGGCGGCCGAACCCCGCACAGCGGATCCCGAGGTCCCCGCCCCCGTAGCCATCCCTGTCGCCATGGAGCCGCCGTCCTCGGCTCCGATCCCCGGCTTCGAGATGCTGCCGGACGGGCCCCCTCAGGGGATCGTCCGGCGCTTCTTCACCACCCAACGGCACCTGGTCGCCCTGGCCTCCGGCGCTCTGGTCGCCCATGCCCGCGCGGGCCACGCCTTCGGCGAGAGCCGGCGCTTCCTGCTGCTCTTCCTCGTCGAGCGCTTCCTGGCGGCGCTGGTCCGGCCGTTCCTCGACAAGTCGATCTCCGACCGGCCGTTCCCCGTCCAGCTCCGGCGGCGGCTGGAGATCCTGGGCCCGACCTACATCAAGCTGGGCCAGGTGCTCGCCCTGCGCCAGGACATCCTGCCGGCGTCGATCACGGACGAGCTCAAGAACCTTCTCGACCGCCTGCCGGTCGTCCCCTTCGACCGCTATCTGCGGCTGATCGAGGCGGACATCCAGCGGCCGATCGGCGAGATGTACTCCTGGATCGACCCCATCCCCACGGGCTCGGCCTCGATCGCCCAGATCCACCGGGCGACGACGCTGGAGGGGGACTCGGTCATCATCAAGGTGGTCAAGCCAGGCATCCGCGAGACGTTGAACCGCGACGCGATCCTGCTGCGCATCCTCGGCGCGTTCCTCCAGGTCTTCCTCCCCCGCTACCGCCCCAAGCAGCTCATCCGCGAGTTCGTCGAGTACACGCGGCGCGAGGTGGACCTGCGCCGGGAGGCGGACAACGCCGAGTCGTTCACGGCCAACTTCCACGATCTGCCGGGGGTGGCCTTCCCCAAGATCTACCGGCAGTACAGCGGCCGCGGCGTCCTTTGCATGGAGTTCTTCCAGGGCTTCAAGCCAGGGGCGCCGGAGACGCAGGCTCTCCCGGACGAGGAGCGCGACATCCTGGTGGACCTGGGAGCGGCGAGCATCATCCGCATGCTCTTCAAGGACGGCTTCTTCCACGCCGACCTCCACCCGGGGAACCTCCTGGTGCTCCCCGGGCCGCGCCTCGGCTTCATCGACCTTGGCATGGTGGGCCGCTTCGAGAGCGACCTGCGCCGCACCTTCCTCTACTACTACTACACGCTGGTGATGGGCGACGCCGAGGGCGCGGCGCGCTACCTCGCCGCCATCGCCATCCCGGGCCCCGGGGCGGACGTCAACGGCTTCCGGCGCGAGGTCATGGAGATCCTGCTGCGCTTCAACCGAGGGGGGGCCTTCCGCGACTTCTCGCTGGCGCAGCTCATCATGCGCTCGGTCAACCTCGGCGCCCAGCACCGCCTCTACTTCCCGGTCGAGATGGTGTTGATGGTCAAGGCGCTGGTCACCTTCGAGGGCGTGGGCCAGCTCCTGAAGCCGGGGCTCGACGTGGCGGCCGTCTCCCGGGAGCACGCCAACCAGATCTTCCGCGACCAGTTCAGCCCGCAGAACCTCCTTCAGCAGGCGATGCGGGCCGCCCCGGACATCCTGGAGGCCGTCGCCAAGGCACCCAGCCTGATCACGGAAGGCCTGCGCCTCCTCGAGCAGGCCACCCGCCGGCCCGAGAACCCGCTCGCCGGCCTGCGCGGCACCCTCTTCGGCGGCTTCTGCATGGTCGCCGGGGCAATCCTCGCCGGCGCCAAGGGCCCGTGGCCGGTCTGGGCCGTGCTCTTCGCCGTGGGCATCGTCGCGGCGCTGCACCGCGACCGGAGCTGAGGTCTGACTCCGCTCTAACTCAACCCAGGGCCGCGTCCACCTCGAAGAACGAGGGGCTCTGCTGGGAACGGTAGGCCCCCGGCGTCAGGCCGACGGTGCGCTTGAACTCGCGGGTGAAGTGGCTCTGGTCGGCGAAGCCGGTCTCCGCGGCCACCTCGTGCAGGGGCTTGCCCTCGTTGAGCAGTATCTTCGCCCGGCAGAGCCGCACCTGCGTCTGGAAGGCGTGCGGCGACAAGCCCACCTCGCGGGTGAAGACGCGGTGGAGATGGTAGGGGCTCAGGTTCGCCACCTTCGCGAGATCCTCGAGCGAGGCGTTCTCGTCATAGGCCTGCACCAGGTACTCCCGCACCCGGCGGACCGCCAGTCGCTCCTCGCGGCCGTAGCCCTCCGCTCTGCGGATGCCGGACGTCCCCCGGAGCATCTCTTCCATGAGGCGCAGCAGGAGGACGTCGCTCGCCAGGCGCGAGGGGTGCTCCTCCAGGCGCGCGTGCGTCGCGATGAAGCGCTGGAAGAGGACCGGGTTCATGAGCACCGGCTGGCGCAGCGAGAAGGTCGCCTCCTTCAGCGTGAGCCCCCGGAAGGCACGAAGCACCAGCTCGGGCCTGACGTTCAGGTTGCGGTAGGTGCAGCCGGCGGGCGTCGAATGCCGGTTGCTGTGGACCTCCCCGGGAGGCATGAACGACAGCGATCCGGGAGGCATGGGATAGCTGGTTCCACGGAAGCTGAGGGCATCGGAGCCCGCCTCGATGGCGGAGATCTGCACCTCCTCGTGCCAGTGCCAGCGATGGACGTGGGTCACGCCGATGCCACGCGAGAGCTCTACCCGCCCCTCGAACTGGGGCGCACACCAGAACTTGATCCAGTTTTCGGCCTTCGGTGTCATAGGAACCGTAATGCCTTTCTGCCCTCGACTTCAAATCATTTATGCCATAACAGCTTATGCCACAGATTTACGGCTGCTGTCTTGAACGTTCTTGCTCTCTGGACGGCTTTCCCCTCCGCAGGGGCGATCCGCAAGATCCTTCAAGACGGGGGTTTTCCATCGTTTATACTCTTTACAGGCCATAAGGTTTCAGCCTCGCTTTACTGACTCGCGGAGCTCCAGCTCGCCGGGGGTGTACATGAGATTGCTCGGTCGCCGTGAAACGTTTCACCTCGTATTGCTGTTGGCTTTCACATCCGTGTCCGCGGCGGGGGGCCAGCCGGCCACCCTGGTGGCGGACATCAACACGAGCCGCACGGGCAGCGTCGGGCAATGGCCGTTCCGGGGCGAATTCGTCCAGTTGGGGAGCCAGGTGCTCTTCACGGCGGTCGATGGGATTCACGGCGACGAGGTTTGGATCAGCGACGGCACGGAGGCCGGCACCCGGCTGTTCGCGGATATCTGTCCGGGCGCCTGCTCCTCGTCCATATGGGGACTGACCGCCGCGGGCTCCCGGCTGTTCTTCTCGGCCGACGACGGCGTCCATGGCCGGGAGCTGTGGACTTCCGATGGCACGCCGGCAGGGACCGTGCTGGTGGCGGACCTGGTGCCGGGCCTCGAGGGCTCGGGGCCGCTCTACCTGGCGCCTTTCGGCGGCGGCGCCGTCTTCGCGGCCACCGATCCCCTTCACGGCTTCGAGCTCTGGATCAGCGACGGCACGGCCGCCGGCACCGTCCGGCTGACGGACCTCTCCTCGCCGCTCTATTCGCCGCCGGTGCCCTGGACGCAACTGGGCGGGCGATTGATCTTCATCGCCCAGGACTCCGGCTCGGGGAACGAGCTGTGGACGACGGACGGCACCCCGGGCGGCACCCACATCCTCAAGGACATCCGGCCGGGGAGCGAATCGTCGGTCTTCTGGACTCAGGAGCCCTATCCGGGCGCTCTCCCCTTCGCGGTGTCCGGCGGCAGGCTCTTCTTCACGGCGGACGACGGCACGAACGGCTCCGAGCTCTGGACGAGCGACGGCACCGAAGCCGGCACGCTCCTCCTGGCCGATCTCGACCCCACGCCGGGCGCCTCCTCCGCCCCCCGCAACTTCTGCGCGCTCGCCGGCACCGTCTACTTCGCGGCCGAGGGGGCCGGACAGGGAATCGAGCTGTGGAAGAGCGATGGCACGGCCGCCGGCTCCGTCCTGGTCAAGGACATCGCTCCGCCGGGCGGCAACCCGAGCTCGGGTCCCTCGGAGCTCACCCCCGTGGGGAGCGTCGTCTTCTTCCGCGCCCAGGATGGCGAGCACGGCATCGAGCTGTGGAAGAGCGACGGCACGGATGCCGGCACCGTCCTGGTGAAGGACATCCGCCCCGGCGAGGACAGCGGCGTTTTCCCTTTCGGGTTCACCCTGACGTCCCTCGGCGGCCGGCTCGTCTTCTACGGCGACGACGGCGCGCAGGGGCCGGAGCCATGGGTGAGCGACGGCACGGCGGCCGGCACGGTGCCGCTGGGGGACC
>DATFNZ010000060.1:0-57659 GCA_035266085.1 Thermoanaerobaculia bacterium
TCTACCGGAACTACGGCTTCGACACCCAGGTGCTGGTCGCCTCGGTGCGGCATCCGGTCCACATCGTCCAGTCGGCGATGCTGGGGGCGGACGTCGCCACGATCCCCTTCAAGGTGCTGGAGCAGCTCTACAAGCACCCGCTCACCGAGATCGGGCTGGACCGCTTCACGGCCGACTGGAAGAAGACGGGCAAGAGCTTCGAAGAGTCGTAGGCTTTCTTGGAACCCGAATCTCCCATCATCCCCCTGGCGCCGGGCCGGCTGTACCGCTTCGCCTGGAGCCTGTACCTGTTCATGGCCCTCGCCGGAGTCCTCTGGATCGGCGTCCGGCAGGGCCGGATCCCCCTGACGCTGTTCGTCGATCCGGGCCGCTGGTGGCTCGACCTCGGCCTGGGCCTGGGCGCGGGCCTGCTGCTGCTGGCCCTCTGGTGGGTGGCCGAGCGCGTCTTCTCCCTGGCGAGGGAGCTCGAGGCGCGGCTCGCGAACGTGCTCGGGCCGCTCACCGTTTCGGAGGCCCTCGGGCTCGCCCTGCTCTCCGGCTTCGCCGAGGAGGTGTTCTTCCGGGGGGCCGCTCAGGGGACGCTCGGCTGGGCGGCGGCCACGATCCTGTTCGGCCTGCTGCACAGCGGGCCGGGCAAGGCGTTCCGGCTGTGGACGGTGTTCGCCCTGCTGGCCGGGCTGATCCTGGGCGGCCTCATGGTGTGGCGTGGCAACCTGCTGGGGCCGTTCGTGGGCCATTTCGTGGTGAACGCCGTCAACCTCCGGCGCCTCGCCAGCCGGGCGGGGGACTCTGCTAGACTGCGCGAGGGCGAAGCCCAGAGCGAAAAGGAGATCTAGGGGATGGGAAGCGACTCGCGAGACGTGCTCGCGCGTATCGACGCGGACAGGGAAAAATACCTCGAGGAGCTGAAGGACTACATCCGCATCCCCTCGATCTCGACCGATCCGGACTACAAGGACGACGTGCTCCGCGCCTCGGACTGGCTGCTGGGCAAGATGCGCGAGGCGGGCCTGACGGCCGAGCGGATCGACACGGAAGGCTATCCGCTGGTCTACGGCGAATGGCTGGGAGCGCCGGGCAAGCCGACGGTGCTCTTCTACGGGCACTACGACGTGCAGCCGGTCGATCCCGTCGAGCTCTGGCGCAACCCGCCCTTCGAGCCGACGGTCGAGGGAGACAAGCTGGTGGCCCGCGGCGCGACCGACGACAAGGGCCAGTCCTACACCCACGTCAAGGCCGTGGCGGCGATGCTCGCGGAGCGGGGCTCGCTGCCGGTGAACGTCAAGTTCCTGGTGGAGGGCGAGGAGGAGGCGGGCGGCCAGGCGATCGAAGCCTACGTCCGCAAGGACGGCGGCCAGCGGCTGGCAGCCGACTGCGTCGTCATCTCCGACACCTCGCTCTACGCGCCCGGCCAGCCGTCGCTGATCTATGGCCTGAAGGGCCTGTGCTACATGGAGATCAAGGTCACCGGCCCCAACCGGGACCTGCACTCCGGCACCTTCGGCGGCGCGGTGTGGAACCCCCTCAACGCCCTCTGCCACATCGTCGACCAGTTGCGGGACGCCGGCACGGGGGAGATCCGGATCCCCGGCTTCTACGACGACGTGCGGACCCTCGAGGCTTGGGAGCGCGAGGAGTGGGCCCGGCTGCCGTTCGACGAGGACGCATACCGCCAGGACCTGGCGGTCCAGGAGCTGTTCGGCGAGCAGGGGTACACCACCCGCGAGCGCACCTGGGGCCGGCCGACCTGCGACGTCAACGGCATCTTCGGCGGCTACATGGGCAAGGGGGCCAAGACGGTGCTCCCATCCTGGGGCGGCGCCAAGATCTCGATGCGCCTGGTTCCAGACCAGGACCCGAAGAAGATCGCCGGGCTGTTCACCGACTACGTCCATTCGGTCGCCCCCAAAGGCGTGACGGTCGAGGTCACGAATCTCCATGGCGCCGACCCGGTGGTCGTGGAGGCCAAGGGGCCGATCGTCGACGCCGCCCTCGACGCCATGCAGGAGATCTGGGGAGCGCGGCCGGTGCGCATCCGCGAGGGGGGATCGATCCCCATCGTCTCGACCTTTTCCTCGGTCCTCGGATGTCCGGTGCTGCTGCTGGGCTTCGGGCTGAACGACGATGGCCTGCACTCGCCGAACGAGAAGTTCAACATCAGCCACTACTACAATGGCATCCGGTCCGTGGCGCGGCTGCTGGATCGCCTGGGCGATCTATGAGGAGCGGGGAGAATTGAGGAGCAGGGACAATCTGGAGAAGGAGATCAAGTTCCCCCGAGTGGAGCTCGAGAAGCTGCGCGAGCGGCTGATCGAGCTGGAGGCGGAGCGGGTCGGGCCGCCGGCGTTCGAGGACAACTGGATCATGGACCGTGGCGAGGAGCTGATCTCGTCGGGCCGCATCCTCCGCCTGCGCACGGACGGCGGCCGGGCCCGGCTGACCTTCAAGGGCCCCATGCGCATCGAAGGCAACATGAAGGTTCGCGAGGAGCGCGAGGTGGGCATCGAGAACGCCGACGAAGCCAAGGCTCTCCTGGAGAACCTGGGCTATCAGATGGTGCGGCGTTATCAAAAGGTGCGCGAGGAGTGGCACCTGGGGGGTGTGACCATCGCGCTCGACCACACGCCCATCGGCGACTTCGCCGAGTTCGAAGGGGACGGCGCGGAGACCGTGGCGAAGCGTTGCGGCTTCGATCCCCACAAAGCGGAGCGCCGCTCCTATCTACGCTTGTACGAGGATCACCTCAAGGAGCATCCGGAAGACCCTCCCGAGATGGTCTTCCGGTAGGCCGTTCCCCTCTTCCACCGCGGTGAGTGATGCAGGGTAGGCGTATCCGCGCGCTGGTGCTCGCGGCCGGTCTGGGCACGCGGCTGCGGCCGCTGACCAACCACACCCCGAAGCCGCTGCTGCCGGTGCGCGGCGTGCCCATCCTGGGCCACACGCTGTCGCAGCTCGCCGCTTTCGGCTGCGAGGCGGCGGCGGTGAACCTCCACTACCTGGGCGACCAGATCCGGCAGCGCTTCGGCGACGTCCACGCCGGCATGCCGCTCACCTGGTCGGAAGAGCCGGAGGTCCTCGGCACGCTGGGCGCGCTCCACCCCCTGAAAGAGTTCTTCGCGCCGGCCGACCTGGTGCTGCTCGTCAACGGCGACAGCCTGTGCCGGTGGCCCCTGCGCAAGCTCATCCGCAGACACCTCGCGAGCGGCGCCCGCTCGACCCTGCTGCTGACCTCGCGACCCGATCCGGCTGCCTTCGGCGGCGGCGTGGGGATCGACCCCGCGGGACGGATCCTCTCCTTCTGGCCGGGGGACCGGGACCGTGGGGAGGTCGCGCGGCGGCACGTCTTCGCCGGCGCCCACGTGTTCTCCCCGGACCTGCTGTCGCGGGTGGCCCCAGGCAAGGCGGACATCGTGCGCCAGCTCTACCTGCCCATGCTGGAGGAGGGCGAGCGGATCGAGTCGGTCGTCGATCCGGGAAGCTGGCATGATTTGGGGACGCCGCAGCGCTTTCTGGAGGCGGTGCTCGACTGGTCCCGCGCCGACTGGCCTGAGCGGCTCTGGCGGCGGTCGTGGATCTCGCAGGAGGCGAGCCTGGGGGCGGGGGCGAAGGTGCGGCGGTCGTCGATCGAGCCGGGCGCAAAGGTTGGAGAGGCGGCGCGGGTCGAGAGCTCGATCCTGCTGCCCGGCGCGCGGATCGGCAAGGGCAGCGTCGTCCGCGAGGCGATCGTCGGCTTCGGCGCCTCGGTGCCGCCCGGCGCCTGGGTCGAGCGGCGGATCATCATGCCCCAGCTCACCGGCTTCGCGCCCGGGCTCGACGACTCCGTGGTGGGCGGAGCGGTCTACACGCCGTTCGGTCGCGACGCCGCGGGTTGAACCCCGGGCTCCCGTCTGTCATCATTCCCGTGCCCGAAGTTACGCTTGGGGCCCCCCCAAATGCCGCTCGACGCAAATCCCTTCCGCCTGCTGGTCTTCGACTGGGACGGCACCCTGATGGACTCCATCGGGACGATCGTGGCCTGCACGCAGGCGACCATCCGCGAGCTGGAGCTCGGGGAGCTGCCGGAGCCGACGATCCGGGGCACGATCGGCCTCGGCCTGCGGGAGACGATCGACATCCTGAGCCCAGGGTGCGACGACGATCTGTATGGGCGGATCCTGGAGAGCTACCGGAACCACTGGCACTCCACGTACCGCGACATGCCCCTCCTGTTCAGCGGCGTCGGCGGGATGCTGCGGGAGCTTTCGGCGGAGGGGTACCTGCTGGCGGTCGCCACCGGCAAGAGCCGCCGGGGCCTCGACTACGCGCTCGACCAGACGGGGCTGCGCGAGCTCTTCCACTCGACGCGCACGGCCGACGAGGCCTTCTCGAAGCCACATCCCCAGATGCTGCTCGACATCCTCGACGAGCTGGGAGTGCCGCCCCGCGAGGCGGTGATGATCGGCGACACGACCTACGACCTGGAGATGGCGCGCGGCGCGCGGACGGGTTCGGTGGCCGTCTGCTCCGGCGGCCATGGCCGCGAAGAGCTGGAGAGTCTCGGCCCGCTCGCCTGCCTCGACGATGTAGTCGAGCTGGCGCCGTGGCTGGCGAAGCGGGCCGAACCGGTAACGATCGAGCGCTGAAGCTAGTTGGCCGCCGCCTTCGGAGCGCCCACCTCGACGGTGAACGGCACCTTGACCTTCTCCCAGTGGATCACGATCTTGGCGGAGGTGTTCGTCACGTCCTCGATCTCGAACGCCATGCGTTCCCGAAAGTCCGCTGGCGCCGGTTTCGCCTGGACGCGCAGGGCGTCATTCTCCTGCTTGTAGGAGAACGAGCCCCATTGGTCGGCGTCCTTGCTGAAGATGACGGTCCAGTCTCCCGCCGTGGGGATGGTGTGGATTCCGTAGGTGCCGGCCGCCAGCTCCTTGCCGCCAATCTTCACCGCCGTGCTGAATTTGATGGTGGTGTTTTCGTTCGCGCCGGTGCGCCAGACCTTTCCATAAGGCACGAGCTCGCCCCAGATCTTGCGGCCCTTCACCCCCGGGCTGCTGTACGTGATGGTGATGTTGGTCAATCCCACCTTCTGCGAAGTGCTTGCCTTGGGGCTTTCAGGCTTCTGCTGCGCGCAAACGGCGCCCGCGGTGAGCTGAAGCGCCAGTAGGCCGGCGGCCGGGATGATCGCACGGAGTGCGGATTTCGTCATTTAGGCTCCTTTCGGTTAGCGGGGACTAGGCTACTTCCCCTTCTTCCAATCCGCCACCATGCCCTCCAGGTCCTTCACCTGCTGGGGGTTGGGCGCCGGCTGAGCGGTCTTGGCGGCGGCCAGGGCCTTCTCGCCGTAGCTCACCGCGCCCTTGGAGTCGTTCTTCTTGGCCATCAGCATCGCCTTGGCGCGCAGATTCGAGAAGTTCTCCTGGAGGGCGATCGAGGCGTCGATCCAGTGCCCGGCGTCGTCCAGGCAGGTGTTGTTCTGGATGCAGTAGTTGGCTGCCTGGAGCGGCGTCTGCCAGCGGACGAAGTCCTTCGCCTTGGCCGTCACCAGCTTTGGGGTGTCGACCTCGACGGTGAACGGCACCCTGAGCTTCTCCCAGTGGAGCACGACCTTGGCGGTGGTGTCCGTGACGTCCTCGAAGTCGAAGGCCATGCGCTCTCGGAGCTCGGCCGGCTCGGGCTTGGCCTGGACGCGCAGGGCGTCGTTCTCCTGCTTGTAGCTGAAGGCCCCCCACTCGTCGGCGTCCTTGCTGAGGATGACGGTCCAGTCGCCCGCCGTGGGGATGGTCTGGAGGCCGTAGATGCCGGCGGGCAGCTCCGTGCCCCCGATCTTGACCGGCGTGCTGAAGTTGATGGTGGTGTTCTCGTTGGCGCCCGTGCGCCAGACCTCGCCGTAGGGCACGAGCTCGCCCCAGATCTTGCGGTCCTTCACCCCCGGACGGCTGTAGGCGATGGTGATCTTGGTCACTCCCACCATCTGCGAGACGGTGGCGTTGGGGCTCGGACGGGGCAGGTCGAGCTGCGGCGGCTGGGCGAGCGCGGCGCCCGCGGTGAGCTGAAGCGCCAGCAGGCCGGCGGCCGGAGCGATGAGTCGTGAGCTCTTCATTTGTGCCTCCTCTTTTCGTATTCGCAAACGAAACCTTCTAGAAGTGGGAATCTACCAGACGGAGCCCGCTGCCGGGAGTAACCAAATCGTAAAAGCGCCTCCTCAGGACCCGTAGCCGGCGTCGATCCGGACGGGCTCCGCCATCATCGCCTCGGCGCGCCGGCGGGATTCGGCCGACTCCTTCCGGGCCTGCTCCTCGCTCCATTGTCCTGGCGCCTGGACCCAGCCCTGGAGGTTGCGGTGCACGAGGTCGGCGATGACGCGGATGTGGTCCGGCCGGTCGTTGAGCGCGGGGATGTAGCGGTAGCGCCCGCCGCCGGCATGCTGGAAGATCTCGCGGTTCTGCTCGTCGATCTCCTCGATCGTCTCCAGGCAGTCGGCCGAGAAGCCGGGGCAGACGACGTCGAGGTCGCGGATGCCGGCTTTGGCCATGGCCGTGATCGTCTTGTCGGTGTACGGCTTGAGCCACTCCTCTTTGCCGAACAGGGATTGGAAGGAGACCTCCCACCGCTCGCGGGGGAGCCGCAGCTCCTCGGCGGCGAGGCGGGCGAGCTTGTGGCACTCGCAAAAATAGGGGTCGCCCGCCAGGAAGTAGCGCTTCGGGATGCCGTGGAAGGAGAACAGGAGCTTGTCCGGCGTCCCCTCGCGCTCCCAGAGCTCGCGGATGCTCGCGGCGAGCGCCCGGATGTAGGCGGGGTCGTCGTGGTAGTGGTGGACCGTGCGGATCTCCGGCACCCAGCGCCAGGTCATCAGCTCGGCGGCCACGGCGTCGACCGTCGAGCCGGTCGTCACCGCCGCGTACTGCGGATAGAGGGGCAGCACCAGGACCCTGCGGCACCCCTTGGCGGCGAGCGCGCGCAGCGCCGATCTGACCGAGGGATTGCCGTACCGCATGCCGACGGCGACGTGGACGGGCGTGCCGATCTCCCGGCTCAGTACCTGCTGGAGAGCCGCCGCCTGGCGGTTGGTGATGGCGAGGAGGGGGGAGCCTTCCGCCGTCCAGACCTTCTTGTAGAGCGCCGCCGACTTGGGCGGCCGGGTGGTGAGCACGAACAGGTGGAGGATCACCCACCAGAGCGCCCGCGGCATCTCGATGACCCGCGGATCGAGCAGGAACTCGCGGAGGTACCGGCGGAGAGCCGGCGAGTCGGGAGCGTCGGGCGTCCCCAGGTTGGCCACGAGGACGCCCACGGCGGGGCTCTCGCCATGTTGGAAGTCGGGTTGACCGAAGTACTTCATGCCGGAGAGTCTACCCGAGCAGCCCGAACACCTCCCCCACCTGCTCCCAGCCGATCCGCATCAGGAAGGTGTTGTTCCTGCCGTAGGACTTGCTGCCGAGGATGAAGAAACCCGGCTCGGGGTTGGTGAGGGTGCCGGCGCCGTGGGTGGTCTGCGCCAGGCAGTCCGAATTGCCGGCCCCGAGGAGGGCCGCCGAGAGCTTCATCGGGCCGCAGGTCGCATAGCACTCGTGGACCTGGAGCTGACGGTAGAGACCGTGGTCGCCGACCGCGCCGGTCAGCGCGAGGATACGGTCGACCTCCACCGTGTCCGCGCCGCCGCCGTTCCTCAGGACGACGGCGAGCTTGCCGTTCGGTTTCGAGATCTCCTCGACGGCCACGCTGCGATGGACCTCGACGGCGGGCGAGGCGCCCCGCGCGAGCGCCGCGGCCTCGGCGGCGAGCCGGGCGCGTTCAGGAAGGGGATCGCCGTCGTGCGTTCCCCAACCCGGCTCGGGATTGCGGAGGGCCCAGATCACGCGCGTGCCCGGCAGTTGAGCCAGCTCGCGGACGGCGGTCTGCGCCGAGTGGCCGGCGCCGGCGAGGAGGACGGTCTTGCCGGCCCAGTCCGCCGCCTCGGCCGAGAAGTCGGGAATGTCGCGCCGGATCTCGGGGGCAAACGCGCGCTCGCCGGGAGCGGGGATGCCGCCGTCGCCCAGGGTGTTGGGATTTCCCCAGGTGCCGGTGGCGTCGATCACCACCTCCGCCGTCTCCGTCCACTCTCTGCCGGTCTCGTCGCCCAGCAGGATACGGAAGGGCCGTCGCCCGCGCTCGGCCGTCGAGATCTCCTCGTGCTTGAGCAGCCCCTGGCGGCCCACGGAGAGCACCCGGACGCCCAGGCGGAGATTAGGCGCGATTCCGGCCAGGGACGCCAACGGATCGAGCAGCCGCTCGGCGAGCTCCCGGCCGGTCGGGCATTCGGAGCCTCCTGGTACTTCCTGGCCGGCGGCCTCGAGGTGCCGCCGCATGCGCGGGGAGACGTTCATCTCCCAAGGCGTGAACAGGCGGACGTGACCCCAGGCACGGACGTTCCCCGCGACCGTGGGCGCCGCCTCGTACAGGGTGAACGGGGAGCCGGCGTCCACGGCGGCGAGGGCGGCTTCGATACCCGTCGGGCCGGAGCCCAGGATGGCGATGCGCGGCTTGCTGGTCATGACGTTTCCTTCCTCAGAAACGGGAAGCCGCCCGTTCGCGGGCGGGCAGAATCTCCAGACAGGTGGTCCACCAGCCGGTCAGGAGGGTCTCGACGAACTCCTCGGGCAGGCCCTCGCGCCGCATCTCGGCGGCGAGCCCCTGGTGGTCGTAGGCGAGCGGCAGCAGCTCGACGGCGATGCCGTCCTCCCGCGCTTCGAGCAGGGCGTACCAGACGTGGGTGTTGCCGTCGTTGGCGGGCCGGCCGATCACGCCCACGTTGACCACGTCCCGCCCGGAGGGGAGGCGCCGGTGCCAGTGGAGCCCGGTGTGGGTGCAGAGGATGCCGTCACACCGGTTCTGATCGAGCAGCACCTCCAGGAACGGCACGGGCGAGGTGCTGTGGAACAGGAACTCGTTGACCCGCCGCGGCGAGCCGTGGACGAGGAGCAGCTCGCGGCTGCCCACCCGCACCCGCCGCCGCTTGGGGAGAGCGCCCATCCAGGCCTTGAAGCCGGGCGAGCAGCTCCGCTCGGTGTAGCGGTAGGAGATCTCCGCGAAGTGGTTGTCGCGCGGGTCGGTGTAGCCGCAGTTGCAGTCCTCGCGGCCCGAGGCGAGCGACTCCTCGTAGTTGCCCTGGATCGCCAGCACGCCGCCCTGACGGAGGAGCGGCGGCACCTTCTCGGGATTGGGGCCGAAGCCTCCCAGGTCGCCCAGGCAGTAGATCGCCTCGGCGCCCCGGCGGGTGGCGTCCTCCAGAAGGCGCTCGAGCGCCAGGTGATTGTTGTAGATGCCGCCGAAGACGGCGATCCGCGCGTAGGGGCCTTCGACCGGCGTAGGGTCGCCGAGGGCGGCCGTATGGGAGCGCAACGCCTCGGTCCGCTCGGCCGAAGAGAGCGCGAGGCCGGCCTCGGAGGCCGCCTTGCGGAAGTCGGCGAGCGGCACCAGCTTCTCCCCCCAGGTGGCCATGCCGCGGTGGATGGTCAGCTTCGACATTCTGCTTCCTTCTCCCTCAGGTCCGGCAGCTCACGCCGTAGGCATGGCAGGTCCAGCAGGCGGGATGGTCGAGGGTGAACGGGCCCAGCGTGTCCGCCAGGGATTCGCCCATCCTGGCCGTGGGCTCGTTGACCAGGATGGGACAGACCCAGACGCCCTGGTCGGTCACCATGCGGCAGGCGCTGCACTGGAGATGGTCCCATCCGCCTTCCGGGACCTCGCCGTCGCGCAGTCGCTGCCAGCTCTCGTAGACGCCGCCGCGCTCGGCCTCGGCGCCGATCTGAAACACGGGGAGGACCTTGAGGCGGGGCCTCTCGATGCCCATCGACCGCAGCAGCTCGAAGAACTTCTCCTTGCCCGAGTCGGTGGCCGCCTCGCGGCAGACCTCCGTCACCGTGATCACCGGGTTGAGGCCGGCCGAGACCAGGTTGCGGATGCCGCCGAGGATGCGCTCGAAGGTCCCCGCGCCGCGGATGGGGTCGTTGCTGGCGGCGTCGTAGCCGTCCATCGAGACGCGGAGGTCGAGCGAGTAGTCGGAGGCGTCCGCCAGCTTCTTGAGGCGGGCGCAACGCTCGGGGTCGAGCAGGAGGCCGTTGGTCAGCACGTTCGCCGGCCCCACGGCCAGCGCCGCCTCCAGGATGGCCTCCATCTCGGGATTGAGGAACGGCTCGCCGCCCGTGAAGTAGTACTCGCGCACCCCGAGCCGCGCCGCCTCGCCGAGATAGCGCCGGATCTCGTCGAGCGTCATGAGCTCGTGCGTGTGGTTCGTCGGCGAGCAGGAGACGAAGCAGTGGGTGCAGGCCAGGTTGCAGACGGTGCCGCCGACCTGGAACCAGAGGGTATCGAGCGATTTCAGCGAGACTTGAGGTGCGTTCATATACGGCTTCGTCAGCCAGAAACTATACGGCTCCCGCCCGGAAACAGATGGCGGGACCGCCTGCGGCCAGTGTACACGAGCCCCCGGGGGCTCCTTCCAGGGCTTGCGCTATGATCTGCGGACCTTGAGACGCTTCCTGATCTTCGCCCTGCCCCTCCTCGTGCTCACCATGGCGCTCTTCCACTTCGTGCTGGAAGCGTTGGGCAGGGCGCCGGATCCGGCGGTGCTCTCAGGCGCGGGGGCCTCGCCGCTGCCGGGCTGGCTGGTGCTCGCCACCTGGATGCTGGAAGCCGTGGGCCTCGCGGCGCTGTACCTGCTGATCCAGGGCCGCAGCGGGCGCTGGCTTGCCGGCCTGCTGACGGGCTGGATCGCCTGGGTCTTCCGCGGCCCGCTGCTGGTGGTGACCGTGGCCAGCCTGGCCGGGCTGCCTCCCGGTCCCTGGTGGGCGCTGGCCTTCTCGTGGTGGGTGCTCTACACCCTTTGCGGCCTGGTGCTCGGCGGCGTGGCCGCGGCGGCGGCGCTGCAGCCTTAGGAGCTGGAGGAATGCCGGGGGGCGCTTCAGGCGTTGATCCAGGAGTCCAGGGTCTCTGAGTCAGGCCAACCAAGAACTTGAAGATCGCCGCCGTCGGGAGCGCTCTCCCACCCCACTACTACGACCAGGAGACGCTGCTCGCGGCTCTGCGGCAACGCTGGTCGGACCGCTACTTCAACCTCGACCGTCTGGAGCGTCTGCACAAGAACGTCCTGGTGGGGGGACGGCACCTGGCGCTGCCCATCGAGCAGTACGACGGGCTGACCACCTGGGGGAAGGCGAACGACGCCTGGATCGAGGTGGCGCAGGAGGTGGGCGGCCGGGCGGTGCTGGACGCCCTGGACAAGGCGGAGCTCTCGACCGCCGACGTGGACGCCCTGATCTTCGTCACGGTGACGGGGGTCGCCACCCCCTCGATCGACGCCCGCTTGATGAACCGTCTGGGACTGCCGCCGCGGGTCAAGCGGATGCCTATCTTCGGTCTCGGCTGCGTCGCCGGGGCGGCGGGGATCGCCCGGGCGGCCGACTACGTCCGGGGCTACCCGGACCACGTGGCCGTGCTCCTCTCCGTCGAGCTCTGCTCGCTGACCCTCCAGCCGGAGGACCTTTCGATCCCCAACCTGATCGCCTCGGGCCTGTTCGGCGACGGCGCCGCCGCCGTGGTGGTCACCGGCGCGAACCGGCCGGCCCAGGGGCCGCGGATCATCGCCAGCCGCTCCGTCTTCTACCCCGACTCGGAGCGGGTGATGGGGTGGGACATCTCCGAGTCCGGCTTCAAGATCGTCCTCTCGTCGGACGTTCCCATGGTGGCCCGCGACAAGCTGCGGCCGGACGTCGACTCCTTCCTGGCCGAGAACGGCCTGACGCGGGCCGACATCTCCTCCTGGGTCTGCCACCCCGGCGGGCCCAAGGTCCTGGAGGCTATGGAGGAGTCGCTCGAGCTCCCTCCCGGCGCTCTCGACGTGACCTGGCGGAGCCTCAAAGAGGTAGGGAACCTCTCCTCGACGTCCGTGCTGATGGTGCTCGCCGAGACGCTGGCGAATCACCGGCCGGAGCCTGGCAGTTACGGCATGCTGCTCGCGATGGGGCCGGGTTTCTGCTCGGAGCTGGTCCTGCTGCAGTGGTGAGGGACCGGCGATGGTCGACACCCGCGTCCTCTACACCCTCCTGATCGCCCTGGTCGCCGTCGGCCGCCTTTTTGAGTTGCGGATCGCGGGCCGCAACCTGCGGAACCTCCTGGCCCGGGGCGGTGTCGAGGTGGCGCCCGGGCATTACCGCC
Source organism: Thermoanaerobaculia bacterium (assembly GCA_035266085.1). Lineage (GTDB taxonomy): Bacteria > Acidobacteriota > Thermoanaerobaculia > Multivoradales > UBA5704 > DATARR01. The sequence continues at coordinate 12,172 of DATFNZ010000060.1, forward strand.
GGATGGTGCTTCTCCATGGCGCTTTCCTGGCGGCCTGCCCCCTGGAGGTCTGGCTGCTCGGCCGGCCGTTCCTGCCCCTTTTGGCGATTCCGATGCTCCTGCTGGCCGTCCTCGCGGCCGGGCTCCGGTACTGGGTCATCCGGACGCTCGACGGCCGTTGGACCACCCGCATCGTGGTGCTGCCGGGAGTGGCTCCCGTCACCAGCGGGCCGTACCGGCTGCTCAGGCATCCCAACTACCTGGCAGTGATCACGGAGATGCTCGCCCTGCCGCTCGTCCACACGGCGTGGCTCACGGCCGTCGTCTTCAGCCTCCTGAATGGCGTCCTCCTGCGGGTGCGTATCGAGGCCGAGGAGGAAGGGCTTTCCAGTCTTTCCGACTACGATGAGGTCTTCGCGGACCGGCCGCGGCTGCTGCCGGGGGGAGGAGGACGATGAGCGACGAGGCGGCGATCCTGGCGGGCATCTCCGAGGTGGCCCGGCTGCACCTCGGCTGGGAGGGCCCGCTCACCGTGGACATGCGCCTGATCGAGGACCTCCGCCTCGACTCCATCCGCCTGCTGACCCTGGCGGCCGAGGTGGAGAACCGCTTCCGCGTGTTCCTGGACGAGCTGGACGAGGGCGCCATCGAGACCGTGGGCGACCTCGTGGCCATCGTGCTGAGGAAGCTCCGTGCCTGAAACGCTCCTGGACTGGCTCGCCGCGGCCGGCCGCCATTCGGAGGGCGGGCTCCGGTTCGTCGACCGGGCGGAGCGGGCGGCCTGGTTCGGCTGGGCGGAGATCCGCGAGCGGGCGGCCACCGTCGCAGGAGGGCTGATCTCCCTCGGGATCGGCCGCGGCGACCGGATCGCCCTGGTCTTTCCCACCAGCCTGGAGTTCTTCGAAGCCTTCTTCGGTGCCCTCCTGGCCGGTGCCGTGCCGGTGCCCCTCTATCCGCCGGTGCGGCTGGGCCGGATGGGCGAGTACCTGCAGCGCACGGCCCGCATGATGGAGCGGTCGGGAGCCCGCCTGGTGCTGGCCGACTCGCGGGTGCGGCGCCTGCTCGGCGAGGCCGTGTCGGCTGCCAGACCTGAGCTCGGCTGCCGGACGATCGGCGATCTGCCACGGGCGGCCGTGGAGCCGGCCGCCGTCGAGCCTGCCGACCTCGCCCTGATCCAGTTCTCCTCCGGCACCACGGTGGACCCCAAGCCGGTCGCCCTGAGCCACCGGGCCGTGGCCGCCCAGGTGGAGATCCTGAACGGCTTCTGGCGCGACACCGGGGAGCTGCGGCACAGCGCCGTCTCCTGGCTGCCGCTCTACCACGACATGGGGCTGATCGGCTGCGTCTTCCCGGCCATCGCGCGCGATGCCAGCCTGACCCTGATCGGGCCGGAGCTGTTCGTGGTCCGGCCGGCCTTGTGGCTGCGGGCGATCTCCCGGTACCGGGCCACCATCTCGCCCGCCCCCAACTTCGCCTACAGCCTGTGCGTGACCCGCGTCGCGGACGCCGAGATGGAGGGGATGGACCTCTCGTGCTGGCGCACGGCCCTCAACGGCGCCGAGTCGGTCGCCCCCTCGGTGCTGCGCGCGTTCTGCGACCGGTTCGCCCGCTGGGGATTCCGGCCGGAGGCTCTCACCCCCGTCTACGGCCTCTCGGAAGCCGCCCTGGCAGTGACCTTCTCGGACCTCGACCGGCCGTTCCGCGGCCGGCGCTTCGACCGCGAGGGCCTCTCCCGGGACGGCGCGGCCCGCGAGTCCGAGGACGGCCGCGAGATCGTCTCGGTGGGCAGGCCCGTCCCCGGGTTCCGGCTGCGGATCGTGGACGAGGCGGGCAACGATCTGCCCGAGGGCCGGGTGGGACGCGTGTGGGCCCAGGGGCCGTCGCTCATGGACGGCTACCTCGGCGATCCGGAGGCGACGGCCCGCGCCCTGCGGGACGGCTGGCTCGACACGGGCGACCTCGGCTTTCTCGTCGAAGGAGAGCTGTACCTGGCCGGCCGGGCCAAGGACGTGGTCATCCTGCGCGGCCGCAACTACGCGCCGGACGAGATCGAGCGGGCCGTCGAAGGCGTCGCCGGCGTGCGGCCCGGCTGTGTCGTGGCCGCGAGCTGGCTGCCGGAGGACGCTCCCGGCGAGGTGCTGGTCCTCTTCGTCGAGACCTTGCGGCAGGCCCGGCCGGCGGAGGTCGAGGCCCTGCCCGAGGCCTGCCGCAAGGCCGTCCTCGGCGCCACGGGGCTGGCCGTGGACGAAGTCGTGCCGTTGAAGCCGGGAACGCTCCCCCGCACGTCCTCCGGCAAGCTCCGGCGGGCGGAGACGTTGCGGCTCCACCTGGCGGGCGAGCTCGCGCCGCCCGAGCCGGTCACGCCGCTGCGTCTCGCCGGGGCCATGGCGCGGTCGAGCTTCGCCTATGCCGGGATGCGCTTGAAGAAGAAGAGGAAGAGCGGATGACCGGCTCGCTCGACCTGCTGATCGTGGGCGGCGGTCCGGCGGGCCTCGCCACCGCCATCCGCGCGCGGCTCCTGGGGATCGGCGCCGCCGTCCTCGACCGCGCCGTTCCGCCCATCGACAAGGCCTGCGGCGAGGGGCTGATGCCCGACGCCGTGGCACGGCTGCGCGAGATCGGGGTCGAGCCGCGCGGCCTGCCCTTCCGCGGCATCCGCTACTTCGACGGCGACGTCGTGGCCGAGGGCGTCTTCCCGCACGCCGGGGGATTGGGCGTGCGCCGGCTCGAGCTGCACCAGGCGCTCGTCCGCCGGGCCGAAGAGGTGGGCGTGAGCCTCCACTGGGGCGTCAAGGCCGAGGGGCTCGGAGGGGGAGGGGTGGAGACGGACCAGGGGACGTTCGCGGCGCGCTGGATCGTGGGGGCCGACGGGCTGCGCTCGCACGTCCGCCGCTGGGCCGGTCTGGAAGGCGCGGGTATGGAAGGAGACCAGGGCTCTTTCCGCCGATTCGGCGTGCGGCGCCACTTCGCGATGGCCCCCTGGAGCGACTTCGTGGAGGTCTACTGGGGCCCCGCCTGCGAGGCCTACGTGACTCCCGTGGGCGACGACGAGGTGGGGATCGCCCTGCTCTGGAGCGAGGGCAAGGCGGGGTTCGACGACCTCCTGGAACGCTTCCCGGCCCTGCGCGCCAGGGTGGCGGGGGTGGAAGCGTCCTCGCGCGACCGCGGCGCCGGGCCCCTCCACCAACGGGCGCGGGCCGTCCGGCGGGGCAACGTCGCCCTGGTGGGGGATGCCGCGGGCTACCTGGACGCCATCACCGGCGAGGGCCTGGCCGTGGCGCTCCACGAGTCGGCGGCCCTGGCCGAGGCCCTCGCGGCCGGCGACCTCGGCCGCTACACCGCCGAGCACCGGCGCATCAACCGCCTGCCCAACACCATGACCTCCCTGATGCTGGCCCTGGAGCGGCGGCCCCGGCTGCGCGCCCGCGCCGTCCGGGCGCTGGCCGCGGAGCCGGCCCTGTTCTCCCGCCTCCTGGGGATCCATGCCCGCACCCTGCCGCCGCGCCGCCTGGGGGTGAATGGGGCCCTGCGGCTGGCTTGGCGGCTGGTGGCGGCATAGACTGCATCCTTCGGAATGATGCTCGCCCTCCGCACGTTCCTGGAAGACAGATGAAGAAACCCGCGCAGCACGACTGGTCCCCGATCCTCGCCGCCGAGCGGCCCGTGGAGCGTTTCTCGCCCCACGGCCGGCACCGGCTGGCGCTGGCGTATGGGAACACCTACCACGTGGGCATGTCGAGCCTCGGCTACCAGCGGTCCTACGAGCTGGTCCACGCCCGGCCCGACTGGTCCTGCGAGCGCTTCTTCAGCGATGGCTTCGGCATGCCGCTCTCCGTCGAGAGCCGGCGGCCGCTGGACGAGTTCCGCTGCGTCGCCTTCTCCGTCTCCTTCGAGGAGGACTACGTCAACCTCCTCCAGATGCTCGACCGGGCCCGCATCGCCATGCGCCGGCGCGACCGGCAGCCCTGGGACCCGGTGATCGTGATGGGCGGCTCCTGCGCCTCGATCAACCCGCTGCCGATGTCGGAGTTCGTCGACGTCTTCGCCCTCGGCGCGGCGGAGAACGTGCTGCCGGCCCTCCTTGCCGCCTTGGAGGAAGAGGAGGACCGCGAGGCCGTGATCGAGCGCCTGGCGGCGCAGGACGGCTTCTACGTGCCCGCCTTCCATCGTCCCGAGGAGGGTGGGGACGAGCTCCCCAAGCTCAACAAGCTGGAGCTGAGCGAAGAGCAGATGAAGCAGCCGGGATTCCTGCCGACCACGGCCATCGTGACCCCGAACACGGAGTTCTCGGAGAAGTTCCTGATCGAGATGTCGCGCGGCTGCCCGGAGAAGTGCCGCTACTGCTGGGCGACCTTCGGCATGGGCCGCTTCCGCTGGCATCCGACCGAGTACATTCTGGCGTCGCTCGACCGCGCCCGCTCGGTCACCGACCAGCTCGGCTTCGTGGCCACCGCCGTGGGCGACCACCCCGACATCGAGAAGATCCTCCGGGAAGCCAACGGCCTGGGCTTCCGCACCTCGGTCTCCTCGATCCGCATTCCCGCGGTGGTGGAGGGGGTCCTGGACGCCCTGCACGCCTCGGGCGACCGCTCGATCACCCTGGCCCCCGAGACGGGCACGGACGAGCTGCGGGTCAAGATGGGCAAGCCGATCACCAACGAGACCCTGCTGGGCAAGATCCGGCTGATCTTCCAGCACGGCTTCACCCAGCTCAAGCTCTACTTCATCGTCGGCCTGCCGGGCGAGACCATGGAGGACGTCGAGGGCATCCTCGACCTCGCCGGCCGGGCGAAGGCCATCATGCTGGAGGAGGCGGCCAGGACGGGGGTGATCGGCAACATCCACCTGGGCGTCAACGTCCTGGTGCCGAAGCCCTTCACTCCCTGGCAGCGCGAGCCCATGGACGACGAGCGGAGCCTCAAGGAGAAGATCGCCGTCCTGCGCAAGGGCGTCGCCCGCATGCCGAACGTCTCGATCGGCTCGATCTCGGTACGCCAGGCGATCTGGCAGACCTACATCAGCAAAGCCGGCAGCGACGCCGCGGAGGTCATCGAAGCGGCGGCCCGCGGCGAGTCCGTGAACGCCCTCCTCCACCGCTTTGGCCACAAGATCCAACCGGAGGTCTACGGCCGCCTGGAAGGCGACCTCCGGTGGCACTTCATGCGTCAGGCCTGACGGCGAGCTCTCCGTTCGTCCCCGCAGTCCTCTCGTTCCACCCGGCGGGAGGCTCGTTCCGCCCGGCGAGCCAACTTTGGGCTCCGGCGAGTCGTTCGTTCCGCCGGGCGAGCCATTCGTTCCGGTCGGCGAACGAACTTTAGGGTCCGGCGAGTCGTTCGTTCCGGTCGGCGAACGAACTTTAAGGTCCGGCGAGCCGTTCGTTCCGGTCGGCGAACGAACTTTAAGGTCCGGCGAGCCGCTCGTTCCGCTCAACGCCCCCATGCTTTGCTCAAGCCGGTCTTGGCCCCGAAGGGGCCGAATCTGAATAGCCCGGCGCTTTAGCGCCGGGAAAAGGAGGATCCCGTTTTTCCGCCCCGAAGGGCCGGTACCCAACTTTCCACGCAGATCACGGGCGCCGCAACGTAGAGGCACCGCCCCGTTGGGGCGGATGGGTAATCGAAAACTCCCGCCCGGCGCTCAAGCGCCGGGCTATTCAGATTGGGCCCCTTCGGGGCCGCACATTCTTGTGTAAGTCCCTACCGCCGGTAGTACCCGCCCTTATCCGACATCGAGCGGTCGATCGAGAGGGCGCCGCTGCCCTTGACCAGGACGGCCAGCGCCATGCCGATGGCCAGGAGGTGGTACTCGAAGCCCTCGCCCTTCTGGCTGCCCATCCAGTTCATGAAGAAGCCGTTCGGCAGGTGAACCAGGAAGATCGCCCCCAGCATCACGGAGAGCACTCCGAAGGCGCCCACCCGGCCGAGGAAGCCGGTGATCAGGGAGAGGGCGCCGAAGAACTCGGCGAGGATGACCAGGAAGACGACCGCCGCGGGCAGCCCCATGGCCGTCATCCCCGCCATCGTGGCCGAGAACCCGCCGCCCCCGAACCAGCCGAGCAGCTTCTGGGCGCCATGGGGGAACATCACGATCCCCAGGGTGAGCCGCACGATCAGCATTCCCACGTCGGCGTCCGTCTGCATCAGCTTCTTCAGCATCAGAGATCCCCTCCCTTGTCTTGTGTCGTTGTGCAACGAGATTGTGCCGGATCTACACCTCGGGCGCCAGCACGAGCAGACGCTCTGGCGCCAGCCGGACGGCGAAGGGGAGGCGCTCCTGGCAGACGTCGCCGTCCACCTGGGCGGGGGCGCCGGCCGGCCCCTCGAAGACGACCTCCCGGACGCGGCGGATCTCGACGTCGCGCCGGCGAGCATGGACGGAGCGGAGCAGGTCGAAGCTGAACGCCAGGGTGGCGGCCCGGCCCGTGCCGCGGAAGAGGACCAGCTCGAACCAGCCGTCGTCGGGCCGGGCGTCGGGGGCCAGCCGGAAGGCGCCGGCGTAGTAGGGGGTGTTCGACACGGCGGCGAAGGACGCCTCCAGCCGTTCGCCGTCGGCGACGATCCGGAGCGGCGGGTAGGGGTAGCGCCACCACTCGGCGAGCCCCTGCCAGGCGATCGCCGCCTTGCCGAACCGCCACTTGAGCCGCACGTCGAGGGCGGCCAGGAGGGTGGCGTCGAGGCCGGCCGAGACCATCATCAGGAACGGATGGGCGCCGGCCAGCCCGACATCGAGCGGGCGCGCCGGCAGCCGGCCGAGGACGGCGGCGGCGGCCAGCGGATCGGCGGGGATGCCCAGCGACCGCGCCAGCAGGTTGGCCGTGCCGCCCGCCAGAACGCCGAGGGCGGCCGGGCTGCCGAGAAGCCCCGCCGCGACCTCCCGCATGGTGCCGTCGCCGCCATAGGCGAACACCACCTCGTTCTCCCGCGACCTCTCGCGGGCCAGCTCGATGGCCTGGCCCGCGAAGGTGCTGGGGGCGAGCTCCACCTCGAAGCCGCCGGCGCGCAGGGCGGCGAGGATGGCGTCCATCAGCCGGCCGTGCCGCTGCCGACCCGATCTCGGGTTGTAGATCAGGGCCGCGCGGCGCATGAGCGGACGGAGATCAGAACAGGGTGCCCGGCGTGCCGGGGGGCAGCCGGTATCCGAGGTGCTGGTAGGCGCGGCGGGTGGCGACCCGGCCGCGGGGCGTCCGCTGGAGGAAGCCCTCCTGGATCAGGTAGGGCTCGTAGAGGTCCTCCAGGGTGCCGGTGTCCTCGCCCACGGCCACGGCCAGCGCCTTCAAGCCGGCGGGGCCGCCGTCGTAGTGATCGATCAGGGTGCTCAGGATCTTCCGGTCGAGGTCGTCGAAGCCGAACTCGTCGACCTCGAGGAGGGTGAGGGCGCCGCGGGCCGTCTCGACGTCGATCGTCTTCGCCCGCTCGACCTGGGCGAAGTCCCGCACCCGGCGCAGCAGGCGGTTGGCGACGCGCGGCGTGCCCCGGCTGCGCCGGGCGACCTCCTCGGCCCCCGCCCGCTCGATGGGTACGCCGAGGAGCCGGGCCGAGCGCAGGATGATCTCCGTCAGCTCCTCCGGCCGGTAGAAGTCGAGGCGGTGGACGATGCCGAAGCGGGCCCTCAAGGGGGGGCTGATGAGCCCCGCCCGGGTGGTCGCGCCCACCAGGGTGAAACGGGGGAGGTCGATCTTCACCGTCCGCGCCGCCGGCCCCTGGCCGATCACCAGGTCGAGCCGGAAGTCTTCCAGGGCGGGGTAGAGGATCTCCTCGACGGTGGGCCCGAGGCGGTGGATCTCGTCGATGAACAGCACCTCGCCCGGGTCGAGGTTGGTCAGGATGGCCGCCAGGTCGCCGGCGCGCTCGAGGACCGGTCCGGCCGTGGTGCGCAGGGGGGCGCCCATCTCGCTGGCGATGATGTTGGCGAGGGTCGTCTTGCCGAGGCCGGGCGGGCCGAAGAGGAGGACGTGGTCGAGAGACTCCCGGCGCTCCCGGGCCGCCCGGAGGAACACCCGCAGGTTGTCGATGACCTTCTTCTGCCCGATGTACTCCTCGATCCGGTGCGGGCGCAGCGACGGCTCGACCCCCAGGTCCTCCGGGTCGGGGACGCCGGAGAGGATGCTGTCCTCGGCGGTCATGGCGGCATTCTAGCGGATCGCGTCGGTGGAGCCGCGCGGCGGGAGAGACCAAAGACTGCAGGGACTGCAAAGACTGCAGGGACAACAAGAACCACAAGACCGCGCGGCTTCCTGTTTTTGTCGTCCTTGCAGTCCCTGCAGTCCTTGCAGTCCTTTTTGGCTTTTCTCCCTCAAGCCCGCGACAACCGGTTCAGGCTCGACCGCAGCAGCTCGTTGAAGGCGGCTTCGGGCTTCTCCCGGCGGGCCTCGCCCACGGCGCGCTCGGCCTGGCTGGCCTTGTAGCCGAGGTTGACCAGGGCGGAGACCACGTCCTGGTCGGCGGGCGGCACGGTGCCCACGGGCTGGTCGGGCAGGTCGGCGGCCAGCTCGCGCATCTTGTCCCGCAGCTCCAGGACCATCCGCTCGGCGGTCTTCTTCCCTACTCCCGGGATGGTGGCGAGGCGGCCCAGGTCGCCGGAGGCGATGGCCCCCAGGAGGTCCTCCGGCGGCATGCCGGAGAGCACCACCCGCGCCAGACGGGGCCCGATGCCGGAGACGGCGATCAGCCGCTCGAAGAGCAGCTTCTCGCGCTCGGTCCAGAAGCCGAAGAGGGCGATGCCGTCCTCGCGCATGTGGGTGTGGATGAAGAGGCGGACCGCCTCCTCGCGCCGCTTCTCGATCTCGTACCAGGTGGACAGGGGGATGTGGACCTCATACCCCACGCCCTGCACGTCAAGGAGCAGACGCTCTGGCGTGGCCCGGATCAGAGTGCCCTGGAGATAGCCGATCATCGAGGGATTGTATACGGCGTCCTGGGATCGAGGGGAAGGTGTAGGGGCGGCCCTGCGTGGCCGCCCTGCCGGTGGGCTTGTGACAGGTCCCCTGGAAGAGGACAGGGCGGCCACATAGGGCCGCCCCTACAAGGTCTTCTAGCTCTGCTCGGGCGGCGCCATGCCGAGCTGGTCGAGGAACTGGCGGTCGTACTCGACGCCGAGCTCGCGGCGCCGCTGCTCGATGAGCGCACCCTGCAGGCGGGAGAGCTTCTGCTGCAGAAGGGTGGTGCGGGTCTGCTCGCGGTTGGAGGCGTACTGCTTCGGGTCCCAGCCCTTGTGGTCGGTGACCTGGAACAGCAGGCCGCCCTGGAGGTCCGGGACGGGGCCTCCGGTCTGCCCCCTCTGCAGGGCCAGGGCCGCCTTGGCGAGGTCGGGGTTGTAGCCGATCCCCGGGATCTGTCCGTCGCCGCCGAACTCGGCCGTCTCCTTGACCTCGGCGCCCAGCTCGGCCGCCACCTGCTCGAGGGTCTTGCCCTGGGCGAGCTGCTTCTTGGCGTCCTCCAGCTTGCGCATCACGATCTGCTGGAGCTTCTGGGCGGTCACCGCCGCCTGCACGCGCGGCTGGACCTCCGCCAGCTCCGGCGTGCGGGGCTCGAAGACGTCCTTGAGATAGAGGACGGCCCAGCCCTGCGGCACCTGCACCGCCTGCGAGACCTCGCCCTTCTTGAGCGCGAAGGCCGTGGTGGTGAAGGGGGTGCCGGGCCCAATGCCGGCCACCGGGGTCTGGGGGGTCATCTTGCCGGTCTCGACAAAGGTGATGCCAGGGTTCTGCTGGGCGAGGGCGCGCAGGGCCTCGGCGTTGGCGGGCTTGTCCTTGGCCAGGCGGCCGGCCAGCTCCTTCGCCTTGCTCTCGGCGAGCTGCTGGGCCTTCTCGGCGGCGACGCGGGAGCGGATCTGCTCCTTCAGCACCGCGAACGGCTGCGTGCCGCCCGGGCGCTTGTCAGTCACCTCCAGGAGGTGGTAGCCGAACGAGGACTTGACCGGGCCCACGAGCTGGCCCGGCTGGGCGCCGAAGGCCGCCTCGTCGAACTCCTTGACCATCTTGTTGCGGCCGAAGTAGCCGAGGTCGCCGCCGTTCGCCTTGGAGGCGGTGTCGTCGGAGACCTCGCGGGCCACGGCCGCGAAGTCGGCGCCGCCGGCGAGGCGCTTCTTCGCCTCCTCGATCCGCGCGCGGGCGGCCGCGTCGGTGCGCTGGTCGTTGACCATGACCAGGATGTGGCGGGCCCGCACCTGCTCTTCCTGGGTGAACTCGGCCTTGTGGGCGTCGTACCAGGCCTGCAGGTCCGCGTCGCTGGGCTTCACCTGCTCGGCCAGGGTCCGCACGTCGGCCATCAGGTAGGCCACGTCGCGTTGCTCCGGCAGGCGGTACTCCTGCTTGTGGGCCTGGAAGTAGGTCGCGAGCTCGCCCGGCTGCGCCTGGGCCTCCTGGACGAAGCGGGCGCGGGGGAGCTGCAGGTAGCGGATCTTGGCCTTCTCGACCTGCTCGCGGTAGGCGCTCTTGATCTCGTCCTCGCCGACGTACAGGTTGGCGCTCAGGGCGTCGCTGAGCTTCTTGAGCAGCAGCTCGTCGCGGATCTCGGCCTCGAAGGCCGTCGGGGTGAGCTGGTTCGCCTGCAGGAGCTGGGCGTACTTCTCCTCGCCGATGAAGCGCCCCTGCTCGTCCTGGAACACCGATTCCTTGAGGATGCGCTCGCGCAGCTCCCCGTCGGTGACCCGGAGCCCGAGGCGGCGGGCCTCGCCGAGCAGGATCTTCTGGTTGACCGCCCGGTCGAGCGCCTGGATGGGCAGGCGCATCTGCTTCTCGACCTCCGGCGTGAGCTGGTCGCCGTAGATCTGGCGGTAGAGGTTCTCGATCTGGCGGTACTCGCGCTGGAACTCCGCGAGCGACACCGTCTCTTTCCCCACCGTGGCGGCCGCGGCCTGGTTGCCGCCGCCGCTGCCGCCGATGCCGGAGCCGAAATCGGCGACCAGGGCGAGAATGAAGACGGCGATGATCACCCAGAGGATCCAGGTGAGGTTCTTGAGGTTGTCGCGAAATACCTTGAGCATGGGGTGAGACTCCTTTTACCTGGGCGGAACCCGGCACTTTAGCAGCGACGCGCCGGCCGCACAACCCCGCCGGTATGTTATATTCATGTTCCTACATGAAAGGGAGTTGAGTGCCTGCCCAGCCGAAGGCTGCCCGACGGGGTAAGGAGTGGTACAGCGTCTCCGTGGAGACCCTCCAGGGATGGGGTCTCCTGCTGCTGATTTTCGCCGTGCTGGGCCTGGTCTTCCTGGGCTACCAGGCCTGGGACCGGCAGTCGCTGGAGCGCGAAGCCGCGGCGGTGATCGACGAGGCCGACGGCCTTCTGGTGCGCCTGCGCGCGGAGAAGCGCGCGGCCAGCTTCTCGGCTGAGCTCGCCGCCGCGGAGCAGAGCTTCGCCGAAGCCCAGGCCCGCTTCTCCTCCCACGACTTCCGCGGCGCCCTGGACACCGGCCAGCGCAGCCGCAACGTGCTGCTGTCGATCCTCGACTCCCTGGCGCTGCGCGGCTCGACGGGCCAGGCGCAGTTCATCTCGCTGCAGGGCGAGGTCGAGTTCCGGCGCGGCGACGGCGGCGACTGGCAGGAGGCGCGCCGCCGGGTCCAGCTCCAGCCCGGCGACTACGTGCGCACCTCCGAGAGCGGCTCGGCCGAGATCATGTTCGTCGACGGCACCCTCTACATGGTGCGCCCCAACACCCAGTTCATCGTCTCGCCCGCCCGGCCGGGCACGGGGAAGGCGGAGCAGTCGATCGAGATGGAGTACGGCTGGGTCAACCTCAGCACCTCCCCCAGATCTTCGAGCAACGTGCGGACGCCGGGCGCCGTGGCGCGGGTCAAGGAGGCTTCCGAGGCGTTCGTGTCGGTCGACAAGACGACCAGCCAGGGGCGCTTCGGAGCCTACAGCGGCGGCATGGAGCTGTCCTCGAAGGGCGGCCTGACGCGCGAGGTCGAGGCGCTGCAGCAGGTGGTGCAGACGGGCGACCTGCTCTCCGAGCCCAAGCCGCTGCCGGGCAAGCCCGAGCCGCTGGAGCCGGCCGACAACCGGGCCCTGGACCTCGAGCAGACGAAGCGGCTGGTCCTCTCCTGGTCGCCGATCCAGGGCTCCAGCCGCTACGCCCTCCAGATCTCGCGCAACCATCTCTTCGTCGACAACGTCATCGACGCCGGCAACCGGTCCAAGACGCGCGCCACTCTCGGCCTGCGCGGCGAGGGGACGTTCCACTGGCGGGTCGCGGCCTATGGCCAGGACGGCTTCCAGGGGCCGTGGAGCGAGCCGCGGAAGTTCCGCGTCGCCTCGTCCCGCGCCGCCGGCGGCGAGCGCAAGGACTCGATTCCGCCCGAGCTCGATCTCGAAGATGTCAAAACCTACGGTAGTATCTTCATCGTTGCCGGCCGCAGCGAGCCAGGAGCGCGGATCGAGGTCAATGGCGAGCAGGTCAAGTCCAACGTGGGCGGCACCTTCACCAAAACCGTCCAACTGACCAAGGAAGGTTGGAACATCATCGAGGTCCGCGCCCGGGATGCGTGGGGGAACGAGACCGTCCGCCGCCACCGCGTCCTGGTCGAGAATCCCTGATCCGTCTGACCAGAGCATCGAGAAATCCTGGAAATTCCTGAAAAAGGATGACCGCAGTCTCCGGAAACCCGTAAACTCCCCGCCGCCAGCCGCATTTACGTGGCGGTCTTTCCGAAAGAAGGATCAAGAAGGCAGATGCCCCTCGCCTCGCTGTTACGCTACTTTTCCAAAGACCTGGCCATCGATCTCGGGACCGCCAACACCTTGGTGTTCGCCAGCGGCCAGGGCATCGTGGTTCGCGAGCCCTCCGTCGTCGTCATCAACAAGATCACCAACCGCATCGAGGCCGTCGGCAGCGAGGCCAAGGAGATGCTCGGGCGCACGCCGGGCAACATCGAATCGATCCGGCCCATGAAGGACGGGGTGATCGCCGATTTCGAGGTGACCGAGCGGATGCTCGAGTACTTCATCAAGAAGGCCCACGGGCGCAAGATGTACGTGCACCCGCGGATCGTCATCGGCGTCCCCTCGGAGATCACCCAGGTGGAGAAGCGCGCCGTGCGCGACTCGGCCATGCGGGCCGGCGCCTCGGAGGTCTTCCTCGTCGAGCAGGCGATGATGGCCGCGATCGGCGCCGGGCTGCCGATCACCGAGCCGTCGGGCAACATGATCGTCGACATCGGCGGCGGCACGACGGACGTGGCGGTGATCTCGCTCGCCGGCACCGTCTACAGCCGCTCGGTGCGCATCGCCGGCAACGAGATGGACGTCGGCATCATCCAGTACCTCAAGCGCAAGTACAACCTGCTGATCGGCGAGCGCACCGCCGAGGCGATCAAGATCGAGCTGGGCTCCGCCTACCCTCTGAAGGAGGAGCTCAAGATGGACATCAAGGGCCGCGACCTCGTCGAGGGCGTGCCCAAGACCCTGACGATCTCCGACGAGGAGATCCGCGAGGCCCTGGCCGAGCCGGTCGCGACCATCGTCGAGGCCGTGCGCATGGCCCTCGAGCGCACCCCGCCCGAGCTGTCGGCGGACATCATGGACAAGGGGATCGTGCTGTCGGGCGGCGGCGCCCTGCTGCGCAACCTCGACCAGCGCCTGCGCGACGAGACGGGCCTGCCGGTGGTCCTCGCCGAGGATCCCCTGGCTTCGGTGGTGCTCGGCACGGGCCGGCTGCTGTCCGACATGGACCTGCTGCGCAAGGTCTCCATCCGGTAATCGGCCTATTAACCGGATACTCGACGCGGTCGCAACAGAGTGGACGAGCGCCGCACCGGCTGGGTGTTGATCGTCGTGCTGGCCGGCCAGCTCGTGTTCCTGGCAGTCCAGGGCGCGCGCTCCGGCGACACGCGGCTGGAGGGCCTGGGGCTGCGCCTGCTGGGCCCCATGGCCCGCGGCGTCGCCTCGATCCCTTCCGGCTTCACCGACGCCCGCGAGGGCATGAAGCTGCGCGGCGGCCTGCTCGAGGAGAACCAGCGGCTGCGGCGGGATGTCGAGGATCTGCGGCTGCGGCTGCTGCGGCTCACCGACGTCGAGGGCGAGCTGCTGCGGCTGGGCGCCGCCCTGCGCTACTCCACCCCGCCCGCCGGACGCATCCGGGCCGTCGACATCGTCTACGTCGATCACGCCTCCTGGCTGCGCGCCCTGGTGCTCTACACCGGCGATGCCCCGGCGTGGATCAACCAGCCGGTCCTCTCGCCCGACGGCCTGGTCGGCCGGGTGATCACCGTCGCCGGGCCCTACGCCAAGGTCCAGCTCGTCACCGACCGCGCCGCGAGCGTCGGCGGCATGATCCTGCGTACCCGCCGGCAGGGGGTGGTGCGCGGCAGCGGCCGGGGCAGCGGCGGGCTCGAGCTCGACTACGTCCCCCTCCAGGCCCCCGTGCGGCCGGGCGACCGCGTGCTGACCGCCGGCATCGACGGCGTCTACCCGCGCGGCATCCCGGTCGGCACCGTGATGTCGGTCGAGCAGGGGGGGCAGCTCTTCCACCGGATCCAGCTCGCCCCGGCCGTCGACTTCGGCTCCCTCGACCAGGTGTATCTGCTGGACTATCAATCGGTTTCCCCGGAAGTCAAAGAGGCCCACCCCGGTGAACGTCCTTAAGCTCCTCGCGGCGATCGCGCTCGCGGCGCTCGTGCACTTCGTGGGCATGAGCATCTCCCCCTTCTTCGGCCGCGTGGTCGACGTCTTCCTGGTGCTGGTGGCGCTCCACGGCCTCAACGGCAACTCGCTCTCGGCGCTGCTGGTCGGGCTGCTGGTCGGGCTGCTGCAGGACTCCCTGACCAGCGGGCCCTTCGGCCTGTTCGGGTTCGCTGATACCATCATCGGCTACGTCACGGCGCGGCTGGCGCAGCGCCTGGTCATCCAGCGGGCGACCGGCGCCCTGGCGGTCGTGAGCTTCGCCTCCGTGCTGCAGCAGGCCCTGGTGACCGGCATGGCTTTCCTGCTGCTGCCGGCGCCGGAGCTGCCCAACCCGATCTGGGCCGCCGTCCGCGCGGGGGCGTGCGGCCTCCTCGGGATGGCCGTCTACGTAGCGACGAGCCGCTGGCGCCGCTCTTCCGAAGCCCGGCGCCGCGGCCGTATGAGCCGGCTGCGCCTGAACTGAGGTCCGTCATGCAGGTGGTTCGTGAGCATCGAGATGATCTGGTCGGCCGCGTGCGGCTGCTGACCACCCTGGTGACCGGCGTGCTGGTGGCCATCGCCACCGGCTTCTGGTTCGTGCAGCTCGTCCAGGGCGACTACTACCGCGAGCTGGCCGAGAACAACCGGCTCCGCAAGCTGCCGATCAAAGCCCCCCGCGGCCTGATCTACGACCGCAAGGGCCGCCTGCTGGTGGAGAACGTCCCGAGCTACAACCTCATGATCGACCGCAGCCGCAGCGCCCGGCTGGAGGACAGCCTCGGCTTCGCCTCGGGCGTGCTCGGCCGGCCGATCGAGGACCTGCGGAGCATCCTCGAGGGCTACCGGGGGATCCCGGCGTTCAAGCCGGTGCTGGTGGCCGAGAATCTCACCCTCTCGGAGGTGGCGCGCCTCGGCGTCGAAGGCCTCAAGTACCCGGAGTTCGAGGTCGAGGTCCAGCACCTGCGCCTCTACCGCCACCGCGAGCAGACGGCCCATCTGCTGGGCTACCTGGGCGAGGCCTCGCAGGAGGAGATCGCGGCCGCGAACGGCGTCTACCAGCCCGGCGACATGGTGGGCAAGAAGGGGATCGAGCAGACCTACGACACCCATCTCCGGGGTACCGACGGCGAGCGCGTGGTGGTGGTGGACAGCCGCGGCGAGCTGCTGGAGGAGTACGGCCGGGAGCCGGCCGTCCCCGGCCGCAACCTGACGCTGGGCATCGACCTCGACCTCCAGCAGGAGGCGGCCCGCTGGCTCGACGGCCCGGAGAAGGTGGGCGCCGTGGTGGCCATGGACCCCAGGAACGGCGAGATCCTGGCCCTGGTCTCCTCGCCGTCCTACAACCCGAACCTGTTCGCCCGCCGGCTGCAGAAGGGCGAGTGGAAGGCGCTGATCGAGGACCCCAACCACCCGCTGCAGAACCGGGCGATCCAGAACACCTACTCGCCGGGCTCGACGTTCAAGATCATCATGGAGACGGCCGGCCTCACCGAGGGCATCTTCGACGAGCACACGGCCGTCGGTTGCGCCGGCGCCAAGTCCTTCTACGGCCGGCCGTTCCGCTGCTGGCGGGCGGGCGGGCACGGCTCGGTGAACGCCCACCTGGCGCTCAAGCTCTCCTGCGACGTCTACTTCTACACCCTCGGCCAGAAGATGGGCATCGAGAAGATCGCCCGCTACGCCCGTCTGTTCGGCCTCGGCTCGCCCACGGGGATCGACATCGCCGGCGAGAAGCGCGGGCTGGTCCCCGATCCGGAATGGAGCCAGAAGGCGCGCAAGCAGCCCTGGTACCCGGGCGAGACGATCTCGGTCTCGATCGGCCAGGGGCCGGTGCTGATGACGCCGCTCCAGATGGCCGAGATGACGGCCCTGGTGGCCAACGGCGGCTACAAGGTGCAGCCGCACCTGATCAAGAACGCCAAGCTGCCGCCCCCCGAGCACGTGCCGATCGACGAGGACGCCCTGCGCGCCGTGCGCGGCGGCATGTGGGCGGTGGTCAACGAGCCGGGCGGCACGGCCTACGGCTCGGCCCGCCTGCCCGGGGTCGAGATCGCCGGCAAGTCCGGCACCGTGCAGGTCATCGCCTACGCCCAGCGCCTCAACACGCACAACCTGCCCTTCAAATACCGCGACCACGCCTGGTTCACCTCCTTCGCCCCGGCCGACAAACCCCGTCTCGTGGTGACGGTCTTCGCCGAGCACGGCGGCGGCGGCTCCCGGGTGGCGGCGCCCATCGCACAGGCTATCTATGCAAAGTATTTCGGGATCGATCACGGGAAGTCACCCCCTCCATGAGGACCGGCCGCGGATGCGGCTGCTCTCCTCCATCGACGGCGGGCTGATCCTCTCCGCCCTCCTGCTGGCCGCCATCGGCCTCGCCACCGTGCACAGCGCGAGCTCCGAGCTGCCGGTGGACTACCTTCCCCGCCAGGCCGCCTGGGTGGCGGTGGGGCTGGTGCTGCTGGTGATCTCCATGAGCATCGACTACCACGTGCTCCTGGACCTTTCGGTGGTGCTCTACGTCCTGGGGCTCGCCTCCCTGGTGGCCGTGCTCGCCTTCGGCGTGGTGCGCGGGGGCGCCGCCAACTGGCTGCAGATCGGCCCCTGGCAGTTCCAGCCGTCGGAGTTCGCCAAGCTGGCGACCGGCCTGTTCCTCGCCCGCTACCTGGCGAGCCTCAACCTGCGCATCCTGGAGATGCGGCAGATCGTGACCTCCATCGTCATCGTGGCCCTGCCCATGGTGCTGGTCGCCATCGAGCCGGACATGGGCGGCGCCGCCATGTTCGCGCCCATCATCGCCGGCATGCTGCTGGTGGCGGGCATCCGCGTGCGGCTGCTGGTGACGGCGGCCCTGATCGGGCTCGTCCTCGGCTCCGGCATCTGGATGTTCGGCATGAAGACCTATCAGCGTCAGCGGGTGCTCACCTTCCTGGCGCCCGAGAACGATCCGCTGGGGGCGGGCTACCAGGTCCGCCAGAGCAAGATCGCCGTCGGCTCCGGCGAGCTGTTGGGCAAGGGCTACATGCAGGGCACCCAGAGCCAGCTCCGCTTCCTCCCCGCCCGCCACACCGACTTCATCCTGTCCGTGCTGGCCGAGGAGTGGGGCTTCCTGGGGGTGGCCGCGGTGCTGGGGCTCTACGGCATCTACATCTCGAGCGCCGCGAGGATCGCCATCCGGGCGCGGGACCGCGCCGGCATCCTGCTGGTGGTGGGGCTGGTCTCCATCGTCTGCTTCCACGTGCTCTACAACAGCGCCATGGTGGTGGGCTTCGTGCCCATCACCGGCATCCCCCTGCCGTTCCTCTCCTACGGCGGCTCGTTCACCATGATCAACTTCATCTCCACGGGCATCATCCTGGGGGTCGATATCCGCAGGTATGTGAATCGCTAGGCAATCGGATAGGCTATCGTCCGCCATGAGCTTCAAGATGCTCATCGAGAGCGACCCGCATCAGACGCGGATCGCCGTCCTGGAGGATGACCGCCTGACGGAGATCTTCGTCGAGCGGCACCGCCACCGTGGGCTCGTGGGCAACGTCTACAAGGGCCGGGTGACCCGCGTGCTGCCCGGCATGCAGGCCGCCTTCGTGGACGTCGGGCTCGAGCGCGACGCCTTCCTCTACGTCAGCGACGTGGCCTCCGACGTCGAGGCCATGGAGGATCTGGAGCTCGACGACGCCCGCACCTCGGAAGAGAACCATCTCGCCAACCATCAGCAGGGCTCGCCGTCGATCGACGACCTGTTGAAGGCCGGCCAGGAGATCATCGTCCAGGTGGTCAAGGACCCGCTGCCCAACAAGGGGGCGCGCATCAGCACGCACGTCACCCTGCCGGGCCGCTACCTGGTGCTGCTGCCGACGGTGCGCCATTTCGGCGTCTCCCGCCGCATCGAGGACGAGGCCGAAAGGGAGCGCCTGCTCGGCGTCCTCCACCAGTTGCCGGTGCCGGGCGGCGGCCTGATCGTGCGCACGGCGGGCGAGGGCAAGGGGCGGGAGGAGTTCGAGAGCGACCTCGTCTACCTGTCGCGGCTGTGGGAGAAGATCCGCCTGCGCGCCGGCCGGGTCTCGGCGCCCACCGTGCTCCACCAGGACCTCGACCTCGCCCTGCGGGTGGTGCGCGACCTGCTGCGGCAGGACTTCAACGTGCTCTGGGTGGACGGCGAGGAGACCTACGAGCGGATCGTCGAGTTCCTCGACCAGGTGCAGCCCGCCCTGGTCGCCAAGGTCAAGCTGTTCCGCCAGCGGGCCACGCTGTTCGAGCAGTTCGGCATCGAGGAGCAGATCGAGGCGGCCCTGAAGACCAAGGTCTGGCTCAAGTCCGGCGGCTACATCGTCATCAACCCCACGGAGGCGCTGGTGGCGATCGACGTCAACACCGGCCGCTTCGTGGGCCAGAACAACCTCGAGGACACGGTGCTGCAGACCAACCTCGAGGCGATCTCCGAGATCGTGCGCCAGATCCGCCTGCGCGATCTCGGCGGCATCATCGTCATCGACCTGATCGACATGGTGGAGGCCGTCCACCGCGAGGAGGTCTTCGCCAGCCTCGAGAGCGAGATCAAGAAGGACCGGGCGAAGACCAAGCTGCTCAACATCTCCGAGTTCGGCCTGGTGGAGATCACCCGCAAGCGCAGCCGCGCCAACCTGGAGCGCCTGCTCACTCAAGGGTGCCCTTACTGCTCCGGCCGCGGCCGCATCAAGTCGGTGGCCACGATCTGCCTCAACCTGCGCAAGGAGCTGCTCAACCTGCGCGGCCGCACGGCCAACTCGGAGCTCCTCCTGCGCGTCCACCCCGAGATCGCCCGCGCCCTGCAGCAGGAGGAGCGGGCCATCTTCGACGAGCTGGAGCGCTCGCTCGGGGTCCACATCCTGCTCCAGAGCGACCCCGAGCTGCACCACGAGCGTTTCGACGTCGTGGAGGTCTGAGGTCTGATCATCGGGGGCGAGATCGGCGCCGAGATCGGGGCCGAGCCCTTCTCGATCCCCGGCTGGAACGGCGAGCTGGACCCCGGGCTGCGCCCGCCCGACCTGCCGGCGGCGGTGCGCGGCCTGACGGACCCCGCCACGGCCCTCAAGACCCTCCACTGGGGGCGCAACTACCTCTACACCGCCCGGCTGGAGACTGTCGAGGGTCCGCTCGAGGTGGTCGTCAAGCAGTTCCGCCACGGCGGCGTCCGGAGCCGGCTGAAGCGCCGCCTCGCGGGGAGCAAGGCCGAGAAGAGCTGGCGGGTGGCCCGGGCGCTGCTGGCGGCCGGCCTGCTCACCCCCGAGCCCGTGATGCGGATCGAGTCCGCCGACGAGGCCGGGCCTTCTTTCTATGTCTGCCGCTACCTGCCGGACCTGATCGAGGCGCGCTATCTCTTCCGCGCCGCCAACGCGGGGGAGGCGGCGGCGAAGTTCCCCGCGGTGGATTTCCCGGCCTTCGTCGAGGAGCTGGGCCGGGCCGCCCGGCGGCTGCACGACGCCGGCTTCTGGCACCGCGACCTGTCGGGGGGCAACCTCCTGCTGCGCTTCGGCGCCGGCGGCCGCCCCTCGGCGCTCTATTTCCTCGACCTCAACCGGACCCGGATGGGCCGGCCGCCCAGCGTCTCCGAGCGGCTCCGGGATCTCTCACGCCTCGCCTTGTTCCGGCCCGAGCACCAGGAGCTGCTGCTCGCGAGCTACTGGGAGGGCCGGCCGGTCACCGGGATCAGCCGCGGGCTTTACCTCGCCTACCACCGGGGATTCCTGTTCAAGAACGACTCGAAGAAGACCCTGCGCGGCTGGCGCGACCGGGTCAAGAGGCTGCTCGTGCCGCGCGGCGCGCACGCCCACATCCCCGAGGCGCCCGAGGGGGCCGGAGCGCGCGACAAGATCGTCTGGGACCCCCTCTCGGACCAGCCGCACCAGCACGCGGGGCGGCTCGACAAGGCGCGGGTGCGCCTGGCCGACGCCGGAGCCCACGCCGCGGAGGCCGCCGCCGTCGCCGGAGCCCTGCCCCGCATCTGGCGGCGGTACCGGCAGCTCCAGCGGGGGCTCCATGCCTCGCCGGTCGACTTCCGGGGGATCGGCGTCGCCGTGCGTCCCTGGCCGGAGGCGCCGGACACCCCCCTCGCCCTGGTGGGTGAGCTGGGGGTCCGCCACGTGCTGCTGCGTCTCCACCCCTGGGAAGAGGACCACTCCGCCGAGGAGGCGCTGGCCCGCCAGCTCCATGCCCGGGGCGTCGAGGTGAGCTTCGCCCTGCCCCAGAACCGCGACCTCGTCCGCGATCCCGCCCGCTGGCGCCGCGCCCTGGAGGAGATCGCTCCCCGCTTCGTTCCCTACGGCCGGCATTTCCAGGTGGGGCAGGCGATCAACCGCAGCAAGTGGGGGATCTGGAACGTCGGGGAGTACGTAGCCCTGGTCCGCGCGGCCGAGGAGGTCCTGCGTCCCTACCCGGGAGTCGAGCTGCTGGGCCCCGCGGTGATCGACTTCGAGTACCACCTCACGGCCGCTGTGCTCAACCTCCGCAATGTCCGGGGCATGGGCAAATTCCGCTTCGACGCCGTCTCGGCCCTCCTCTATGTCGACCGCCGGGGCGCCCCGGAGAACCGGCAGGCGGGCTTGGACACCGTCGACAAGGTCGTGCTGCTCAAGGCCATCGCGGACACGGCCCGCAATGCCGCGGCCCGGTGTTGGGTTACGGAGGTGAACTGGCCTCTGCGCGAGGGGCCCCACTCGCCGGCGGGCCGCGACGTCTCCGTCGACGAGGAGACGCAGGCCGATTACCTGGTCCGCTATTACCTGCTGGCTTTGGGGACGGGGATGGTGGAGAGGGTGTTCTGGTGGCAGATGGTGGCGCGGGGCTACGGCCTGGTCGATCCCGCCGATCCGGCAAACCCGCGCCGGAGACCGAGCTTCCTGGCCTTGAAGACCCTGATCCGGGAGCTCGACGGCGCCCGCCTCGAAGCCGTGCTGCCCGCTCCGTCCCCAGCCCGGCTCTACCGGTTCCGCCGGCTCGACGGCACGGAGGTCGTCGCCGGCTGGAGCGCCACGGACCAGACCGTCCGGGCCACGCTGCCGCGGCCGGCCGTGGCCGTGACGGGCCGCGATGGCGAGGAGCTGCCCGCCTCCGGCGGTACGGAAGTCGAGGTGGGGGCCTCGCCGAAATACGTCCGCCTCGCAGCCCCCTGAGCCCTATAGGTTTACGGCGTTTCCGGATAATCGTAGCCTGGCAGGCTGGATTATCCAGCTTTCCAGGCTATAAACTCCCGGTCTCATGTGGATTGACCGCCAACTGTCCGACCAGGTGCTCTCCGCGGCGCGGCAGTTTCCGGCGCTGGTGGTCACGGGCGGACGGCAGACGGGTAAGACGACCTTGCTGCGGCACCTGTTTCCGCAGGCCTCCTTCGCTTCCCTGGATCTCCCCTCAGCGGCCTACCAGGCCGATCAGAGCGGCGAAGAGTTCCTGCGCACCTACCAGGAACCGGTCATCCTCGACGAGGTTCAGTATGCACCGGGGCTGTTCCGTCATCTCAAATTGGCGATCGATGCCAGACGATCGGAACGGGGACGGTTCCTCATGACCGGGTCGCAGAAGTTCTCGCTGATGCATGCCCTGTCCGAGAGTCTGGCCGGACGGTGCGCCGTATTGGAGCTGGATACTCTGGCGAGCACGGAGATCGTGGCGGCCTTTCCCGAGGAGCCGATCCTCCCCGCGGAGATCCTGTGGCGCGGCGGATTTCCGGAGCTGTGGCGTGACCGGGAGATCGAGTCCCGCCTCTTCTATTCGAGCTATGTGGCCACCTACCTGGAGCGCGACGTACGATTGACTCTGCGGATCGGGAGTCTCCGGGATTTCGAGCGTTTCCTGCGAGCGTGCGCTCTGCGCAGCGGCCAGCTCCTGAACCTGACCGAGCTGGCCCGGGACGTGGGAATCGCGGGTAGCACCGCGCGCGACTGGCTCTCGGTCCTGGAGGCTTCGAGCCAGGTGGTGCTGCTCGAGCCCTACTTCAACAACCCCACACGGCGGCTGATCAAGACGCCGAAACTGTACTTCCGAGACACCGGGCTCCTCTGCTTCCTGCTCGGCCTCGAAAATCCCGCTGCGCTGGCTGCCTCCTCGCTCGCGGGAGCCGTCTGGGAGACTTTCGTTCTGGGGCAGATCCTGCGGGCCCGCACGGCGGCGGGGTCCGTGGCCCAGGTCTTCTTCTGGCGGGACGTGCACGGCACCGAGGTCGATTTCCTGATCGAGCAGAATGCCAGCGTCAGGTTGATCGAGGCCAAGTGGACGGAGGCTCTCGGCGATTCCCGGGCCTTGAAGCCGCTGCTCACGGTGCGCGACCTGTTCGGGGACCGGGCTGCCTCCGAGCATTGGGTGGCCTGCCGCACGCGGCATCCGCATGCTCTTGCCGGCGTTCCCGGGGTACGGCTGGTCAATGCGGTTTCGTTCGACGGCTGGTTCGGTGGGACGGAGGGAAGGGGACCCTCCTGAGGGGTCCCCTTCGTCGAGACGAGCCCTACTTCTCGAACACCTCGGCGACCGGGACGATGTCGATTTTGGTCGGATTGACCTTGAGCGACTGGATCGTCTTGTCGGCCTCGAGGACGGCGGCTTCCGCCTGGGCGTTGTAGGTCTTGGGACTGGGATCGTCCTTCTGCAGGGTGTCCTTGAGCTGCTGGGCGTTGGCGGTCACGAAGACGGCTTCGTAGCTCTCGGTGCTGAGGTACTTCTTGATCGCCGCGTTGACCTCGGCGAGCGTCAGCTTCTTGAGCCGGGCGTCGATCTCGTCGATGTAGTACGGCATGCCATAGAACTTGCTGTCCATGTGGAAGCCGAGCCTGGCGTCCAGGCTCTGGGCCCAGAGCTTCGAGTAGTTGACGAGGAAGTCGCGGGCGAGCTCGAGCTCCTCCTGCGTCATCCCCTGGTCGCGGAGCCGCTGCACCTCGTAGAGGGCGGCCCGGAGGGCGAACTGGGCGTCCGTGGGCACCACCGGCCGGATCCAGACGGAGAAGTACTGCTCCCGGCGCGGCACGTTGGGAGTGGGGTTGCTGGTGAACGGCGGCGCCTCGTAGTACTCGATGTAGGCGTAGTCGCCGTAGTTGAGGCCCCGCTTGCCGCGGAGCTGCTTCATCAGCCGGCCGTGCGAGGTGCGGTGCTCGCCGAGGTAGCTGTTGGCCACCATCAGCGGGTAGTAGTCCGCGTCGGCACGGGTGACCGGCAGCGGATAGCCCAGGGTGATGCCGACCGAGGCGGTCTGCTTCTCGACCAGGGTGAGGTTGCGGCCCGAGACCTTGGGCGCGGGCGGCAGGCTCATCCTGCCCTTCTCCCCCTTCGGCAGGGCGGCGAGGTCCTTCTGCAGACTCGCGACGTAGTCGGCGGGATAGCCGCCGGCCACGCCCAGCATCAGGCTGCCCTGGGTGTAGTGGTCGCGGTAGAACTTCTTGACGTCGTCCAGGGTGACGTTCTTGAGGCCCGCCACCGTGCCGGCCGACGAGTGGCCGTAGGGATGGCCGGCGAAGATCTCGTTCTGGACCATCTCGAGCCCCAGCATCTCGTCATTGTTGCGCAGGCTGTTGGTCAAGGCGGCGCCGAGCTGCTCCTTGTTGCGCTCGAAGTCGTCCGGCGAGAAGCCGGGCTGGAGGAGCGCCTCCTTGAGCAGCGCCGTGTACTCGGCGAGCTTGTCGCGGTGGATCTGGCCGGCGACCAGCGACACCTCGCGGTCCGTGTTGGTGCTGATCGAGGCCGCCATCGGATAGAGGGCCTCGAGCAGGTCGGTGTAGGAGCGCTTCTGGGTGCCGGCCTGGCCGATCATCAGCGCCGTGAGGGCGGCGAGCCCCTCCTTGCCGGGCGGATCGTAGATCGAGCCGGCGTTGAACTGCAGGCGGACGGCCACCAGCGGCGAGTTGGCGCTGGGCAGGGCGACGGTCTCGAAGGGAGCTGCCGTCTGGGCCGCGGCGGGGGCCGCCGCGGTCAGCAGCAGGGTCAGCAGGAGTCCCGCGGTCATTTTGCGGTCAATTTTGCGGTCCATCGTTTGGCAGTCAGTCATGGTTTGGCACCTCCCTGGGAGCCCTGAGCGGCCGGGGCGGCTGCCTTGTGCGACAGGGTCACGATGGTCTCGTTCTGGGGACGGAACGTCTCGCGGGTGACCCGCTGGACCTCCGCCGGGGTCACCGTCTGGAACTGGGCGAAGCGCTGGTTGATGGCGTCCACGTCGCCGGTGGCGGCGATCGCCTCGGCCACCTGGGCGCCCACGCCGCCGGGGGTGTCGAGCCCGAGGGCAAAGGAGTAGCGCAGGTACGACTTGATGCGCTCGAGCCGCTGCTGGTCCACGGGCTGGGCCGCGAGCTGCTTGACGTGGCGGTCGATCGCCTCCTGGACCTTGGGGACGAGGTCCTCGGACTTGGCCCGGGCGTAGATCATGAACAGCGAGGGATCGCGGGAGAAGTCCGGTCCGCCGGCGATGAAGTCCACCCACTGCTTCTCCACCACCAGCTCCTGGTAGAGGGGGGCCGACTCGCTGAACAGGAGCTGGCCGACCAGCTCCAGGGTCGCCGCGTCCTTCGGCGTGGTGGAGAATGCCGGGGCGTGATAGCCCATCATGAGGTGCGGGCGCACCGGGTTCGGCCAGTCGATGTGCGCCTTCTTCTGCTCCGTCTGCGGCGGCTCGGGCTCCACCTTCGGCGTCTGATAGCCCTTCTTCCAGCCGCCGTAGTACTTCTTCGCCATCTCGAAGACCTGCTGCGGCTGGACGTCGCCCACGATCACCAGCGTCGCGTTCTCCGGCCGGTAGAACCGGTTGAAGAACTGGAGGCTGTAGTCGTAGTAGCCCGGCATGGCCTTGACGTCCTCGAGGAAGCCGATCGTGGTGTGCTTGTAGGTGTGCTTCGTGAAGGCGAGGTCCCGCGTCTTCTCGAACATCGGCTGGATGGGGTTGGAGACGCTCTTGTTGTACTCGCCCAGCACGGCCAGGGACTCGGTGCGGAACAGGTCCTCCGAGTACTTCAGCTTCTGGAAGCGGTCCGACTCCATGTCCATCATGGTCGCGAGCTGGCTGACCGGGCCGACGATGTAGTAGGCCGTCCGGTCCTCGGACGTGTTGGCGTTCGAGTCGGCGCCCATCCGCTTGAGGAGCTCGTTGTAGGCGTCCTCCGAGTACTTGTCGGTGCCGCGGAACATCATGTGCTCGAAGAAGTGGGCGAAGCCGCTGTGGCCCACCTCGACCTCGTCGCGGGAGCCGGTGCGCACCACGGTGTAGTAGGCCACGGTCCCCGGGCTGTCATAGGGGATGACGACGACCTTGAGGCCGTTGTCCAGGGTGCTCTTGTGGACCTTGAAGGGGAAGACGTCGCCGGACGCTTCCTTCTCAGCGGCGCCGGCCACCGTGGCCGCGGATGCCGCGGATATTGCCAGCAGGCCGCACAGCATCAGTCTGTTTCGGACACTATTTCGGACGGAAACGATGATGAACCTCCTTTCGATTCGGAACCCTGCGAAGTCCAGGGCGTTTCTTTCAGGGATGGACTCCGCGTGGGGGTCCAAAGAGACAAAACGGCGATTCCCCTGGTGGGGATTCCCATACTACCCTACGGCCATGAGACGACCTGTTGAGCTTTCCTGCCTGTTCCTGCTCGTTCTCTTGCCCGGCGCCGGCCTGGCGCAGACGCCCCAGGCCGCCCGCCGCACCCCGGTGGTGGCCGTGGTCGAGAAGGTCGCGCCCGCGGTGGTCAACATCTCCGCCGAGTCCACCGTACGCGAGGTCGACCCCTTCTTCGGCATGTTCGGCCTGGGCTCGGAGCGCCCGTCCCAGTCGCTCGGCTCGGGCTTCATCATCGACCGCAACGGCATCGTGGTGACCAACGCCCACGTCATCGAAGGGGCCTCCCGCATCACCGTCACCCTGCTCGACGGCCGCGAGCTCGAGGCCGACGTGCTCGGCTCGGACCGCGACGCCGACATCGCCGTGCTCAAGGTGAAGGCCAGCAACCTGCCGGCCGTCCCCCTGGGCAAGAGCGCCGACCTGATGACGGGCGAGTCGGTGCTCGCCATCGGCAACCCCTTCGGCCTGTCGAACACGGTGACCACGGGAGTGCTCTCGGCGCAGGGCCGCACGGTGCCCTCGGAGCGCGGGGAGCGGCTGTTCACCGACTTCCTGCAGATCGACGCCTCGATCAACCCCGGCAACTCCGGCGGGCCGCTGGTCAACATCGGCGGCGACGTCATCGGCATCAACACCGCCATCATCCAGGGCGCCACCGGCATCGGCTTCGCCATCCCGGCCGACCGCGCCCGCCGCGTCATCGACGACCTGCTGCGCTTCGGCGAGCTGCAGCCGCTGTGGACGGGGGCCCGGCTGCTGAGCGTGGATCCCGAGCTGGCGCGGCGCAACGGCATCACGGCGCGGCGCGGCGCC
Organism: Thermoanaerobaculia bacterium; assembly: GCA_035266085.1. Classification (GTDB taxonomy): domain Bacteria; phylum Acidobacteriota; class Thermoanaerobaculia; order Multivoradales; family UBA5704; genus DATARR01. The sequence goes on from DATFNZ010000060.1 coordinate 39,118, forward strand.
CTGGTGTTCAAGGTCTTTCCGGACTCTCCCGCCGCCCAGGCCGGCCTCCAGGAGAAGGACGTCATCGTCGCCGCCGCCGGCCATCCGGTCGCCAGCCGCGAGGACGTCACGACCGCCCTCTACACGGCGGCTGCGGGCAGCCCGGTCGAGCTGGAGGTGCGCCGTGGCGAGCGCACCCTGAAGGTCGGCCTGCGGGGGGTCCGGCCGCCCCAGGGCCTGGGCCTCCAGGTTCTGCAGCGGGACCTCGGGCTGGCCGTCGACGCGGCGCGCAGCGGCCTCGCCATCCGCAGCGTCACGTCCGGCTCGCCGGCCGACCGCCGGGGGCTCCGCTCGGGCGACGTCATCCTCGGCGCCAACGGCCAGAGGACCGACTCGTCCGAGGCCCTGGGCCGCGAGGTCCTGCGCGGCCTCGACCGCGGCGGCGTGCTGCTGTCGGTGCAGCGGGGCCGGTATGTGTATACGCTGGACTTCGCGCTGTAGAGTGAGCCTTGGAGAACCTGCCATGACTACGCATATCGGCACGCGGACCAAGCGCAACGAAGACCCGCGCCTGCTCACCGGGCGGGCGCTGTTCATCGACGACATCGAGCTGCCGGAGATGGCCCACGTGGCCTTCCTGAGGAGCCCGCACGCCCACGCGCGCCTGGAACGGATCGACGTCTCGCGGGCGCGGCAGCACGAAGGGGTGATCGCCGTCTACACGGCGGAGGACCTCGGGGATTACTGGCAGCACGGGCCGCTCCTGGTGCCGCCGCCGCCGGTCGAGGGCATGGTCTTCCACGAGCGCACGCAGGTGCCGCTCGCCAAGGGCAAGGTGCGCCACCTGGGCGAGCCGATCGTCCTGGTGGTGGCCACGTCCCGCTACGTCGCGGAGGACGCGCTGGTGGACATCGAGGTCGACTACGAGCCGCTGCCGGCCGTCGTCGACCTCGAGAAGGCCCTGGAGCCCGGAGCCTCCCTGGTGCACGAGGACGTGGGCTCGAACATGGCCGCCTACGTGCCCCAGAAGAAGGGGGACTACGAGGCCGCGAAGGCGGCCGCCGACGTGGTGATCCGCCGGCGCTTCCACTACGACCGCGGAGCGGCGGCGGCGATCGAGAACCGGGGCGTCGTGGCCCAGTGGGACGCGCGGTCCCAGCGGCTGACGGTGTGGGACACCACCCAGGCGCCGATCCCCGTGCGCAACGGCCTCGCGGCCATGCTCGGCCTCTCCGAGCACCAGGTGCGGCTGGTGACGCCGTTCATCGGCGGCGGCTTCGGCCCCAAGATCATGATGTTCTATCCGGAAGAGGTGCTGATCCCCTGGCTCGCCCTCCAGCTCGAGCTGCCCGTCAAGTGGATCGAGGACCGCTCCGAGAACTTCACCGCCACCACCCAGGAGCGCGGCCAGATCCACGACGCCGAGATCGCCCTGACGCGCGACGGCCGCATCCTGGGCGTCAAGGACTCCTTCCTCCACGACTCCGGCGCCTACGACCCCTACGGCCTCACCGTGGCGCTCAACAGCCAGTGCACGCTGATGGGCCCCTACCGGGTGCCCGCCTACCAGAGCGAGTTCCGGGCCGTCTTCACCAACAAGACCATCGTTACCCCCTACCGCGGCGCCGGCCGCCAGCACGGCGTCTTCGTGATCGAGCGGCTGATGGACCTCGCGGCCCGCGAGCTGGGGCTCGACGGCGTCGAGCTGCGCCGGCGCAACTTCCTGACGCCCGACGAGTTCCCGCACGACCACGTGATCATCTACCAGGACTTCTCTCCCCTCTACTACGACAGCGGCAACTACGCGCCGGTGCTCGACAAGACCCTCGACATGATCGGCTACGAGAAGTTCGTCCGCGAGGAGCAGCCGCGCCTGCGGGCCGAGGGCCGGTCGGTGGGGATCGGCGTCGTCGCCTACGTCGAGGGCACGGGGATCGGGCCGTTCGAAGGCGCCCGCGTGCAGGTGCAGGCGAGCGGCAAGGTGACGGTGGTCACCGGCATCGGCACGCAGGGCCAGGGGCACTTCACCGTCCTCGCCCAGGTCGCCGCCCAGCAGCTCGGGGTGAAGGTCGACGACGTCGACGTGGTCACCGGCGACAGCGACCAGTTCCACTGGGGCACCGGCACCTTCGCCAGCCGCGGCGCCGTGGTGGCCGGCAACGCCACCCACGAGGCGGCGAAAGCGGTTCGCGAGAAAGCGATCCGGCTGGCCGCCGAGCACTTAGGGGTGGCCGAAGACCAGGTCGAGCTGGCGGAGGGGATGGCGCGGGTGATCGACAACCCGGAGCGGTTCATCCGCCTCGGCGAGCTGGCGCGGGTGGCCAACCCCATGCGGGGCGCCGTCAAGCCGGGCACCGAGCCGGGCCTCGAAGCCACCCGCTACTTCGGCCCCCACCGCGGCGCCACCGCGAGCGGCTGCCATGCCTGCATCGTCGAGGTCGACCCCGAGACTCTGCAGGTCGAGATCAAGAAGTACGTCGTGGTCCACGACTGCGGCGTGGTGCTCAACCCCATGCTGGTGGACGGTCAGGTGCACGGCGGCGTGGCCCAGGGGATCGGCAACGCCTTCTACGAGCAGCTCGTCTACGACGACAACGGCCAGCTCCTGAACGCCTCCTTCATGGACTTCCTCCTCCCCACCGCTCTCGACGTGCCGCGGGTCGAGGTCGGCCACGAGGAGACGGCCTCGCCCCTCAACGCGCTCGGCACCAAGGGAGCGGGCGAAGCGGGAGCCATTCCCGTCGGCGCCCTCTTCGCCCAGGCCGTGGAGAACGCCTTGGCCATCCCCGGCCTCGAGATCCTCGAGATCCCCCTGAAGCCGAGCCGGCTGTGGGAGATCGCCGAGGAGGCCAAGGCGCGCGCCTGAGGAACAAAACCAAAAAGGACCTCAAGGACTGCAAGGACAACAAGGACCCAAGAACAAAGATAGACTGTCTCCTTGCTGTCCTTGGCGTCCTTGCAGTCCTTGAGGTCCTTGCTGTGGTCTTTTCCTTCAGTTAAACGGCAACCCTGCGGCACCGGCGGCGGCGGCCCAGGGGCTTGATCCCATAGCGGGCGAGCTTCTCGGACCGGGGCCCGAGCACGCCCTTGACGTAGCTGCGGAGGCGGCTCTCCGCATCCCGCCCTTCGGCGAGAGCGGCGTTCAGACTTTGAGTCGCATCTCGGGAGGAGGCCCGCAAGCCATCCCGCAGGCACCGGAAGGCCAGAACCCGGTCGCGGGCCCTTTCCACGGCCTCCCGAAGCGGTGTGGCGCCGGCGAGCTCGGCCTCGTTCGCCCGCACCTCGTCCGCCAGGCTCGTCCAGCGTTTGGGCTCTTCCGTCTGGGTAAATTTCGGCATGGTATTCTCCTGGTGTCGGTCTGGTTTCTGGATATCGTGGTTCTCGGATCACGGGATCTCTGATCACGGTTCTTGATCACGAAAACAGGGGGGGACGTGCTCGCAACACGCCCCCCCGGGGATTCAAGGGATCAAGGGACTAGACGACGGGTTTGGCGGGCGGGGAGGCCGAGGCACCCGGACTGGTTCCAGGGGTCTCCCCGTCCGGCTTCTTCAACTGCGTCGGCTTGCGCGGCCGGCGGCGGAGGGGAGCCACCCCGAAGTGGACGAGGCGCTCGTTCTTCGGCCCGATCTTCCCTCTCACCACCGACCGGAACCGCATCGCCACCTCCTTCCCCCGTGACACGGCCGCCTTGAGCTGCTGCGTGACCTCCTGGCCCAGGGCCTTGAGCTCCGCCTGGCGAGCCTTGAGGCTCTGAACCTCCGTCAGCGACAGCCTCAGGGACTGACGCTCCCCCTCGATGCTCACCTGCAGCTCGGGGCTCCTGTCCCCCGCTTCGAGCAACCCTTCCCAGTCAGTGACGACGTCGGCATGCGAATTGATGCTGGACATGGCTCTTTCTCCTTTTCCTACCCGGCCTCCGCCGAGTATCCGTACAGGGTGATGGTGACCTTCGGCTCGGCGAGCTCGATCGTCACCGGATGCTGCTGCTGAGCGATCGCCAGATCGAGGACGAAGCTCGCCGCCGTGTCGTCCGCGGCGAGAGTCTCCTGAACCCGTTCCGACTTGAGCTCGATCCGGATCTGCGTCATGACTGCTTGCATCGTTTCCATTCAACTTCCTTTCAAGAATCCGGGCCCTGATTGGCACCGGAAGGGTGATTCGGAGAGTCATCCCAGTGAGCGGACCAGCAGATCGGCAAAGCTTGTTCACGGCACACTCCTTGGGCTATACGACCCGTACTCCATTTGAATCGTAGTGATACGAACTGAGTCAAACACGTCAACTTCGACTCACTCTACGCTGAGCCGAACGACCCTGTCTAGGGGTAAATTCAAGATTTTGGATGACTTTCGCGAGCCGGATATGTTTTACTTGCCTGACGTTACGTGAGAAGCTTGAATCTTGCGGCAAGGCGTGTCGCGAATCTTTTCTGTCCCTGACCTTGGCGCGGCCGGCACGAAGATTCATGCGGCCCTGGCACACTGTGGGCTTCGGCAACTGAAGGTGATGCCGCCCGCGGGCTGCCGGGCCACAAGGGTCTGGACTTCGATCCGCGGGGGAGGAGAAGATGGTATGAACAGGCGCAAGCTCTCTCGCATCACGACGGTGGGCATCCTCGCGGCCATGCTGGCGCTCCCCGCCCAGGCGGCGGCCCCTCACGGCCGCGTGCCCGGTAACGCCTGGGAGTGGCTCACGAGTCTCTGGCAACGGGGGATCGTTGCGCTGTGGCCCGGGAGTGATAGTGGGCAGAAACAGGGTCTTGGGATAGACCCGAATGGCGGCGTACAGCCGGCACCGACCAATGAGGGTAACGGGATCGACCCGAGCGGCCTAGGCCACGGGATCGACCCAAACGGCTGAATATGCAGAGGATGCGGGGCGGTAGGCGCAGGCCAGCCGTCTCGGCTTCATCCTTCAAGCTTCATTGTCGCAGGGAGTACACGTACCGCACACTTCGTGCGAAAATGCGGGCCCCAATCAGGAGGCGCCATTGAAGGAGCGTAAGCACGTCGCAAGAGGCGAACTCGCCGCGACGACCGCAGACGGCAGGAGGGCTCGTCATTCTGCCATGGAGATTGAGCCCGAGATCCTGCTCGACGTGCCTCTTCAGGCTCGATCTCTGCAGCGCCTTTCGCTTCGCGAGCGTGCCAAGTATCGGCGCGCACGCGCTCTACTCTCCACTGGTGGAGGCCCGCGATCCCTCTTTCTCGGAGACATGCCCTTAAACGGGCTCGGTGTCTATGAGGCTCTCCTCGCACGAAGCTGGGCTGTGCGCTTTGCTGATCCGGAAGAGATGGTCCGGCTCGCCGAGGTAGCCACGGAGATGGCCCAAGGCTTTGATCCTCGGGGATACGGGAAGAGGCGGATTTTCGATCTCCAAGTGCGAGCCTGGGGCGAGTTGGCCAATGCCTACCGGGCTGCGGACCGCTTGCACTCAGCGCAGAAGACCTTTGGCCAGGCTTACTCCCTGCTCCAGCAGGGCACGGGCGATCCTTATCTCAAGGCGCGGCTCTTCGACCTCGAAGCCTCTCTCTTGGGTACCTGGCGAGAGTTCCCCCTCGCCCTCCGACGGCTTGCAAGCCTCTCTGGACTTTATCGAGATCTCGGTGAGCTTCACCTCGCCGGTCGTGCCTTGATTGTCCAGGCGCTCTATTCCTCCTACAGCGGTAAAGCCGAGGAAGCAATCCACGTCAACGAGGAGGGGCTCGAGCTGATCGATCGGCAACGGGATCCAGCTCTACTCATGCTCGCAATTCATAATCATCTCCTCTTCCTGGTCGACCTGGAGCTGTACATTCCGGCGAAGAGGGCGCTCTTCGAAAATCGGCAGCACCTCTTGTACCAGGATCGAGTCAACGCTTTGAAATTTCGTGGGATCGAGGCTCGGATCAGTTACGGCCTGGGCGAATGGGTGAGCGCTGAAATCGCTTTCCGAGAGGTGAAGGAAGGTTTCGAGGAGAGGGGCCTCAGCTTTGCCTCGGCCTTGATTTGCCTGGAGCTCGCGACGGTCCTCATGCGTCAGAGCAAAGTCGAAGAAGCCAAGAGGGAAGTGATCGCCGCGCGGGAGACCTTTTTGTCTCTGGCGATCTATCGCGAATATCTGGGGGCCCTCATTTTTCTTGAGGACGCATTCCAGCGCCACGAGGTGACGGCCGAGCTGATCGAGACCACTATTGCCTTCCTCTGGCGCAAGGAGCTTCAAATCCGACCGCGGCTGTTGAGGTGATCCGCGCTCAGCTCTCGCCGTTTTCCTTCCGGGGCCGCCTTGACGCGCCCGTCTTCGTCTCTCGCTCTTCAATGAGCTCCCGCACATCCTTGCGGAGCTGATCCAACATCTTCTCGATGTCTTCGCGCTGGAGAGGAGCGACCTCCGGCTTGGGCTCCGGTTTCGGCGGCGGCGCTGGCGGCTCCAGCAGCTTTCCAGGTTGGACCTGCTTCAGGATCCTTTCGACCTTCAAGCGGGCGGCGCTGGGACCCTCCGGCTCGGGATAGGCCAGCTCGAAGAACTCCCGCACCTCGAGGCCCATCGCCCGCACCAGAGCCAGGAGGAACTCGATCTTGGGCTCGCCCTCGCCCTTGAAGTACCGCACCAGGCTGGCGAGAGGGACCTGAGCGCGGCGCGCCAGCGAAGAATTGTTGAACCCCAGGGTTCGCGCCAGGAAGCGGACGAGCTCCATCAACCGCCGGACCTCCTCCTGGACCAGCTTGGGCTCCTCTGCTTTGGCTTTCACGTCAAGAAGTCTAACCTTGGGTCGACTTCCGATCAAGTGACTCACGATGAGTCGTATTGACTCTAAGATACTCTGATGGTACAACCAGGAGCCCAATGTTCTCACCGTCGAGAACTTTGACTCTTGGAAGCTACATCCGGAGGCTCCGATGCTTGAAGGTTCCGAGTCGTTCGACCTCACCCGGTTCAGCGAGGCCAACCGCCGGCATCTGTACGACCGGATCGCCGAGATCCAATTCGCTTCACCGGAGAGGAGCCCCACCGCGGATCAGTCGGGGCTCCAGGTCGTATACCTCGCCGGCCGCTGGTTCGCGGCCTGGCGCGACCTCGACGAGCCGCCGGCGCTGCCGGATCATCTGCGGGTCCGGATCGTGCGAATCGGAGTGAAGCCGGACCATCCGGCCGGCATCGAGCTCCACGAGGTCTGAAGCCGGCGGCCCCGCGTAGGGCCCCGCCCGACCTTCCCAGTAGGCCGTGGGTGTGCCGCGTGGCCGGTTCGACCTGCGGCGTGTCCTGCCCGACCTGCGGGGCGGACCCACTGACCCGCGGGGCGAGAGGTCTGACCTTCAGAATGAGACCGCTGCCCCCCAGGTCGACGACCTCATCCGCGGGTCGACTCCGCCGCCCCCCGGGGCAATCCGGCGGCCCCGCAGATCGAGCACGCGGCCCCGCAGGTCAAGAACCCGGCGTGCGGGGCGGCCGGTCCGACCTTCGGGGCAGGCACGCTGACCTTCAGGGCGAACGGGCGGTTCTGGTCTGCGAGCTCCGCATCCCGGCGACCAAGTTCTCTGTTAAGATGTCGGCAATGGACGAAATTCGCCCGATCTACCGCTTCAAAGTGCCCAATTCGGGCTCGGCGTCCTCTCTGCGCCTGCCGGGCCGCGACTCCTTCCCGGGGGTCGACGATCATCTGGTCGAGCCGGAGGTCACGTGCGATGAGATCATCGGCAGCGTCCAGGCCAAGCTCTGGCAGGAGTGGATGGAGAGAGGTTCCCAGGGGCCGATCGAGGATGACGGAGATCCCGAGCTTCCATGATCCGGCGAGGTGACATCCGCTGGTTCAGGCTTTGCCGTTCCACCGGAGGGATTGCCGCTCCATAGCCCTGACGGTGAAGCTCGCGACCTTCAGCCATCCCTCCACTTGGAAAGCTCCTCAGACGGGCCGGCTCCCGTCGCCCTTCTATGCACACCCTCAACCATTGTGCTACCCTGGCGCTGGGCCTGGGCGATTAACCCCTTGCGTTAATTGGGGTGGGAGGGCACCGATGTGGACATTCTGTTCTGCAACAGTAAGCTTGAAAAAGAGTGCTGTGACGCACAGGCTCGGCGGAGGCGGCACGGTGACGAACGGGCTCGTCGCTTGGGGCGCCGCTTAGATGAATTGCGAGCGGCTGCGACGCTGGCCGTGATGAGAACGCTCCCGGGCCGATGCCATGAGTTGAAGGAGGACCGAAAGGGCCAACTCGCAATTGATCTCGATGGCCCCTATCGACTCATCTTTGAGCCCGCCGATGAACCGTATCCTCTCGATGGCAACGGCTCACTGGACTGGAACCGCGTCACCATTATTCGCGTGCTACTCATTGGGGACTACCACTAATGACAAAAAATCAGTACCACCCAACCGAGGTCTCGCCTCCTGGGGACACGCTATTGGAGGTTCTTGAGGAGCGCGGGTTAACTCAGGCCGAACTGGCAGAGCGTACAGGTCGACCCCGGAAAACCGTAAACGAGATAATCAAAGGTAAGGCGGCGATTACTCCTGAAACCGCGTTGCAACTGGAGCGAGTGCTCGGTATTCCTGCAAGCTTCTGGAATGCCAGAGAGGTTCACTACCGCGAATCTCTAGCCAAGAGGAGTGAGATTGAGCGCTTTGAAAATGAGATAGAATGGATAGAGAAGTTTCCGATTCGAGAGATGGCTAAGCAGCGGCTTATACCGACTTGTCCGGATAAGATGGGATATCTCTACGCATTGCTTAAATTCTTCGGGTTGGCATCACCCGCCCAGTGGCAATCCGTATGGAAAGACACGGCGTTAAGCGGCTTCGCCTTTCGCAGATCCAAGAAGAGCAACGAGTACGCGTTGTCAGCATGGCTACGCTGTGGTCAGTTGGCCGGCGAGCGGGCAACGTGTGCTGAGTACAATGCTAATGCATTCCTCTCGGTTTTGCATGACATCCGCAGGCTTACATTGTTGCCACCGTCTCAATTCCAACCTGTGTTAGAAGAAGTGTGCGGAAGGTGCGGCGTTGTGGTTGTATTCATCAGAGACCTGCCCGGCAGCGGCGCGAGCGGAGCAACGTTTTGGACCATGGGGCATTCGCGGCCGGTCCTCATGTTGAGTTTACGCTACAAAACAGACGACCACCTTTGGTTTACGTTTTTTCATGAGGCTGCGCACATTTTGCTGCACGGAAAAAAGGAAGTGTTCATAGAGGGTCTGGATGGTGAGGACAGGTGCGAGGCCGAGGCTAACCAAGCGGCCGCCGATTTCCTTATACCTCCTGACCGCCTAACGGCGTTCCTCAGCAAGCCGGGCCATATCAGCCATGAGCGAATCAATAAATTCGCGGCTGAGCTGGGGATTGCGCCGGGAATCGTAGTTGGGCGTTTGCAGCATGATAATTTCTTGCCGATCTCACACTGTAACGCCTTGAAGCGGCGGTTGGATTGGGCATAAGCGCAAGTCCCGCGCCGTCCGTTCACGGCTCGCCTGCAGTGGCTGGATTGTTCTCCCGGTGCCGCGCTATCAGCTACCCTGTACAATCAACCTGCGGGGACCACTCGAGGATGGAGCTAGAATGCGCAGGCCGGGGGCGAGTCCTTGGCACTTTCAGGGAGATCTCATGAAGAAATCAGTAAAGAAGAAGCTGATGCTCAACCGGGAGACGCTGGTCGGTCTCGAGCACAACTTGGAGCAGGTCGCGGGAGGGGTCACTGGGCCCAAGGCCTGCACGTTTAGCGGCCTTGCCACCTGTGGGACTTGCGGGGCGACCTGCGGCACCAACCTCTGCTGACCTAATTGGGTGGGGCGGTGCAATCCCGCCCTACCTGCCCCTGTACCACCAACATTGAAGCAGGACAGCCGCCTACGAAGCCTCGACCCCATCCAAATCCACCACCGGCGTCCCCCGCATCAGCAGCCAGTACAGCGCGAAGGCCACCCCGAAGCCCACGAACCAGGCGTAGTCGTAGAGGACTCGCAGCGCCGGCACGACCAGGCCGATCAGGGCCAGGGCGACCCCGGCGGCCAGCGAGACGAGCGCCTTCGGGTTCCAGCGGCCGTAGATGCCGTCGGACTTGTAGAGGTCGGCCAGGGAGAGGCGCGCTTTGCGGATCAGCCAGTAGTCGGCGATGAAGATCCCGGCGATGGGGCCCAGGAAGCTCGAGTAGCCCACCAGCCAGCCGAAGATGTAGGTGCCGTAGTCGGACAGCAGACGCCAGGGCATGATGACGATGCCGAGGATGCCCGTGAGCAGGCCGCCGATGGCGAAGTTGATGCGCGCCGGCCAGAGGTTGGCGAAGTCGTTGGCCGGACCCACCACGTTGGCGGCGACGTTGGTGGTGAGCGTCGCGATCAGCAGAGCGAAGAGCGAGATCAGGATGACCAGGGGATGGCCCAGCCGGGAGAGGAGGACCACCGGGTCCCAGATCGCCTCGCCGAAGATGATCACCGAAGCCGAGGTCACGGCGACGCCGATGAAGGAGAAGAGGGTCATCGTGGTCGGCAGGCCGTAGAGCTGCCCACGGACCTGGGCCCTCTGGCTCTCGGCGTAGCGCGACAGGTCGGGGATGTTGAGGGCCAGCGTCGCCCAGAAGCCCACCATGGCGGTGAGCGACGGCACGAAGAAGGCGAGGAATTCCCCGGTGGTCTCGAACCGGCTCGGCTGCGCCAGCATCGGCCCCAGCCCGCCGGCCCGCCGGGCGGCCCAGACGAGGAGAGCCAGGCCGGCCGCGATCAGGAACGGCGCGGCCCAGGACTCCAGCCGCTTGATGGCGTTGCTGCCGCGGACGACGATGTACATGTTCATCAGCCAGAAGGCGAAGAACGCGATCCAGATGGCGCCCGGCACCCGCTCCCAGGCGGGGAAGGCCGTCCGCAGCATGGTATGGATGGCCTGGCCGCCGATCCAGGTCTGGATGCCGAACCAGCCGCAGGCGACCAGCCCGCGGAGGATCGCCGGCACGTTGGCGCCGCGGGTGCCGAAGGAGGCGCGGGCGAGCACCGGGAAGGGGATCCCGAAGCGGGTGCCCGGATGGGCGATGAGCACCATGGGCACCAGCACGATGAGGTTGCCCAGCAGGATGGTGAGCATGGCCTGCCACCAGCTCATGCCGCCCTGGATCAGCCCCGCCGCCAGCATGTAGGTGGGGATGCAGACCGACAGGCCGACCCACAGCGAAGCCATGTTGTAGGTGGTCCAGGTCCGCTGCTCGACTCGGGTGGGGGCCAGGTCCGGGTTCCACAGGCGGGGATCGGAGGGCGTCTCCCGCAGCTCGTAGAGGTCGCCCTTGACGCGGCGCATCGCCCCAATTCGGTTCCCCTTCACCGGAAGATCTCGTCGAGGACCCGCCCGTCGACCTGGCCGAGGTCGAGGCCGAGGATGCGGGCAAGGGTGGGGGCGATGTCGTGGAGGCGGACGGTGCCGATCCGGTGGCCTTTCTTGATTCCAGGCCCTTGGACGATCAGGGAGGCCGCGAGGCCGGGGCGGCCGGGCATCTGGCCGTGGTCTCCCCGCTCGTCGGTGGGCTCGAGCAGGGGGCCTTCGAGGCGGCTCGAAAAGGTGAAGCCGGAAGCCGCGTCGAGGATGGCGTAGGCGCCCGGATAGCCGCGCAGCTTCTCCATCTCCGCTCCCCGGTAGACCTTGTGAACACCGTAGTCGGGCCGCGACGTGAGGATCCCGAGGACCTGGTCGACCAGGGCGGTGGTGCCGTCGGGCGCGCCGGGGGCGAGGTAGACAGCGAGCGAGCCGCCGGCGCTCCAGGGGAAGGCCCGCCAGGAGACCAGGCGCCCGTCCTTCATCTCGATCAGCCCCAGGTTGGCGAACAGGGAGCCGATCCGCACCGCCTTCTCGACCGGCTGGAAGCCGTGATCCGAGGTCACCACCACGGTGGTCGACCCCTGGAGCCCCGCCTTCTCGACGGCGTTCAGGATCTCGCCGATGTAGCCGTCGGTCTTCTCCAGCACCTCCAGGGCCTCCTTGCTGCGGGGCCCGTGGAAATGCTCGGCGCCGTCGAGCTCGGTGAAGTGGACGGCGAGCAGGTGGGGCTTGCGGTCCAGGGCGGCGATGGCCACCTTGGTCCTCAGGCCGTCCTGCACGTCGTTCTCGCCGCCGATGCCGAGCAGCGAATCGGGGGTCCCGATGACCTCGCGCACGGCGGGCGAGGAGAGGTGGAGGAGCGTGCGGGCCTCCTTCAGGTTGCTGGCCGAGATGTCGGGGAGGTTGAAGCCGATGGGGGCGCCGCCGGTCACCGGCCACCAGACGGCGGCGCCGTCGAGCCCCTTGGCGGTCGCCGCGTCGAAGAGGGTGCGGGCGGTGACGTCCTCCGCGAAGATGAAGAGGCCGGCGCCCTTGACGGAGCCGGGGTCGAAGATGGTGTTGTTGACGACGCCGTGGCGGACGGGATCGACCCCCGTGATGATCGTGGTGTGGGCCGTGAAGGTGACGCTCGGCACCGTGCTGAGGGCGCCCTCGGCGAGAGTGCCCTCGCGCATCAGGCGGCGCATGTGGGGGATCTTCAGGCCCAGCTCGTCGGCGTGGAGGAGCAGGTCGCTCCCCATGCCGTCGACGGAGATCAGGACGACGTGGCGCGCTTCCGCGGCGGTGTCGGCATTGGCGGCGCCGGCGGCGGGCGTCAGGAGCAGGGCCAGGCAGAGGGTGGCGAGGACGTTCTTCATGGTGCCTCCCGGGGCCCGGCTACTTCACTTCGACGACGAAGATGTCCCGGCTGCCGTCGAGGGAACGGGTGAAGGCGATCCTGGAGCCGTCCGGCGACCAGGCGGGGACCGTGAGCCGCCCTTCCCTGTCGACCAGCTTCTGGAGGCCGGTGCCGTCGGCGTTCACCACGCAGATCTTGTACTGCTCCCCGGGGACCGACAGGTCCGAGGCGAAGACGACGCGGCGGCCGTCGGGAGACCACGAGGGCCAGCCGTCGAAGGCGGAGCTCTTCGTGAGGTTCACGGGCGCGCTGCCGTCGGCGTTCATGACGAAGATCTCCGAGTTGCTGCCGCCGACCACCTTCCGGAGGGCGATCTTCTTGCCGTCCGGCGACCAGGAGGCGTAGGTGTTGACGCCGCCCTCGCGGGTGATCCGCTGAACGCCGGTGCCGTCGGCCTTCATGGAGTAGACCTCGTAGGTGTCGGGATCCTTGAGGTCCTTGCTCTCGCGGCTCGAGTTGAACAGGAGGCGCTGGCCGTCCGGCGACCACTTGGGGTGGATGTCGTCGCCCGGGTGCTCGGTGAGCCGCTTGACGTTCGAGCCGTCGGCGTTCATGAGGTAGACCTCGTTGTCGCCGGTGCGGTCGGAGATGAAGGCGATCCTCTTGCCGTCCGGCGACCAGGCGGGCATGTCGTCGGTCCCCGGGGTCTTCGTGAGCTGGACGACGCCGGTGCCGTCGGGATTCATGACGTAGATCTCGTAGTCGCCGGTGCGGTCGGAGTAGAAGGCGATCTTCTTGCCGTCCGGCGACCAGTTCGACTCCGACGAGGAGATGTTGGTGAGCTTCTTGTAGGCGCCCGCCTGCACCTGCGCGCCGAGGAAGGACGTGCCGGTCAGCAGCAGCGCCGCCGCGAGAGCTCCGAGCTGTCGAACGTTGCGAGTCATCAAATCTCCTTTGCCTTCATTCGGCAATCTTCCTTCGGCGGCCTTCATTCGGCGGCCGCGCCCGCCAGCCCCGCCCCGAGGTCGTCCGGGAGGGTGTCCGGAATCGCGTCCGGCAGGTCGTCCTCGACCCGGCGCAGCGGCTCGTAGCGAGCCCCCACGGCCGCGGCCGCCAGCATCAGGCAGCCCAGGATCATGAACAGCAGCGCGATGCCGCGCCCGGGACCGGTGCCGATCACCCGGCCGACGGTGCCGGCCAGCGCTCCCCCGGGAGCGAGCAGCGGCCCGAGGACCCGGTCGGAGAGCGGGCCGGAGACGAGGAGCGCCAGGGGGATCGCGGACATCGCGACCATCCGCCGGATCGAGAACACCCGCCCTTGGATGGCGAGGGGAATCTTGCTCTGCCAGATCGCCTGACTGCAAGTGTTGGTCACCGGCTGGGCGGCGATGAAGATGAAGGCGGCGGCGGCGATGAGGACGGCGTTCGGCCGCAGCCCGCTGAGCAGGAGCATCGAGCCCTGGATCACCATCATCACCAGGATCGCCGCAATCCGCCGGCGCGGATTGCCCCACACGGTCACGGCGCCGCCGCCGAGCAGCATCCCCAGGCCGGCCGTCGACAGCACCGTGCCGAGCACCGCCGAGGAGGCGAAGCTCAGGACGAGCGGCGTGATGAGGGTCTGGATGGCGCCGAAGGCGAAGTTGACGACGAAGAACAGGACGAGCATGCCGGTCAGCCCGGGCCGCTGGCGGATGTACCGCCACCCCGCCGCCGCCTCGCGCAGCAGCGCCCCGCCGCCGCTCGGGGCCTCGGCCGCCGGCAGGCCGGGACGGTTGCCGGCGAGCGGCGCCGGCACGAGGAGCACGGTGAGGACCGCCGGGAACAGGGTGAGGAAGTCGAGCAGGATGATCGCCTGCACGGAGATCTTCTCCATCAGCACGCCGGCGAGCAGGGGGGCGGCCAGCGTCGAGACGGCGCCGCCGAGCTCGAGGAAGCCGTTGGCCCGTCCCAGATCGTGCTTGGGGACCATCTCGGTGGTGAGCGCCGTGAGGGCGGGGAACTGGAAGGCGGCGCACACCGAGGTGACCGCCACCACGGCGCTGATCGGCCAGAAGCCGGCCTTGCCGGTCCAGAAGAGGATCGCCAGCGCCAGCGCCCCCAGGGCGGCGCCGGTGTCGCTGAGGATGACCGCCCAGCGGCGGTCCCAGCGGTCGATGAGGGCGCCGCCCACGGCGCCGAACAGGATGCCCGGCACCAGGGCGAAGAAGGAGACCAGCGCGAACTGGGTCACCGACCCCGTCTCCTTGTAGACCCAGACCCCCATGGCGAAGCTGGTCAGGCGCGCTCCCAGCATGGTGAGCGTCTGACCTGCCGCGACCACCGCGAAGGCGGCGAGGCCCGACCGCCGGAGACGGAGCATGCCTACCCCAGGTCGCCCATCAGGACGTCGGCGTCGGGGGTCGCGGCGGCGTTGCGGTGGCGGAGCTGGTAGTCGACCTGCAGGGCGGCCTCGATCGGCGAGCCCTCCTGGGCGCTGACGCCGTAGAGGAGCAGGCCGAGGCGCACGTTCTCGGAGACGGTCTCCGGATCGCCCAGGTAGGCGGCATAGCCGCCGCCGGCGGGCGCCGCGCCCAACTCCAGCTCGCCGTTGGGGCGGATGAAGCGCAGCATGCGGACCGTGGCCCCGGTGAGGGCGCGGCCAAGCGCCTCGTCCGGCGTGTGGAGCGAGCCGAGGACCAGGCGGAGGAGCGCCTCGGCGTGGACGGCCGCTCCCGCTGCTTCGCCCTCGGCGAAGAGGCCGTCGGCGGCCTGCAGCGCCAGGGCATCGGCGAGAAAGGACCGCCCGGCCTCGGCGTGGCCCGAGAGCGTGAAGGCCTGAGCCGCCAGGAGGAGGTGCGCGGGGCGGCCGGCGGCCACGGCGGCGACCTCGTCCCGGCGGGCCAGGAGGCCCGCGGCGGCGGCGTCCAGCCGGTCCTGCATCGCCTCCAGCTCGAAGACCAGGTCGCCGGCGACGGGGCTCCGCCGCACCATCAGGAGGGCATGGGCCAGCTCGGCGACCCAGAATGCCGCGAAGGCGGCGTCGGCTCCCTCGCTCCCCGGGGCGTCCAGGAGGTCGCGGTGGGCGAGCTCGGCTTCGAGGATGCCGAAGGTCTCGCGCGCCCGGTCCGCGGCCCCGCGCACGGCGGCGCTGTAGAGCCCGAGCAGAAGGGCGCGCAGGCGCCGGGCCCGATTCCAGGCCGGCCCCTCCCCTTTCCCCTGGCGCGACCAGCCGGTGAGGGCCTCGAAGAAGTGGACGATCAGGCGGTCGAGGTTGAAGTCGAGGTTGAAGTCCCCCGCGGCGTAGACGGGGAAATCGGTGTGCGAGGTCAGGACGAGCCCGCCCAGCGTGCTCGACTCGACGAAGACGGTCTCCCGCCCGGCATCCGTCAGGGCGCGGAGCTGGCCGACCTGCTCGCCGTTCAGGAAGTCGAGGAACTCCTCCGTGGAGCGCAGCTCCCGCCCCGCCCCGTCGCCGCCGGCGTGCAGGCGCAGCTTCGACCGGGCGTGGGCCAGCAGGGCGCGGCGCAGCACGTGATCGGTGACGTTCGACAGGTAGAGCAGGTTCCTGGCGCCCGCGAAGCCCGGCAGGGCGGCGACGGCCGCGATCAGCCGCGGATCGAAGATCGAGCCCGGCAGCACGGCGATGTCCCCCCGGCGGGCGAGGTCGCGCAGCTTGGCGTAGTTGCGGGCCACGAACGTGCGCACGGGCACGATGGTGCCCTGGGGCGGGTAGTAGGAGGCCCACTCGGCGAGCAGCCGGCCGGCGTCGGCGGGACCGAGGGAGAAGCCCGCCGTCAGCACGGCGAAGCTCTTGCGGAGCCGCTCCCGCTGGCTGCGCATCTGGCGCACCAGGACGGCGGAGGCCTCGGCCGCCAGCACCTCCTCCTGGATTCGCTCCAGGGCCTCGGGGCCGCCGCAGAAGACCTCGCCGACGAAGCCCTCGGCCGTGTCGTGGCGGGAGAGGCCGGCGACCACGATCTTGCCGGCCCAGACGACGGCCGGGTCGACGTCGACCAGGACGAGGCCGCGGGGTGTGCCCGGGAAGGCCTCGACCATGGCCAGGATGTTGCCGCACCCGGGGCCGTAGACGTAGCCGTCGGGCGCGAAGGCGCTCCGGACGTCCGTGAAGAAGTCCGCGGGGGTGGTCTCGTTGGTGACCAGGAGGGCCGGCTCGCCCACCGTACGGAAATCTCCGGGGAGGGCGAACTCCTCCGCCCGGCCGGAGAGGATCTCTGCGATGCTCATGGTTTCGACCTTTCTGCGATCTCGCCTTCGAAAATCATCTCCGGCGCGGCGTCCAGCGGCTCCAGGAGAGCCGAGAGGCTCTCCGCGAGGACGTCGACCTGGGGGTGTCTCAGCATCGTTACGTGATCGCCCGGCACCGGCACGGCCTCGACGCCGCCGGCCGCCAGGGCGTTCCACACCTGCAGGGTCTCGGGCGACTCGTCGTCCGTGGTGAACAGGGTGACCCGGCCCGCCCAGGGCTGCGGCGCGTACCGCAGATAGGCGATGAACGTGGCGTTGAAGACCTCGATGTAGCGGCGCGCGTCGGCGACCATGAAGCCGACGGGCAGGGTGCGGGACCTGAGCCCCTCCTCCACCACGTAGTCCAGACGGTCCGCGGGCTCGAGCTCGCGCAGGCGGTCGATCGAGATGGGGATCTCCAGCTCGCGCGCCAGGCCGGCCTCGAAGCTGATCGTCCGCGGGTCGATCGGCGGCCCGTCGGCGCCGCCCCCCAGCTCGCCGCCCAGCATGCCCAGGAAGCCGACCGCCTGCCCGGCCGCCGTGAGCCGGCGCGCCATCTCGTAGGCCACCATGCAGCCCATGGAGTAGCCGCCCAGCAGATAGGGGCCTTCCGGCTGCGCCTTGCGGATCTCGGCCACGTAACGCTCCGCCATCGTCTCGACGCTGCCCAGGTGGGCGATGTCGTTCATGTCCGCCCAGCCCTGGATGCCGTAGAACGGCCGGTGCCGCGACAGCCGGCGGGCGAGCTCCGCCAGCCGGAAGACGTGGCCGCCGAGGCCGTGGACGCAGAAGACGGGCGTGAGCGGCAGCTCCTGGCCGCCCATGGGGATGAGGTGCGAGGTCGAATGCGCGGCCTGCCCCTCCACCAGCGCCGCCAGCTTCTCGATGGTGGGCGCGCGGAAGATCACGGCCAGCGGCAGGTCGACGCCGAACCGGTTGCGGATGTGGGTCACGACGTGGAGCGCCAGGAGCGAGTGGCCGCCGAGGTCGAAGAAGCTGTCGCACACTCCGACCCGCTCGAGGCCGATCACCTCGGCCCAGATGCGGGCCAGCGCCTGCTCGACGGCCGTGCGGGGCGCCACGAAGCTGGCCTCGAGGTCGCGCCGCTCGCGGTCGGGCGCCGGCAGGGCCCGGCGGTCGACCTTGCCGTTGGGCGTCAGCGGCAGGGCTTCGAGGGCCACGAAGACGGCCGGCACCATGTAGTCCGGCAGGCTCCGGCGCAGAGCCTCGCGCAGCTCGCCGGCCGCTGCCTCCAGGCCGGGCCGCCACACCAGGTAGGCCACCAGCCGCGGGTCCGCGGGCTGGTCCGCTCGCACCACGACGACGCTCTCGCGCACGGCGGGATGGCGGGATAGGACGGCCTCGATCTCGCCCAGCTCGATACGGTAGCCGCGCACCTTGACTTGGTGGTCGACGCGGCCGGCGAACTCGAAGTCGCCGTCCGGCAGGCGGCGGGCGAGGTCGCCCACGCGGTAGAGGCGGCGGCCCGGCCCGGCGGCGAAGGGGTCGGGGAGGAAGCGCTCGGCCGTCAGGTCCGGCCGGTGCAGATAGCCCCGCGACAGGCCGTCGCCGCCGATGTAGACCTCGCCCGTGCCGCCGGCGGGGACGGGCGCGAGCAGCGGGTCGAGCACGTGGATGCTGGTATTGCCGATGGGGCGCCCGAGGGGCACCGGCCCCGTCCCCGGCTCCACGCGCCGCCGGGCCGACCAGACCGTGGTCTC
>DATFNZ010000061.1:0-42395 GCA_035266085.1 Thermoanaerobaculia bacterium
CCCAACGGGTCGGGAGACCCCAGCCCAGGGCTGAGGCCGAAGGCCGATGCCCTGGGAAGAAAAAGCGTCTCCATCGTTGCGGCCTGAAAGGTCGCGAGAACCCGATTCGGCAAGACAGCTCTCGCGGCCTTTCAGGCCGCAGCCCGTTGTCATCTCTCACCCCAGGGCATCGGCCTTCGGCCTCAGCCCTGGGCTCCATTCTCCCGACCCGTTGGGCCGGACGGGAGCCGAACGCCTTAGAGCTGAGCTCCGAGAACGGGGCAGTTGTTGTGTGACGAGCCCTAAGGGCGCAGCCGCACGGCTGCGCCCTTTGTGTTTTTCCTGCCCTTTTCCTCTTCCTTCAGATTTTCACGAACAGGTGAGGGGATTCACCGTGTGTAACCGTTTACACCCGCGTACAACAACGCCGGTTTGGCAATTTCGCACATCCGGCTGAATAGAACCTTTGAGGAGATTCCGATGTTTTTCAAGAAGCAAGCAACTGGTCTGTTCCTGGCGGCGGTTCTCGCGCTGCCCGCCGTCTCCGCCGCGCTGCCCGCGGGGGGCGTGCCGCCGTCCACGTACGTCGCCGGCTCCGGCGATCCGGTCCTCACGACCGTCGACCGGCGGGTGCTGGCGCCCGACGTGGCCGAGTACTCTTTCCGGGTCCGCGTGGGCGACGGCCCGTACGACTTCATCGGCGTCCACCGGGTGGTCAAGGAGATCGCTCCGAACGTCCCGGTCCAGGCCGCGCAGGCCGTCTTCCTCGCCCACGGCGACATCTGGAACTTCCGCGCCGCCTTCCTCACGGGCGCCAAGACCCTGCCCGTCTACCTGGCTCAGAACGGCGTGGACGTGTGGGGCATCGACTTCCGCTGGACTTCGGTGCCGGCCAATGTCACCAATCTCTCGTTCATGGAGAGCTGGGGGATCGAGCAGGACGCCCGGGACCTCGGGATCGCCATCGGCGTGGCCCGCTTCACCCGCTCGGTCACCGGCAGCGGCTACGGCCAGGTCAACCTGCTCGGCTGGAGCCGCGGCGGCCAGATCGGCTACGCCTACCTGAACGGCGAGTCGCAGATCCCCGCGCGCCTGCGCCAGGTCAAGGGCTTCATCCCGGCCGACATCTACCTGAAGACGGACGTGGCCCAGCTCAAGGGCTTCGCCTGCCAGCGCCAGCTCTTTGCCGAGACCAAGATCGAGTCGAGCGTCTTCGCGAACGACACTGGCGTCCTCGCCGCCCGCGTGGGCGGCCGGGCCCTCACGGATCCGAACGGCGCGTCGACTGACGTGCCGGGCCTCAACAACCGGGAGGCGGGCCTGCTGGTGGGCGAGGCGACGCACGCCCTCCAGGGCGGCCTCGCGCCCGCGCCGTTCTACCACATGACCGGCGGCAACTTCGACCCTGTCACTACCGCGCCCACCGGCCTCTTCTACGCGAACGAGCAGGACCTCTTCACCCTCGAGAGGAGCGCCTCTTCCTTCCAGCCGTTCCGGGAGCAGGCGGACGCCGACGCGGCGACCTGCGAGCAGACCGACGTGCCCTTCGACGACCATCTCCACAACATCACCGTCCCCATCCTCTACCTGGGCGCGGGCGGCGGCTTCGGCGACTTTGGCGTCTACACGACCACGCTGCTCGGCAGCACGGACGTGACGACCCACGTCGTCAGCCTGACCCCCATACGGGCCGTGGACTTCGGTCACGCCGACCTGTTCCTCGGCACCAACGCCGACACCCTCGTCTGGCAGCCGCTTCTCACCTGGCTCCAGGCCCACTGAAGCAGCGCTTCATAAGGAAGCACGCAGCTCCGGGCCGGGGGATTCGTCCCCCGGCCCTTCGTGTATAGTGGAGCCCCAAAGACCCCAAGGAAAACGAATGGAGCGAGCTGCCCCCGAGGCCGCCTTGCGGCCGGAGATCGAGCTGGAGGAGCTGCTGGACAGCTTCATCCGGGTCCAGGAAGTTGACGATCCCGTCCGGCGGCAGATCGCCGTTTTCCGCGAGGCCGAGCGGTACGGCCTTTCGGTCGACGACTATGGCCGGCTGTTCACTCTCTACGCCCGGCGGCGCAGGGCTCCGAAGTGGCTCCTGGAGACCTACACCGAGAAGCTGGTGGACCGGCTCCAGAGCCTCTCGTTCTTCTCGCTCCTCGAATACGTCGGACGCCTGGCCATCGTCATGGCCATCTTCTCCTTCTTCCTCGATCTGCCGGAGCGGCACAAGCAGCAGGAGTACGAAACCTGGCACACCGCAGAGGCGGCGAGCGGCAAGGTCTACAGCCGGGCTCGGATCAGCGCTCTGGAACAGTTGAACGGGAGCTGCGTTAGCCTGGAGGGGCTCAATGCCCGGCGTGCCTACCTGCGCGGTCTCCGCCTCGACCGGTGCTACGGGGTTCCTGGCGGCTATCTCCTGGGCCGCTGGGCGCCGGCCGTGTTCCGGCGCCAGGGTGCCGTGCTTCTGGGAGCGGACCTTGAGGAGGCCCGTCTCGAGGGCTCGCGGCTGCCGGAGGCCGACCTCCGGGATGCGGCCCTGGCGGGCTCCCACCTGGCTTCGGCGGACCTTGAGGAGGCCCAACTCCAGGGGGCTGACCTCGGCGGGGCGGACCTCTTCCGGGTGAATCTTCGGGGAGCCCGCCTGGCGGGAGCCAACCTCCAGAACGCCGACCTCTCGAACGCCGACCTCGAAGGGGCGGACCTCACCAGGGCTCGGCTCCAGGGCGCCCGGCTCGTGGGTGCCAACCTGCGCGGGGCGGTCCTCCGTTACGCACAACTCCAGGGCGCCAACCTTTCCCGCACGGATCTGCGGGGGACCGAGCTGTTCTATGCCGATCTCAGCGGGGCCTCGCTGCGCAAGGCAAGGCTCGACGGCCGGACGGGCCTCGAAAAATCGGAGGTCCGCCGGGCGGACTTTCGCGGCGCCACCCTGCCCCTGAAGGACCACCTGAGGAGTGCCCGCGACTGGACGCTGGCGATCACCGATCCGGCGGAGCCTGCGAAGACGCCGGGGCCGGCCTTCACGCTCGGCCTGATCGTCGACGACGAGCAGCACTTCTTCGAGGAAGTCGAGCGCGGCGCCCGGCGGGCGGCGGGGAAGGAGGCCGAGCTCATCGTCCGGGTGGCGACGGCGGGTCCGGGCACCAAGGCGGAGAACGAGGCCGCGATCGTCCAGGAGCTCATCCGCCGGGGCGCGGACGGGATCGTGCTGGTGCCCCAGGACGAGCGGCGGAGCGTGCCGGTCCTCCGGCGGGCCTTCGATGCGGGACTGGTGATCGTCACCTATGACCATTCCCTCAACCGTGGGGACGCCTCCCGCCTGCTGGCCGCGAACTACGAGAGCGACCAGTTCGAGCTCGGCCGGGAGACGGGACAAGCGGTCGTCCGCTGGCTGAAGCGGCAGCCGGATGTGCCGGGACCCCGCGAGGTCGGCATCTTCAAATACTGCGACTTCGAAGGCTGCTACCGGCGAGTGGAGGGCTTCCGCGCCGCCCTCGACAAGTCGGGGGTCCGCTGGCGGGAGGCCGGGTACCGCAACCGGCGGGGGAGGGAGTCGAGCGCCGAGGCGGCTGCCGGCCTTCTGGCCGACCACCCCGGTCTGGCGGTTCTCTGGTCCGCCAACGAGAGCGGCACGGAGAGCCTGGTGGCAGCCATCCGCGCCCGACGTCTCGATGGCCGGGTGCGGGTGTGGGGCACCGACATCAGCCCTCAACTGGCGGGCATGCTCCTGGCGGGCGACGGCGTTCTCCAGGGCGTGACCGGTCAGAGGCCGGAGGAGATGGGGTACCAGGCGGTCTCCATGGCGCTCGAGAGCCTGAAAGGGCGGCGCCGCCGCGCCTTCGAGTCCGGGACCGTGGAGGTGCAGCCGTTCAACCGCGATGATCCGCAGCGGGTCCGGGAGTACCTCGAAACGCGCTCCGGCGCCACGGCGCCCGTCCGGTAAAGCGTCTCTTTCTTGCCTCCCCCGCCCGATCCGCATACCGTAGGGGTATGACGGCGCCGTGGAACCCCGATTTCGAGCGTGACGAGGAGTTCGCCGTCGAGGAGAGGCGCAAGACGAAGCGCCCCCAGAGGTGGCGGGTGATCCTGCACAACGACGACTTCACGACGATGGAGTTCGTCGTGCACATCCTCACCACGCACTTCCGGAAGTCGGCCGCCGAGGCCACCCAGGTCATGCTCCAGGTGCACAGGAAGGGAGTGGGCGTCGCCGGTGTTTACCCAAAGGAAGTAGCCGAGACCAAGGTGGCCGAGGTCACCGACGAGGCGCGGGCGAACGGCATGCCGCTCAAGGTGACGGCCGAGCCCGACGGCGAAGGAAGGAACGACGAAGAATGAAGCTCTCTGAAGACTTGCAGATCTCCCTGACCGTCGCCATCTCCGAGGCGGGACGGCTGGGTCATGAATACGCCGGGCTGGAGCACCTGCTCTACGCCCTCACGTTCGACGACGACACCGCCGTCGTGCTCAGGAATGCCGGGGCGGACCTCGACCGCGTCCGCGAGGACCTGTCGGAGTACCTCTCCGAGGAGCTCGAGAAGATCGACGACGAGGATCTCCAGCCGCGCCTGACCCTCGGCGTGCAGAGGGTCCTCTCGATGGCGGCGGCCCGGGTGGGCAGCTCCGGCAAGGACGAGATCAACGGCTCGGACGTGCTGGTGGCGATGTTCGACGAATCCGACTCCTACGCCGTGCAGGTGCTGGAGAGCGGGGACGTCAGCCGGCTCGACGTCGTGAGCTATCTCTCCCACGGCGAGTCGCGGCTGCAGCCGCCTTACTTCGGCGGCCCTTCGCCCTCGGGCCTGCCGGCCGGCGACGAGGAGGACGAGGACGATGAGGAGATGGGCCGCAAGCGGGGAGGGGCCGCCAGCGATCCCCTGAAGGCCTTCGCCCAGGACCTTACGGCGCTCGCCCAGAAAGGCAGCATCGATCCGCTGATCGGCCGCGACAAGGAGATCCAGCGCACGCTCCACATCCTCCAGCGGCGGCGGAAGAACAATCCGATCTACGTCGGCGACCCGGGCGTGGGCAAGACGGCCCTGGTGGAGGGCCTGGCGCTCAAGATCGCCAAGGGCGAGGTGCCGGAGCCCTTCCGCAAGACCAAGGTCTTCCGGCTCGACCTCGGGGCCCTGATCGCCGGCACGCGCTACAGGGGCGATTTCGAGAACCGCCTCAAGGCGGTTCTGGCGGCCCTGGCGGAGCAGGAGAATCCGGTGCTGTTCATCGACGAGATCCACACCGTGGTGGGCGCGGGCAGCGCCGGCCGCGGCACCATGGACGCCTCGAACCTGCTCAAGCCGGCCCTCCAGGACGGTGCCCTGCGCTGCATCGGCGCCACCACCTGGGAGGAGTACCGCCAGACCTTCCAGAGCGACCCGGCGCTCTCCCGCCGGTTCCAGAAGGTCGAGGTGACGGAGCCCTCCGCCGAGGAGACCACCCAGATCCTGCTGGGCCTCAAGGACCGCTACGAGAAGCACCACGGCATAACCTATGCCCCGGAGGCGATCGAGAACGCGTCCCTTCTGGCCGACCGCTACATGCGCGACCGCCGGCTGCCGGACAAGGCGATCGACCTCCTCGACGAGGCCGGCGCCGCCGTGGCCCTGCGGAACGGCGGGGAGGTCAAGGTGGGGGATCTCGAGGAGGTGCTCGCCACCATGGCGCAGATCCCGGCCCGCCGGGTGAAGGGGGGCGACAAGGAGCAGCTCCGGCGTTTGGAAGAGGAGCTCAAGGCGCAGGTCTTCGGCCAGGACCAGGCCATCGAGCGCCTCGCCTCCGCCATCAAGGTCTCGCGGGCCGGATTGCGCGACGTCCAGAAGCCGGTGGGCGCCTTCCTGCTCACCGGTCCCACGGGCGTGGGCAAGACCGAGGTGGCGAAGCGGCTCGCCGAGGTGCTGGGCATCTCCTTCCTGCGCTTCGACATGAGCGAGTACATGGAGGCGCACACCGTTTCCCGTTTGGTGGGCGCGCCTCCAGGCTACGTGGGCTACGACCGCGGCGGCCTGCTGACCGAGGGAGTGGCCAAGAATCCGCACGCGGTGCTCCTGCTCGACGAGATCGAGAAGGCCCATCCGGACGTCTTCAACATCCTTCTCCAGGTGATGGACCACGGCACGCTGACCGACACCAACGGCAAGCCGACGGACTTCCGGCACGTCATCCTGCTGATGACCTCGAACGTCGGCGCCCGCGAGATGGCGGGCCGGACCCCCGGCTTCAGCGAACTGATCGAGGGCGCTCCGCGAAGCCTCAAGGACACGGACGCCGACCGTGCCGTCGAGCGCCTCTTCAGCCCGGAATTCCGTAACCGTCTGGACGCCCGTCTACGCTTCAATCCCCTGTCGCCGCAGGTGATGGAGCAGATCGTCGAGAAGTTCATCCGCGAGCTCACCGCGCAGCTCGGCGAGAAGAACGTCAAGATCGAGACCACGGAAGCCGCCCGCAAGCTCCTGGCCGAAAAAGGTTTCGATCCCACCTTCGGAGCCCGTCCCCTGGGCCGCGTGATCGAAGACCAGGTCAAGCGCCCGCTCACTGAGGAGCTCCTCTTCGGAGCTCTGGAGAACGGGGGTACGGCGACGGTGGACGTGGAGGGTGGGGAGATCGTGATGCGCTATGTGGGGGGACCCGCGGCGGCGGCTTCATAGAAGGTTGTCAGGGGGCGTACGGCCCCCGCTTTGTTATCCTCTCATGGCCTTCCGCCGACGAAGCCGCCGGGAGAGCATTGGGGGTCGAATTCATCAAATTCGGATGTGGCAAATTTCTCGGCGTTCCTTGCGCTCTGCGAGATTGGGGCAGGATACGGCAACTCTTGCTCTCCGACAAGCTCCGGATTCGTGATGAGGTTGAAGTGGAAGAGGAAATCAGGCTGATTACGGCATTCGATGCCGCTGCAAGTGGGGTGATTGCCAATGCGGATAGTGACCGTCTGATTAGGGTTTGCTTCCACGATGATAGGATCGAAGCCTCCGCTGCCGTTTAGTGGACTTGAGAGGATCTGGACAGGCCCGACGGCATCTATTTCTGCTGCCACCTCTCGCGCGGCGGCCCTGGGATCGAAGGGGAACCGACTGCCAAAGTTGTACGTGATGAACTTGCCACTGTTGTCCTTGAAGAGTTCTTGCACGAAAAGCCGCCCCTTGCTCAGCTTTAGGCGGGCAGAGAGAAGAGGCGTCTCAGTTCGGCAGCCGTAGGTCTCCTCAACTAGGCATGCGCGGAGTTGCCGGTGTTGTGGGGTAGTAGGATTCCGGGTCTGAACGCGGGCGAGGGCTTCGTCTGCTTCGATAATCCACTCGAAATCCTTCTGCTGTCGGTCATGTTGGTCTCTGGTGCAATCGCCGCCATTCGGAATGCAAGGATGGGGAGGACGTCCCGTTCCCCTGACCACGCTGAGCGGCGTCTGTAGATCCCCTTCGAGCCGCAGATCCTCATTGTCAAGAGTTACACCTTTCCAATCGGGCCCTAGACCCAGATGCGGTAAGTGCAGGTCCTGTAGCTTCCTGCCTGAAATACGGACATCCGGCTTTTGCTCGATCAGAAGGTAGTTCGCATGCGGCGCTATCTCCTTACCAAATATTAGTTTACTGGGATCGGTAGCGTTGCCGACGAGCACCCAGAGCTTTGTAGGATCTGCTGATCGGTCAGGAGTTACAAACGTCAACAAGCCGTCGAAGATGAAGCGTATCTTGTAGGTCTTGGGCTGGTCGTCCCGGGTTTGGTCAGCCTGCTGAGTGCTGGGTTGTTGGCCGGGGATTGGCGGGTTCCCGGGTTCCGGGCACGCTGCGGTCGCGAGCGCCACCAAGAGCAGAGACAATGCGGGAAAGCGGAATCGATGCATGAAAATCCTCCCTTTCCGGTAAAACATTAATGGGACACTCCGTTCTCTGGGAGTGGGAATGCGCCGCCGAGTACATGGAAAGCCGCCCAGGTATGGGGTGATGCAATGGCGCGATCCGGGCTGCGTAGAAAATCGAGTTGGGTCTGCCTGAGTGCAGTCAAAGGATCAGCACCGGCGCGGAGCATCCTGTGGAAGCGGAGGAAGAACTGTGCCGATGGTGCGTCTTCGGCTTCCCAAAGGCTCGCCACTACCGTAGGAATTCCAGTCGCGAGGAAGGCACGGGCTAGTCCCAGGGTGCCCTCGTTCTGCGATAGCCGACCCTCCGCCGTGCTGCATCCAGCAAGGACGGCAAGGCGCGCCAGTGGCCGGCGTAGGCGGTGGATGGCTTCCGGAGGCAGCAGGCCGCTGTCGCCCGTGGCGGCGGAACGGGTCAGGAGCAGTCTCGGAGCCTCGGCTCCCGACGGAGTCACAGTATGGCCCGCGAAATGGAGGACGTCCTCTCCCGGCAGTGCGGTCAGGAACCGCTCGGCGGTAGCGGCCTCGCCCGTCAGCACGATAGACCTTTCGTATAGCCGTTCCAGGGCTTTGATCTCCTGGGCCGAGGCCGGTAGGGAGGGTAGCGTCGGGAAGAGACTCCGGTCGACCCAGGGTTCTCCAACCAAAAGGATTGAAACCGGCGCGGTGGTGCTCCGCTCCCGATAGCGCTCTGCCAGAGCCAGATAAACGCTGGCGCTTGGAGCCGCGGCTAGAGGGAAATCCTCTACTAGAAACCGGCCTCGTTCATTCTGAAGAGCCGCGAAGGGTACTCGGCACAGCTTCCCGTCTGGGACGATGATCAAGGTCGAGGCATCGGTGAGCCGATGTTCCAGGGGAGCGATCAGCCGGCGGTGCAGCCTGCGGGAATCGGGACCGACTTCCCCTCCATCGCTCATATTGCTTAGGAAACGATCGATCATGCGCTCGACGCGTTCTCGTCCGGTCCCCAGCATCACAACCTCGACGCCACTTCTAGTAATTACCCAGGCCAAGAGGTCGTCCCGTACCCAGAGGTACTCCACGATCGCGATGCCTGGGGGTAGGGCGGCAGCGATTTCATGCGCGGGAACTGATTCTGGCCAGCCGTCTGGACCCGAGTTGCCGATGGTGTCGAGAAGAGCTCGAGCCCGCAGTTGCTCAGCGGTGTCCAAGGTGATTTCCGCTCTCTCCCCGCGTTGCAACTGGAGCGCGATTCGCTCTTCCAGGAGCGCCCGAGCTTGGTCGGCGAAGAAGATCCGGAGCGTGCTGTCTTCTAGGATGCGCCGCTGCCGTTCCAACTCGGCAAGCCCAGCTTCCAGGTCTGCTTCCGCTTCTCGCTCTCGCCCCAGGACGAGCCAGGTCTCTGCCCGCTCCTGCAAAATCTGGATGAGGAGGTGGCGGTTACCATCCTGGAGAGAGACAGCTAACGCCCGGTTAAGAGCTTGCAGCGCCTTCTTCGGATGATCAACGCGAAGGATTCGGCCCTCGGTCACCAGAATTCCAATCTCGACACCCTGCCGGAGGAAAGAATCCTTAATTTGATCAGCCACGCTCCGCGCCCGGCTGAGGCTGGCGATGGCTTCGGAGCGGCGGCCCAATTTATCGAGGAGTGCGGCCTGGTTCCTTAATGCGACGGTGATGCCGGTTGGGATATTGGCCCGATAGGCTTCCTCTACGAGAACAGCTTGGAAATAGGCTGCTGGGCCGAGATCTCCAGTGGCTCGGAGACTTTGAAGGGCCACGGATAGAATGTTCTGGACCCGCCGCGGTTTGTAGAGCCTCGGCAGGGCCTGCAAGGCGGCCCGATGATGGAGCCATGCTTGCTGGGAATCTCCTAACTCGGTGTAGATCCGTGCCAAGGTGCTATCCATGGCTGCCTGGTTTTCGATCTCGCCGGCCCGCTGGAACTGCCGGAGAGCTGACTCGCTGGAGGGCAGGGCGCTGGCGATAGGGCCTTGTATGCCCCGCGCTTGACCAATCATCCAGTCAATCGTCCCTAAGAGCGGGGCGTAGTCCTTGCCTTCGAACCTCTCGCGCAGGCGTTCCAGTTCCAGGATTGCCTTCGGCTGCTGGGCGTGATGATGAGAGATGATGGCCAGGTAGAGTTCAGCCCAAGCCGAAAAAGGGCTCCGGCCGTTCTCGAGTTCTGCGGCGGCTTGGCGGAAGAGTGGCTCGGCTTCAGGGTACTTCTGTTGCTCGTGGAGTTCCCGAGCCTTGGCGTAGAGAATGTGGCCTTGGACCAAGGCAATCAGACGACCACCGTCCTCGCGGACTGCCTCCTCGGCGGCGGCTACCTCTTCCTGGAGCATCCCGGCATCGAGGGCCTCCGCTACAGCCCTGGCGATGATGAGAAAATGGGTGCTTTCTTCTGTCTTTTCCGCGGCCCGAGCCGTGGCCCAGTCACCCAGGAGCTTGTCTTCCACGTAGAGGCGTGCGGGTTGCCGGTAGGCGTCCACGATCCGCCGGACCTCGGCGGATCTCCCGGCGAGAGCGGCCTGATCCAGGCGGTCGCGGTCGCCTGGCCAGCGCTCGGCTTCCCGCGGTTCGCGGAGCCGCTGCAGATGAGCCCTGGCTTCCTCGCTCCAGCCGGATTCCTGATCGAGGCCGAGGTACGCCTGCCAGGCCTTCTCCGCTTCCGGAGCCAGGGCGAGGCGGGTCAGGGCGAGGGCCTGGTTGAACCGTGCCTCCGGGAAGGACGGAGTCAGATCGAGGGCGCGGTCCGCCGCCGCCAGGGCTTGGACGAGATCGTAGGGCGAAGCCTTCAGCTCCGCCCGCACCAGCAGGCCGGCGGCCAGATCGGAGAAGAGGCGGGGGTCATGCGCATCGACAGCGAGGGCTTGCTGAAGGAGAGCGTTGGCACGGTCCGGACCGTGCTGGAGGAGGAGAGCGATGGCCCTTGCTCCCAGAGCTCCCGGGGATCCGGAGTCCGCGCCCACCGCGCGGAAGCTCGCAGGATTTTCAGAGCTCTTCCCACCAGGCTGATAAGGAGCGTAGAGGAATCCACCCGTGACCCGCGGCTCGATGGCCCGGACCTCGCGCTCTTGCTCGGCAAGGACTGCCAGGTCCTTGGTATAGGGCTCCGAATGCAGAGCCTCTCCGTACAGCTCCTGGAAAGCTGCGATCAGGAAGTGCACGGTTCCCAGGATCACCAAACCCAGGACCGCCCAACGCCCGAGTTTCAGCATGGCCGGAAGATCGCTCGGATCGTCCCACCCCTCTCTCGGGAGTCCAATCCCCCGAATAACGCCGCTGTCCGAGAACCCGTACCCCGAGAGTACCATCTTCGCTCCCTCCGGGCCGCTGCCGGCCCGCTGCCCGATTTACAGCAGATGAGACGGACCCTCGGGACGGTTTCCGCAGAGGAGGCTGAGATCCCGGCATGCCGGCTTTCCCGGGATGTATATACGCGGATATACTCCCTTGTCAGGAGGAGTGCCCATGGCGACCGCGAAAGTGTTCCGCAGCGGCAATAGCCAAGCCGTTCGATTGCCCAGAGACTTCAGATTTCCCCCGGGGACAGATGAAGTCGAGATCCGGCGTCAGGGAGAGAGGCTCATCCTGGAGCCGCTCGGGCATGAGGATTGGCCGGAAGACTTCTGGAAGGCCTTCGAAGGGGTGAGCCCTGACTTTGAACGGCCGATGCAGGTTCGCCAGAGGCGCGAGAGCCTCGACTCGTGACCTATCTGCTGGACACCAACATTTGCATCTACGCCCTCAAGAATCGCCCTCCTGAGGTCTTGGAGCGGCTCCGTACCGTGGGAAGGACTGCCGTCGCCGTGAGCGTGATCACGGTCTTGGAATTGCGCCAGGGAGCGGAAAAGAGCCAGCAGGTGGAGGCGAACCATTTGCGGTTGGATTTCTTCCTCGCTCCCATGAGGATCCTGCCGTTCGACGAGGAGGCCGCGCTTGCTGGCGCGCGTGTCCGGGCCCATTTGGAACGCAAGGGCACCCCGATCGGAGATCTCGACAGCCTGATCGCGGCCCACGCGTTGGCCCGGGATCTGATCCTTGTCACGAACAACCTTCGGGAGTTCGAGCGGGTGCCAGGACTCCAGACGGAGAATTGGGTTCTATAGCGCCCAGCGCCCCGGTGCTACCATCCCCCGCCATGGACTACACCCGTCTCGGCAAGACCGGCCTCAAGGTCTCCCGCATCTGCCTCGGCTGCATGACCTACGGCACTCCGTCATGGCGTGAGTGGGTGCTCGACGAGGAGGCAGGGCGGCCGTTCATCCGCCGGGCTCTGGAGCTGGGGATCAACTTCTTCGATACCGCGGACATGTACTCTCTCGGGGCGAGCGAAGAGGTTCTCGGCCGCGCCCTCAAGGACTTCGCGCGTCGCGAGGAGGTGGTGATCGCCACCAAGGTGTATTTCCCGATGGGCGACGCTCCCAACTGCAAGGGGCTGTCGCGCAAGCACATCTTCGACGCCATCGACGGCTCCCTGCGGCGGCTGGGCGTCGATCATGTGGACCTCTACCAGATCCACCGCTTCGACCGCGAGACCCCCCTCGAGGAGACCCTGGAAGCGCTGCACGACCTCGTCCGCGCGGGCAAGGTGCGCTATCTCGGCGCGTCCAGCATGCATGCCTGGCAGTTCGCCCGGTGCCTGTACCTTGCGGACCTCCACGGCTGGACGCGCTTCGTCTCGATGCAGAACCACTACAACCTGGTCTACCGGGAAGAGGAGCGTGAGATGCTGCCGCTCTGCCGGGAGGAGGGGGTGGGCGTGATCCCCTGGAGCCCGCTGGCCCGCGGCTTCCTGGCCGGCAACCGGCCCCGGGGCGAAGAGGGCGTGACCCGGCGCGGCCGTAGCGACGGCATCGCTCAGCAGCTCTACACGGAACCCGGGGACCATGACGTTGCGGACCGGGTGGCGGCCCTGGCCGAGCGGCGGGGCGTCAGGCCCGCCCAGATCGCTCTTGCCTGGCTCCTGCACCAGCCCGGCGTCACGGCGCCCATCATCGGGGCCTCCAAGATGGAGCACCTCGAGGACGCCGTGGCCGCCCTGGGTGTCCCCCTCTCCCCGGAGGAGCTCCTGGAGCTCGAAGAGCCCTACCGTCCCCATCGGGTGCTGGGGCACGATTGAATTTGACAAGGAGAGCGAACGATGACCGACCTGAGATATCCGATCGGCAAGCTCCAGAAGGAGCCCAATCTGACGGAGGAGAAGCGCCGGGAGATGATCGATCAGATCGACCAAGCGCCAGCCCTGCTGCGCGCCGCCGTCGAAGGGCTGACCCCCGAGCAGATCGACACGCCCTATCGGCCGGGCGGTTGGACGGTCCGGCAACTGGCCCATCACGTGCCCGACAGTCACCTCAACGCCTATATCCGGTTCAAGCTGGCGCTGACGGAGGACGAGCCCCCCATCAAGACCTACGAGGAAGCGGCATGGGCCGAGCTGCCGGACACGGCCTCGGTGCCGGTGGAGGTCTCGCTCGTCCTGCTCGAAAGCCTGCACCGCCGCTGGGTGGCGCTGCTGCGCGCCATGTCCGCCGCGGACTTCGAGCGGACCCTGCTCCACCCCGACCACGGAGTGATCAGCCTCGACCAGCTTCTCGGGATCTACTCCTGGCACGGCCGGCACCACGCGGCGCACGTCACGGCGCTGCGCGAGCGCGAGGGCTGGGGATAGAGATTCCGAATCCATAGGGGCGGCCCCGCGGCCGCCCCCACGGACCGATCCAGTGCTAGCTCTCGCTGCCGCAGTTGTTGAGGCAGATGTTGTAGCCGTACTCGCAGGGGACGAAGCAGGGGGTCTTGCTGCAGAACACCACGCACCGCGCGTACTCCTCGCGACACCGCTCTTCGCACGTGAGGTCGGCAGCACCATTGCGGGCCTGCATCATCGCCGTGACGGTCAGGCCCATCGCCAGGGCCATGAACTTGATCTTGCGCATTTCTAAGCTCCTTTCTCAGTTGGTGTTGAACCCCTCCCACCCTGAGAACGGAGGAGCGGCGCCGATCCCCTCACTCCTTCATAACTGCGACCGCAACAGCCCTGCCGCGTGCTCCAGCAGTTTTTCGCTGAAGGGGCGGCGCTGCCAGGCTTCGAGGGTGATCCGCTGGCAGCGGGTCTTGTCATTCTGGAAGACCTCGATCTGCCGCGCCGCGAAGTCGGCTGCGATCAGGTTCAGGTTGGCCTCGTCGTTGAGGCGGAAGGAGCGGTTGTCGAAGTTGGCGGAGCCGACGGAGACCCAGGTCTCGTCCACGATCATGATCTTGCAGTGGTACATGGTCGGTTGGAACTCGTAGATCTCGATGCCGGCCTCCAGGAGCTTGCCCCAGCGGGAGCGGGAGGCCTTGCGGGTGACCTCGGTGTCGATGTGCCGGCCGGGGACGATGATCTCGACCTTGACCCCCCGTTGGGTGGCGTCGATCAGGGTCTGGACCGCCAGGTCGTCGGGGACGAAGTAGGCGTTGCCGATGTAGAGCGTCCGCAGGGCCGAGGCGATCGAGAGCAGGAACATCAGCCGGGCGCTCTCGGTGCCCTCGGAGGGAGAGCTCTTGAACATCTGGGCTTCGCAACTGCCGGTCTCTTCGAGAGCAGGGAAGTAGTCGTCCCCGTGCAGCACCCGCGAGCGGGTCTTGAGCCAGTTGTCCATGAAGGCCGCCTGCATCTGGGCGACGACCGGCCCTTCAACCTGGAAATGATTGTCGCGCCAGTGGTCGGAATCCTGGGCATGCCCCAGCCAGTCGTCGGCGATGCCCACCCCGCCCGTGAACCCGGTCCTGCCGTCCACCACCAGGAGTTTGCGATGGGTGCGGTTGTTGATCCGGTCCAGGTTGTACCAGCGGATCGGGTGGTAGCGCTCGACCTCCACCCCGTCGTCGATCATGGCTTGAATGAGCCGCTCGTCCATCTTCTGGCTGCCCGCCCAGTCGAGGAGCACGTGCACCTTGACGCCCGCCCGGGCCCGCTCGGAGAGGGCCTCGCGAAGCTCGAGGCCGATCTCGCCGGACCAGTAGATGAAGGTTTCGAAGGTGATCGTCTGCCGGGCCCCCCGGATCGCCGCCAGCATGGCGGGGAAGATCTCGTCGCCGTTGAAGAGTGGGGTGACTCGGTTGCCGGGCACGATTGCCGGCCCCAGCAGGTGCCCCAGCGCGCGGCGGAACGGCGGTTCTTCCACGCCATAGAGCGGCTCGATCTCATGGGTGATCTTGCCCTCGCCCGTCGTCA
Source organism: Thermoanaerobaculia bacterium (assembly GCA_035266085.1). GTDB lineage: Bacteria > Acidobacteriota > Thermoanaerobaculia > Multivoradales > UBA5704 > DATARR01. The sequence continues at coordinate 15,006 of DATFNZ010000061.1, forward strand.
GGTTGCGTAGGACGATGAAGACGAGGATGGTGGCGCCGGCCGTAAGCAGGATGGTCTGCAGCATGAAGTCAGCGCTCCGGCCGCGGACCTCTCGCCACGACGGCGGCCAGGAGATTCTGGATCTCCTCGAAATCGAGCGGCTTCAACAGGTGCCGATCGAAGCCGGCCTCTCTCGAACGCTGGCGGTCCTCCTCCTGCCCATAGCCCGAGACGGCGAACAGCGCGGCCGTGCCCAGCAGGGGATCCTGCCGCAGGCGCCGGGCCACCTCGAAGCCGTTCAGCCCCGGCAGGCCGATGTCCAGCAGAATAGCGTCCGGTGAGAAGGCGGCGGCCGCCTCGAGCGCCTCCGGCCCCGAGTGGGCGGTCCGGATCTCATGGCCGGCCATTTCCAGCAGAAGGCGCAGGCTCTCGGCCGTGTCGAGGTTGTCGTCCACCACCAGCACGCGCAGAGGCAAGGGCGCGGCCCCGTCTTCCGGCGGCGCCTTCGGCTCGGGCCGGCTGCCGGTTTGAATCGCAGACTGAATATCAGGTTGAATCGCGGGGAGCGTCACGATGAGCTCGCTCCCCTTGCCGATGCCCTCGCTCCAGGCCTCGATCGTGCCGTCGTGCAGCTCCACCAGCTTGCGGACCAGCGTCAGGCCGATGCCCAGGCCGCCCTCCGAGCGGTCCAGCGAGCGGCTGCCCTGGACGAAGGGGTCGAAGATGTTGTCCAGGAGGTCGGGCGCGATCCCGATCCCCGAGTCCCGCACCCGCACCCGCACCTCGCCGCCGCGCGTCTCGACGGTCAGAGCGAGGCTGCCGCCGTCTTCCGTGTACTTGGCGGCATTGTTCAGCAGGTTCGCCACCACCTGCTCGAGCCGGGTCGGGTCGGCGGCCAGCCAGACCGGCTCCGCGGGGTACGAAACGGCAAGATGGTGCCGGCGGGCGTCGATCAGGGGCCGGGCGGTCTGGACGGCGTGCTCCAGGATGGTCCGCAGGTCGACCGGCTCTTTGCGCAGACCGATCCTGCCCGAGGTGATGCGGCTGACGTCCAGGAGGTCGTCGATCAGACGCGACAGTTGGCGGACTTGGCGTTCGATGATCTCCCGGGCCCTCTCCTGGCGGGGACCGCCCTCCCGCTCCTGCCTGCCGAGGATGCGGAGAGAGTTCAGGATGGGGGCCAGCGGATTGCGCAGCTCGTGCGCGAGCACGGCCAGGAACTCGTTTCGGTGCCGGTCCGCCTCCGCGAGGATGGTGGCGCGGTCCCGCAGCCTCTCCTCGCTCAGCTTCTCTTCGGTGTAGTCGCGCAGGATCTTGCCGAAACCCCGGAGGGCTCCATCGGGGCTCCGAAGGGAAATGGTGACCCCGTTGGCGAAGAAGCGGGAGCCGTTCTTGCGCATCTGCCAGCGGTCGTCGCTGGCGCGGCCCTTGGCGGCCGCCGTCGCGAGCTCCTGCGCCGGTACGCCGTCCCGCACGTCCTCGGGCGTGAAGAAGAGGACGCACGTGCGGCCCAGGATCTCCGCCGCCTGGTAGCCGAAGATGCGCTCCGCCCCGCGGTTCCAGCTCGCGACCTGACCCTCGGGATCGAGGACCAGGCAGGCGTAGTCCTGCACGCTGTCGATGAACTGACGGTACGCGGCGCCGCTCTCGATCCACTCCAGCATCTCGGACGTCCAGTCCGGCGCGGGGGCGGGCGAGCTCCGGTGCCCGGTCCGGTTGCGCTCCTCTGACATCTGTCCTCCGGAGAAGAATCCCGTTGTTCTGGCGGCACGCGACCGGAGCGGATTCTAACCCGCTGGGCCGCGCATGCAAATTGCAAACCTTCCGCCCGCCTGAAAGTCTGAACGCCGCCGCGCTCCGCGGCGCGGGTGCGAGGGAGAGGCCGATGAAAACCCATCCAGGAACGCCGTATCCCCTGGGCGCCACCTACGACGGCGCCGGGACGAACTTCTCGTTGTTCTCCGAGGTCGCGGAAAAGGTCGAGCTCTGCCTGTTCGACAACCAGGGCCAGGAGACCCGGATCGAGCTGCCCGAGGTCACGGCTTTCTGCTGGCATGGCTATCTGCCCAACGTGGTGCCCGGCCAGCGCTACGGCTTCCGGGTCCACGGGCCATGGAGCCCCGATCAGGGGCACCGCTGCAATCCCGCCAAGCTCCTGCTCGATCCCTACGTCAAAGCCGTCGAGGGGCAGGTGGAGTGGAACGAGGCGGTCTTTCCCTATCACTTCGACGACCCCGAGGGCTCCCGCAACGACCTCGACAGTGCGCCCTACATGCCCAGGGGCGTCGTCACCAATCCCTACTTCGACTGGGGCAACGACCGGCCGCCGCGCATTCCGGCCCATGAGACCGTCATCTACGAGGTCCACGTCAAGGGCTTCACGAAGCGGCACCCCCAGATCCCGGAAGAGATACGGGGCACCTACGCCGGCCTCACCCATCCGGCGGCCATCGCCCATATGAAGCGGCTGGGGGTGACGGCGGTCGAGCTCCTGCCCGTCCATCAGTTCGTCCAGGACAGCCTTCTCCAGGAGCGCGGTCTGCGCAACTACTGGGGCTACAACTCCATCGCCTACCTCGCGCCGCACAACGAGTACGCCGCATCGGGCGGCTCCACGGGCCAGCAGGTGCAGGAATTCAAGCAGATGGTGAAGATCCTTCACCAGGAAGGGATCGAGGTCATCCTCGACGTGGTCTACAACCACACGGCGGAGGGGAATCACCTCGGACCCGTGCTGTCCCTGAAGGGGATCGACAACGCCGGCTACTACCGCCTCGTGCCGGGCAAAGAGCGGTACTACATGGACTACACCGGCACGGGCAACAGCCTCAACATGCGCCATCCCCACGTGCTGCAGCTCATCATGGACTCGCTGCGCTATTGGGTGCTCGACATGCACGTGGACGGCTTCCGCTTCGACCTCGCCGCCACTCTCGCCCGCGAGCTCCACGACGTGGACCGCCTCTCGGCCTTCTTCGACATCATCCAGCAGGACCCGGTGATCAGCCAGGTGAAGCTCATCGCCGAGCCCTGGGACGTGGGGGAGGGCGGGTATCAGGTGGGGAACTTCCCGCCCCTGTGGTCCGAGTGGAACGGCAAGTACCGCGATACGGTCCGCGATTATTGGCGGGGAGATTGGCGGGGAGATTGGCGGGGCGAGGACCAGACCCTGGGCGACTTCGCCAACCGCCTCACCGGCAGCTCCGACCTCTACGCCAACAACGGCCGGCGCCCGTCAGCGAGCATCAACTTCATCACCGCCCACGACGGCTTCACCCTGCGCGACCTCGTCTCCTACAACGACAAGCACAACGAGGCCAACGGCGAGGGCAACAACGACGGCGAAGCTCACAACCGCTCCTGGAACTGCGGCGCCGAGGGCCCGACGGACGACCCGGAGGTGCAGGCCCTGCGCGGGCGGCAGCAGCGCAACCTGCTCGCCACCCTCTTCCTCTCCCAGGGCATCCCCATGCTCCTGGGGGGCGACGAGATGGGCCGCACCCAGGGCGGCAACAACAACGCCTACTGCCAGGACAACGAGGTCTCCTGGTTCGACTGGGAGCACGTGGATACGGACCTGCTGGAGTTCACCTCGCGGCTGATCGCCTTCCGGCGCGATCACCCCGTCTTCCGCCGCCGCCGCTGGTTTCTGGGTACGCGCATCCGTGGCGAAGGCGTGCGGGACATCGGCTGGTTCCGGCCGGACGGCGAGCTGATGAGCGACGAGGACTGGCAGCACGGCTCCGCCCGGTCGCTCGGCGTCTTCCTGAACGGCGACGCCATTCCCAGCCTCGACGACCGGGGAGAGCGGATCACCGACGGCAGCTTCTACGTGCTCTTCAACGCGCACCACGAGCCGATCCCGTTCCGTCTCCCCGCGCGCCCGGAGTGGGGGAAGCGCTGGTTCAGGGTGCTCGACACCGGCGAGGCCGTTGCCAGAGCGGGCAGAGAGGCCGGGGGGAGCGAAGAGATCGTCGAGGCGGGCTTCGAGGCCGCTGTCGGGGGACGGACGATCGTGGTGCTGGAGAAGGTGGAGTAGGGTAGACCAAGCTGGCACACGCCTTGCGGAGTTGATCCGGCGAGGAGGTTGGTATGGAAAAGAACGTTGGAACCATCGAACGCTGGGGCTCGCTGGTCGGCGGCGGGGCCTTGCTCGCTTATACCCTGTTGCGCCGGCGCCGGCTGTCGCCGCTTACCGGGGCGCTTGGCTTGGGTGTCGCGACCCTGCTCTTCCGTGGCGCCACGGGCCACTGCCCGGCCTACGGGGCGGTCGGGGTGAACACCGCCGATCTTGCCGAGGACTGGGCGAGGCCGCTCTCGCACCCTCGCGGAGAGAGCAAGAAGGAGGACAAGGCCTTCCGCGGCGAGTGGCCGCTGCCGGAAGGCGCCCGGCTCGTCGAGCCGGGGGACCGCCGCGAAGAGTTGGTGGATGAGGCTGCCGTGGAGTCTTTCCCCGCCAGCGATCCACCTTCCTTCACGCCGCCGCGGGTCGGCTGACTTATCCTGGGACCTCCGGTCCCCGCGGTCCCCGGCGGGTCCTTGCGCAATCTCTTCCGCCTCCCTATAATCGGGGCAACTTTTCAAGCCGTTGCCCCACCGTCCGTCATTTGGGCCGCGCTGGCGCGCGGTGCTGGCCTATGGCCCTTCGGGAGGAGGAGTTAGAGATGTCGAACACGAAGTTGTTCAAGAGCAATCCCTGCGGGCAGCAATTCACCGGGTTGGAGCTGCCGGACATCGTCTTCATGACGCTCCGGAATAAGGTCACCTTGGAGGAGTGCCAAATGCTCAACGAGGCGCACCTCGCGTACGCGAAGGATGTCGATCATTTCTTCTACATCATCGACCTCGCCGACCTGGACGACCTGCCCGCGACCGTGCGCAAGGAAGCGTCGGAGACCGTCAAGCTCCTGCCGCTCCGCGGCACCGTGGTGCTCAACGCGCCCCTGCGGGCCCGGGTTCTGGCCAAGCTGCTGCTGACCGCCGCCAACCTGTTCAAGCGGGGCGCCGAGAGCAATCCGGTGGTCTTCGCGGACACCGAGATGGACGCTCGGGTCTGGATCGACAAGCGGCGGCATCAGATCGCCGAAGCCGCCTAAAGGCCGCGGCAGCAAGGGCAGGGTCTTCCTCGGGGCGGCCACGCAGGGTCTCCCGAGGAAGAATCGGCTTGGGGTCAGACGTCGCCGTACGGTACGCAGCCCGTAGCGCCGGCAGCGTAAGCGTAGCAGCCGTTGCTGTAGACTAGGCCGTTGCTGCAGATCACCGGTTGGTACACGTCCGGGCAGAGCACGGGCGGGCGCGCCGCCGCCGGGGCCGGAATGGACAGGACGCCCGCCAAGAGGCCGGCGGCCAACGCGAGCTTCGGAACCAGGAACGGCTTCGTCATTTCGTCTCCTCCTTGAGTCTGGTCAGCCCGCGGTATGCAGCGGGCAATCCATAGTATCAGAGTTATTCTGTTTTATGCATATCTCGTCCGGTCTTCCGGCTCCGTACTTGACTTACGCTTCAGTGATGCCTAGCCTGACGGTGTGGCCGCCTCTCCCCCTTACGCCGAGCTTCACGCCGCCTCCGCCTTCTCGTTTCTCGACGGTGCGTCGCTGCCCGAGGACCTCGTGGAGCGGGCGGCGGCCCTGGAGCTGCCGGCGGTGGCTCTGGTGGACGCCAGCGGCGTCTACGGCGCGCCGCGCTTCTACCAGGCGGCGAAGCGGGCCGGGATCAAGGCGCTCGTGGGGGCCGAGGTGGCGCTGGAGGACGAGCCCAGCCTGCACCAGAAGCGAGCCCGGTTCGGCCCCCTCGGGCTGGTGCCGGACCCCAAGGTGCCCGCTCCCTCGGCTCAGACGATCCGCGCCGTCGACGCCCAGGCGCGGCTGACCCTCCTCGCCGCCAACCGCGCCGGCTACCGCAACCTCTGCCGGCTGCTCACCGCCGCGGCCCGCGGCCGGCCCAAGGGCGAGGCGCGCGTCTCCTGGGACCTGCTGGCCGAGCATGCCGCCGGCCTGCACTGCCTGAGCGGCGGCGAAGAGGGACCGCTGGCCCGCGAGCTGTCCGAAGGCGGGGTCGATCCCGCCCGCCGTCTGCTCGAACGGCTGGCCGGGCTGTTCAAGGGCCGGCTCCACGTCGAGCTCCAGCGCCACCGGCTGCGCGACGAGGAGCACCGCAATCAGGCCCTGGTCGACCTCGCTCGCCGGCTCCGCCTCCCCCTCCTCGCCACCAACGGCGTGCGCTATGCCCGGCCGGAGGACAAGCCGCTCCACGACGTGCTGACGGCCATCCGCCACCACACCACCCTCGACGCCGGCGGACGTCTCCTGGCCGCCCACCGGGAGCGGCACCTCAAGAGCCCCGGCGAGATGGCGCGGCTCTTCTCCGACCTTCCCCAGGCCCTGGCGGCGAGCGCGGAGCTGGCCGGGGCTCTCGACTTCACCCTGGCCGACCTCGGCTATCGCTTCCCCGAGTACCCGCTGCCGCCGGGGGAGACCCCGGCCTCCTACCTGCGCCACCTCACCTGGAACGCCGCCCGCGGCCGCTTCCGGCCCTTGACCGCCCGGGCCCAGGCCCAGATCCAGAAAGAGCTCGACCTGATCGAGAAGCTCGATCTCGCCGGCTACTTCCTGATCGTCTGGGACATCGTCCAGTTCTGCGAGCGCGAGGGCATCCTGGCCCAGGGCCGCGGCTCGGCTGCCAACAGCGCCGTTTGCTACGCGCTGTCGATCACCGCCGTCGATCCGGTCAAGATGGAGCTCCTGTTCGAGCGCTTCCTCTCCGAGGAGCGCGGCGAGTGGCCCGACATCGACCTCGACCTGCCGTCCGGCGACCAGCGCGAGCGCGTCATCCAGTACGTCTACCAGCGCTACGGCCCCCACGGCGCGGCGATGACGGCCACCGTCATCACCTACCGCGACCGCTCGGCCACCCGCGAGGTGGCCAAGGTCTTCGGCTACTCCGAGGAGCAGGTCGACAAGCTGGCCCGCCAGCTCGGCAACTGGAGCTACGACCTCTCCCATGGGGACTCGAGGTCGTTCGACAACGATCTGGCCGCCGCGGGCTTCGATCCCGAGGAGGGGCGCGCCCGGCACTTCGCCGAGCTCTGGACGCGCATCCACAACCTGCCGCGCCACATCGGCCAGCACACCGGCGGCATGGTGATTGCCGCCGGCCGGCTCGACGAGGTGGTGCCCCTGGAGCCCGCCTCCATGCCCGGCCGCGTCGTCATCCAGTGGGACAAGGACGACTGCGCCGACCTCGGCATCATCAAGGTGGACCTGCTGGGGCTCGGCATGCTCGCCGCCCTCGAGGAGATGGTGCCCACCATCCGCGCCCGGGAAGGCACCCACGTGGACCTCGCCCACCTGCCGCCGGACGATCCCAAGGTCTACAAGATGCTCCAGGAGGCGGACACGGTCGGCGTCTTCCAGGTCGAGAGCCGCGCCCAGATGGCCTCGCTGCCGCGCAATCACCCGACGAGGTTCTACGACCTCGTCATCCAGGTGGGGATCATCCGTCCCGGCCCCATCCTGGGCAACCTGGCGAACCCGTATTTCGAGCGGCGCAACGGCCGCCAGCCGGTGGTCTACGCCCACCCGAGCCTCGAGCCCATCCTGGCGCGCACCCTCGGCGTGCCGATCTTCCAGGAGCAGCTCCTGCGGGTCGCCATGGTGGCGGCCGGCTTCACCGGCGGCGAGGCCGAGGAGCTGCGGCGGGCGATGGGCTCCAAGCGCTCCGTGGAGCGGATGAACGCCATCGTCGACAAGCTCCGCCGCGGCATGAACGAGCGGGGGATCACCGGCAAGGCCCAGGACGAGATCGTCCAGGGCATCACCGCCTTCGCCCTCTACGGCTTCCCCGAGTCCCACGCCGCGAGCTTCGCCCTGATCGCCTACGCCAGCGCTTATCTGAAGGCCCACCATCCCACGGCCTTCTTCCTCGGCCTCCTCAACGCCTGGCCCATGGGCTTCTACCACCCGGCGACCCTGGTCAAGGACGCCCAGCGTCACGGCGTCGAGATCCGGCCCGTGGACGTGCAGACCTCGGGCGTCCTCTGCCGCTGGGAGGACCGCGTGTTGCGGGAAGGGGAGAGGGACCCGCGCACGGGGACGCTGCCGGCGGTGGGGGCCATCCGCCTCGGTTTCAGGTTCGTGCGTGGCTTGCGCGGTAGGGCCGGCCTGTCGATCGAGCGCGAGCAGGCTGCGGCCCCATTCGCCGACGCCGAGGACCTGGTCCGCCGCTGCGACCTCCAAGAGAACGAGCTCCAGAAACTGGCCGCCGTGGGCGCCCTGGCCACCTTCGGGCTCACCCGCCGGGCCGCTCTCTGGCAGGTGGCCCGCCTCGGCAAGCCCGCCGGCCCTCTCCTCGACCGTCTCCCCGACCCGGAGCCCTCGCCCCTGCCGGAGATGACGACCGTCGAGGAGACCCAGGCGGACTACGCCGGCGTCCAGCTCACCCTGGGGCCCCACCCGCTGACCTACATGCGCGCTCTGCTCGAAAAGAAGGGCGTGACTCCCGCCGCCGGCCTCAACGCCCTGCCGAACGGAGCCAAGGTCCGCACCGCCGGCTCGGTGATCGTCCGCCAGCGTCCCGGCACCGCCAAGGGCCTCCTCTTCCTCACCCTGGAAGACGAGACCGGCATGTCCCAGGCCGTGGTCCCCCCGGACCTCCTCCAGCAGCACCGCAAGCTGATCGTGGGCTCCCCCGGCCTCGTGGTCGAAGGCGTGCTCCAGAAGCGGGACGGGACGATCTCGGTGAAGGGGGAGAAGTTCTGGTCGCTTAAGGAGCTGGTGGCGGTGCCGAGCCACGATTTCCGGTGAGGGTAATCCCGTCACAAAGAGGTATCATGAACCGGTGCCCGGAGCCGCTCGGATGAAGCCCAGAGTCTATGTAGAAACGACGATCGTCAGCTATCTCGCTGCGCGGCCGAGCAGAGACCTGATCGTTGCTGCTCACCAGCAGTTGACGGCTGAATGGTGGACGAGCAGGCGTCTCAGTTTCGATCTCTTCACTTCAGAGTTCGTGCTCCGCGAAGCTTCGGTTGGAGATGAGGATATGGCGCGAAAGCGTCTCGAGTTACTGATGGGAATTCCTGTTCTCTCCATCACGGAGTCCGCCCTGGGCTTGGCCAGCGCGCTCATCGACAAGAAAGCTGTTCCCCAGCGATATGCTGAAGATGCTTCTCATATTTCCATGGCTACGGTCCATGGTCTGGATTATCTGATGACCTGGAATTGTAAGCATATCGCCAACGCTCAGCTACAGAGGAGCATTGGCGTTATCTGCCGAAACGCGGGTTATGAACCCCCAATCATCTGCACCCCCGAAGAGCTCATGGGAGTCTGAAATGTGGAACGATCCCATCGTTGAGGAAGTCAGGCAAGCTCGCGAAGAACATGCCGCTAAGTTCGACTACGATCTCAAGAGAATTTTCCAGGATCTGAAGGAACAGGAACAGCGAAGCGGTCGAAAAGTGGTCTCTCTGGCACCCAGGCGCCCAGCCGAAGTCGCTTCCGGCCAGGCGAAGGGAGAGAAGGACTCAGAATTTTAGGGGCTCAAAGGCCGGCTTCGTTCGCTACAAGGGCGAGGAACCTGCGGAGATCCGCGACCCCCGCCTGATACTCGGCCTGGATGCGCTCCTGATCCACGCTCGAGTAGCCGTGAGCGATGCGGTTTCTCAGGGCGACCGCTCGACGGAGTCCTACGGCCAGATCCCGATCGATCGCTTGGCGGCTGGCCAGGACGTCGAACAGGGAGGATGCTTCCTTGGGAGGATCCCAACCCTCGTCGGAGATCCAGTGGGCCGCCAGATCGATGCACTCCTGGATCGCCAATAGAAGATAGAAGCTGGCAAGGTCTTGCTGCTTGTCGTCTACAAGGAATTCCTCCGGCGGCCTGGACAGGATGCCTTCGGCTTTCTCGAGCCTGGTTGCCGCCTCGCTGATCTTTCTCCGCACGATCTCAGGCTTGACCATGCTCCACCTTCCGGCGTAGGCGCTCGATCAGGGCTTCCTCGATCCGCCTCGCGATCGGCTCCCAGTCATACCAGTCCAGCATCGCCCGGGTCTTGAAGTCCGTCCAGAGGTCGTCCTGATTCTGATGCAGGACTACGCCTTCCTTCGCGATCTCGAACCGGAGAAGCGGCGGCGCTTCCTTCAGGAAGATCACGTCGACGGCCCGGTCGCCCACGGCTCTCCCGAGCTCGGCTTCGACCCGGAGGCGGACGTCCGGCGTGTCCGGTTCCAGCAACACGCCGAGGTCCACGTCGCTCCGTGGCCCTGCCTTGCCACGCGCGGTCGAGCCGAAGAGAACGGCGAGCCTCACCTCCGGAAGGGAGGCTGTAGTCTGGCGTAGGCGGTCTTCGAGCACCATGCCGAGATCATACAGCCCGTCCGATCGTCCTACCGGCCGGCTTCGAGGGCGGCGATGCGCTCCGCGAGCGGCGGGTGGGTGGAGAAGGCGGAGAGCCAGGCCTTCTTGTCGGAGATCTTGAAGGCGGCCAGGGCGGCGTTCGAGGTGTCGATCCGGTCCGTCGTGGTCGCCAGGCGGCGGAGGGCCGCGATCATCGACTCACGGCCGGCGAGCCGGGCGCCCGCGGCGTCGGCCACGAACTCCCGCCGGCGCGAGAACCAGGAGGTGATCAGCGAGCCGAGGATGCCCAGGATGATGTCCAAGGCGATCGTGACGACGAAGCCGGCGATCCAGGCGATCTTCTCGTGCACCACCATGCGCACACCGAAGGCGATGACGCGGGCGAAGAAGAGCACGAAGGCGTTGATCACACCCTGGAGGAGCGTCATGGTCACCATGTCGCCGTTGGCGATGTGACCGACCTCGTGGCCGAGCACCGCCTCGATCTCGCGGCGCTCCATCGACTGGAGCAGGCCCGTCGACACCGCCACCAGGCTGCGCTTCTTGCTCGGGCCGGTGGCGAAGGCGTTGACCTCCGCCGAATCATAGACGCCGACCTCGGGCATCGGCAGATTGGCTTGCATGGTCAGGTTCGTCACGGTGCTGTGGAGCCAGTCGAGGTCCGCGTTGCCCGTCTTGCCGTCGACCAGTTGGGCCCCCGTCGCCCGCTTGGCGATCCAGCGGGACATCTGCAAGGAGATGAAGGCGCCGCCCATGCCCCAGACCAGGCAGAAGATCATCAGCGGCACGAGCTGAAGCTGCCCGTTGGGACCGATGTAGCTCCCCACCCCGAGCAGGCTCAGGATGATCGAGAGCACCACGACGACGGCCAGGTTCGTCAGCAGGAACAGGAAAATCCTCTTGCCCATCTCGTCTCCTCCCTATGTAGGATGCCTCTATTAGAGCACAGGCCCAAGGTGGCCGCTCTTCCCAGGATGACGGGAGGAGCGCTTCTATTTCGCCGGCAAATACTCTGAAAGAATCGTCTCAGGGGGAGAGATCGTAACGTGAGCCACAAAGACCTCCCCATTCTCATCCTCGGCGCCGGGGCCGCGGGCCTCCTGGCGGCGATCTTCGCGGCGGGGCGGGGGCGGCGCGTCGTCCTCCTGGAGCGGACGCGGGACGGCGGGCGGAAGATCCTGGTCAGCGGCGGCGGGCGGTGCAACATCCTGCCGTCGGCCGTCGACGCCGGACGGTTCGTCACCGATTCCTCGCCCAACACCCTGCGCAAGATCCTCAGCTCCTGGCCGCTCGACGAGCAGCGGCGGTTCTTCGAAGAGGAGGCGGGAATCCCTCTCGCCCCGGAACCCGAGACGGGCAAGCTCTTTCCCGTGTCGAACAGCGCCCGCCAGGTGCGGGACAACCTCCTGGCCCTGGCCCGGCGGCGGGGCGCCGAGGTCCGCTTCGAGGCGCTGGTCGCCGATCTGGAGCCGCCGCGAGAGGGCCAACCCTGGCGGGTACGGCTGGCGGATGGGGAGGCGATCCCCGCGGCGGCCGTGGTCGTGGCCACGGGCGGCCTCTCCCTGCCGGGCACGGGGAGCGACGGCGCCGGGCTCGGCATCGTCCGCCGGCTCGGCCACACGATCCACGAGACCTATCCGGCCCTGACGCCGCTGACCCTCGATCCTCCTCGTTACGCTCCCCTGGCCGGGATCTCGCGCACCGTGACCCTCCGTGCCGCGGGTCCCAAACGGCCCTTCACCGCCCGCGGCGGCTTCCTCTTCACCCATCGCGGCTACAGCGGCCCGGCGGTGCTCGACATCTCGCACCTCGCCGTGCGCGGCTTGGCGCAGTCGATCCGGGTCCAGTGGACGGATCTGGATACCGATGCCTGGGACCGCCTCCTGCGCGAGACTCCGGGGACCGTCTTCGGGCTTCTGCGCCGCCATCTGCCGGATCGCCTGGCCGAAGCTCTTCTAGAAGACGCGGGAGTCGAGGGCGGCCGCAGCCTGGCCCAGCTCCGCCGCGAGGACCGCCTGCGGCTCGTCGAGGCGCTCGCCGACCATCCCCTCCCCTGGACGGGCGACGAGGGCTACCGCAAGGCCGAGGTCACGGGCGGCGGCGTGGCCCTCTCGGAGGTGGACCCTCGCACCCTGGAGAGCCGCCGCCACCCCGGCCTCTTTCTCTGCGGAGAGATCCTTGACGCCTTCGGGCCCATCGGCGGCTATAACTTCCTCTGGGCCTGGGCCACGGGGCGGGCGGCGGGTTTGGCGGCCGGGAGAGAGGGGGCTTAGAGAAGTCTTTTTGCTGTTCTCCCTCTTCTCCCGGGGAGGGGGGAGGGAGGGGGCGGGAGACGAGGGCCGGGGTGATGAGGGCTCTCACGGCGAGACTGCCGGCGAGTGCCTAATCCGCCCGCAACGCCACCATCGGATCCACCCGCGTCGCCCGCCGGCCCGGCAGGTAGGCCGCGACGAAGGAGACCAGCGCCAGACCGGCGGCGACGCCCGCGAAGGTGGCGGGATCGGTTGCCGGCACGCCGAAGAGGAGGCTTGCCATCACCCGCGTGGCGGCGAAGGCGAGGAGGAGCCCGGCCGCGAGGCCGGTCAGGGCCAGCGCGCCGGCCTCGCGGAGCACCATCCGCAATACTGTGCCGGGCTTGGCGCCGAGGGCCATGCGGAGCCCCATCTCCCGCGTCCGCTGGGCCACCGAGTAGGACGTGATGCCGTAGATCCCCACCGCCGCGAGCACCAGCGCCAGGACCGCGAAGACCCCCAGCAGCACCGTGTTGAACCGGCGCCCGGCCACCGATTCGCCGACCCTCTGCTCCATCGTGCGGACCTGGGCGACCGGCTGGTCGGGATCGACCGCGAACACGGCGGCGCGGGCGTCTTTGGTCAGCCGCTTCGGATCGCCTTGGGTGCGCAGCACGAAATATTGCGACCCGGAGCCGATCTGCGCCTGCGGGATGTAGAGCTGCGGGCGCGGATCGACGTGCAGCCCCGAGTGGCGGACGTTGCCCACGATTCCGACAATGGTGATCCAGGGCTCGTCGGTGTTCTCCCAGGTGCCAAACCGGAACCGCTTGCCGATCGGATCCGTGCCCGGCCAGAAGGCGCGGGCCATGGTCTCGTCGATCACCGCCACGTGCGGAGCCTTGGCCGCGTCGCCCGCCGAGAAGATCCGCCCGCGCACCCGCCGGACGCCCATCGTCTCGAAGTAGCGGGTCGACACTCGCCGGTAATCGGCGAAGGGTTGCTCCTCCGGCTTGGGCTTCGGCCGGCCCTCGATGACGAAGCCCTCGATGTTCTCCTCGCCGCTCATCGGCAGGTTCGACACCATGCCCGCGGCGGAGACGCCCGGCAGGGCCTGGAGCTTCTCCAGCACCGCCTCCGTGAAGGCCGACTGCTGCGCATCCTCCGGATACTTGCTCTCCGGCAGGAGGACCTGCAAGGAGAGGACGCCCTCGGGACGGAAGCCGGGATCGACGGCGGAGAGGCGCGCGAAGCTGCGGATGAGCAGGCCGGCGCCGACCACCAGCAGCACCGCCACGGCCGTCTCCAGCACCACCAGGGCGTTGCGCGTCCGCCCGCCCCGTGAGGTCCCCGAGCCGGCCCGGGTGCCGTCGCGGAGAGATTCGGCGAGGTCCGGCCGAGTCATCTGGAAGGCGGGCATCAGGCCCGCGAGAGCGCCCGTGATCAGGGCCACGACCAGGGTGAACCCGAGGATGCGGAGGTCCAGGGCGATGGTGCGGGAGATCGGGATGTCCTCCGGAATCCACAGCGCGAAGGCCCTCAGGCCCCAGTAGGCGAAGAGCAGGCCGAGCGCGGCGCCGAGGAGCGACAGGAGGGCGCTCTCGGTGAGGAGCTGGCGCACCATCCGGCCCCGGCCGGCGCCGAGGGCGGTGCGCACGGCGATCTCCTTCTGCCGCGCCGCGGCCTGGGCGAGCAGGAGGTTGGCCACGTTCACGCAGGCGATCAGCAGCACGAGGCCGACGGCGGCGAGGAGGATCAGGAGCGCCGGCCGGACGTCCCCCACGAGCTGCTCGGGCAGGGGATCGACGCGCGGGCGCCACCCTTTGTCCGAGTCGGGGAACTCCTTCTCGACGCGGTCCCCGATCGTGCTCATCTCCGCCTGCGCCACCGCTCTCGTCACGCCGGGCGCGAGGAGCCCGATGGCGAGCTGGCCGCGGTTGCCCCGGTTCTGGCGGCGCTCCGGCGGCAGGGCCATGGGCACCCAGACGTCCGGCTGGGCCGCGAACCCGTAGCCGCGCGGCACCTCGGCGCCGCGCGGGAAGGTGAACGGCGCCGGCATCACGCCGACCACCGTCAGCGGATTGCCGTCCAGGCGGACGGTCTTCCCGACCACCTGCCGGTCGCCGCCGAACCGGCGCTGCCAGAGGGCGTGCGAGAGCACCACGGTGGTGGGCTTGCCCTTGTCGTCGTCATCCTCTGGAAGGAGCGTGCGGCCGAGGAGGGGAGGCGTCCCGAGCACCTGGAAGAACTCGCCGGAGACTCTCACGGCGCCCAGCAGCTCCGGCTCGCCCTCGCCCGTGAGGCTCAGCCGCTCGGCGCCGGCCATGGCCATCTTCTCGAACGCCTTCGCCGTCTTCCAGTCGAAGAACGTCGCCGGCGAAACGGGCAGCTTGTCCGGGAACCCCACCTTCGCGGCCAGCTCCGGGTTCGACTCCCAGATCACCATCAGCCGGTCCGTCTCCCGGAACGGCAGGGGCGCCAGCAGCACCGAGTCCACGACGCTGAAGATCGCCGTGTTGGCCCCGATCCCCAACGCCAGGGTCAGCACCGCGATCAACGTGAACGCCGGCCGCTTGAGCAGCGTCCGGCCGGCGAAGCGAAGGTCCTGAAGAAGAGTCTCCATGCTATCCATCCCCCTGTACACTTGGCCCTACGCCGGGGAGCGGGGGGATGTTTCATGGAGAGGGCACCAGCGTCCTCAGAATAGATCGGTTCGGCACGGCCTTCAGGTGTTGAGGGCGGGCACCTTCCTTGCTCCTGAAAAAATACGAACGGGTAGTTCCTCTCCATCAAAAGGAGGCTATATGAAGCTCTCCATCCCATGCTTGGCCACGGTGGCGCTGAGCCTCTCTCTGCCTTTGGCAGCCCAGGAGCCCAGGGCCGAGATCCCGGTCATCGGCGAGACGATCGACGTGCGGGTGGTCAACGTCGAGGCCGTGGTCACCTCCGCTTCGGGCGAGCGGGCGCGCGGCCTGACGGCGGCGGACTTCCGGCTGCTGGTGGACGGCCGGGAGGTGCCGGTCGAGTACTTCGCGGAGGTGGCGGAGGGGACGTCGGTCGCGGTCAAAGCGGACCCGGACGGGGGGCCGGAAGCTCCCGTCGCCGCGGGCGAGGCCGTGGGGCGGAGCTACCTCGTGTACGTCGACGACTCCTTCTCCCTCGCCAACCGCCGCAACGACGTGCTGGCGAAGCTCGAGCGCGACCTCGCCATGCTGGGACCCGCGGACCGGATGGCCCTCCTCGCTTTCGACGGCACCCGTATCAACGTGCTCTGCAACTGGACGGGCAACGCGGCGACGCTCAAGGGCGCGCTCGAGCGGGCCCGGCAGCGCCCGGCCGGGGGCGGCACGATGCTGGCCCACCAGCGGGCCTTGGCGGTCGATGAGGATTGGGTGCTCACCAGCGCCGACAGCATCGGCACCGGCGATTCCGACCGGGCGGGAGGGATCAAGCTCAACGAGGTGGGGGAGATCCTCGCCGCGCTGTCCAAGCGGATCAGCCCGGAGGCCCGCACCCAGCTCGGCAAGACCGCGGCCGCCACCGCCGCGGCGTTGCGCGGCTTCGAGGCGCCGCCCGGCCGCAAGGTCATGCTGCTCCTTTCGGGCGGCTGGTCCCTGTCCGTGGCGCCGCAGCTCTACGGCCCCATGGTGGAGGCCGCCAACCGGCTCGGCTACACGGTCTACCCGGTGGATGCCTCGCAGTCGGACGCCTACGAGGTGAGCGCGCTCGACACGCTGGCGCGGGCCACCGGCGGCCGGGTCCTGGTCTCGCCGGGCAACGACGCCTTCCGCCAGGCGGTGGCGGACTCGGCCTCCTACTACTGGCTCGGTTTCACTCCCGCCTGGAAGGCCAACGACCAGGGGCACGCGGTGACGGTGGAGGTCCGGCGGCCTGGGCTCGTGGTCCGGTCGCGCAACGGTTTCTCGGACCTGTCGCGCCGCACCGAGACGGCCATGAAAGCCGAGAGCGTGCTCCTGTTCGGCGGCGAGCAGGACGACCGGCGCCTCATCGTCCAGCTCGGCGAGCCCAAGCGGCAGGGCCGGGCCTTCGAGGTGCCGGTGACGATCGGCGTACCGGTCGAGGCGCTGGCGCTGACGCCGCAGGAAAAGGGATACCTGGCGGAGATTCCGCTCGCCGTCGCGGCCGAGGATAAGAGCGGCCGCCGGGCCGAGCTGCCGACCTCTCGTCTCAAGGTCGCCATCCAGGCCGTGCCGCCGGCCGGGACCTACGCCCGCTTCCAGACCGTCGTGCGCCTCAGCAACCTGGATTACCATCTCGTCTTCACCGTCCACGATCCGGTGGGCGGTCATGCCCTCTGGGGCGACGCGCAGCTCAAGCCCCGGAAGTGAGAGGGGAAGACGGTGATGACGAATCGTGCAACGGGAAGTTTCGAGGTCAAGCTCAGCCCACAGGCGGCCGATGACGGGTCCGAGAATCCGCCGGTCGGCAGATTGCTGCTCGACAAGCAGTTTCACGGCGATCTCGAGGCGACCAGCAAGGGCCAGATGCTGGCCGCCGGCACGTCCGTGAAGGGCTCCGCCGGCTACGTCGCGATCGAGCAGGTGACGGGGACGCTGCAGGGCCGCGCCGGCACCTTCGTGCTCCAGCACAGCGGCACCATGAACCGCGGCGAGCCGCAACTGACGATCACCGTGGTGCCGGACTCCGGCACCGGCGAGCTGACGGGGCTCGCCGGCAAGATGGGGATCGAGATCGCCGGCGGCAAGCACTCCTACGACTTCGAGTACACGCTCGGCCAATAGGCAGATACGAAGCGGTCCCGCCGGGTTGCGGCGAAGCCGGCGGCGCAGCGGCGTATCCAGCGACGTTGCGGTGGAGCCGCAGAACGTTGCGGTGTATCTGGTGGCGTTGCGGCGGAATCTCTGGATACACCGCAATCTCTGGAGACGTTGCGGTGTCTCCGTGGGCGTTGCGGCGGAGCTCGCAGCGTTGCGGTGTATCTCCAGGCGTTGCGGTGAAATCTCTGGATACACCGCAACGTGGCGCGACGTTGCGGTGTATCTCTGGGCATTGCGGTGGAGCCCCTGGATACACCGCAACGTTGAGCGACGTTGCGGTGTATCCATTGGCGTTGCGGTGTATCTGATGACGTTGCGGTGTATCCGGCGACGTTGCGGTGGAGCTGGGAGATCCACCGCAACGCCTGGGGATACACCGCAACGTCATCTGACGTTGCGGCGGATCTAGCAGATCTGCCGCAACGTCCGAAGCTCTGCCGCAACATCCTTGGGGGTTGCGGTGAACTCGCGTGCTACCATCCTGTCTAAGCAGTTCCACCGCAACTTGACCAGGCGACAGCTTGACCGCCTCCGGCTGCGCGCCGGCTCCGGCGGCTCTGCCGCAACTCGGGAGGATGGATGAGCGCCGAGCGTTCAGTGCAGGAGTTGTTGTCCAATCTGGAAGGGTGGGAGGCCTTTCATCGCGAGAAGACGGCCTTCCACGCGCAGCAGGAGGTCTATCACCGGGAGCAGTTGGCCCTCCACGAGGATGAGTTGGGGAAGGTGCTGCAGAAGCTGGAGGCTTTCCGGTCCACCGCCGCCGCGGTCGTCGAGATCGCCCCGCCGCCGACGCCGGAACCTACGCCTGTCGTGGCCGAGCCGAAGCTCCCGTCTCCTGGCCGCCTGATGGTGAGCCGCCTGCTGACTCTGGCCGTCAAGAGCTCGGACCTGGAAGAGCCCTTCAGTCCGACCGCCCTGGCCGCCGAAGCCAACCGCCGCTACGCCGATCGCCTGAAAGAGCCCATCGGCTCCCGAACCGCCTCGGACGTCCTGCGCCGGCTGCTCGCCCAGGGTGAAGTCCGGCGTGTCAGCAAGGGGACGGCTTTCCACGAAGCGCTGTACGCGAGGAGATAGCGGGACCGCGGGCGCTCAGAAACCCGAAGAATCGGTCTAAGAGGGTGTCTCGAAAGTCCATTCCCTGCCAGCGCGATCTGCCCTTCGAAAACCTCACCCTCGGTCCCGCCGGCTCAGCCCCGGTTCAGCCCTCTAATTTCTTCCGGTAGTCTTCCAGTTGATCGATCCGGGCGGAGAGCCTGGCCCTCTCCGCCTGCATGGCCTCGAGCTGCGGCTCCAGCACCTTGTCGATGTACTCTCGCGTCCCCAACAAGTTCTCCCTGGCGAAGTCCGCCGCCTCCTGGGCGAGATTCTGCGCGGCCAGCGCCGAGCTGGCCTTTTCGAGGGCTTGGTCCCTGGCGCTCTGCGCCGCATTGGTCGACGCGACGGCCACCTCGATGCCCCGGCGCGCCTGGAGGTCGCGCGTGACCTTGGTGAAGCCGAGGAGCTTGCCCTCTTCATCGCGGAGCGCGGTGAGCGTGACCCCCGCCCAGAAGGTCGAGCCGTCCCGCCGCACCCTCCGGCCTTCGCCCGTGTACTCCCCGAGCCTCTTAGCGTCGCGAAGATGGGCTTCCGCGCTGCCGTCCTCCGACCCCTCCTCCGGGTAGAGCATCCGCAGGTGGGACCCCTCGGTCTCCTCCTTGTGCCACCACTTCATGAGGCGGGCCCCCTCGCCCCAATAGAGGATCACGCCCTGCGGGTCCATGAGGAAGATGGCATAGTCGCGGACGTTCTCCGCCAGCGCCGTGAAGGCCGGGTCCGCCCAGGCCACCCTTTCGCGCCTGGCCGCCGGCCTGTCGCCTTCGGCCTGCCCATTCATCCGCGCCCGGGCCCGGCGGATGGCGTCTCGCCTCTCCTCGGCCGGGCTTCTGATCGGCGTGTCGGACGATGTTTCCTGGTCAGCGTCGGCCATGATTCGGCCATTATACAAATTCCGTTCTGGCACTACGGAGACTGTAGCCCTACCGGAAGAACCGCGCCGTGACCGTCTTGCCGACCTCTGCCTCGTGATATTCGACGCGGTCGGCGAAGCGGGCGACGGCTCCCAGGCCGGTGCCGAGGCCGCCGCGGCGGAGGAGGAGGGCGGGATCGATGGGGCCCTGGTCGTCGTGGTGGTCGGTCATGGCGAGCTGTAGGTCGCGAATGGGGGGGCCGACGTCGCGGGCTTCGACGGTGATCTCGCCGTGAGGAGGCGCATCCGGGTCGAGGGTGAGGATGATCTCGCCCCGGATACCGTGCTTGACGATGTTCGAGGCCAGCTCGGCGACGACGATCCCCAGCTCCTCGGAGCGCCGGGAGCCCAGGCCGAACTCCCGGGCCTCCCGGCGCGCATGACTGCTGACCGAGACCACGTCGCTACGCCCCCGGATGGGGAACACCCTGCCATTCACCGCGCCGACTCCAGCCTTGCGGGAAGACTCCCGCGGCACCGCGGGCTAAACCTCGGTGATCCGGTTGCGGCGAATTTCCGAGTGCTGCTGAACGACCAGTTGCTCGGTCTCCCGCAGATAGAGCTGCAGGGCGTCGCGGAGGCTGCGCAGCGTGCGGACGCCGGTCAGGTCCACCCCGATGTGGGTCAGGGTCTGGGCGATTCCCGGGTTGATGCCGCTGACGATGCACTCGGCGCCGAGCAGGCGGACGGCGCGCGCCATCTTGATGAAGTGGTCGGCCGTCTTGGTGTCCATGACGTCGATGCCGGTGATGTCCACGATGGCCATGCGGGCCTGCTTGGCCACGATGGTCTCGAGGAGCGTCTCGGTCATCTCGGCGCTGCGCTGGCTGTCGACGATGCCCACCACGGGCAGGCAGAGGACGCCCGCCCAGACCTCGATGATCGGCGTCGAGAGCTCGCGGATGGCGGCCTGCTGCATCTCGATGGTCTCGAGCTTCCCTTCCAGGTCGCGGTTGACGGCTTCCTGCTGGGCGAGCGCGCGGTTGAGCTCGGACTTGGCCTCGCCGAGCTCGCGGACGAAGATGGCGAAGGCGGTCTCGAGCTCGGAGAACTCGTCCTTCTCCTCGTTCGTGCGCTGGAGCAGAGACAGGCAGGAGTCGAACTCGTCGACGCTCGCGTACGACAGCGCCTCGATGACCGACTGCAGCCGCTCCGAGGTTACTTTCACGTAGTGTTCGTCACTCTGGGCCATGCTTTTCTTCCTTGCCATACCGTTATTGCGCGAACAGCTTGCGCCGGGAGGCGATCCAGTCCCGGCCTTCTTCCTCGGTATCGAAGAAGGCTATTGGGTTGAGGTTCGAGTCTCTACGAAAAAGATTGATGGCGGTGATCACCAGCCGGGTGACCACCTTGGCCTTGAGCGGCGCCTTGATGACGGCCATGCCGCGCAGGGGGATCTCCTTGAGCGTCTCGGCGACCGCCCGCCGTCCTTCGGGGGCGATGTTGTCGAGGTCCTCGGCGTCGATCAGGAAAAAGAGAAGCGTCTTCCCCTGGGCCATGAGGAGCTGGCGGCGGAGCAGCTCGAGGGAGTCCTCGGTGGTGGCGCCGGCGCCGAATTTCATATAGATGATGTCCGGCTCCTCGAAATAAGTGATGTGCTTGCCGGCGACCAGGTTCGCCGGATCGTTGCGCTCGTTCAGAGCGTCGCGCGCGACCGTCATACGATTCCCTCCAAAAAAAGTTACAGTTCCATCTAACGGACGGCCGGAGCCGCGTCGGCGAGCAGGGCCGATTCACCGAAGCCCACCACGAGGGCGGTGGCGTCGTCGTGGTCCCTCCCCCAGCTCTCCACGATCCGCCGGGCGACGGTCTCCGCCGGGCCCGGCAGGCATGACTTGAGGTTGCCGCGGGTGGAGACGCCGTCGCTCATCAGGCAGTAGATGTCTCCCGGCTTCATCACGACCCGCATGACTTTGGAAGCGCGGAGGTTGTGCCCCACGATGCCGGCCAGGCAGAAGATGCTCGGCGCCTGGCCGTTGAGCGACTGCACCTCGATGTTGCCGATGCCGCAGAACTCGCCCTCGCCTCCCGGCTCGACCTTGAGGATGCCGACGGCCGCGCCGCGGGTCACGCGCAGCTCCTGGTGGCAGCGCCGCAGGATCGCGTCGACCCCCAAGTCGCCGCACTCTTTGATCACCTCGACCGCGCGCTCGGCGGCCACGTTCGACTCATAGCCATGGCCAAGCCCATCGATCACGGCGGCGAGGAGGACTCCTCCGCGGTCTTCGACTATGAAGCTGTCACCGCAGATGGAAAGTCCCTTGTACGGACGGCTGTAACCCCCGGTTATCAACGTTCCCCCCGGAAGACGCACGTCACGGTGGTACCGATGCCAGGCCGGGTGTCGAGATGGAAGTCGTCCACCAGCTTCTTGACGGCGACCAGTCCCTTGCCCATGCCGCGCTGCGATTTGTAGGTGCCGGCCCAGATCTCTTCGAGCTTGGCGGGCGTGATGCCCGGCCCCTGGTCCGAGGAGATGATCTGCAGCCCGACGACCCCGCGGTCGTCCTTGAGCGAGCGCAGCTCGATGCTGCCCTTGCCGGCGTAGAAAACGATGTTGCGGGCGAGCTCGGAGACGGCGGTCGCGACCTTGACGGAGGCGAACTTCGAGAGGCCGATCCGCACGGCCTCCGACCAGGCCTCGAGGCGGGCGGTGGCGATGTCCTTCTCCTGCTCGATGGGCAGCTTCTTGGGCGCCATCATGGGGAGCGGGGCGGCCGACGTCCCCGATCCGGAGGGCGAGCCCGCGGTGGGAGCCAGGGCCTTGGCGCAGGCGGCGATGAGCTGCGCGCTGTTGCTGCGGGCGAACAGGCGGATCGAGTTCTCGAGCTCCTGCAGGATGGTGGCGCGGTCGCTCGGGGTGAGCTGGTGGACGGGAGTCGTGGCCAGGCCGCCCAGCCGGTTGAAGATGCTGCGCTGGGTAATCGACGAGATCGTCCCCGCGAGGATCGCCCCGATCTCTTTATCGACGGTCTTCATCAGAGAAGCTCGAGCCTCTCCAGTGCCAGATCGAGGCTGAGCGCCGTGTGGACCGAGTCGAGCTCGACGCCCATTTCGATCAGGGTCATGGCCACCGCCGGCCGGATGCCCACGATGAAGCACTGGGCACCCATGAAGCCCACGGACTTGCCGATGTCGTTCAGGATGCGGGTGATGTAGCTGTCGATGACCTCCACGGCCGAGACGTCCAGGATGACGCCGCGGGCGTTGACCGTCCGCACACGCTCCATCAGGGAGGCCTGAAGGTCCAGGGCGAGCCGGTCGTGCAGCTCGGTCTGGATGCTCACCAGCAGGCAGTTACGAATCTGGATGATCGGTAGTTCTTGCTCCACGGGCGCTCCAATCCACACAGGTCCGGAATGAGGCCGCCGGTCTCGCCACGCCTCGGGGACCATAAAGCGAACGCTCACCCGGTTCGGGCGAACCGCCCGCCATTGCCTGGCAATCCACGTCGGAAGTTCCCCGAGTTTTTAGCATATTGCTACCACAAAATCCACCAGCCCCCTGGCGGGGGCTCGGTGGGGAGGGCTCGGGGGGAGCGGGGCTCAGGCGGGCGTGTAGACCGGCAGCTCCACGAAGTCGGCCCGGCGCAGCGTCTCGAGGACGATCTGCTCGTCGGTCTCCTTAACGCGGGCGGCCTGCCAGGGGATCAGGACGCGCGGGTGCTCCATGCGTCCGGAGCCTCCCTGCCGGTCGTCGTCGCGGGGCACGGCGCCGGTGTGCGCCGCGGCGTGCTGGCGGGCACCGGTGTTGAGGGAGGCCGTGAGCTCGCTTTCGCCGACGGTGGGATCGACGTCGGCCTGGGGGCGCGAGCCGGGCCGGTTGGGATCGCCGGGGTAGGCTCCGGCCGTGATCCGGCCCTGACGCCCGGGGGAGAGGTTCTGCGCCAGGGTGGTCTCGTCCAGCTCGACCTCGAGGAAGCGCGAGCCGTCCCCCAGGTCTTCCAGCAGGTCGACCACCTCGCCGACCTTCTCTCCATCGGCGCCGATGACGGCCCAGCCGCGGGGGTCGGGCTGCCCGCGGCGGGAGCGCAGAGAGTCTCCACGGTTCGATGCGTTCACCATTCGAATCTCCTCAGAAGCCTTGCCGTCCGAGCCCGGCCGGCCCGTTTCAGGCGTACTGGCGCAGGCGCGGCGGCGTTTTGTCTTGCAGCGTGTCCGACGCTGCCGCTCCGCGGCCCGGGGCCGAGACCTTACCGGGGTTGGTCACCTTGGACAGGCCCCAGATCACCAGCACGAGTAGTACGAGCCCGATGATCCACGGCAGGATGCTGCGCTGTTTGCGTTCAATGTCGATCTCGGCCACGGTGTGCTCCTCACTTTGATGCGTCATTCCCAGCCTCGACGCGGTGGCGAGCCTGCAAAGAGCACGCCCGGTCCCGACGTTGTAGACTTCCTCGCAGCCACGAGGAGGAGACGAATGAAGATCTGGCGCGGGATGCTCCTGGGTTTCTGGATGCTCGCCCTGGCGGGGGCCGCCGTGGCCCAAGCTCAGTCCACCCCGCCGGCCGGCGGCGGTGCGCCGCGGGCGGAGCGGTTCGATCCCGAGGCGGCGACGGAAGCTTATCTGGCGACGGTGAGCCCGCAGGAGCGGGCCCGCTCGGACGCCTACTTCGAGGGCGGCTACTGGCTCCTCCTCTGGGGCTTTCTCTACGAGCTCGCGGTCTACGGATTCCTGCTCGCCTCACGCCTGTCGGCCCGCATGCGGGACCTCGCCGAGCGGGCGACGCGCTTCCGGCCTCTACAGACGCTGCTCTATGCCGTGCAGCTCATCCTGGCGATGGCGCTGCTCTCCTTCCCCTTGACGCTCTACACGGACTTCTTCCGTGAGCATCAGTACGGCATGGCGACGCAGGGTTTCCCCGCCTGGATGGGGGACCAGCTCAAGGGGCTGGCGGTGGCGCTGGTGTTCGGAGGCGTGGCCCTGATGGTCCTCTACGGGGTCCTGCGGAGGTCGCCGCGGAACTGGTGGCTGTGGGGCGCCGGCGTGGCCCTGCTCTTCCTGATCGCCGGCGTGGCCCTCGGACCGGTGTTCATCCAGCCGATCTTCAACACCTACACCGAGCTCGAGGACCCGTCGCTGCGCGAGCCCATCCTGTCCCTGGCCCGCGCCAACGGCATTCCGGCGGAGCACGTCTACGTGATGGACGCCTCGCGCCAGACCAAGCGGATCAGCGCCAACGTCTCCGGCATGTTCGGCACGACGCGCATCGCCCTCAACGACAACCTGCTCCGGCGCGCCACGCCAGCGGGGGTCGAGGCCGTGATGGGGCACGAGATGGGGCACTACGTGCTCAACCACGTGTACAAGATCATCTTCTACTTCGGCGTGATGCTGACGGCCGGCTTCGCTTTCCTGCGCTGGGGCTTCGAGCGCGCCGCGGCCCGCTGGGGGGAGAGGTGGGGCCTGCGCGGCGTCGGGGATCCGGCCGGCCTGCCGCTGTTCGCGGCGCTGCTCTCGATCTACTTCTTCGTGCTCACGCCGGTCAACAACACCTTCATCCGCACGGCCGAGGCGGAGGCGGACATCTTCGGCCTCAACGCCGCCCGCCAGCCGGACGGCTTCGCCAAGATCGCGCTGCAGCTCGGCGAGTACCGCAAGCTCTCTCCCGGCCCCCTGGAGGAGTGGGTCTTCTTCGATCATCCCAGCGGGCGGAACCGCATCCGGATGGCGATGCGGTGGAAGGCGGAGCAGATGGGGAAGACGAAGTAGCGTTGCCTGCGTAGGGTGCGCTGTGCGCACCGTCCAACGCCGCTTGGTGCGCACAGCGCCTCCGAGAACCCAAGAGCACCCTGCTCGCTCCCGATGTCCCAAGCTAACCTCCAGGGGGCATCCCGCTTTCGAACCGCAGCTCGGGGTCGTGCTGCGCCCGGTAGAGGTACTGTCCGACCTTCCGGGCCAGTGCAGCCGTGGCCGCCTCGTTTCGAGCCGCCTCGCAAAAGATCCGGAGAGCCGCGAGGGCCTCGCGGTGGATCTCCTGGGAGCTGAAGATCCATATCATCTCTTCCGCCAAGTCGCGGACTTCCCGGTTGCGCCCGCTCTTCAGATACAGCTCGGCCAGGTCCAGGGTCACCAGGGCGGCATCCCAGGCGATCTCTTGGGCGGTGAACTCCCGCCGCACCTGCTCGAAGGACGCGGCGGCCTCGGCTGGGCGGCCCAGCCCGGCGGCAAGCTTCCCATCGAGCCAGACGACCCGCACCAGATCCAGCTCCTTCCTCAGCGCCACCGCCAGCGCCCGTACCTCGGGCAGCAGCGATTCAGCCTCCGCGTACCGGCCCAGGTGACAGAGGTTTGCGGCCAGGATGAAACGAAGCCCGAACAGCAGGCGCGGCTCGCCTGTCCCTTCCACGAAAGGAGCCGCTTCGTGCACCGCCTCGATCGCCAGCGCGGCCTCACCCATCTGGTCCAGCGTGGCAGCTTTCTTCACCAGGATGCGCCCCGCCGCTTCGGGCAGGGCCATGGCCCGCGCCTGATCCAGTCTGTCCAGGGCTTGGCGAAACCGCCGCCGGTCGCGGTGGAGGGAGGCTTCGAGGCCTAAAAGGCGCCACTCGGCCAGCAGGCCCGGGCCGGCTTCAGCCCCGGCCTTCCAGAGTTCCCAGGCACGGGCAAACGTCTCGTCCGCCTCCGGCAGATTGCCGGCTACACGCCGGGCGTTGGCGAGGTAGGCCAGGGCATAGCCTTGGAGGCGCGAGCGCCACGCCTCGCCACCTGGGGCCAGCTCGGCCGCCCGGCAGGCCAGCTCGGCCAGCTCCAGGGCACGGTCCGCCCGATCCGACGCGGCTTCCGCGCTGGCGTGGCAGAGGCGCTCCGCCAAAGCCCACGTCTGATACTCGCGGCAGGTCTCCACGAGGTAGCGCCTCTCCTCGGATGTGCAGGGCTCCAGCCGGCTCCAGGCATCGAGGGCCTGCTGCCGGTCTTCCTCCACCGGCGGCCCGAGCCGCTCCCAGGGCTCCCGTTCTTCGAGTGTTGAAAGGAAGGCCGCGAGGGCCGGGCGAGCCGTGCCCGCCAGAGCCCGCACCAGCTCGGCCCCTGGTTTCTCAAGCTCGGCGAAGTCCCCTTCCGGGAACGGAACCGCCATCGCGCGTGCAGCCTTCAAGGCGGGCAGGAGAGACGCCTCTACGAAGGACATCGGCAGGCCCACGGTGGCTGCGAGCCGTTTCACCGTTCTTCGTGGCGGGACCGTCTTGCCCGTCTCGTAATGGCAGATCGAGCTGGTGCTCATGCCGGCCGCCGCCGCAAACCCGGCCTGGTCCCAACCGCCAAGCTCGCGCAGCAGGAGGACCAGCAGCTTCAGGTCTTCCGCCTTGGCCCATTCCTCCATCTCCTCCTCCATCTTCCCAGGCCTCCCTTCCAATGGGATTGGAATTTCCGGTAGATTTTTCTACCCTACCTCCAGCACCCTAGCTCGCGAGGGAGCAACCGGTCGGCCATTGGCGGCCGCCGGCTCCGCCTCCCGAGAGGAGCTGCCCATGTTCCGACTCCGCAATCGCCGAAAAGTCGCCGCCCTGGCCGTCATCCTGGTCCTCGCCCTGCCCTGGTGCGCAGCAGCGGCCCGCCCGGGCTCCGAACCCGGCAACACCGCGATCCGAGTCCCCTCGGCTCCGCTGGAGGTGCTCCGTGCTGGCTTCTGGAACTGGCTGCGCGGCATATGGACCAAGGGAGGGTGTGGCATCGACCCAGGAGGCCAGCCGGCCTGCGGCCCCACGAATGCAGGCCATCCAGACCCGGCTGCCCCCGCGAGCAACGCCGACGGAGGCTGCACGATCGATCCAGACGGCAGCCCCTGCGGCGGACGCCAGTAGCCCGGGAAGGGCAGTGGCTGCCGGAACCGGAAAGGGATCGATCTGGGCCGGCAGCCCGTTCTCATAGCTCGAACCGCAGCTCTGGGTCGTGCTGCGCCCGGTAGAGGTACTGTCCGACCTTCCGGGCCAGTGCAGCCGTGGCCGCCTCGTTTCGAGCCGCCTCGCAAAAGATCCGGAGAGCCGCGAGGGCCTCGCGGTGGATCTCCTGGGAGCTGAAGATC
>DATFNZ010000062.1:0-6211 GCA_035266085.1 Thermoanaerobaculia bacterium
CCCAACGGGTCGGGAGACCCCAGCCCAGGGCTGAGGCCGAAGGCCGATGCCCTGGGAAGAAAAAGCGTCTCCATCGTTGCGGCCTGAAAGGTCGCGAGAACCCGATTCGGCAAGACAGCTCTCGCGGCCTTTCAGGCCGCAACCCGTTGTCATCCCTCACCCCAGGGCATCGGCCTTCGGCCTCAGCCCTGGGCTCCATTCTCCCGACCCGTTGGGCCGGACGGGAGCCGAACGCCTTAGAGCTGAGCTCCGAGAATGGGGGCAGTTATTCTGTGACGAGCCCTAAGCCTCTTCCCCTGTCGAACGATCGACTTAGCCAAGACGTGCCTCTCTAACTCGCGTTGCTAATAAGCTAGCTAACACTAAGTACTGGGCCGCCGTCACTTCGTCAAGATCATTCACTAGAGAATGAGCCTTCGGATTCCTAATGCCCAGATACACCCCTTGAAGCATTTGGATAAAGCCCTTCTGTTCGCTTTGGCCGCTTATTGTGCCGAGATCCGCGATTACTAATTTGGGATCTGACAAGGAAAAAGCTTGAGCTACAAGACTTGCACCATCATCCGTAAGCCCGGTCCTCGACCGAATTAGGTCGAAGACAGCCACGAAGGCGTTGAACACTGCATCTCGATAATGTCGACTTCGAAATTGCTTATACGAACTGGCGATGATCTCCTTTTCAAGCAGGGCAACAAAGCCGCCCAAGGAGAAACTATCTTCGACAATCGTAAGATGACGGTGGAGCTGCTGCCCCGCCTCATTAGCCTGTTCCGCTAAGTAGTGAAAGGAGGGTTCTCTTCCTCCCAGGCAGGCTCTCATTCCCGCCAAAATAGAGGAATCCAGCGAGTCAGGCCAGAGCAATTCGGCCTCTGCAATCTCTCGCTCAATGTGACTAGAAAATGCCCCTATGCTAAAACTCTCTCCAGCATCAGATGCCAACTTGCCATCGAGAGCCATTGCGATGATCCGATGAAGGGTACTGCTCAGATTGCCATAGTTAACCCACATAATTTCCTAGTCGCCCAATGCTGTAATGGCCTCAGCGTGCAGCGTCAGCCGTCCGCTGAGGCCTGTATTAGAAGCTCGTGAACGTTTGCTTTTCCTATACCTGGCCTTTTCGTCTCTACTTACCTCCCGCATCTACAAGCCCATCTACACGCGCAAGAGGGCCGTTCCAGAAGAAAAATAGTATCACGGCGAGTACGGCAGCAACGACTAATGGGGTGACTCTGGTATCCCACTTGGGGATGAAGAGTTAAGGCTCTCGCCGTCTAGCAGCCGCGCGCTTATCAGCGCGGGAACGAACGGATAAGCTCCGCTCGGATGGCGCTACTACCGCGGTGATGGCGTCCAAGTTCCGGGGCCCAGAGATAGGCCGCGACTCTCCGGGCGGCCGGCGAAACCCGATTCAGTTTTCAAAGAGCCCAATCTCAAAAAACGGGGGGCTCGCGCCCCCCTCGAAGACCTCCAACTTCAGAACGAATCCAACTTCCCAGGCGCCTACGCCTTGGCAGGGGCCTCGGCGGCGGGCTTCTCCTTCGCCCGGCGGCGGATGACGTTGGGACGGGGCTTGAAGCCGTACTTCACCAGCACCTCGCTCGCGAAGCCGTACTTCCCCTTGAGGTGGGCGCCGAGGCGCCCACGGATCTTCTCCCCATCCTTCGCCACGACCTGGATGCGCGACACGAGCTCCCGTGCCTGCGACCGCAGATCCTCCTGACGGCTCTCGAGGGCCCTCACCTCCGTGAGCTTGCTCCCGAGCTCCGTCAGATCCGCCTTGGCGTGGAGAGCCTCCTCGTCCTCCGGCTTGTGGTTGGTGAGCAGAATCTCCCACCGGCTGAACTTCTCCGCCTTCGACTGTCCTGTCGCTGCCATTGTCTTTCTCCTTTAAGAGCAGCGGTTTCCCAGAGCGGTTGAGGTGAAATCTTCACCCCCTCCCGTCCGCCCTGGCATCGATGCGATGACATCAACGTGCGCATGATGCCCAAGATTCTCATCCGTGTCAATACCCAAATCGCAGTTTCGTGACGCTTGCCCCTATATCAGAAGCTCACAAAGCCTACAGGAGTACCAAAATAGTGAATCAGGAGCAGAATAGGGACATTCGAACTATGAATGATGAGGAATGAACCTCAAAGCAGGTAGATCCGGCCCTGAAGCTCGAGCTCGGGGACCGAATCTCGGGATTCAGGGGTTGAATCTCAGGTTTGGAGCTCTGGCAGAAGGCCCCGGGCAGCGAATCTCAGGCTTGAGCCTCTGGATCTGAGGCTTCGGGATACGAATCTCGGGTTTCAGACGCCGCTACGGGCTATCGAGCACCGTCTTGACGTCATCCCCCACCACATCCTCGACGTAGAGGAGCTTGATCGCCGTCATCAGGGCCGCCAGGAAGGGCACGGCCACCAGCATCCCCAGGAAGCCGAAGACGAGCGCCATCAGCGCCAGGCCGATGAGGGTGACGACCGGCGGCAGGTCGACGCCGCGCTTCATCAGGATCGGCACGAGGATGTGGTTCTCGAGGAACTGCACGCCCCAGTACAGGAGGAGCACGAAGAGGGCCTTCTGCGGCGAGTCGAGGAAGCCCATCGCCACGGCGGGGACGGCGGCGAGGATGGGGCCCAGCATGGGGATGAACTCCAGCAGGCCGGCGATGATCCCGAGCGCCACGGCCGACTTGACGCCGAGCAGCGACAGGCCCACCCCCGTGATCACGCCGATGACCACCATCAGCACGAGCTGGGACGTCAACCATCGGCGCAGCGTCATGCCGACGGCGCCCAGCACCTCGTCCGCCCGGGGGCGCGCGGACCGCGGCACGAGGTGCAGCAGGCCCTGGTGGTAGAGGCGCGGCTCCGCGCCGACGTAGATGGCGATGAAGAGGATGAGCAGCAACCCGCCGACCACCGCCACCGTCGAGGAGAGGAACGAGAAGAGATAGCCGGTCACGGCGCCGAGCTGGCCGGAGAGGCTCTTCGGCAGTTGGGAGAAGCTGCCTCCGGCGCCCTCGGGCGCCTCGGCCGGCGGCGTCGGGGGCGGCCCTGCCGGGGAGGGCGAGGCCGCCGGGCCTTCTGTGGAAGCCGCGGGAGCCGAGCCGGGGATGAACTGCCCCAGGAAGCCGGCGCGATGGCTGTCAGCCCAGGCCTCGATGCGGTCCAGGGCCTGGGGCAGCATCCTCTGCAGCTCCCCGGACTGCTCGCGGAGGGTGGGCGCCGCCCAGGCCCCGATCCCCACCAGCAATCCCACGAAGGAAAGCACGATGAGGGTGGCGCCCACCCCGCGCGGGATGCGGTAGCGCTCCAGCCAGTCCGCCCCCCGCGCCACGGCGAGCCCGAACAGGATGCCAAGGAAGGTGATGAAGAGGAGGTCGTGGGCGAGCCAGAGCAGCCGCAGCAGCAGGTAGAGGCCCATCACCAGCGCGGCGGCGCGCAGGATGTCGCCGCTCCGCCAACCGTGCACCGGCTCGCGCGTTTCCGGGGGATGACGGCGGGTTGTGCGCGGAGGTTCCAGGGTGGGATTGCGCAGGCGCGAGTCCATGGCAAAATTACTTGCAAGGCAAATGCCGATAAGTAATCTCAGGCCAGCGTCATCAATGAAAAACCAACATGCTTCAAGGCAATTTATTTTGCTCCGTAATGCCAGCCGTAATATGGTGGCTCCACACTATCCTGATTGCGCGGCATGAAGCGCATTAATTGTTTTCCGCGACAGTCCGGCGGCCTCGGGTCCCGGCTTTTCTGCGGAGGGGAGGAATCCAGCGTGGCGAATACGAAAGCGAGCATGGACCGTTTGATGGAGATCGAGGGCGCGACCGGCTGCTGCCTCGTGGACAGCAGCAGCGGCATGGTCCTGGCGCAGGTGGGGGGCGGGCCGGCCTTCAACCTGGAGATCGCGGCGGCCGGCAACACCGAGGTGGTGCGGTCCAAGCGGAAGACGATGAAGGCGCTCGATCTCAAGGATACGATCGAGGACATTCTGATCACCCTCAACCGTCAGTACCACCTCATCCGCCCGCTCAGGAACAACGAAGCGTTGTTCCTCTATCTGGTGCTCGACAAGAGCAGGGCCAACCTGGCGATGGCGCGCCACGTCCTTGCCGAGGCCGAAAAGGACGTCGCCGTTTAAACCGGCCGCGTTCCGGCAAGGCAGGGGCCCCGCCGCAACCACGTCTCGACATGGCAAGACTGACGCCGGAGCACGACGCGCTGGTCGTCCGCCTGGTCTATGACGGCCCGCCGCGCTCGGGCAAGACCACGAGTCTCGGGGCGCTGGCGGGCGGCATGGCGCGGTCGGTCTTCTCGCCCGAGGAGACGGCGGGGCGCACGGTTTATTTCGACTGGCTGGAGTACGTCGGCGGCAGCTTCGAAGGGATCCCCATCCGCTGCCAGATCCTCAGCGTCCCCGGCCAGCGGGAGCTGACTGCCCGGCGGCACGCGCTGCTGGCCGAGGCGGACGCCGTCGTCTTCGTCATCCACAGCACGCCCGAGCAGTTGCCCGGAGCGGCGGAGCACCTGCGCGATCTGCGGTCGTTCCTGGCTTCGCGGCCCTCTCCCCAGCCGGGGATCGTGGTGCAGGCGAACCACCGCGACCGCACGGATGCCCTGTCGTTCGACGCGCTGAGCGAAGCGCTCGGCCTCGACGGGCTCACCCTGGTCGAATCGGTCGCGACGGAGAGCCAGGGGATTCGGGAGGCGTTCGTGCTCGCCGTCCGTCTGGCGCTCGATCGAGCCCGCGAGCTGCGGACGCAAGGGTCCCTGCCGGCCGGTCCCGGAGATACGGACGACCCCGACGCCCTGCTGGCCTGGCTCCAGGCCGCCGAGAACCGAGCGGCCCCCGGCCCGCCGCCGGCGAGCGACACCCAGGAGATCCCGCGGATCATCCCCAGGCTGCCGGACAGCAGCGCCCCCAGCGGCGGGGTCTTTCCGCCGGTCGCCGGCAGGATGCTCCTGCAATCCGCGGCCGCTTCCGGCGCCGTGCCGCGGATGGCGCGGGACGGCTCCTGGCGCGCCCGGGCGGACGCCTGGCATTTCCAGTCGGCGGCCCGGCATGAATTCGAGCGGCTCGCCGACGCCAGGCAGGAGTTGCTGGGCTGGGCCCAGCAGCACGCCGGAAGTCCCGGCCGGCTTTCGCCGCGGCGTTGCCTGGCGCTGATGGAGACGGGCTGGGGCACGTGGCGGCTGTGGCAGGTCGTCCGCGCCGAGGAGTCGTTGCGGCAGCGGCTCCGCGAGTCCCTGGGGGAAGCGACCGCCGGCGGCGCGGCCGCCTTGCTCCGCGCCGCCGCCGAACGGCTCCTGGAAACGCGCGCCTCGTTCAGCCTGGAGCCGCCGTTGCCCTGCCGGCTGGAGGTGATCGGCGAGGCGCGAGGCCAGACGGTCTACGTCGGCTTCCTGCCGCCGCCGCGCTGGGCACCGCCGGCCGGCGAGCTCTCGCTGCCGGACGAGGCGCTGGTGGCGCGCGAGATCCGGCCGCTGCTCGAAGGGGTGGACGCGGGGCGCCGGTGGTCCGGGGCGGAGCTGCTCGCCGCCCTCGCCTCGCCGGGCGGAGAGAGCCCGCCGTCTCCGGCGACGGAAGCCCTGAAGGCCCTCCTGGCCTAGCTCGGGCCGGCGGGGTCCGCCAGCCCGCTCAACAGGAAGGGCTCGTGGCTCCGCATCGCCAGCCGGCAGAGAGCCAGGTTGGCTTCGGACGACACGGCGAGCCAGTGGTAATGCCCCTCGCCCAGCAGGCGGATGAGCAGATAGGCCCGGGCCGTGGTGATCAGGATGTCCTCGGTCCCTCCCCAGGCCGCGCCGGCGCCGAGGCTCTCGACCGCCGCGAGATGGCTCGCGACGACCCGCGCGTAACCCCGGGCCGCCGCCGCGGCATCGAAACGAGGGTCCGTCGACCGCGCGGCCACCGGCGAGCCGTCCTTCAAACGGACGATGCTGGTTCCGATCAACCCCTGGATGTCCTGGCAGAAGCGGTCGATCAGAGTCTCGAGGCCGTTGACCTCCCGGGCCGGAGCGGGCGCCGGCGACCGGAGCAGCTCGACGCGCAGGTGGTTCCAGCCCAGGATCTCCGCGGCGGCCCGGCTGCCGTCGCGGCCCGCGGTCTCGGCGCCGCGGATCTGCCCCGAGGCGAACGAGAGGGTTCCGGCCCGGCGCTGCGAGGTCACGTTCAGCGTGCAGGTCTGCCGGCCCCGCATCGCCCATTCGATGAGATGGCGGAGCGTCAGGCC
>DATFNZ010000063.1:0-11936 GCA_035266085.1 Thermoanaerobaculia bacterium
GGCGGCCCGCGCCCTCGGCGACCCCGCGCAGCACGTTCAGGTAGTGCCCGCCGAGGCGTGCGACGGTCGCGGCGTCGAAGACGTCGGCGTCGTATTCGAGGTACCCCTCCAGCGCGCCCTGCCGGTCGGCCAGGGTGAGCAGGAGGTCGTACTTGGAGGTGCGGGTGTGCAGCTCCCGCACCTCGGCGCGCACGCCCGGGAGCCGCAGCTCGGGACCGGGCTCGCCCTGGAAGGCGAGCATCGTCTGGAAGAGCGGATGCCGGCCCAGGTCGCGCTCCGGCTGGAGCTCCTCGACCAGCCTCTCAAAAGGGAGGTCCTGGTGCGCGTAAGCCTCCAGCGTGTGCCTCCGGACCTGCTGCAGGAGCTCCGGGAAGGCGGGGTCCCCCGCGAGGTCGGAGCGCAGTCCCACGAGGTTGACGAAGAAGCCGATGAGCGGGGCGATCTCGGCCCGGTCGCGGCCGGCGGCGGGGCTGCCGACGACCAGGTCCGTCTCGCCCGACCAGCGGGAGAGGACGATCTGGAAGGCGGCCATGAGGGCCATGAAGAGCGTCGTTCCGGTGTCCCGGCCGAGGTCCCGCAGGGGCGCGGCCACGGCGGCCGGCAGACGGAGCGGGAGGAGGGCGCCGCGATAGCTCCTGGCGTGCGGGCGCGGGCGGTCGAGCGGCAGGGGCAGCACGGGAGCCCCGCCCAGCCGCTGCCGCCAGTAGGCGAGCTGTTCCGCGAAGTCGAGCCCCCGCTGCCAGACGGCGAAGTCGCGGTACTGGACGGGCAGCTCCCGCAGCCCGGCGGGCGGGCCGCCGGCCCGCTCGGTGTAGAGCTCCGCCAGCTCGCCCAGCAGGATGCCGCGCGACCAGCCGTCGCAGACGATGTGATGGAGCACGAGGACCAGGATGGACCGGTCTCCGGCCCGCAGCAGCACGGCCCGCAGGAGCGGGCCGGCCGTCAGGTCGAACGGCCTCTCGGCCTCGGCCTGGGCGATGCGCCAGGCCTCCGTCTCGCCGCCCGCCACCCCCTGGAGGTCGACGGTACCGAGAGGGCTTTGCGGCGGCGGGGCGACGGACTGCACCGGGGTGCCGCCGGCGTACGGGAAAGTGGTGCGCAAGGCCTCGTGCCGCAGGATCAGGTCCCGCAGCGCCAGGTCGAGGGCACCGGCCTCCACGGCGCCTTCGAGGACGATGGCCGCGGCGACGTTGTAGGCGCGGAGATCGGGATCGATCTGGTGCAGGAACCACAGGCGCTGTTGCGCGAACGACAACGGCGCCGGCCCCTCGTGCCGCAGACGGGGGATGCCGTCGGGATCGGCGGCGGCGATCCCCTGCTGCCGCAGCAACGCTTCCAGCAGCTCGCGGCGCCGGCCGGTGGGCTTCACGGCGGAGGACGGGGCGTTCGTCGTCATACCTCACCAGCCCTGGCGGGCAGGCTCTGGAGCATAGCCTCCACCTCGTGGTCCGACATTCGTGACATCTCCAGGAGCGCTAGCGCCGTGGCTTCGACGCGCGGCCGCAGGGCCGGATCGCGCAGCAGCGCCTCGGCGGTGCCGGCGATGGTGGGCGCCAGCAGGAAATCCTTGAGGAGGAGGGGGACCTGAAAGCTCTCCCGGACGGACGCGGCGAGCTCCGCCGCCACCAGCGAATGCCCCCCGAGAGCGAAGAAATCGTCGAACACGCCGGCCCGCGGAGCTCCCAGCGCCTCGCTCCACAGGCTCGCCAGGACCTCCTCGACGGCGTTGCGCGGCGCCACGCAGCTCCCGCCGGCGCCGCCCGGGGTCGGGAGCGCCCGGTGGTCGATCTTGCCGTTGGCGGTCAGGGGAAGGTGGTCGAGCCAGACGAAGTCCGCTGGCACCATGGGCTCGGGCAGGATGGCGCGCAGGGACGCGCGCAGCTCTTCCGCCGCCGGGCGGGCGGGCCCGCCGGAGGCGACGAGGAAGGCCGCCAGGACCACATTCCCGGCGCCCCTGTCGCACGCCGTCACGACCGCCTCCGCCACGCCGGGGTGGCGGCGCAGGGCGGCCTCGATCTCTCCCGGCTCCACCCGGTAGCCGCGCAGCTTCACCTGGCGGTCGACGCGGCCCAGGAAATCCAGCTCTCCGTTGGCGAGCACGCGCGCCTGGTCTCCCGTCCGGTAAAGGCGCGCGCCCGGCTCGCCGGCGAAGGGCGACGGGACGAACCTCTCGGCGGTCAGGCCCGGCTGGCCGGCGTAGCCGCGGGCCAGCCCGCCGCCGCCGATGTAGACCTCGCCAGCGACCCCGAGCGGCGCCGGTTCCAGGAACCGATCCAGGACGTGGACGACCGTGTTGGCGATCGGCCGTCCGATCGCCGGCAGCTTCGAGGCGGCCGGTTCGGGATGCACCCGCGTAGCGGTGGCGACCACGCTGCTCTCGGTCGGTCCATAGTGGTTGACCAGTACGAACGGCAGGCCGGGCGGAGGAGCGTGATGCAGGCGGTCTCCCCCGGTCAGCAGCGCGCGCACGCGCGTCCCGGCGGGCCAGCTCCCCGCCAGCAGCGCCTCGGCCAGCGGCGTTGGCGCGAACACCACGGTCGCCTCCGAGGCGCGGATCCACTCGCGCAGCCGCCACGGCTCGGCGCGCACCTCCGCCGCCGGCAGATGGAGGCTCGCCCCCGCCGTCAGGTAGGGCCAGACCTCCCAGACCGAGGCGTCGAACCCCAGCCCCGCCAGGTGCGAGGCCCGGTCGGCCGGCGTGACGCCGTATGCGGCCTGGTGCCAGCGCACGAGGTTCGAGAGGCCCGCGTGAGGGACTCCCACCCCCTTGGGAGCGCCGGTCGAGCCGGAGGTGTAGATGACGTAGGCCAGATGGCCGGGCTCCAAGCGGCTCTCCGGGTCGCTTTCGGCGGCGCCCGTCCAGCCGAGCCGGTCGAGGTCGAGCCGCGCTCCGCCGGCAACCGGGGCGAGGTCCGGCGCGACGCCGGCGCGCCCTATCAGGAAGCGTATGCCTGTGTCCGCCATCAGGAAACGCAACCGTTCCGCCGGCAGGTCGGGAGGCAGCGGCACGTACACCCCGTCCGCCTTGAAGACCGCGAGCTGCGCGCTCACCTGCTCGGCGGAGCGCTCCAGGCAGACGCCCACCAGGACCTCGGGACCCACGCCCAGCCCCTGCAGCCAGCGCGCGAGCCGGTTCGCCCGGCGGTTCAGCTCGCCGTAGGTCAGGGACAGGCTGTCGTCGCTCAGGGCCAGGGCGTCCGGCGTGGCGGCGGCCCAGGCGGCCACCTGCTGATGGACGAGCCCGTCGTCGGGCGCCTCCGCGCGGGTGTCGTTGACCTCCACCAGGAGCTGGTGCCGCTCGGCCGCGGAGAGCAGAGGCGCGGAAGCGAGCGGCTGGTCCGGCGCTGCGCAGACTGCCGCGAGGAGGTGGCGGAAGCTCCCGAGCCAGCGCTCCGCCGTGGTTCCGTCGAACAGGGCGGTGCTGTGCTCCAGGTGAAGGTCGAGCCCCTCGGGCCGGCGGTCGGCGGTCAGAGTCAGGGCGAACTTCGCGGTCCCGGTGTGGACCTCGGCGAGGGTCGCCTCCAGTCCCGGGAGCCGCGGCTCCGAACCCCGGGATTCCTGCAGCGCGAAGACGGTTTCAAGCCCCTCGGAGACACGCTCCAAGGGCAGGTCCTGGGCGGAGTAGGCGGTCAGCGCCGTGCTCCGGACGCGCTCCAGCAGAGCGGTGAAGCTGGGGTTTCCCGAGAGGTCGGCCCGCAGGGGGAGGAGGTTGACGAAGAAGCCGATCAGGTCCCGCAGCTCGCGCCGGTCCCGGTTGGCGGCGGGCGAGCCGACGACGAAGTCCTCCGCGCCCGTGATCCTCCCCAGCAGGGCCTGGAACACGCCGAGGAGCACGACGAAGAGCGTGACGCCCGAGCGCCGGGCCAGGTCCTCGGCCGCGGCCACGGCGGCCAGGTCGATCGCGCCGGAGCGCAGCGCGCCGCGCAGGGTCTGCCCGGAGGTCCGCGGACGGTCCACCGGCAGCTCCAGCGGCGGCACGCCCGAGCCGAACGCCGCGCGAAAAGCGGCCAGGCGGTCCGCGGCCTCGCCGCTGCCCAGCCACTGGCGCTGCCAGGCCGCGTAATCGGCGTACTGAAGGGGAAGCTCGGGCAGGGACGAGGGCAGACCGGCGGAGAAGCCCGCGTAGAGATCGCTCAGCTCCCCGGCCAGGACCCTGCGCGACCAGCCGTCGGCCGCGATGTGGTGCACCGTCGCGAGCAGGGAATGCCGCCGGAGGCCCAGGCGGAGCAGCAGGAAGCGCGTCACCGGCCCGCAAGTCAGGTCGAAGGGCCGCCGGGCCTCTTCGTCGCCGAGTCTCCGGGCCTCGACGGCCCGGCGGCCGGGGGGCAGCCCCGAGAAGTCCGCCAGCGCCGACCGGAGGGCCCGCGGGGGGAGGGGGCGCTGCATCGGCCGCCGGTCCACGACGTCGTACACGGTCCGCAGCGCTTCGTGACGGCGGACGATCTCGCCGAGGCTCGCCCACAGGGCGGGCACGTGCAGCGGCCCTTCCAGCCGGAGAGCCGAGGCCAGGTTGTAGGCGGGGCTCTCGGGATCCACGAGGTGCAGGAACCAGAGGCGCTCCTGCCCGGCGGAGAGGGCACAGGACCCCCGCCGCCCCGACGGCAGAAGAGGGGGAAATGCCGGAGCCCCATCGTGCTCCTCGGCACCGGGCGGGGCCTCGATCATCCTGGCCAGCCCGGCCACGGAGGCGCCTCCCACGAGAGCGGACAGGCCAAGCTCGGCCCCGAGGTCCGATGCCACCGCGTGCTTCAGCTCGACCGCGCTCAGCGAGTCCAGCCCGAGAGCGGTCAGCGGGCGGTCGGGATCCAGGCGGGCGGTCGGCATGCCCAGGAGGCGGGCGGCCGTGGAGCGCAGATACGCGCCGACGGGCGAGAGACCCGGCTCCGCTCCGCCGCAGGCGGCGTCCTCAAGGGCCGTTTCCGTTCCGTCCAGGCGGCTGAGGCCGACGACCGGCAATTCGCCGCGCCGCACCGCCTCGCGGCAGGCGCGCCGCTGGATCTTGCCGCTGGAGGTCTTCGGGATCGCGCCGTACCGCAGGAGGACGACCTCGTGGACGGTCACCTCGTGCTGGTCGGCCACCGCGCGGCGCACCGCCTCGGCCACCTCTTCCACGCCGGCGTCGGCGCGACGCTCCAGCTCCAGTGCGACGGCGAGGCATTCCACCCCATCGACCTCGATGGCATAGGCCGCCGCGTGACCCGCGCGCAGGGCCGGATGACTCCCTTCCGCCGTGATCTCGACATCCTGGGGATAGAGGTTGCGGCCACGGACGATGATGAGGTCCTTGAGGCGGCCGGTGATGAAGAGCTGGCCGCCGGCGAAAAACCCGAGATCGCCGGTCCGGAGGAACGGTCCCGCCGCCGGTTCGTCCGCCAGCCGCGCACCGAAGGTGTCCTCCGTCTCCGCCGGCCGCCCCCAGTAGCCGCGGCCCACGCTGGGACCCGCCACCCAGATCTCGCCGACCGACCCGTCGGGGCGCCGCTCCCGGGTCTCGGGATCGCACACCATAACCCGCTGCCCTCCCCACGGCTGTCCGCAGCCGACCAGGCGCTTCCCGCCTGCCGCCTCGGCGGCCCACCCGCGCTCGAGGTCTGCGGCCCGGAACGCGCGCACGGCCGGCCCGGCTGCCGGTCCGCCGCTGGCCACGAGCAGCGTCGCCTCGGCCAGTCCGTAGCAGGGCTGGAAGGCCTCGCGGCGGAAGCCGCAGGGGGCGAACGCCGCCGCGAAGCGCTCGAGGGTCTCGGCGCGGACGGGCTCGGCGCCGTTGAACGCCGTCGTCCAGCGGCTCAGGTCGAGCCCGGCGCGCTCCGCTTCGCCGAGCCGCCGCGCACAGAGGTCATAGGCGAAATTGGGTCCGCCGCTGGTCGTGGCACGGTAGCGGCTGATGGTCTGCAGCCACAGGGCCGGGTGCTTCAGGAACGCCACGGGAGAGAACAGGATGCCGCGGCCACCCGAATAGAGGGGTTGCAGAAGGCCGCCGATCAGCCCCATGTCGTGGTACAGGGGCAGCCAGCTGACGACCACGGACTCCTCCGACTGACCGAAAGCCGCGCGGATCATCTCCTGGTTGTGAAGGAGATTGCCGTGGGTGATCACGACGCCCCTGGGAGCCGCCGTCGAACCGGACGTGTACTGCAGGAAGGCGGGCGTTCCGGCATCCGCCGGCGGGGGGCTCCCGGCCGGGCCGTCGGCGAGGGTAGGATCGTCGGCGGCGAGCCAGCGGCTCCGCCGCAACGCGGGGAGCCGCGACGCCAGCGCCTCCAGCCTGGGGAGCAGGGCGCGGGTGGTCAGCACCAGGGCGGGGCGGGAGTCCTCGGCGATGGCCAGCAGCCGCGGCAAGCCGCGCGCCGAGGCCGGAGGGTACGCCGGCACGGCGAGCACGCCGCCGTACCAGCAGCCAAAGAGGGCGACGATGAAATCGAGCCCTTGCGGGAACAGCAGGAGGGCCCTCTCCCCCTCGGACACGGCCTCGCGGAGTGCCGCCCCCAGCCTCCGTGCCCGCGCCTCCAGGCCGGCGTAGGTAAGCGTGCCGGCCTCCTCGCCGGCCTCGTCGAGGAAGGTATAGAGAGGCCTGCCGGCCTTCTCAGACCGGCACCGATCGAGGAGGTCCAGGAAGCTGCAAAGAGATTCCGTTGGCGGCACCGTGAACAATTACCTGCGGCCCCCCCTGGCGAACGCCCGGGCGAGCGCCTCCACTTCCTGAGCTTCGATCGAGTAGACCTGATGCCGAGGCCGTCCTTCGGAGTCGACGCTGCGGTTGCTGCTGAACAGAAGAGATTTCGCATCTGGCGAAAGGCGGGGCGAGAAATCGAAGGCGCTGGAGTTGACCGGAGGCCCCAGGTTCAGCGGCGTCTCCCACCTCCCATCCTCGAGGAAGCTGACGTAGAGGTCCGCCTTGCCGAGCCCGTCCGGACGCTCGTCGGCGGTGAAGAGCAGGAGTCTGCCGTTGGCGGAGATCGTGGGGTTGGCCTCGAAGCCGGGGGTGTTGATCGCCGGCCCCAGGTTTTCCGGCTTCAGGTACCCATCGCCGGCCCACCGGGCCCGGTAGAGGTCGGTGGCGCCGCGGCCCTCCGGCCGGGTCGCCGCGAAGTACAGGGTGCCCTCGCCGTCCACGCTGGGATGCCAGTCGTTGCCTGCTGTGTTGACTGGCGGGCCCACGTTCCTGGGCTCGCTCCAGCCTTCCCCCCGCCGCTCCGCGACCCAGATGTCGTCATCCTCCTTGGGCTCCCCGCCC
Source organism: Thermoanaerobaculia bacterium (assembly GCA_035266085.1). GTDB lineage: Bacteria > Acidobacteriota > Thermoanaerobaculia > Multivoradales > UBA5704 > DATARR01. The sequence goes on from DATFNZ010000063.1 coordinate 7,235, forward strand.
GTGAGCGGCCGGTTCGAGTAGAAGAAGAGTTTCGATCCGTCGGGAGAGACGAAGGGGCCCTGGTCCTTGTAACGCCCAGAGATCTCCAGCTTGCGAGGCGCCAGCCAGCGGCCGTCCTTCAAGGACGAGGCATGAAGGGTGAACACGCCGCCGGGGATCCTGCGGACCAGGTAGATCGTCTTTCCGTCCGGCGCGAAAGTCGCGAACAGCTCGTCGGCGGCACCGGTGGAGATCTCCCCTGGAGCGAAAAGCGAGGCTGAAGCCTTTCCCCGCGCGGGAGGGTCCGCGCCCAGGAGGCTCGCAAGAAACAGCAGGATGGAGAGGAGGTACGTCATTGTCGTTCTCTCTTACTTAGTAGGCCAAACGGAGGGAAGCGGGACAAGGAACGCCGCTGCTCAGGAGATCGCCGGCAAACCGAAGACCTCGCGCAGAACCTCAAAGCTTAGCACTATCGCAAGCAGATCCGTTTCGAACGGGAGGTTGAGCTTGAAACCAGGCTGCGAGTACTCGGCCTTCAGCCGGTCCACTACCGCCGGGTTGAAGTAGCCGCCTCGCCGGATTCGTTCCGTCGAGAGCATGTCCTGGACCCAGTTGACCCCCTGCTGCAGCAGGTAGGGGGTGCCCGGCGCGTGGAATCCAAACTTATCCCGCCGTACGATGCCGGCCGGCAGGAGCGGCTCCGCCATCTTCTTGAGGATGTACTTCTCCTGGAGCCCGTTGAGCTTGAGATGCGGCGGGATGCGGATCGCGACCTGCACCAGCTCGGGGTCGAGAAAGGGGTAGCGGGCTTCGATCGAGTTGGCCATGGCCATGCGGTCGCCATGGTCCGAGATCAGGTGATCGGCCAGCCTCAACTTGAAATCGAGGTAGGACCGCTGGTGGATCGGGTGACGGCCGCGGATGCGCTCCCGGTTCACCAACTCGAAGTTGAGGAACTCGAAGTCGCCGAACCTCTCGTTGACGAGGTCCGAGTACAGGGCGCGCTTGACGTCCCGCCAGCCGGCGTGGTCGGTCTCGTAGAAGAGGTCGGCGTCGCCCCACAGCCGCTCCCGGGCCTCGGCTTCGAGAGCCGCCTCGAGGTCGTCGAGACGGTGGCCGCGCAGCCCGGCCCCGTCGAAGCGGTAGCCGACATAGCCGGCGAACAGCTCGTCGGCGCCTTCGCCGGTCAGCACCACCGTCACCCCCGCGCGCCGGGCCGCTTCCGACAGCGCCATCGAGCAGGTGTTGTAGGTCTCTTTGACCGGGCACTCGCAGTGATAGACCATGTTGCGGAACCGGCTGGAGATCTCGTCCCAATCGAAGGGAATGTCGTGATGGATCGAGCCGACGCTCGCCGCGACGATCCGCTGATAGGGCTCCTCGCTCATCTCCCTCTCGGGAAAGCTGATCGAGAAGGAATGCCGCACCCTCTCCGGCGAAAGCCTGTGGATCATCGTCGCGATGAGCGAAGAGTCCAGGCCGCCGCTGAGGTAGAACCCGACCTCCACATCGGAGCAGAGCCGCAGCTCCACGGAACGGGCGAAAGCTTCGGCGAGGCGCTCCACGTAAAAGGCTTCCGGCTGCTCGTCCATGGCCTCGCCGGCTTCGGGGTAGTCGAGGTCCCAGTACTCGGCGAGCTGCATCTCGGAGCCGCGCACCCGCAGGTAGTGCCCGCTCTTGAGGCTGCTGATCCCCTTGAAGATCGTGCGGGGGCTGACCAGTCCGGGCAGAGAGAGGACCTGGTCGAGCCCGGTGAGGTCCACCTCACGCCGAACGAGGGGGTGGGTCAGGATGGACTTGATCTCCGAGGCGAAGATCAAGGTGCCGTCACAGACGGTGTAGTGGAGCGGATTGACCCCGAAGGGATCGCGCGCCAGCAGGAGGGTTCCCTCCCTCCGGTCGTACAGGGCGAAGGCGAACTGGCCATTGATCCGGCGCAGCAGGTCGACGCCATGCTCCTCGTAGAGGTGAAGCAGGACCTCGACATCGCAGCGGCTGCGGAACTGATGGCCGCGTTGCTCGAGCTCCCGCCGCAGCTCGCGATGATTGAAGACCTCGCCGTTGCACGCGAGGACGAGCGAGCCGTCCTCGTTCGTCATCGGCTGCTCGCCTCCTTCGAGGTCGATGATCCGCAGCCGGCGGAAGCCGAGCCCGAGCCCGGCTTCCCGGAAAAATCCGGCGGAGTCGGGTCCGCGGTGCTCTAGAGACGCAGTCATCGCCCGCAGCACCTCCGGATCGGCCGGACGCGATCTGCACAGGTCGAGGACGCCAGCGATACCGCACATCGGTAGTTAAGGTGACCTCGGCTGGCGAAACCGCGCCGCGGCGGCGAAAATGGACAGGGAGCGAGGTCTCCGATATCCTTCCACGCCTTTGCCGGAGTGCCGACTTGATCATGCCGCCGATCCTCGCCGATCCCCTCCTCTCCGCGAACCCGCCGCGAACCCTGGTGGTGGCCGCGCACCCGGACGACGAGACGCTCGGTGCCGGCATCCTGATCTCGCGGCTGCCGGAGCGGTGGGTGCTCCATGTCACGGACGGCGCACCCCGGGATGCCGCTTTCATATCGAAAATGTTCTCCGGCTCGCGAGCCGAATACGCGGCGGTCCGCCGGCGGGAGCTGGAGGCCGCCATGACTCTCGCGGGCCTGCCGCCGGAACGTCTTCTCGTCGTTCCGGAGATCGCGGATCAGGAGGCGAGCTTCTCCTTGTCGCGGCTCGCGCGGGAGATCGCCGCCGTCGTGCGGGACATCCGTCCCGAGGTCGTGCTCACCCATGCCTACGAAGGCGGCCACCCCGACCATGACGCCACCGCCTTCGCGGTCCATGCCGCCTCGGAGCTGCTCCGGGCCGAAGGCCTGGAACCGCCCGCCCGGCTGGAGATGGCGCTCTACCATGCCACCCCGTGCGCGATCCCTCCGCGGTTGCTCTGCCACGAGTTTCTCCCGGCGGTTTCATCCTCGGACCCGGTCAGGCTGGCCCTGGCTCCCGAAGAGCAGGCCTTGAAGCAAAAAATGCTTTCTTGCTTCATTACTCAGGGCGCTACTCTCGCGTGGTTCCACCCCTTTCGGGCCGAGACCTTTAGGCGGGCTCCCGCCTACGACTTCACACGGGCACCTCACGCCGGGCCTCTCCAGTACGAGATCTGGGGGTTTGCTCTTACCGGAGAGCGCTGGCGGAAAGTTGCCAAAAGCACGATGGCTGAACTGGCCCTGGGTGGGGTAGGGTACGACCGCGGTTCAGGTTGATGTGTCCCGCTCGAAGTGTCCATGCACCCACAGATGAAGGCCCGAGACAACGCAGAGTTGGAAGAGATCGAAGTGACAAGGATTCCCTTCGATAGGCTCTCGAATTAATTTTGGCAGGTGACGTCAACCTGCCTAACTGTGCTGAAGGCAGTGCAACTTCTTCAAGATCATCTCAAGAGCGGCGGTGAACAGTACCGGTCTCCCTGAAGCACTGCCAGCCCTGTCCCTGGAGATCTAGCTGTTCAGAGCGTTGCTCCGAAGCCGGGCGGAGCCTCAATAGTACAACATTCGGCCCTGGACGGAGAGGCGCTTGGAAATTCCACGCGCCGGGCTTGGCTGCGTGAGGTGGAGGACATCCTGGCCACGGGAGAGGACGGCTCCGTCCGCCTCTAGCATCGGGAGATCGGATGCGCCGCTTTGGCACCCACTCCGCTCCTGTGACCGCCGACGCCTTCAAGCCTGAGGGCCATGAAGCATTGACCGTCGGCGAAGACGAGACGCTCCGTCCCGAGCGATACCGAAATCCGATCGCCCTCTACAACCAGTCTGGCGGATTCTCCAGGCTTGGTGGGTCGCTTCGGTAGGCTCAGCGGTATAGCGATCCTGAATCTGGAGGAGGTCGGCGCCGAGGGCCTTCACGGGCAGCGGGCAGTTGTGATACGTCACCACTGAAGCCGAGGCGCGACACGGTTACCTCGTACTGCCCCGCGAGCTCGGTGATGGATCGAGTGTGTGGTGGCTCGGCGAGAACGGCTGACGAGGGCGCAGATTGATCCGCTTCAATTCGGGCTGCTGCCACGAGGTTGCCACCACAGGCACCTCCGTTGGATCAGGGCTCGCTGCTTCCAGCGAGGTGGAAAACCGTCAGGCAGGAACGCCGAATTGATCCGACTCAATTCGGGCGACCGCTACCAGATTACTGTCCAGGGAGGTTTTAAGCCCAGCGTTTCGCAATGCCAGGGCGGCGAATTGATCCGGCTCAATTCGAGGCGTTCCGGTGCTGGCGTCCGGACTATCCGGTGGGTGATGGCTTGGTCTCAAGCTCATCGAAGTAGCGCAAGGCGAGCCGGATGGCCTCTGCAGCGCAACGCCGCAAGGAGCGGATGGGGGCACTCCCGTGAGGACTCGATCGGCGCCAGCAGGGTGGTTTCCGTGTCCGGAGCTGGCTTGGCGAGGCTCTCGGCGGAGATAGCGCCGCTAAAAGCGCTGTCATCGCGCCGTGGTACTCAGCATGGAGAGACGAGCCTTTCGGAGAGTGAAATCGTGAAATCGGCCGTCAGGCCCTCTCAGTGGAGCCGTGCCTCGATCGCTGGATAGAAGTCACAAATGGATCAAGCTAGTACCTCGTCACCGCAGATGTGATGGGTATCGGTGCCCTCCTTACTCCTGGAGAGACTACAATTTCTCTCCAGGAGGAAATCGATGCGGAAACTCTATGTGGTCACCCTCAGCCCCGAGGAGCGATCGAGCTTGGAA
>DATFNZ010000064.1:0-45093 GCA_035266085.1 Thermoanaerobaculia bacterium
CGCGATCCGGCGCCGCCCGGGCATGAATGCCCGGGCTAGGTAAAACAGCCGGCTGAAGCCGACTGAGTCCCCTTCAGGGGGCTCTTTCGAGTAGCCCGGGCATTGATGCCCGGGCGATGTCGGCGTCCTGTTCCTCGCCCCTATGTGCTCGCTTGCCGGGCTGACAGAGCTAGAGGAGAGGGATCTCATGGCATGACGTTTCGGGACTAGACCTCCCTCTCCTTTAGGAGAGGGACCGAGGGTGAGGTTTTCGGAGGGCAGAGCGCGCTGGCAGGGAAAGGACTTTCGAGACACCCTCTTACACGTGGTTCAACAACATCAGCTCGTGAGGATGGGGCTCCAGGTAGACCTGATCCCGGAGGTATTCGACGCCCTGCCGGCGGACGTGGTGGCGGATCAGGGTGAGGGGCACGACGAGGGGGAGGAGCCCCAGGCGGTAGCGCTCGATCGTCTCGGCGAGCTCGGCGCGGTCCTCGCGGTCGAGGGCGCCGGAGACGAAGCCCGCCAGGTGATGGAGGACGTTGGTGTGGCCGCGCCGCGTGGCCGGACGGCTCAGGGTCCCGGTGAGGCCCGCGCGATAGGCGGCGGCGAGGGCCTCGACCGGCTCCCCCCTGCCGGATTCGCCGAGGAGGCGGCCCAGCCGGCGCATGGCGGACTGGTTGCGCGCCATGAGGAGAAACTTGTGGCGCTCGTGGAAGCCCATGAGGGAGGCCCGCGTCCAGCCCTCCTTCTCGCCCTCGTGCCAGCGATGGTGGACGAAGACCCGGGTGACGAAGCTCTCCCGCAGGAGGGGATCGTTGAGCCGCCCCTCCTCCTCCACCGGCAGGTCCGGCAGCCGGGCGATCAGCGCCTCGGCGAAGAGCCCGCGGCCGTCCTTCGCCGCGGGGCCGGCGCCCTGGTAGACCTTGACCCGCTCCATGCCGCAGCTCGGGGAGTCCTTCTTGAGAACGTAGCCGTCGAGGTCCATCCCCGCCAGGGCTGCCACCCGGCGCTCGGCGAATTCGCGCATGGCGTCCGTGTAGTCGGCGCCCGTCGAGGGCATGATCAGGCTCACTCCGCCGCCGATGCGCTCCAGCCGGATGGGCGGCCGAGGCGTCCCCATCCCCAGCTCCACTTCGGGGCAGACCACCACCCACTCGACGTAGCGCCCGAACGTGTCGGCGAGGAAGTCGTCCCGCTTGTGCCCGCCGTTGTAGCGCACCTCCTGGCCGAGGAGGCAGGAGGAGATGCCGATGCGGACCTTGGGGAGGGCGGGCGGCTCGGGGACGGCGGGGGACATCCTTTATATATACCCCGGACGGAGCACGGGTACGTGGGCAGGATACAATCGGACGAAGTTGGAGAGGGAGACTCTCAGAGGAAGACCCGAGAGGAGAACCATCGATGCAACGGATCATCGCGGAGAGGCGGCAGGACCTGGCCGATCTCTGCCGGCGCTTCGGGGTACGCAGGCTGGAGCTGTTCGGCTCGGCCACCGGCAAGGGCTTCGATCCGGACGCCAGCGACGTGGATTTCCTCGTGGACTTCCATCCAGTTCCCCATGGAGTGCTGGCCGACAACTACCTGGGACTTCTGGAGGCGCTCGAAGCCCTGTTTGGGAAACCCGTCGATCTGGTGATGATTGCGGCCGTCCGGAATCCCTACTTCCTCCAAGGGATCGAACCTTCCCGCACCCTTCTCTATGCGGCTTGAGATCAAGAAGTACCTCTTCGACATCCAATAGGCGCGGGAACTGCTGGCCCAGGAGTAGCCAGCACCTACGGGCTGCCCCGGGGGGAATACCCCTCCCCCCGTCGCGTTTACACTCTCGGTCCTTCCGGGAGGGGCGCCTTGCCAGATTCAGCCGACCGTGAATTACGCATCCAACAGGCCCTGCGGCTCCTCGTCGACGAGGTCCGGGACCGGATCGACCGTCATCCTCTCGGCCACCTGATCGCCGGGCGCGGCGAGCGGATCGACCTGCGGCTGGCCCTGCCGACGGCTCTGCGCGACGGTCAGATCGAGAAGGTGGGGCACGACGCCTCGGAGTCGATCCAGGAAGCCGTCCAGTCGCTCCTCCATCACAGTGCAGTGTTCCAGCCCGGCCGCGTCCTCTGCCTGCGCTGCGAGACGGCCGAGTGCGAGCACGCGGCGCCCACCGACAGCCGTCAGGTCTTCGCCGGCTGGGGTCCGGCCGGTCTCCCCCGTTTCGTCGACTTCGGCCAGTGGCTGCTCCAGCGGCGGGATCCGCGGGTCGACCTGCTCTACCGCGAGCCGCCGCAGATCGTCACCGTGGTCATGCCCGAGGGGGAGCTCGCCGGCAACCTCATCCCCGCCTTCCGGCAGCGGGAGGACAGCTACCGCATCCACGCCCAGGTGGCGGCCGGTTGGTACCAGGCGCCAGCCGTCAATGGCCCCTACCGGCAGCCGATCGCCATCTCCCTGCAGGTGATCTCCACCCGTTCGCGGGGCCGCCATCGCCGGTTCGGCCTCAACGTCATCGGCATCGGCCCCGGAGGCCAGCCGCTCGAGCACGTCTACGACCGGCTGGGGGAGCTCCCCTGGGGCGAAGCCGTGCGCTGGGCCCAGGGCGTGCTCGTGGGGATCGAGGGGCAGCTCGAGAGCGCTCCGCGCACCCCGCGTGAGGCGATCGAGAAGCGCATCGAGGGGCTCGCCAACGCCGTCGCCCGTCGGCTGGAGAAAGACTGGCGGGGCAAGGAGCGCCGCACCCGCCACGGTCAGCAGCGCCACGCCGAGGGCGACCGGCCGACCCGCATGGCCCTGGCCGACCTCGCCCGCGCCACGCCGGAGAACCTTCTCTTCGACACCCGCCGCGAGACCCTCGTGGTGGTCGGAGACCGCGGACGGGCCCACGTCTTCAGCCTCGCGGGCAAGCTCGTGACCTCGGTGCGCTACAACCCCGCCGTCATCGAGAAGCGCCGGCAGAACGGCATGTGGCGGCCCGCCGCCGCCGAGGAGATCCGGAAGGTCCGGGAGCAGGTGGAGGCCGTGGCGGCGGGGGCGTAGCCAGGTTCCCCTCTCTCCCGGTGAGGGGGGGAGGAAGGGGTCGGGAGAGAGGGGCTAGGGGAGTGAGGGCTCCCTCAGCAGCGGATACGGATTCCGCGCCCCGCCCGACTCGTAGATCCCGTAGTGCAGGTGGGTCGGCGTGCCCTTGGCGTTGCCGGTGTCGCCCACGTAGCCGAGCACGGTCCCGGCCTCGACCCAGTCGCCGGTCGCCGGCGCATCCCATTCATCCAGATGAGCGTAGTAGTGATACCAGCCGCTCGGGCCGAGGACGGAGACCGTCTTGCCCCCCAGCAGGTTCCAGCCCTTGCGCGTCACCACGCCCCGGGTGGCGGAGAGGACCGGCGTGCCGCGGGGAGCGAAGATGTCGATTCCCTCGTGGGACCGCCCGCCGCTGCGCGAGGCTCCCCAGGTATTCGTGAGCTGCGAGGGCGTCACCCCCTCGACGGGCACGGGCAGGGCCGTGGGCGGCGGCTCGCGGAAGAGCTGGACGACCCGGAAGGCATTCCGCAGATAGGGGTAGCCCAGGACCAGCAGCACGAAGAGGAGCGCCAGGAACATCAGGCGGAGGAGGACCCGCCCCCAGGTCATGGCGAGGCTACCCGGTACGAGCGCGTCTCCTCCATCTCCCACCCCTCCGGCAACTCTGCGCGAAAACGGCGGTCCAGCTCGTCCATCCGCTCCTTCGGCATCCGCCGCCAGTCCTCCTCGCTGCGCCAGCGGATCACCAGGAAGACCTCCGAGTCCTCTCCCAGCCAGACCTCCTTGCCCAGGAAGCCGTCCTCACGGGCGAGACCGGCCGTCCAGATCTCCCGGTCCTTCTCCAGAAAGAGGTTCCGCAGGTCGGGCCGCATTCGGATCTTCTGCCACTCGATGACCTGCCACTCGATCGCCATCGCCGATCCCCCTCGGGAGAATAGAATCACAGGGATGCCCGCCCCGGCCCTGCTCGCCGTCCTGCTCCTTGCAGGCTCGGTTCCAGCCCCAGCCCTCCCCGGCGATCCCCAGCCCACGCCGACGGGAGACGTCTGGGTCGAGATGGTGCCCGCCGAGGCCGGCAAGCCGGCGGAAGGAGTGGGACGCGGGGTGATCGAGGCGCCGCCGGAGAGGGTCTTCCGGGCTCTCGCCGACTACGCCCACTGGGACGAGTTCATGCCCTTCCTCAAGACCTCCGACGCCCGGCCGCAGCCGGACGGCTCGGTGCTGAGCACCCATCGGATGGACCTGCCTTCCCCCCTGGGCGAGCGGCGCTACCGGGTGCGCCTCACCCAGAGCGCCGAGACGGGGCCGGAGGGGAAGGTGTGGCGAATCCGGTGGTCCTACGTCCCCGGCTCCGGCAACGTCGCGGGCCACCGGGGCTCCTGGACGCTGACCGCCTTGGGGCCGGGGCGCACGCTCGCCGTCTGCCGCCTCTACACCGACCCGGGCGGCCGCACGCCCCGCTGGATGATCGACCGCGGCACCGCCAAGATGCTCCCGTGGATCTTCCACGGCCTGCGCCAGCACGTCCGGCGCTCCCGGTATGACGGGCCGTGAGGTAGAATATCCCCGTCGTCCACCATGTTTCACAGCAAGCTCAGTATGAGCAATGCCGCGCCGCGGCCAGAGGCTTCACATGCAAAAACCAAGGACCGTCCTGAATCTGGAGGCGCACCTCGGAGCCGAGCTCCATCGCCGCTCGACCGAGCTGACCCGCGCCTGGCTGGACCGCCTTCTGGAGCGGCTGGACGTCCATCCGCGGCGCGTCTTCCCCACCGATGCGCTGCTCAACCACATCCCCGAAGTCCTGCGGGCGATCTCCGAGTACCTCATCTCCGATGGCGACCTGGCCCACGCGGAGATGGTGCGCACCGAGTTCACCAAGCTCGCCCGGCTGCGCCGCGAGCAGGGCTATGACATCGACGAGATCCTGGCCGAGTTCGAGATCCTGGGGGACATCCTTTTCGGTGCCCTGAAGGAAGAAGCCGAGAGCTTCGGCCGCAAGGTGCCGCCCGGCTACGCCATCGAGGTCTCCGAGCGCCTCTACCGGGCCTTGACGGCGATCACCGCCATCACGGCCACGACGTTCCGGGAAGAGGGTTTCCGGGACCGGCGGGAACGGGCCCGTCTGCTGGGCGGCTTCGGCCGCGACCTGGCGCACGAGCTGCGCAACCGCCTGGGCACGGCCGAGGCGGCCCTCTACGTGCTGGGGAACGACCAGGCGGACGAGGCCGCACGCGAAAGGGCGCTGCGCAACCTCCGGAACACGATGCAGCGCATCAAGGGCGTCGCGGACGACGTCCATTCCCTGGCCATCGCCCAGGGGAGCGAGGAGACGGCCCAGGGCCGGCGGCTCTCCTTGCGCTCCCTGATCGTGGAGACGGTCGAGGAGCTGCACGGCATGGCCGAGGAGCGGGACGTGCGGATCGAGATCCAGGAGCCGGTCCCCGACGTCCAGGTCGACGCCACGCGGGTCGAGCTGGCGCTGATCAACCTGATCGGCAACGCCATCAAGTACTCCGCCCCCGACGAGACGGACCGCTGGGTCCGCCTCAGCGTCCAGCGGGACGAGGAAGGTTACTGGCGCATCTCGGTCTCGGACAACGGCCTGGGCATCCCCGAGGAGATGCAGGACCTCGTCTTCGAGCAGTTCGTCCGCGCCCACCCCAGCGTGGCGGACGGCACCGGCCTGGGTCTAGCCATCGTCCGCACCGCCGTCGAGCAGATCGGCGGCCGCATCTGGCTCGAAAGCGAGCCGGGCACCGGCACCACCTTCCACCTGACGGTGATCGACCCGCCGACGACGCGGGAAGACTAGGGCGGAGCGTCTGCCCGAGGCGGAAGAGTTTTTGCATCTCTCTGCGCGGGGGTTGCTTTACCCCTGGTTATGCTTCATCTTGGAGGCAAATCTCCTTCAGGAGGATCACATGAGAGAAGAGCTGGAGCGCTTTCTCGAAAGCATCCGCCAAACGCCGCGTCAGTTGGAAGAGCTGCGGGCCTTGGTCCAAACCCCGGAAGAGGCGACCCGCTGGGCCAGCGACCGGGGCTTCCACCTGACGGCCGCGGACATCGCCGAGCTCCGCGAGAGCGAGGTCGAGCTCTCGGACGACGAGCTCGACCAGGCGGCAGGCGGCGAGGACGACTGGGGGAGCGGCGGTGCTCCACCGCCGCCCGGAGGAGGCTAGGTCTCCAGACAGACGTGCCGTCGACCTGCGCATTGTCCTGCGCCGACTGGCTGTCGGTCCTGGAGCCCCGGCTGATACCGCCCCTCTTCGGTCTCGAAGCCGTGGCGCGCCTCCGCTCGCTGGCAGCGGGTCTGCCGGGGGATTGCAAAGGAGTCCTCGAAGCCCGCCTCGCCCCCGGAGCGGGTCCGGTGGATCTTTCCCTGCGCCTCCTCACGGCAGCCCAGGCCCGTGACATGGCGGAGCGGCTCCCTCCTTCCGCCGTCAGAGACTTTCTAGTCAACTGGCTCGATCCCGTCCGATCCATCTGGCTCGAATTTGACCTGGATCGGGAGCCTCCTTCGGTCCGGAGCCCGATCGTCTGCGCGAAACTTCCCGTAGGGATGAGCCCCGCCTGGATTGCCGACACGCTCCTGCCTGCCCTCAACGGCCAGCCTCCTTCGGCGAAGCAGCGCGACCTGATCCTGGCGTGCCTGGAAGCCATGCCGGAGCCGGCCAGCCTTCTCTATGTCTTCAATCTGCAAGCCAGGGGCACCGACGCCGTGCGGCTGGAGATCTTCGGCATGACGCCGGACCAGATTCCCGGCTATCTCCGGAGCGTCGCCTCCGGATCTGTCCCTGGGGTCGCGGAGATCGTCCCCATCTTCGAGGAGGTCGAGAGGCTTCACCTCTCCCTCGACGTCGGCTCGGAGATCTCGCCGCGCATCGGCATCGAAGGCTCCTACCCCCGGCAGCCGGCGCGGGAGCCCCGCTGGGAAATTTTCTTCGCGCGCCTAGTCGCTCAGGGTCTCTGTACACCTGAAAAACGGGACGCCGCGTTAGCCTGGCCCGGATATGACTCGTTCTGGACGGCTCCAGAGCGCTGGCCGCTGGCGGAGTCAGGAGTCCAGGGTCACTGCGTCCGTGCCTTGAGTCACGTGAAGGTGGTGTGCCTCCCCGGCCGGGGGTCCGAGGCAAAGGTTTACCTGGCGTTCGGGCTCGCCTCGGGTTGATTTACTGCTGTACTTCGTGATTCTCTATCCTACCTGACTATATGGCCGATTCCGAGGCGGTGTTCCCCGATCCCGTGGTGACGGCGAACGTCTACTGCCACCATCGACAAGACGAGGTGATCCACGGCACCCTCGCCCCCCTGCGCCGGGAGATGGCCGAGACGGCTCCCCAGGGGCTCGGTCACCTCTGGTTCGTCCGGTATCCCAGGCGCGGCGAACATCTCAAGGTGAGGATCCACGGACCCGCGGAGGCCGCGCCGCGCCTGCGCGAGATGCTAGCCAGGAGCGTCGAGGACGCCTTCGCAAGGCTTGCGCCTTCCGAGACCGGGGAGCGCAAGGAAGCCCGCGAGCTTCCGCCTCTCGACGCCGAAGACGCGGCGGAGGGGCTCCAACCCGACCGCAGCCTGCTCTGGACTCGCTACCAGCGCAGCCACATCACCCTGGGTGGCAAGCCCCTTCTGGACGACGACCGCTACGCGGCCCTGTTCACCACCGCCTTGGCCTACGGTTGCGACGCCGTGCTCGCGGCCCTCCGGCCCAACGCCGAGGGGCGATTTCCTCAGGGCCAACGCCAGGCGGCCTTGTTCAAGCTGGCCCTTGGGGGACTGGCAGCCGCGGGTTACAGTCCCAGCCGGAGCGCCGCCTACCTGGCGTATCACCGGGACTGGCTGCTGCGCTTCGCCACGGGGCGGGCCAACGCCGGGGCGGAGAAGGTCCGGGAGCTTCTCGCCCAGTTCGATCAACGGGCGGAAACCATGGCGGCGGCTCTCGATCCGTTGCGGCTTGCGGCGGCCGCCACCCTCGGCGGCGAGATGACCGACGCACTCGACCCGTCAGACTCCCGCTGGCGCTCCGCCATGGGCGTCCTCACGGGCTACGTGAGCCGCTTCCGCGACGATCCGTCCTATCAGCTCGATCCGTTCACCGACGATGTCGTGTTCTCGCCATTGTTCAAAGTGTTCCATGGCGTCGCCAACCAACTCGGTCTAAACATGCTCAACGAGGCGCTGACCCACCACCTCCTGCTCCAGGCGGTCGCGGCCTGAGCAAACCGGTGCCAGAACAGGTCCATCTCGGCGCGGTCGTCTACGTCTGGGGGGCCGCCGCGCAGGACCGTCTCTTGAACCGTTGCCTGGGACCGGCGGCGGAGGAGCTGCGCCGGCGTGGCGTGGCCAGCCGCTTCTGGTTCGACCGCTACGACGCCCGAGGTCCCCACGTCTTCGCGGTCCTCACCGTCCGTCCGGAGAGGCAGGAGGAGATTTCTAAGGCCTTGGCCGGAGAGTTGAGGCGGTTTCTGGACGAACAACCGAGCTCCGAAGATCTTTCGCCGAACCGCCTTGCGCAGCTCCAGAGCCAGACCCGTGGACGGCTGCAGTGCAAGCTGGACGGCCGGCCGGGCATTGCGGCCAACAACTCGTTCGAGGTCTTCGAGCACCCCTGGCGGGGCTATCCCTTCCATCTGAGCGACGGTCTGCCGGGCGAGGAGGAGCTCTGGGAGCTGGTCTCCGGCCTCTCCCTCTGGACCATCAGCCGGCTCGGCCCACACGCTCGGACGGCAACGCGACTATGGACCGCCTCGGTCGACCGGGAGGTGCGCCTCGCGGACGCAAATACCGCCGACTACTGGCGCCATCACGCCACCACCCTCCTCACTCCTCTATCCGATGGAATGAGCTTGGAGGAACAGGCCGCTGCGCTGGACCATCTGGCGAAAGGGGTGGGAGCCCTCGATCCGTCTTTCGCCGAGGCTTGGGAGGAAACGAGTACGACAGGTCCCGTCTGGCCCGGACTGCCCCGTCTGGTCGGCCTGTCCCTCGGCGACTCTGAGCGACCCGCCCGCTGGTCACTGTTCCGCGAGATCGATCATGTTACCTTGAAGCAGCTCGGCCTGCCCGTCGCCCTCCACGTGCCTCTGGTGCTGTATGCCTGGCGGAACGGTCGGGCCGGTTGACCGCCTCTCAACCTTTCCTGTAGTCTCTCAAACAGTCGCCCCACAGTCCAACGGAAGATTTTGGCCGGTGTGGCTTTACGCACGGCTCATGCTGATTCGACGCTTGTCTTCCAACCCTTCTCCCATCCCCATCCCCATCCCCGTCCTCGCACGGATCTCCGGATTACCAGCCGCCGCAATCGATCAGCTTTCTAGCGATCTCTGCTCCGAGTGGCTGGAAGCCGCTCCCCTGCTGGAACGGGAGCTGGAGGCGACCCGTGCCGAGTTGGTCGATAGCATCCACAAGCTCGTCCCTCTGTCATCACCAGGTCTACGGCACTTTCTACTGGCGGTCAAGCGTGATGCGTTCAATGGCCGGACGCTCGGCCGGCATCGCGAGGACTCCCGCTGGAGCGAGCTGACACGGCTGACCGGTCCCGTGGCGGAGCGGGCGCGCGATCTGGAGGACCGGTTGGAGAGCTGGCGCGAGGGGTTCGCCACGGTGTACCGCCGGCAGCGGACCCGGGAGCACCAAGCGCTCCTGGCCGCCCTCAAGGCCCCCGGGTTCCTTCGGGGTCTCACCCTGGCGAGTCCGGTTTTGGCGGAGGCCGCAGGGCGGTTCGGGCGGACCAGGTCACAGGCCGACGCCACGCAAGGACGGCGGGAGTCCCGTCTCGACCTCGGCTTGGCGCGTTACGTCAGCCGTGCCGCGGTCAAGCTCTCGCCCTTCTCGACCCTGACCCGTATGGCCCTGGGCACGATAAGCAGGGAGGCGGCGGACCCCTTCGCCTGGACCGGCGGACCCTGGCGCGAGCGCTCGCTGCTGCGCCTGCGTCGCTACCTGATCGAGCAGGATCTGGCCCTCCTGTGCCGCCACCGCCCCTTCCGGGAGAGTCTCGAGCTTGTGCTGAACCCTACCCTCGAGGAGGTCTCGCCCGAGCGGTACCGCTTCCTGCGCCCGGAGCGTTGGAAGCCTGATGCCACGGCGGGGAGGCTCCGTCACCAATCGGCCTCGCTGGTGGAGATAAAGCTGGCGGGCATCCTGATTGCCCGAGTCCTCGGTGCCTGCGCGGAGCCCTGCGCCTATCGATATGGCGAGCTGGTCGCAATCCTGGAGGAGGAGCTCGGAGGCGTGGAGCCCGTGGAGAACGCCACGCTCGCGGCAAGCACCCTCGACGCGCTGATCGAGGCCGGCGTCCTGCTTCTCGCGCCCCCCTGGCCCAGCAACGAGCCTCATCTCGAAAAGAGACTCCTGACCTACCTGCGTGCTCTTCCGGACGACGGCCGCCTGAAGCCCGTCGTCGAGGCCCTGGACCGCTTGGTGGCACTGGAGGACGGCTTCCCCGAAACCGCGGAGCCGGTCCGGACGGTGGCCGAAATCGACCGCACCCTGGACAGCCTGTGGCAGGCCGCCGTCCCTCTCGCCGGTCTCGAACCCGGGATGGAGCGCTACCGGATCAGGGCCGGGGACGTCTCCGAGGATGTCCTCCTGACGTCCACGGAAGGAACGTTCCAGGTTTCCTCCGCGGCAATAAGGGAGATCGTGAGAAGCGCCGAGCCTTGGGCGCGGATCCTCGCCTTCCAGGGCTCCCGGCTCGACTTCCTTCACACCGTGGCGGCCTTGATGCGCAGGCGCTGGCCCGACCGCCGCGAGGTGAGCTTTCTGGAGCTGTTCGGGGAATCTCAGCCCATGTGGCGGGAGTACCGGCAGTACACTGCCGCGAGAGCCGAAGCCTGGGCATCGGCCTTCAACCCCCTCGACTTGGCGGAAGTCTCGGCGCTCGCCCGGCTCCGCGCAGAGATCTGGCAGGGGCTGACGGAAGCCCTTCGGGTCTGTCCTGCCGGCGGAATCCTGCCGTCCGGAGTCCTCGAAGGGCTCGCCGCCCGTATTCCGGAGCGCTACACCCTGCCTCTCGGAGCCTGTCTGTTCGTACAGCCGGCAGACCCAGAAGGCCGCCTCTGGGTGCTCAACCGGGTTTTCGAGGGGACCGGGCGCTACGGTAGCCGCTTCACCGCCGTCATGGACGAGGAGAGCCGGCGCTGCTATACGGACCCCTATGTGGTTGCCGCCACCCGCGAGGTGGACGGCGAGCCCGCCGATCTCCTGGATCTGATGTGGAGCCAAGGCGACACCCTGAACATTCACGCCGCGCAGACCGCCCGCGTGCTCGCCATCCCTGGCGAGACGCTGGACCGGGAAGGGGCGGAACCGGTAAGCCTGCGCGACCTGCGCGTCCACCTGGACGAAGCGGCCCGGCTACCCCGGCTCACCGATGCCGCCGGCCGGCGCGTCCTGCCTGCCCATCTCGGCGGCACGGCGAGCCATCGCATGCCGTTCCTGATCCAATTCCTCGCCCAGTGGGGACCGGGCGAGATCCGGCCTCCCCGCCCTCCCGTGCCCGCCCGCAGGGAAGGCGCCGTACAGATCCTGGAAAGGCTCACCGCCGGGTGTCTGGTCCTGGCACGCCGCCGGTGGGTGGTCTCCCTCGGCGAGGAGCTGCGGCGGCGGGTGGAGGCGGGCACGCGGGAAGACGCCTTTGCCCTGCTCAACCGTTGGCGCGGCGAGCAGGGCCTCCCCCACCGCCTCTTTTGGATCGAGAAGACGCACTACGAGGGTCTGGGAGAGCTGTACAAGCCGCAGTACCTGGACTTGACCTCTCCCCTGTTCGCCGAGGTCTTCCGCTCGGCTCTGCGCCTCAACGGCGATCCGTTGACCTTCGAGGAAACGCTGCCGGAGCTCGGCGGCCTGCCGCGGGGGCAGGGTGGAGAACGCTGGGCCGTCGAGCTTCAGCTCGACACCCTGCCTCTCGGACCGGGAGACCTTCCCGGGGAGCGCTCCGCAGAATCCGTCACCTCCCAAGTCTCATTCCCTTCCGCCGTCGGCGGGAGGTCCGTCCAACCGCGAGCCCAGGGGCTCAATCTCAAAGGAGAGAACACATGGAACTGAAAGACCGTGAGGAGAAGCTGGCGCAGGTCAAGGACCAGATCGCTAAGCTCGAGGAGATCAACGTCGACGCGCTGAGCGACGAGGATCTCGAGTCGGCCGCCGGTGGGTTCTGCTCGATCTGGTGTTGCTCCGGGCAGGCGAACGCCACCGCCGACGAGACTGGCGGCTAGGCACCGGCTTCACCGCAAGGCTCCCAACCCGCCGAGGGCGGGTTGGGAGGGTTTTCCTCTCCACGAGCGTAGCCGCCGAACGGAGGACAATTTTGAGCCAGGAATGGTACCGGTGGCACTCCTGTCACCTCTACTATCACGGTGACGGCAACCTCCTGCTCGGGCGCCTCGTCCATCCCCTGATGGTCTCCCTGCTGCGGAAAGGCGACGTCGATCGGTTCTTCTTCGTCCGCTACGAGCTTGGGGGGCCGCACGTGCGATTGCGGTGGCGAGTGGCGCCGGGAGCGACCGGCAGAGCGGACGAGGCGGTGGCGAAGGCTGCCGCGGACTTCTTCGCCCGCTGGCCTTCGGCGCAGTCTCTTGCGACCGACACCGTCGAGCGGCGGACCCAGCAGATCCTGGCCGCGGACGCGAGCGAGAGCGACGGCATCCTCTACTCCGACAACAGCCTCCGGTTCACCCCGTTCGTTCCCGAGGTCGACCGCTACGGCGGCCCGGGGCTGATTGGCGCCTCCCTGGATTTCTTCAACCTGTCGAGCCTCCGCGCCCTGGGCTTCGCCCGCGCCTTCACCGGCGAGCCGCGAACCCGGCAGATCCCCTGGATCCTCCGCACCCTGGCAGCTCAAGCCATGGGCTTCGCGCGGGACGAGCCCGAGTTGGCCAGCCTGCTCGACTACGCCGCCGTACCGGCCGGGCATCCTCTGGCGCCCTTCGCCGCGCGTGGCGACCAGGCCTTCAAGGAGCAGCCGGAGTCCTTCCAGCGTCTCCTCCGGGAAGCCCTATCCGAGCACGATCGACTGGCGGAAGCGCGCCACCTCGCCGCCGCCGTAGGCTCCGCCACGCCGGACGCGCGCCACCGCATCCTGAAAAGCCACATGCACATGACGGCCAATCGGCTGGGTTTGCGCAACCCGGAGGAGACCTGGCTTGGACAGATCCTCCGGCGGGCGGCTGCCACCCTCCCCGGCTCCTGCCGACCGGCTCCCGAGGAACCTCTTGACCCAGGCAGAGGATTGGAAGATCTTCTGTCCGCTGCCTTCACTACCATCATGGCTCCGGAAGCTCCGGTTGCCGCGGGATCGCATGCCTTCACCAGGAGATGAGCTTATGTCCGTGGTCCAGGAAACGAGCCCGGCCGGCCGCGGTCTTTGCTTCGAGGACGTCATCGCTCCTGTCAGCGCCGAGGAGTTCTTCGCCGGCTACTGGGAGCGCAGGCACCTCATCCTTCACCGGGACGATCCTGCCCACTACGGTCCGCTCTTCTCCTTCGCCGACGTCGACCGCTGGATCGCGGCCTCCCAGGGCAATCCGGCCGAGCTCCTGCTGGTCGTGCCGCCGCCCGGCAGTGGCCGGAAGACCGAGCGCAAACGGCTGCGCGACGTCAACCTCGGCCAGCTCTACGCCGCTTTCCACGCCGGCAACACCCTCGTCCTGGAGGACATCCAGAAGTCGTGGCCGCCCGTGGCGCAGCTCGCGGCCTCCCTAGCCGAGGCCTTCAGCGCCCGCGTCAACGTCAACCTGTACATGACTCCGGCCAACGCCCAGGGAGCGCCCCTCCATCCGGACGTGCAAGACGTCTTCGTGCTGCAGATGGACGGCGTCAAGGATTGGTACCTCTACGAGCAACGCGAGGAGATCTGCCTAGAGGGGCTCACCTACCTCAAGGAGCTGCGCACCGGCATCAAACCGCAGCGCGAGGAGCCGCCCTTGATCGACCGGACGACCTTGCGCCAGGGAGACTTCCTCTACATCCCCCGCGGCCTTCCTCATAAGGCCGTGGCACCGGTAGACAGCCCATCGCTCCACCTGACGGTCTGCATCACCCCCGTCTCCTGGGTAGATTTCCTCAAGGCTGCCGTAGAGGTGGCCTCGATCGACCAGCCGGAGCTGGCGCGCGCCGTGAGCCCGGGTTTCGTCAACCGCCCCGAGTCCCGCGAAGAACTGGCCGCGCAGTTCGCGGATATGCTGGGCCGGTTCGCTGAAGCGGCATCGTACGAACGTACCCTCCACACCATCGTGCGGTCACGCCTCCAGACACCTCACTACCCTGCCGACGGCCATTTCGCCCAGCTCGTGAGGCTGGGGGAAATCGGGCTCGATACGCTGGTACGCCGGCGCGCCGGCATGACCCCGATCGTCGAGTCCGGGGAGAGCGGAGCCGTCATCCGTTTCGCGGGTAGCGTCGTCGGCGGTCCGGCGGCCATGGGACCGGCACTTGGGCACATCCGCGACCACGAGCATTTCCGGGTGCGCGACCTGCCGGGACTGCTGGACGACGCCAGCAAGGCGGTGCTGGTGCGCCGGCTCGTCCGCGAGGGGCTGCTGCGAGCCGAGATCGACGATACCGGCGAAGACACCGCGAGCCAGGACTGAAGTTAAGGAGAGAGACAGGCCATGATCAACCTGATCCGCGACATCCGCTTCGGTTTCCGGATGCTGCTCAAGAATTTCGGGCTCACCGTCATCGCGGTGTTGACCCTGGGGCTGGGCATCGGCCTGACCGCCACCATGTTCAGCATCGTCAAAGGCGTCGTCCTGAGCGAGCTCCCCTTCGAGCAGCCGGACCGCCTCCTCTACCTGGGCAGCCGGAACCTGGAGCGCAACGAGAGCACCACCACTCTCTCTCTCCACGACTACCTGGACTGGAAGAGCCGCCAGGATTCCTTCGAGGATCTGGCCGCCTTCCGCCAGGCGCCTTTCAACCTGAGCGGCGACGGCCGGCCCGAGCGTGTCACCGGCGCCTACGTGACTCCCAACTCCTTCGGCCTGCTCCGCGTCAAGACCCTGAAAGGGCGCGCTCTCGTGCCCGGCGACGACTCGCCGTCCGCGCCGCCCGTGGTGGTGATCGGCGCCAAGCTATGGCGCTCACGCTACGGTGGCGATCCGCAACTGGTGGGCAAGACCCTGCGCGTCAACGGCCAGCCGGCCACGGTCGTGGGCATCCTGCCGCCGGACTTCCTTTTCCCCGTCCACGAAGAGATCTGGGCCCCGTTGCGCCTGGATCCCAACGCTGTCAAGCGCGGTGAGGGCGCACTCCTCGACGTCTTCGGCCGCTTGCGCGCCGATTCCTCGGCGGAAAAGGCGCAGGCCGAGCTCGCCACCATCGCCAAGGGCCTCGCCCAGGAGTATCCGGAGACCAACGCCCGGGTGGGAGCCGTCTCCGGCCCCTACACGCAGAAGTACGTCAACCAGGAAGCGGCGGGGCTGCTGTTCGCCATGCTCGGCGTCGTCGGCCTCGTCCTACTGCTGGCCTGCGCCAACGTGGCAAGCCTCATCATGACCCGGGCCTCCGTGCGCACCAAGGAGCTGGCCGTCCGCTCGGTGATGGGTGCCGGCCGCCGGGGCGTCATCGTCCAGATGCTGGTGGAAAGCCTGATCCTGGCCCTCGTGGGCGCGGCCCTCGGCCTACTGCTCACCAGCCTGGGAGTCCGCCTCTTCAACGCCTCCATCGCCGATGACAACCCGCCCTTTTGGTTCAACACCTCGATCGACCTGCGGTCGCTCGCCTTCGTGCTGGCCGTCAGCGCGCTCGCGGGTCTCGTGGCCGGTCTGCTGCCGGCCCTCCAGGCCTCCAAGGTGAACGTCAACGAAGTGCTCAAGGACGCGGGCCGTGGCTCGACCGGCCTGCGGATCGGCCGCTTCACCCGCAGCATTGTGATCTTCGAGGTCGCCCTCTCCTGCGCCCTGCTGGTGGGCGCCGGGTTGATGATCAAGAGCATCGTCAACATTCGCAATCTGAACCTGGGATTCGAGAAGCAGGGCCTCTTCACCGCCAGCCTGAGCCTCGACGAGTCACGCTATCCCCAATCCGCGGACCGCCTGCGCTTCTTCAACGAGTTGCAGACAGGACTGAGCGGGAAAGGCACAGTGGCATCCGTAGCCCTGGCGGACGCCCTACCCAGCGAGAGCTCCCGCACCGACCTTTACGCGGTCGAGGGCCGGAGCTACGCTTCGGAGAAAGACAGGCCGCGGGCGCACAGAGTCCATGCTTCTCCCAAGCTGTTCGCGACCCTGGGCAGCCGCCTGGAGGACGGCAGGGACTTCGGCCCCGCGGACCGCGCCGATACCCTGCCGGTGGCCATCGTCAACCGGAGCTTCGCCGAACGGGTGTGGCCGAACGAGAACGCGCTGGGACGCCGCATACGGCTCGGCAAGGGAGATACCGGCGTATGGCGAACGGTGGTCGGCGTCGTCCCGGACCTGCGGATGAACGGCTTCGACTCGGCCGACCGGCCCGATGGGATCTACCTGCCCATCTCACAAGACTGCCCGGCCACTCTCAAGATCCTGGCCCGAGCTCCAGGCGATCCTCTCTCTCTCAGCCAGACCGTGCGGGAGCAGGTCGCGGCCCTCGATCATGACCTGCCGCTGGACTCGGTTCAGAGCCTGGAAACGGTGGCGGCGAAGAGCTCTTATGCCTACAACCTGTTCGGTGCCCTGTTCGGCGTCTTCGGGATCGCCGCCCTGATCCTCGCCTCGATAGGAATCTACGGCGTAGTCGCCTTCTCCGTGCAGCAGCGCACCCGGGAGGTGGGCATCCGCATGGCCCTGGGAGCGGAGCGGGGCGACGTGCTGTCGTTGCTTCTCGGCCAAGGCGCCCGCCAGCTCGCCTTGGGCCTCGGCGTGGGGCTCCTGCTCGCCTGGGGCATTTCACGCCTCCTCGCGGGCACGCTGTTCCAGGTTAGCCCGGGGGATCCGAGTGTCTTCCTCGGCGTCGTCGTGGTGTTGGCGGCGGTCGCCATGGCGGCGTGCTACGTGCCAGCGCGGCGGGCCGCCCGGGTGGATCCCCAGGTGGCCATCCGCTATGAGTAGAGATTCCAGGCTCGCCTGTCTATCTCTGAGGGAGCGAGCCGTCCGCCCTCTTGCCCACGGTCGCCGGCTTGCCGGCGAGCCGTTCGACATTCTCCACGAAGCGTGGCAGCCGCAGCTCCGTGAAGATCCGGCGGGCCTCTGCGAGCTGCCGGCCGGCCTCCGCGGACCCAGCCCCCGCGGCGAGCGCCAACTCCAGCCGGGTGCGGGCCATCTCGAACGGCGCCTGGATCGAGCGGAAGCTCTCGAGAGCCTGGCCTAGCCAGGTCTCCGCCCCCTCGCGGTCGCCAGCCGCCCAGGCGATCCGTCCCAGGGCCCGTTGAGCCATGCCGCTGCCATAACGGAAACCAACTCCCTCGGTGATCGTCAGAGCCTCCTGGGCGAGGTCCCAGGCTTCGTCAGAGCGGTCCGCCAGGAGGTAGCCGTCGGCGAGGAAGGCGGAGAACCAACCGAGGAGCTGCTGCATGCCGGCTTGGCGCAGCCGCTCGACGGAATCCTCCAGGGCCTCGATAGCCCGATGGAGATCGCCCTTCTCCAGCCAAGCATAGCCGAGAAATCCCAGGGCCGCGGCGGTGTTCAGCGGGTCCTGGGCTCGCTCCAGCCCGCCCTGGCACTCCTCGATCCCCAGATCCCACTCGCCGAGGGACGCATGGAAGTAGCCCGTGCTCCAGGAAGGATCGAGACGCGGGTCCTGGAGGGCCCGCCAGATGGCCTCGGCCCACTTCATTCGGTCGAACGCCTGCTCGAACTGTCCCAGCACGTAATGATGAAACCCGGCGACCCAGTACGCCTGCCCCTGCCACCACGGGTCCGCCGTCTTCTCCAGCAGGTCGACGGCCTGCCGGCCATACTCGATCCCCTCGGAGAACCGGCCCGACCAGAAGGCATCGCGGCAGAGCACGTACCAGGCCCGCCCTTCCGTGAAGGTGTCCCCGGCCCGCCGCGCCTCCTCGATGGAGAGCCGGGCGTTGTTGGCGGCTTCCTCCTGGCGCCCGAGATAGCTGTAGGTGTGGGACAGCCAGAAGAAATACCGGCCGGCCACGACTGAATTCCCTACCCGCTCCACGGCCTGCCGGTGTTGGCCCAGGAGCTCCAGGGTCTCGGAGAAACGAGCCAGGGGGAGGAGGGAATGGGCCATCTGAAAGACGAGATCCAGAATGCGCCGGTCCCGTTCGGTCTCCGGCAGGTGCCCGGCGTGGACTAGGGCCTCCCTCAGGGCCTTGAGCGCCTCGGCGTGAGCGTTCGCGCCGGTGGATTTCTCCGCGGAGAGAGCCAGGTAGGTGACAGCCTTGGCCGGTTCGGCGGCTTCCGAGTAGTGGTAGGCCAGACGATCGTAGGCGTCCTCCAGGCGATCACGGTGAAACGCCTCGAACGCCCGGCCGGCCGCGGCGTGCAAGGCCCGCCTGCGGCTGGTGAGAAGCGTCTGATACACCGCTTCCTGGGAGAGAGCGTGCTTGAAGAAGTAGAGCGGCTCTTCGGCCACAGGCTCCTCATAGAAGAGCTCCCAGCGCTTGAGGTCGGAGAGCAGGGTCAGCAGACCCTCGGGACGGTCCCAGACCGCCGCCAGGAGTTGCGGCGAGAACTCCCGTCCCAGCACGGAAGCGGTCTGCAGGAGCCGCTTGTGATCCTCGGGAAGCCGGTCGACGCGGGCCATGAGAACCCCCTGGATCGTGTCAGGGACCGAGGTGCCCGGGCGCTCCAGGAGCGACCGCGCCAGCTCTTCGAGGAAGAAGGGATTCCCGTCCGCCTTGCCAAGCACCTCGCCCACCAGCGTCTCCGGCAGCTCGGCTTCATGCAGGACGGCCCGGACGACCGCTTCGCTCTCGCCATCCGTCAGACGGGAGAGGGAGATCTGCGTGGCGTACGACTTGTCGATCCAGCCAGGCCGGTACCCGGACCTGTAGGTAAGGACGAGGAGCACGCGGGCGGCCGCCATCCGTTCGACCAGCAGGGTGAGGAGCTCCTCCGAAGTCTCGTCGATCCAGTGCAGGTCTTCGATCTCCAGGGTCACCAGCCGTCCCTGGCCGACGCTGAGAATCCACTGACGGAGGAGGCCGAACGTGCGGATCTGGAGCGCCTGAGCGCTCAGCTCCTTCAGCTTGCCGGACCCGTTCTCCACCCCCAAGAGCCGGAGGAAGTAAGGCAGAGCCTCCTCGACGTTCATACCCGCGCGGCCCAGCCCCGATGAGACCTTGGCGGCCACAGCGACGGCATCCTCGGCCTCGTTGATTCCCCACTCGTTGCGTAGCATGTAGAGGATCGGCAGATAGGGGGTCCTGCCGCCGTAGGACAGACAGCGACCGGCAAGCCAAAGCACTGGACGGTCCCGCAGCCGCTGGCGAAACTCATACAGGAGCCGGGACTTGCCGGCCCCAGCCTCCGCCGCGATGCCCAGAACCTGCCCCTCCCCGCCCTCGGCCCGTTCCCGCAGCTCTTCCAGAAGCGCCATCTCCCGCCGCCGGCCGACGAAGGGCGTGCGCGACGTCGCGCCGAAGACCACCTCTTCCGAAGAGACAGCCTCCAAGCCCAGGAGCCGGAAAGCCCGGACCGGCTCCTCCTTCCCCTTCACCTGGACGGGCGCCAAGGCTTCCAGCGTCACGCCCTGGAGAACCCGGCTCGCCGCCTCGCTCACCAGGATCTCCCCGGGCTCCGCGATCTGCTGCAGGCGGGCGGCCAGGTTGGTCGTATCGCCAATGGCCGTGTAGTCCTTCCGCAGGTGGTCGCCAATTCCTCCCACCACCACCCACCCGGTATTCAGTCCTATTCGGACCCGCAGCTCGATACCCTGGAGATCCCCCGCCTCGGTCCGGCGCTCCTCCAAGGCCTTCCGCAGCCCCAAGGCAGCCAGCACCGCCCGCCCCGCATGGTCCTCGTGGGTGATAGGGGCCCCGAACAGAGCCATGAAGCCATCGCCCAGGAACTGGTTGATGGTGCCCTCGTACCGGTGGACCTCCCGGAGGGCCAGCTCGAAGAAGCTGTTGAGGAGGAGGTGCATGGTCTCGGGCCCCAGCCGCTCGGCCAGGGAGGTCGAGCCCACGAGGTCACAGAAGAGGACGGTGACCTGCTTGCGCTCGCCCTCGAGGGCGGAGCGGGACTGGAGAACCTGCTCGGCGAGGTGGGAGGGGGTATAGCTCTGGGGTGGACCTGGCCGGGGAACAGGAATTGGCTCCCGAACGGGCGAGGGGGGAGGGGCGGTTTCAACCGTCAGGGGAGAGCCGCACTCGCCGCAGAACTTGAAGCCCGGGGGGTTCTCGGCGCCGCACTGGGGACATGCAGAAGCCTGTTTTGCGCCGCACTGGCCGCAGAACTTCATGCCGGAGGGGTTATCGAAGTGGCATTGTGAACACCTCATGAGATGGCGGCACTCCTGGAACCATCTTACTACTGAAGCGACAGGGCTCAGATCAAGCGGGGAACTGGCTTGGGGCCTTAGCATCCATGATGGACCACTGGACCTCTGGACGGGTAGCTTTGGCCATCCCTAACCTATAGACAAGGCTATATGGAGCCCGACTCACGATCAGCGACGACCCGCGAGTCGGGCTCCCCTGTGCACTCTTGTAGGCGAGTCCCCGCCAGCCCCCATCCATTCATCTTGACTTCCCATCTAGACTATGTCTAAATACAGAGTTGCCGGAATTACTGTCACTTCCGTCGCGGTGCGAGAAGCGGTGATCTGGTGTCAGATCACCAGATCAGTTATTTCTTCTTTCAGGAGAACGAACATGGAAAGGAAAGTTGACATTGCACGCGCACTCAAGGACAAGGGCTACTACAACAGCCTAAATGATGCAGAGCGCGCCCTGGTTCCAGAGAATCCAGTCGGAAGTATCGAACTCAGTGACGCTGATCTGGAGAATGCTTCGGGTGGCTTAATTGACCAAACAGGCACTGGTGCACCTGAGTGCAGATGCGAAAAGACCCAAACCGCTGACTCCAATGGTGGTGCGTGCTATTGCACCTGCCCCAGCAACCCCAGCACGGTTATTGCCTAACAGCCTATTGATCGGGAACGTGCTCGGGCAAGGCTACTCGCCCGAGCACATCTGATGAACTCGCAACCATGACCCCAGAGTCATTTGATTATAGAGTGCTCAATCTCCACGAGCGCATATTAGGCCTCCTCCAGACCAGAACTGATCGTCCAGTCGAAGCGCCTCTTTTGGAGGAGTCAGAAACGGCTATTCGTCACATAGCCGAATGGAAATCTCAATCCCCCTTTCAGTCAGAGGAATGGTTTGCACGTCGCCTAGAGATTGCCGGTATTAGCGAGCATGAGTTCCTGCAAATCCTAAGTCCACAAGAGCCTCTCCCACATGCCGAAATATTGAAATATCTTAAAGCACGCAGCACATTTCTCCAATCCTGGGCTTCTGGCAACAAGCATGAAGCATTACCTGCGAGCGGGGTGCTTGAAAAATTTCTGCATGTTGCATATCCACCGATTCAACAAGCCGTTGAACATATCGTACAGCACAGCAAATCTGTACTTGCGACCAACCCGCAGGCCCCCTTCGATCCTGATACAATCGTATCTCTTTTTTATCCCTTACTGGCCACTCGTCTGACCTCAGTAATTAGCCGCGTTGCAGTTTTGGAGCTTCATGTAATGCGGGCTCAAGGACTCCTACGTGGAAAAACGCCAGAGGAGAGATTTGAAAACTTCATCGAACACTTGTCACACCCGTCAAAAGGATTAGCGCTATTCAAGGAATATCCAGTTCTCGCGCGCATTACTCAAGACGAGCTAGAACTTTGGGTTGAAACATCTTCAGAATTTATTGAGCGCCTAGCTACTGACTGGGACACGTTGCGCACCCGCTTTGACCCAGACTCAGAACCAAGCCACCTGGAGGAAATTATCGTCGCAGGAGATCGACATCGAAGAGGGAGAGCGGTAATCATTTCTCGATTTAGCTCTGGCTTCAAGCTTGTATACAAGCCTAAGTCCCTCGCCATTGATGTCCATTTCTGCAATCTCCTAGAATGGCTAAACAAACGAGGCGCCCCCGACCTACGATCTCCCAAGGTCCTTGATTGCGATGAATATGGCTGGTCGGAGTTTATTGCTTTTAAAGCCTGCACATCCCAAGAAGAATTGCAACTATTCTATAAGAGACAAGGAGCGTTCCTCGCGCTCCTATACTCTCTCGAGGCTACAGATTTTCACAATGAGAACCTAATCGCTGCTGGAGATCATCCAATCTTGATCGACCTGGAGTCCTTATTTCGAGCCGACTTCAGGATTGACCGTCTGGACCAGTCTAGCGTAATCGCTTACAAGACATTAACAAGCTCGGTTCTCCATGTGGGATTGCTTCCGGAGAGACGTTGGGGAGAGGAAGAAGATTTAGATGGAACCGAGCAAAGCGGCCTAGGGGGGAATGCTAATCAACTCTCGCTCCGCAAGGTACCAATCTGGGAGAACGCTGGGACAGACGAAATGAAGCTAGGCCGAAAGAGATTGACGCTAGCAGCCGCTTTGAATCAGCCGACATTAGGTGACAACACGGCAAATCCGATTGAATTCACAGAAGCCCTCCTAGAAGGCTTCTCCTCCATGTACAAACTTCTGCTCCGCCATCGCAACGATCTGCTCTCAGAAGAAGGCCCACTTACACAGTTTGCAAACGATGAAGTTCGAGTGATACTCAGACCAACTCGGCTTTACGCTATGCTGCTCAAGGAGAGCTTCCATCCCGACCTTCTGCGGGATGCGGCAGCTCGAGACCGTCTCTTCGACCGGCTCTGGCTCGGCCTTGAGAAGAGCGTATGCCCCGAGAAATTTACGGCAATTCTCCCCAGCGAGATCGAAGAGCTCTGGCGGGGAGACATTCCCTTTTTTTTCACAACCGTCAATTCTCGCGATCTTTGGATGAGTGGCAGTCGTAGGCTACCCTCTTACTTCGAGAAGTCTGGCTTCGAAAGCGTGCTCTTTCGTTTGAGCCAGATGGGAGAGAATGATTTTAATCGCCAATCTTGGCTGATTCGGGCTTCACTCACAACGCTTTCGGACATTGAAACATCTACGGCTGGATACACAATCTCGAAAGATCCCGACATCGCTGCCACTCGAAGTCAGATGCTCACGGCGGCCTGCGCGGTCGGCGACCACCTTGAGAGATTAGCAATCCAAACTGAAAGGGACGTTGCATGGATAGGTTTGCGGCTCATAAAGGGACGACACTGGGCGCTTGCCCCCTTGGGCGTTGACATATATAGCGGGCTAGCTGGGATCAGCTTATTCCTTGCTTATCTCGGCAAGGCCACGGACGAGAATAAATATACTCGACTCGCCAAGAAGGCGGTCGAATCGATTCGAAGGCAGATTAAACAAGACAGAGGGCATATTAAATCGATTGGAGGCTTCGATGGCTGGGGATCCCTAGTTTTTACGTGGACCCACTTGGCCATCTTATGGCAGGAAGAATCTTTCTTTTTGGAAGCGAAAGAAATGCTCCTAAAGATGGACCCACTCGTGCGCTTTGACAGAAATCTGGATATATTGAGTGGATCTGCTGGTGGCCTTCTGGCAGTGCTCGGGCTTTACCGAGCCACGGGCTGCGACTTTGCTCTGGAAGTAGCTAGACGCATGGGAGATCGGCTCGTAGCGAAAGCGCAGCCTACGGGAGAAGGCTGCGGCTGGGCTGTCCCGGTAAGCCCTGACCAACCCTTAACAGGATATTCTCATGGTGCAGCGGGAATAGCTTGTGCCTTACTTGATGTCTATTCGGCTTCTGGCGAGGAACGCTTCAAGAAATTATATCAGGATGCATTGGCTTTTGAAAATGGCACATTCTTGGAATCTCAGAGAAATTGGCCCGACCTCCGCAAACCTCTTAACGGAGAGGTAAGCCAGCCTAGATTCATGATTGCTTGGTGTCATGGCGCACCAGGTATCGGACTTAGCCGCCTAAGAATGATGAGGCTTGACGACGACCCCAAGCTCCAGCGGGATCTCGATACTGCAATCGCCACTACACTTCGATTCGGGTTTGGCAACAATCACTCTCTTTGCCACGGAGATCTCGGAAACTTGGAATTAATTAGCCTGGCTGCCAAAAAGCTTAATAGGCCAGAATTGATTCAAGAGCGGAAGCGCTTAGCTACTCGGATCCTAGCTAGTATTCAGGAACATGGTTGGTTATGTGGAGTTCCTCTAGGAGTGGAGACGCCTGGTCTACTCCCAGGCCTTGCAGGAATTGGGTATGGGCTTCTCCGACTTGCAGATCCGGACCAGGTTCCAGCAATCCTCCTTCTGGACCCTCCTTCGAGAAGAAGTTGTCCAAGTGGCGAGCAGTCTCAAAGAGACCCGCAGATGGGGAGTTGTAACCTCCAGGGCACTGGCGATCCTCTCTAGATCTAGACTACGACACCATTACCCGCTTCACCATCCGGTCGAACCGCTCCCCCGCCAGGTACACTCCATCCAGCACGTTGGGGTCGAGCTCGTCGACATCGTTCTCCTCATCCCCATCCGCTTCCAGGGCTGCCCCTGTCCCCCCCCCCAGCGCCCGGTGCCGCTCGCGGACGGTCGTCGAGAGGTAGATCGCCAGCGCGCGGTAGAAGCGGGCGGCGAAACCTGAGTCCGCGGCCAGTTTGGTATTGAGGGCGGGCTTGGAGATGGCGAAGACGGTGGAGTCCTCCAGAGCCTTGACGGTGGCGGAGGGCGGCCGGGCGTCCACGAAGGACATCTCGCCCACGATCTCGCCGGCGCTCAGGCGGGCGAGATCCCGTTCCGGGCGGCCTTTGCTCCTGAGCCAGACCGCGAGACTGCCTTCCAGGAGGATGAAGACGGCGTCGACGGGCACCCCCTGCTCGATCACGGTCGCGCCAGCCGGCACGAACCTGCGGGAGCCCGTCTTGAGCATCCATTCGACGTCGTCGTCGTTGAGCTGCCCGAAGAGGAAGAGGACTTTTCTCATGGTGGACTCCTTTCAGGCGATCTGACGCTCGGCCAGGCGGGCGAACGGGCCGCCCTTGCGGAGAAGCTCCCCGTAGGTGCCCTCCTCCACGACCCGGCCGCCGTCGACGACGTAGATCCGGTCGGCGTTCTGGATGGTGCTCAGGCGATGGGCGATGACGATCCGCGTGGCCTTCAGGCCTTCGAGGCTGCGACTGACGATCTCCTGGGTGCGGTTGTCGAGAGCGCTCGTGGCCTCGTCGAAGAGGATGAGGCGCGGCCGGTGGACCATGGCCCTGGAGATCAGGATGCGCTGCTTCTGTCCGCCGGAGAAGGTCTCCGCCCCCTCGGAGACGACGGTGTGCATGCCCATGGGCATGGCCTTGATGTCGTCCTCCAGCCCCGCCATGCGCGCCGCCTCCCATGCGGCTTCGATGCCGATGTTCGCGCTGCCCACGATGTTGGAGAAGATGCTCCCCGCCATGGGGCGGCCGGTCTGGAGGACGACGCCGATCTGCCGCCGCACGGACTGTACGGCGAGGCCGGAGAGATCCTGGCCGTCGAAGTAGATCGATCCCGCGGTAGCCTTCTCGAAGCCCAGGATCAGCCGCAGGCAGGTGGACTTGCCTGCTCCCGAAGGGCCTACCAGGGCGATGAACTCGCCAGGGCCGGCACGGAAGGAGACGTCGTCCAGGATCAGCGGCCCGTCCTTCTGGTATCGGAAGGAGACGTGGCTGAACTCGATCTCCCCCGAGAGTTCACCCGGCTCGGCCTTGGACTCGTCCACCTCGGGGATCGTTTCCAGGATGGGCTCCAGGCGCTCGTAGACGGGCACCATGGCGAGGACGCTCGAAAAGACGCCCACCAGCGTCAAGGTCGCAGCCAGAAACTGGCTGAACGCGGCGTTGAAGGCCAGGAACTCTCCAATGGGCATCGCCGCGTTGAGGGAACGGCCGACCATGGCGAAAACCGCCATCGACGTGAGCACCCCATAGGCGGCGTTGAAGGTGGCCTGGGCGTTGGCCACCCGTTGGGCCGCCAGCGTCCTGCGCCGCTGCTCGGCGAAACGCTCGGCCCACCGGGCGAAGGCCCTGGACTCGGCGCCGGCCACCCGGATCTTGGCGATACCGTGGATCAGCCCGAAAAGAAGGCTGGAAATCTTGCCCTGGAGATCGAGGAGCGCTCTTTGATGCCGGAGCTGGAACCAGGTCAGCGCCGCCGTTACGCCGGCCAGGACGGCTACCAGGGCCGTCGCCATGAGGGCCAGCCGCCAACTGTAGTAGAAGAGAAGCGCGAAGCTGAAGATCGAAAAGACGGCCGCCAGGACGGAGGTGAGAACGTTGCCAGTCAGCATCTCCCGGATGGCGTTGATCCCCAGCGAGCGGTTGGCCAGGTCGCCCACGGTGAAACGCCGGAAGAAGGAGACCGGGAGGGACAGCAGCCGATCCCATACCGCCGCCTGCACGGAGCCGTCCACCTTGCCTCCAAGCCGCAGCACGGCGATGCTCCGGGTTACCTGGAAGATGGTGGCGGCGAGCGCGCTGACGACCAAAGCCAGGGTGATCTGCCCGAGCTGACCGCGGTCGGCGCCGGGGATCACGTTGCCGAAAACCTGACCGGTCAGGATGGGCACCAGGAGGCCCAGCAGGCCGCCTGCGGCTCCCATCAGCAGAATGGTGGAGAGATCGCGCCGCCGTCCGCGCAGGAGCATGCGCAGCAGATCCCCACGGGTCACCGGACGCTCGGGCAGAGGCGGATAGAGCATATGGGCGTCGCCCGCGAGGCTCTCCGCCAGCGCGGCCCCCACGGGCTCCCGCGTCCGCTCGACGGGGTCGACCATCTCGTAGCCACGGGCCGAGGTGGGCAGCAGGGCCACCGGACGCTTGACCTTCTGCTCGGCGTCGAGGAAGCGGAAGCCCACGAGGGGGCCGTTGTCGCGGCGCCACCAGTCGTCGCGCAGGATGACGCCGCGGGAGCGGACCCGCGAGGCCGCGCAGATCTGCGTTAGCCGGTCGCCCTGCCGGGGACCGGCCTGCCAGTCGGGCAGGGCGCGGATGAGGATGCCCTGTGCCTTACCCACCAGGCTGGCGGCCAAGAGCATGGGATCCGGGGTCTCCTCCAGGGCCGTGTCACCGGCGAGCGGCTGGAGGACGGAAGCCAGCCGGGCATAGGCGCTCCGCAGGGTCGAGCGGTCGAGGTCTAGCTTGCGGTCCAGACGCTCGCGCTCCTGCTGGCCCGCCCGCTCGGCCTGGAGGCTGACGTAGCGCAGGCAGAGGTCGTGAAAGCGGGCGAGGCCCTGCCAGAGGCCGCCGTTCCGGATCACGTCGGCGGTGCCGAGGGAGGCGATCCGCGCCTCGCCGGCGCTGACGAGCCAAGCCGCCTCAGGGACGGGGACAAGATCGCCGCTCTCCAGGGCCAGCCCCGTCTCTCCCAGCAGATGGGAGCTCCCGTCGAGATGCCGCACCCAGACCACGCCTGCCCGCGGGCGGGCGGGGCGCCCCGCTTCCCCGAGGCGCGTCTCGGCTCCGGGCCGGAGCTCTTCGAAGGACTTGGGACCTGCCGCGCGGGCGATCTCGCCGAAGATACCCGAGAGCCAGGCGTCCAACCGGACGGAGAGATCCGCCGCCGCCGTGGGCTCGCGAGCCAGCTCCTGCAGCTCAGGTTTCCCCAGCCGCTTGAGGAGGGTCCCTGGGTGCCCCACGGCCAACAGTCCTAGGCCGTGGCCGTCCCGCGCGCCATCGAGCCCGCACAGGATCTGGCCGGCCGACGCCGTCCAGAGATGGGTGCGTGGCCCGGACTCACCGCGCGGGACGGCGAAGACCTCGACGGTCCCCGTCTCGATCATCCAGACATCCCGGCCGGAATCGAGCGGCAAGGGTGCGTTGCCGGTGAGCTCGAGCGCCTCGTTCATGGCTCACTCCGCGCTGATCAGGCGCGCGTAGGGTCCCTCGACCCCCTTGAGCTGTTCGTGAGTGCCGCGCTGGACGACCTTGCCCCGTTCGAGGACGATGATCTCGTCGGCGTCACGGATGGTGCTCAGCCGGTGGGCGACGATCAGACAGGTGCAGCCACGCCGCCTCAAGGCTTGGTCGATCCGGCTCTCTGTGGTCGGGTCGAGAGCGCTGGTGGCCTCGTCGAGAACCAGGAGGGTCGGCCGGCCCACCAGGGCGCGGGCTATCTCCAGACGTTGCCGCTGGCCGCCGCTCCAGTTGGCGCCCCCCTCCTCGACGGGGCTCTCATAGCCGCCGGGCCGGGCCGCGACATCCTCATGAATGCAGGCGTCCTTGGCCGCGGCCACCACCATAGGCAGGGGCAGAGTCGAGTCCCAGAGCGTCAGGTTCTCCCGCACGGTGCCCTCGAACAGAAACACGTTCTGGTCGACCGAAGCCAGTGAGTTGGTCATGACGCTCGACGGGATCTCGGCACGGCTCCGGCCGTCGAACAGGATCTCCCCCACCCACGGCTGGTAGAGGCCCGTGACCAGCCGAGCGAGGGTGGACTTGCCGCTGCCCGAGCCGCCCACCAGGGCGATCCTGGAGCCGGGCTTCAAAGAGAGGCTCAAGCCTTCAATCAAGGGCGGATCGAGCCGGCTGTAGCCAAAGGAGACGCCGCGCAGCTCCAGATGGCCGGCCAGCTTGACGGGCGCGTTCTCGACGGGACCGGCCAGCACGTCTGCCGGTCCGCTCCCCACCGCCGGATCGACGCGGTAGCGCAGCACGTCGTCGAGGCGGTTCATGTCCCCCTCGACCATCTGCAGCCGGCTGCCGAGGCTGACCAGCCGGTTGACGGGGGTGATAAACAGGGCCATGAGGAGCTGGAAGGCCACCAGTCCGCCCAGGGTCATGTCACCGTTCATCACCCGCAGGCCCCCGATCCCCAGGATCAGGGCGGTGTTGACGGCCGAGAGCATGGGCGGCACGGCGTCGAGGAGCTGGGTGTAGCGCTCGAGGTCCTGCCGGCCGTTGACCACCTTGGCCTGGTAGCCTGCCCAGCGGGTGAAGAGGTCGGACTCGCCTCCCGTCGCCTTGAGGGTCTCGATGGTCTGGAGACCGCCGATCGCCGTGCCCAGGAGCTTGCCCTGGTCCTGCGCCAGTCGGCGGTTGCCGTCCACCCGCTTGCGCGAGACCCAGCGCAGGGCGGCCACGTTGAGCGACACGATCGCGATGCCCACCAGAGTCAGCATGGCGTCGTACTGGAACAGGACGGCGGCGAAGAAAACGATCATCAAGGCGCCCAGGGCGTTGGTCGCCAGGTCGCGAGAGAGGAGCTGGGCCACGCGGTCGTTGATCGAGACGCGGGAGCTTAGATCGCCTGCGAAACGCTGGCTGAAGAACTCGCTCGGCAGCCGGAGCACGTGCCAGAAGAAACGGCTCGAGGCGCCCACGGCGATCCGGGTCTCGAGGCGCAGCAGATAGCTCTGCTGGATCCAGGTCAGAGCCCCCGTCATGAGGGCGGTGAGCCCCATTCCCCAGAGCAGGGGCGGCAGCCAGTCCCGCCGGTTCTCCAGCAGGACGCTGTCGATGAACACCTTGGAGAAGACGGGGGTGGCCAGCCCAGGGATTACCAGGGCCAGGCCGGCGAGCAGGACGAAGGCGAGCGCCGCCCGCGTGCCGGAGAGTCGGCGGCGCAAGGCCGGCATCAGTCGGGGCGGCTCGCCCTTCTTCTCGAAGCCGGGACCGGGCTGGAAAGTCAGGACGACCCCCGTGAAGGCCTGGTCCAGCTCCTCCTCGCTGACCTGCCGCGGCCCCCCGGCCGGATCGTTGAGGTGAACCCGCCTCGTCCTGCGGCTACCGCCGAAGCCCTCCAGCACCACGAAGTGGTTGAAGTTCCAGTGCAGGATCATGGGCGGGCGGGTCGTGCGCAAGCTCTGGGGTTCCTTCTTGAACCCCTTGGCCTCCAGTCCGTACTGGCGGGCGGCCTTGACGATGTTGCTCGCCTTGCTGCCATCACGGGAGACGCCGCAAGCGATACGCAGCTCTTCGAGCGGAACCCAGCGGCCGAAGTGGGCCAGCACGATGGCCAGGGCCGCCGCGCCGCACTCCACCGCTTCCATCTGGAGGACGGTGGGTGTGCGCACCCGCCGAAGCGCCCGCTCCCTGGAGAGCGCCTTCCTGCGCAGCCCGTCGAGCATCAGAAGCCCAGCTTCTCCCGTACCTTCGGGATCAGAAGGTTAATCGGCGCCTCCTGGCGCACGACGACGTCGCCCGTGGCCAGGGTGCCGCTGCTGATCTTGACGCTGGGACCGGTCGAGGACGACCACCGGAATCCGGACGGAGTCGCGGGGTTCCGTTCCAGGGTCACGTTCACCTGGATGGGCGGCCCCTCCGTCATCAGCTTCTGGACGAGCTCGTCGTTGCCAAGGAGACGGACCATGCCGCGGGAGGTCGAGGGGTACTCCGCGGCCCAGACGACCCGGCCGAGGATGGCGCCGAACTCCTCCCGCTTGACGGTCGAAGGCGAGACCCGGACGACCATGCCGCGCTCGACCCGCTTGCCGGCCGTGGCCGGCACGAAGAGCACCGCCATCAGATCCTCCGAGATCACCTCCAGGTTGAGGATCGCCGTGCCGGGGTTTACCACGTCTCCGCGGTCCACCAGCAGCTCCAGCACCCGGCCAGCGCGGTTGGCGACGACGCGGGCGGCCTCGCCCAGGCGCGCCTGACGCTCCCGCAGCTCGATCTCGAGGTCGCGGATCTGGGACTCCCGGGTTTCGATCTGCTGGTCCACCTGCTGCTCGGCCTCCACCTGCTTGAGCTCCAGGCCGTTGAGGGAGAGCCGGGCGCCCGCGAGCTGGTCCTGGGCCGTGTTCAGGCTCTGCTCGGACGCCAGGACGGTCTGCTTGGTGATGAGGCCGTCCTTCAGCAGGTCCCGCTCGGAGACCATCCGCTCCCGGGTCAGCTCGACCTGCCGCTCCAGAGTCCTGATGGTCTGCTCCAGGTTGGCCCGCTCCTGGGCGAGGTCGCGCACGCGGAGGCGGCGCTGCTGGCCGGCGTAGCGCACGAGATCCTGGTATTCGGAGCGGGCACCCGCCAGCTTGTCGCGAGTGTCCTGGATCTGCCGCAGCAGCTCCTCCTGCCGGATACGAGCCACGGCCTGGCCTTTCTGGATGACATCGCCCACGGCGACCAGGATCTCCTCCACCTGGCCGTTCTCCGCGGCCACCAGGCTCGACACGCCGCCCTGGCGAAGAAGGATGCCCTCGCCCCGGGCCTCGGTCGGAATGGAACCGAAGACTCCCCAGCCCACGGAGGTGAGGAGCAGAAGGCCAAGGGCTCCCAGCGCCAGCCAGCCCTTGGGGTCCGTCACCTGTAGGAGCTGGTCGAGCTGTTCGGGGGAGGACAGCCTTTCGAGGGCCACCTTACGAAAGATCACGGCTCGTCTCCTGCCTGGAAAGGGATGGTGGTGAGCTGGGCCGTATCGATGGCGCGGGCATCGCCGCCGGGGAGGAGCGTGCCGGTCTCGAAGCGCAGTTGGGCGAGGGACACGGCCAGGGCAAGATGAGCCGAGACCTGGGACTGTCGCGCGGCGGTCAGCCGGTCGCGCTGGGAGATCACGTCGATGAGCGTCGAGGTGCCGGCCCGCAGCTTCTTCTCCTCGTTCTCGACCACCCGCTCGAACAGCCGCACGGCCTCCGTAGCCCGTTCGAACTGCTGGGCGTTACGGGCCACCGCGTCGAGGGCGATCGGGACGTTCGCCCCGATCTGCCGGGAGAGAAGCTCCTCGAAGTGGGCGCTTTGCTCCAGGGCGGCCTCGAACTGGGCCAGGTCGCCCCGCGCCCGGCTGTTCAGCGTCGGCCACGACAGGGAGAGCGACAAGGCCGAGCCGGCGCCCGGGACGTTGCTGTAGAGAGGTGAGAAGAAGGTGCCGGCGCCCGACCCCTGCACCAGACCCGTGTAGCTCGGGGTGAACACCAGGTCGAGCTGGGGCTTGAGGGCGTTTTCCGCGGCCTTCCGCAGGAGCTCGGCCGCACTCCGGCGCTCCCGGGCGGCCATCAGGTCGGCCCGCCCCTCCAGGGCTCGTGCAACCCAGCGGGAATGGTCCGCAGTAGAGGGCACCGCCGAAGCCGAGACGATCGGAAAGCGATCCACCGGCACGGGCAGCGTGGCGATGCTCTCCGGCGGCAGGCCGATCTCCCGGCCCAGGGCTTGGCGGGCCTCGAAGAGATCCCGCTCGCCACCGATCCGGGCCGTCTCCTTGGCCACCACATTCGCCTCGACCTGGACCAGGTCGGCTGCCGGGGTGACGTCGGCCTCGATCAGCTTGCGCGTGGTCTCCAGGAGATCGCGGGCCCGCGCCTCGCTCTCCTCGAGGATCTCGAGGTTGAGGAGCCCGGCCCGGGCTTGCCAGTACTGGGCGATCACCGTCAGGGCGCGCTCGGAGGTGGTCTGCCGCAGGTCGAGCTCGCTCGCGGCCACCTGCCGTTCCGCCGAGAGCTCCGGGGCGGCGGTGGCTGCGCGGCCGCGACCCCGCAGCAGCGGCTGGCGGAGCGTCAAAGCCACGGTGCCCAGGTTGACGGCCCCGGGGTCGGAGCCCGCCGTACGGGTGAGCTGGAGGTCCGGCTCGATCGAGAACCCCGTGCGGTACCTCTTCGTCACTCCCAGGCGGTTGGTGAGGATGCTCTGCTGCCGGCTGGTGCTCTCCGAGAGCGGGTCTTCGACCTCCCTCTCGGAAAGGCTCGTGCTCACGACCGGATCGAAGGCGCCGCGGGTGCTCAGCAGAATCCCGCGGGACGAGCGCAGGCGGCTCTCCTCGATCGTCAGATTGGGATCCTGATCCAGCATCATACGGATCGCCTCGGCTACGCCGATGCCTGGAGAGGCCGCCGGCTCGGCCGCGTAAAGCCTCAGCGCCAGGATGGAGCCGAGAAGGAAAAACTGGGCCGCCGTTCTGTTCCGGTACATACTACGGCGTTCTTAACACCATGATCTCTCGTATACAAGCCGAGCGCCTCGCTGCCCTCGGAGCGACCCCCGCTGAAATCACGGAATTGCTGGTCTATAACGAGAACGTCTTCGACCTCGGCGCCCTCTTGCCGGAGACACGCTTCCCTCTCCCCGACGAGCCGTTCGTGGCCTTCTGGGAAGCCGTGGCGGAGGAAAGCCGGATGCGCGGCGCCTTCGCCGTGCTGCGCGATCGCCTGCCCCAGCTCGCGTTCCCCATCCGCGAGGGGATCAGCCGGACGGCGGGGTATCTGGCCGCTACCCGCCGGGGTGCGCCGGTCGAGTCGATCCCGGAAGCGACCGGGCTCGAGCTGGAGCATCCCGAGGCCGTCGAGCTGGAGATCCACCAAAGCCCCGCGGGACGCATCCCCCTGCTGATCGTCCGGCGCAGACCGGAGTTCGTGGCCCTGATCCAGGCCTTGACCAAACGAAACGAGCCCGTGACGGTTCCCGACACCCAGGGAGCCCTCATGGTGGCGGGCTACAACAACTGGAGCCGCGTTAGAGAGTTGCGGCGCCGGTGGGAGGCCCTGGAACCCGCCGCCCGCGAGACGGCGAGCTGGGCCGAGGAATTTCAGCGTCTTCAGCCGCGGCGGGAGCTCTACCAGGACCGCTTCATCCTGCTCTCCGACGGTCCCTACAGCGCCGTGCCGGCCGCCGACCTCGGGCTGGAATCCGAAGAGTGGCGGGAGATCTCCCTCGCGATCCGGCGGGATCACGAGTGCGCGCACTACTTCACCCGCCGGCTCTTCGGATCGATGCGGAACAACGCCTTGGACGAGCTGATCGCGGACTATGCTGGGATCACCGGTGCGATCGGCCGGTTCCGCTCCGACTGGTTCCTGCGCTTCGTGGGCCTGGAGGCCTTCCCACGGTACCGCGCCGGGGCCCGGCTGGACATCTACCGCGGCGATCCGCCCCTCTCCGACGGCGCCTTCCGCGTCCTCCACCGCCTCCTCCGCGAGGCTGCCGTGAACCTCGAGCGGCTCGACGGGCTGCAGGCGCCCGCGGTGACCATCGCGGCTCTCGCCTCGTTCCGGCTGGAGGAGCTCGCCGCGCCCGGGGCGGAGGGCCTCATCCGCCGAGCCGCCGAGAGCTTGCGGCAGCGCCTGTCCCAGTCCTCTTGACGAGTATTCGGGGCGGCACCCGGGAGGAGCCAGTCAGTCGCGCGGCGATCGCGTCCGCCGCCGCGGCGTGCCCGAGGGGGGACCAGTGACTGTCCTGGGGGAAGTACAACACCTCCCCCCTTGCCGCTCTCGCGAGGAAGGAGGGGGTCAGGTCCAGGAACTCGGCCCCAGGGTCTGCCTGCCGCACGATGCCGGCCAGCCGTCGCGGCAGGCCGTTCCGTCCCCAATGGAGGGGCTCGGACTCGGCGGCGAAGCGGGTGCGGCCAAGATAGATCCGGTCCTTGCTGGGCACGAAGACGACGAGAAAGCGGGCGCCATGGCTCCTGCAGAGGCCGCCGGCCTTGGTCAGGACGCTGCGGACTTCCCCCAGGGCGGCCTCCTCTTTGGCCGAGAGGCGGTGCGGCTTGTACTCGAAGTACATCCGCACGTCCCGCCCACCGCTGGCCCGGAACACGCCCGAGGGATAGGCCAGAGTGCCGGTCGCGTCCTTGCCCAGGAGCCGGCGAAGGGCGTAGAGGGCGTTGCGGGTGAAGGAGCGCAGGGCGAAGGAGTGGTTCCGCCGCGACAGCTCGGGCCAGACCGGCAGCGCCTTCTCATATCGCTCCACGTCCTGGAGGTCGTTGCCCTCGAAGAACGCCCAGACGCACGCTTTGGGATGAAGCGGCAGGCCGTAGCGCCGGAGCACCTCCAGCTCCTGCTGCGGCCCATACCAGGACTGCCCCAGATTCACCACCGGTCGTCCCAGGTCCGCCGCCAGCCGGGAGGTGGCCAGTTCCTCCGCCGTCACGCCCCAACCCTCGATGAAGGAATCGCCCACGACCACCACGTCGGCCGCTTTGGGATCGGGACGGTTGCGGAACCCGCTCTGGTCATATTGATAGCGCACACCATCCCAGACGAAATCGTCATGGGGCTGGTGAAGATGGAGCAGCGCCGGATCGACGAGGTTGCCGGGATGGCTCCAGGGTTGGGCGGCCGGCGTCCCGAAGAGGACCCGGAAATCGACGAGATGGAGCAGGACGAGCATCTCGAGAACGGCGACGAGGAGGACCGCCGCCGCGCTGGTCACGGCGAACCCCTTCACCAATTCGCCGCGCCTTCCCCGCCCCAGCCACAGGGCCGCCGCCCAGGCGAGCAGATACGAGGCGAGAAGACCCGCCAGGATATAGACGTTGGGTAGACGGCTCCGGCTCACGCCGAGAAACAGACCGAGCGCGCAGACTCCCCCAAGCAGTGTCAGCCGGAGCGTCGCCCGGCCCGGACCGGCCTCGAACATGCACTCTTCCTCCACGGAGACCGAATCCGAGCCCTGGAATCGGTACCGGCGGAGGAAAGCAAGAGGTAGGCCAGAAGTGGCACACTGAAGGAGTGGCGAACCGTGAGCCTGTCCTGCGTGCGATCTTCCTGGGGGCGAGCAACCTCAAGGCCTCCCTTCCCGACCTTGTCAGCGGTGTCCGGCAGAGAGCCGGCGGGCCCGTCGAGGCGTTCGCCGCCTGCGGGCACGGCCGGTCCTATGGGAGCTCGAGCCGCTTTCTCTTCGTCCGCAGGCTACCGGGTATCGCGGGCTGCGGCCTCTGGCGAGAGCTCGAAGGGGCCCCGCCCCGCCGTACCGTCGCCCTGGTCACGGACGTCGGCAATGACCTGGTCTACGGCGCCCGTGCCGAGGAGATCGCCGCCTGGGTCGAAGCCTGTCTCGACCGGCTCGCGCATCAACAGGCCGAAGTCATGCTGACGCTCCTGCCACTGCCCCGCCTGGTAAAATTGTCCCCTTGGCAGGTGAGGCTGGCCGTCGCCATCCTCTTTCCGGGCCGGCCCGCGCCGTGGCCGGGTCTGCTGGATCGGGCGCGCGAGCTCGACGAGAGGTTGCGGCGGATGGGGAGGGAGCGCGGCGTCCGGCTCGTCGAGCCCGAAGCGGCCTGGTATGGCATCGACCCGATCCATCTCCGCCGCAGGGTCCGGCGGCAGGTGTGGGACCGCGTCCTCTCCCTGGGGCTCCCGGAAGCGGACGCTACGCACCGGCAGACCGCCGTCCGGCCGCGTATTCCTCCATGGGGCGCGGCGGAGCTCCGGCTGTTTGGGGCCACTCTCCGCACTGCCCAACCTGCCGTGCGCTTCCCGGATGGGACGACTGTCGCGCTCTATTAGATCTTGAACGGAAGGAAAGGCAGCCCCGGGTCGTAGCGGAGCCGCTTGAAGTAGGCGGCCACCGAGGCCACCACCTCGAGGCTCGCCTGCTCGGCGGCTGCGGCCTGCCTCAGGTAGGAGAGGGCCGCCAGGGCTTCGCGGTGGACCTGTCCAGAAACGAAAATGGCGAGCACTTCCCCGGCGATCTCCTTGAGCTCGGCCGTTCTTCCTTGAGCGACATACAGCGCGGCGAGATCGAAAGACACCAGGGCGGTGTCGAAGGTGGCCTGCTCGCCGGTGAACCCCTCCCGCGCCGCCCTCAGATGCGCCTCCGCCTCGCGCGCCTGGCCGAGCCCGTGGGCGATCTTGCCGGCCACCCAGTGGCGCCGGTTCTGCGTCCAGGCATCGGAGAAGCGAGCGTAGAGAGGCCGCGCCTGGATGAAGAGGCCGTGGGCTTCCATGAAGCGGCCGGCCTCTGCCAGGTTGGTGATCAGGTTGTGCTGAGCGCTCAGCAGGAGCCGCGGCTCCCGGCACGCATCGATCAGCGTCAAAGCCTCCTGCAGGACCGGGATGGCGAGCTCAGGGGTTCCCGCGTGCTCGTGCAGGGTCGAGAGGTTGATGAGGACGCGCCCGGCACGGTGCGTCTCCCCGACGTCGCGATAGATGCGCAGAGCACGCAGCAACAGATGCTTCGCCGCATCGAGCCGGCGCTGGTCGCGCAGCAGCGAGGCCCGTAGATCGAGGAGGAGGGCGCGTTCGAGAGGATCACCCGTACCCGTCCGCAGAAAACCGGCCGCCGTGGCGAAGGCCTGCTCCGCCCCCGCGAGATCGGAGGCCACGCGGCGGGCGTTCCCGGTGAACCCCCAGATGCGGCCCCGCAGGTCGTCGATCCGCTCCGCGCCATAGTAGTCGGCATCCAGACAGCCGGCGAGCTCCAAAGCCAGACGAGCGAGGCTCATCGCCGCCGGCGGACTCTGGAAGGTCTGCTCCCGTACCCTTTCGACCAGATGCTCCAGCAGCCCCCAGGTCTGGAAGCGCGAGTGGTGGCGCATCAGCATCTCCCGCCGCTCCGGCGGGTGCTCCAGCAGCTCGGCCAGATGACCGGGGGCCGCGGTCCGCTCCACATCGAGGGCCCGTGCATGAGCCCTCAGACATCTCTCGGCGGCGTCGATGGCCGGGCCGTAGTCCACTTCCGGGGCGTCAGGCCATGGCAAGATCTCCGCGACCCGACTTGGCGACGGCTTGGGCGAGCGATCCACCAAGGCGAGGACCCGCTCCTGGCACCGCTGGCACTCCGCCAAGTGGTCCACGAGCGAGCCGTGGCCCTCCAGCAAGGTGCTGGCGAACTCCATCAGCAACTGGTCACTGGGATGGATTCTCACCCGTCAGCCCCCCAAGTCACTCCCTGATAATACTCCTTAAAGCAACATCTACGCGCTTTGGAGACCGCCGAGCTCAAAAAAAAGGAGGCCCGAGGACCAACCCCGAGCCCAGACATCCAGGAAGGACCGATCTTAGTTTTGGCAGGGAGCCGGCTTGCCGTTGGGGTCCATGCCGCACCCATACTTCCGCTGCTGGTTGGGTTTGGGCGCCGGCCGGATCACGAGAGCCAACCACTTCCAGGCGGCGTCCAGCAGCCCCCCGGCCTCCGGCGTGGCGATTGCGGGGCGGACCTGCGCGGCGGGCCAAGCCTGCGCCGTTCCGGCGGTCAGGCAGGCGAGGATCAAGGCGGTGGCGGTACAACGAACGATATAAGACATGACTTCATCTCCTCTCCGGTGGTCCAGCGGGGCCTCCATGGCCGCGCCAGGAACCCTCCATGCAGAAAGAGTGGCATGGTTTGGCGGCGTAAATACGACGTGAGCGCAAGGTCGGACACCTTTTCTCCGTCTTATATGGGTGAGGAGGAAGAAAAATGCCCACGGACGGGAGACAAGACGAAGGATACCGGCTTCTGTTTTCGCAACCGCGGATGGTCCGCGACCTCTGCCGCGGCTTTCTGCGCGAAGAGTGGATCGAGTGGCTCGACCTCGAAACGGCCGAACGGCGGGAGGGCCCCGCGGGGGAACCCCTGATCTGGCGAATGCGCTGGCAGGGCGGCTCCACCTGGGTCTACCTGCTGCTCGAGCCCCGGGCGGAGGAAGACCCCGCGATGGCACTGCGCA
Source organism: Thermoanaerobaculia bacterium (assembly GCA_035266085.1). GTDB lineage: Bacteria > Acidobacteriota > Thermoanaerobaculia > Multivoradales > UBA5704 > DATARR01. Next base: position 38,272 of record DATFNZ010000064.1, read on the forward strand.
TGGGGTACCACCGGGAGGTCCTCTACCAGAACCTGCTCCGCCATCGCGAGACGGCTCCCCCCGCGAGGCTGCCGGTCGCTCTTCCGGTCGTGCTCTACCACGGAGCGGCCCGCTGGACCGCGCCCCGCGAAGCCCTCGAGCTGCTCCTGCCGATCCCGGCCTCGCTCCAACGCCACGCGCCACGGACGCGCTATCTCCTGCTCGACGCGGCGCACGACCCGCTCCCCGGCACGTCCGGCAGGGACAGCGGGGCGGATAACCTGGTATCGCTCCTCTGCCGGCTGGAACGGAGCCGGACTCCGGAGGCGGTCGACGCTCTCCTGGAGCGGCTGGTGCCGCTCCTCGCCGGCCCTGGGGACGAGACCCTCCGGCAGGCCTGGAGCGCTTTCCTCGGCCGCTCGTTCCTCCCCCGCCGGTTTCCCCACCTCTTCTCCCCGGCGCTGCTGGAGGCCGGCGACGCGGGAGGTGTGCTAGCGTGAACGCGACCGAGAGGAATTCTCCATGCACAGAACCACGATCCGCCTCGACGACACGGTCTGCATACCGGCGGCGGCAACCCGCGGCCTTACGGGCTTCCGGGAGTGGGCCTGCTCGGACGATTTTCCCGAGCACGGCAGGATCGACTTCCTGGCCGGTGACCTCGAGGTGGACATGAGCCCCGAGGAATTGGACACCCATGGGCTAGTGAAGTCCGAGATCTCTACTGCGCTTCAGCTTCTCGTGGCTCGGCCGAACCTGGGCCACGTCTATATCGACCGCGGCCGGGTCTCGAGTCCCACGGCGAACCTCTCCGTCGAGCCCGACGTCGTCGTAGTCTTCTGGGATTCCCTCGACTCCGGCGGGGTCCGCAAGGTCCCGTCGAAGAAGCGGCCCGGCCGGTTCATCGAGCTCGAAGGCGCTCCCGACCTCGTCGTCGAGATCGTCAGCGACGGCTCGGTCCGCAAGGACCTCGTCCGCCTGCCTCCGCTCTACGCAGCGGCTGGCGTGCCGGAATTGTGGCTGGTGGACGCCCGCGGGGAGGAGATCCGGTTCGAGATCCTCACTCTGGTAGCTGGCCGGTACGCAAAGGCGCTGGATTCCGAAGGATGGACGGCATCGCCTCGGCTCGGGCTCCGTTTCCGTCTGAGCCGCCAGGAGGTGCGTCCCGGCCGCTGGAGCTACCGCCTCGAGCAGGAAGCATGAGCGAGCCGTTCCGGCTGACCGGTGGAAACAGCCTTTTCCGGATCGAGATCCCCGCCGGCAGCCCACTCTTCGCGGGGCATTTCCCGGGCCATCCGATCCTGCCCGGCATCGCCCACTTGGCGCTGGTCGAGAAAGCGCTGGGGGCCGCTGTCACCGCGGTACGGTCCCTGAAGCTGCGCCGCCCAGTCGCGCCAGGAGATGTCCTGGAGCTATCCCTGGCCCCTCCGAAGGAGGACGGCTGGGTTCGATTCGAGCTGAGCCGCGGCGGGGAGGCCGTCAGCACCGGTGCCGTCGCTATGGATGGCAACGGAGACGGCGATGCGGCAGGCTCTGGGGACATCGAGGGAGCGTTCCCGCCGGTCGGGGATCTCCTCCCTCACGCCCATCCCGCCCGCCTCGTCCAGGGCATCGTCGAAGCCTCATCGGAAACGATCGTCGCCGTGGCGGAGATCCCGGCCGAGCACCCTCTCGCGGCGGGCGGCCTCGCCCCCGCCTTTCTGGGGATCGAGGCGGCGGCGCAGGCGGCCGCGCTCCTGGAGGCGCTGAGCCGCCGGGACGAGGCGCCGGGTCCACGCATCGGCTACCTGGTCGGCGTCCGCGAGGCCCGCTTCGCGGCGGCGGCCCTGCCCACCGGCCGGCCTCTGCGCGCCGCCGCCCGGCTCCAGGGCGGCGCCTTTCCGCTGTCGATCTACGAGATCGCCCTGGGCGAGCCGGGACGCGAGATGGTGACCGGCACGATCAGCACGTTCCTCACTCGTGGCGGATGACCGCCATGGGATCGACCCGGGTGGCCGAGTAGGCAGGCAGGGAGCTGGCGGCGAGCCCCACCAGAGCCAGGAGAAGGGCGACGGAGAGGAAGACACCGGGATCGGTCGGCGTCACTCCGAAGAGGTATCCGGAGAACACGCTGGTGGCCCAGGAGGCCGCACCGAGCCCGAGGATCAGGCCGGTCGAGGTCAGCACGAGCCCCCGCCGGAGCACCAGGCCGACGATCTCGGAAGCCCGCGCGCCCAGCGCCATCCGGATCCCCAACTCCCGCGTGCGGCGGCTGACCGCGTAGGCCAGGGTGCCGTACAGCCCGATGGCGGTGATCGCCAGCGCCACCAGGCTGAAGCTGCCGAAGAGCCAGGAGAAGAGACGCGGCTGGGCCAGGGCCTCCTGGACCTCGTCGTCGAAGCGGTGCAGGGTGATCCCCAGGTTCGGATCGAGCTTGCGGAGGACGGAGCGCACGGGGTCCACGGCCTGCAGCGGGTCGCCCGCCGCTTTCACCTGGAGAGCGAGAGCGGGCTGGTAGCGCTGGGAAAGGGGCAGATAGAAGTAGGGCTTGGGGTCCGCCTGCAGATCCCGGAACCGGACGTTCCGGGCCACTCCCACCACTTCCCGGACCTCGTCGACACTCAAGGCCAGGCGCTCTCCCACGGGGTTCCTGCCGGGCCACAGGGCGGCCGCCACGGTTTCGTCGACGATCATGACGGGAGGAGCGTCCTGCCGGTCCTCCGCCGAGAAATCCCGGCCGCGCAGGAGCGGAATGCCGACGGTCCGGAAGTAGCCTGGAGTGACCACGTTGAACTCGCTCCAAAGCTGGTCGCCGCCGGCCGCCGGCCCCGCCTGGGGCTGCAAGCCGGCGAGGCCGCCCGCCTGGTCGATGCTCGAGAGCGGCACGCGGAAAGCCAGCGCGGCGGACTGGACGCCCGGCAGAACCCGCACCTGGGACAGGAGACGATCGTAGAAGACGAGGCCGGACGGCTCCGAATAGCCCTGGAGCGACAGATCGATCCGCAGGTCCAGAACGCCCGCGCTGTCGAACCCGGGATCGATCGACTGCAGGTTCCTGAGCGTCCGCACGAAGAGCCCCGTGATGATGAGGAGGATCAGCGAGACCGTCAACTGCCCGACGACGAACATCTCCTGCAGCCGGGTCCGGCCCCGGTCCTGGCCGCCCGTGCCGGCTCCCCGGTGCAGCAGCGGCACGAGATGCCGCCGCGTGGACCACCAGGCCGGGAGCAGGCCGAACACCACCCCGGCCGACAGGGAGAGCGCCAGGGTGAACGCCGCGACGCGCCAGTCGACGCCCAGGTTGCTCGTCCTGGGCAGGTACTGGCCCAGGGAAATGCCCTGGAGAGCGTCGATCGCCCAGAGCGCCATCATGAAGCCGGCAATCCCGCCCAGGAGGGAGAGCGCCACGCTCTCGCTGAGGAGCTGCCGGATCAGCCGGCCCCGGGTGACGCCGAGAGCCAGCCGGACCCCGATCTCCTCCTGCCGCGCCGCCGCCTTGACGAGCAGCAGTCCGCCCAGATTGGCGCAAACCACCAGCATCAGCAGCGCGACCACGGAGGCGAGCAGCGCCAGCGGGCTGGCCAGGGCGCCGCGCGTCCCGGGCCGGTGCCCAAGGCCCGGGTAGATCTGCAGCTCGGGAGGCCGCTGCCCCTCGAGCCCGCTCTCCGCGAGCCGGTCCGCCAGCAGATTCATCTCCGTCTGGGCGTGCTCGACGTCGACTCCGGGAGCCAGGCGGCCAAAGAACCAGAAGAGCCAGGCGTGCCCGGCATCCAGCAGCTTGCCGTCGCGCAGAGCGGGCAGCACCAGCGGCGCGGATTCCATCGGCACCCAGAGGTCCACCTCGTCGCCTTGCACCGTGCCGCGGAACCCCTCCGGGGCCACCCCGATCACCATGAAAAAATGGCCGTTCAGGTGGAGGGAGCTGCCGGTGATCGGGCGGCGGTCGCCGGAAAGGCGTTGCCAGAGAACGTGGCTGACGACCACCTCCGGCTGGGTCTCGCGCAGCCCCTCCCCGGGCGTGAAGACGCGGCCCTGATGTCCGGGCAGGCCGAGAGCGGTGAAGTAGTTGTCGGTCACCACCTGCCCCGTCACCCGGAGCGGCTCGCCGCCGGCCACCAGGTTCGCCGGGAACGGCCAGTAGGCGACGAGGTCGGAGAAGACGCGGTTGGCTTCCCGGTAGCGCAGGAATTGAGGGTACGACAGCGGCTGCGAGAACAGCTTGCCGCCCATGCCCTCCAGGGTGATCGGCTTCGACGCCAGGGTGACGATCCGGTCCTGGCCCGTCACCCCGGGGATGGGCCGCAGGATCAAGGCGTTGACGATGCTGAACACCGTCACGCTGGCGCAGATGCCGAGCGCCAGGCAGAATACGGCCACGGCCGTGAAGCCGGCATTGTTGTTCAGCTTGCGGAACCCGTACCGCACGTCGAGAGGAACACCCATCATGTTGATTCGGAGCCGCACCGCACGGGTGAGAGCTGATCTCCTCCTTGTCGCCTCTGCCGGTAAAGATTAGCATCTCCGCATGGCCATTAAAACTGGATCCTGGATGCTCGGCCTGCTCCTTCTCGCGCCGCTGGCGCTCGCCGGCCAGGGCTCGCCCCTGCAGTGGCCCATTCCCTCGGCGCCTACCCGCGAGCCCGTCTTCCCCCCCGTCCTGATCGGCGGCCGGGAGCTCGCCGGCCTCCTGAAGGAGGGACGCGCCGTGCCCCTGCACGCTCGGGCCCTCCGCGAGCCGGCCTCCTACGAGCGGGGGCACCTGCCGGGAGCGGTGGCGGACTGGAGCCCGGAGGAGGAGGGCTCCGGGGAAGCCGACCGCGTGCGCTCCTTGCTGGCCGGACGGGGGATTTCGGGTGAAGAGGCCGTGGTCCTCTACGGCCCGGATCCCGAGAGGATCGCCCGCCTGTTCTGGCTCCTGCGCCGGGCGGGCTGCGCCGAGGTGCGGATCCTCGACGGCGGCCTCGCCGCGTGGCGCGCCACGGGAGGCGCCGTCGAGACGGGACCCTCCCGCCGGCCCGCCGCCGAGCCGCGCCCGCCTCTCCGGGACACCGCCGCCGTGGATGCCGGCTGGCTCGGCGATGCCATCGGTCAGGCCGGGGTCGAGTTGCTGGACGTGCGCGACGCCCGGGGCTGGGAGCGCTGGGAGGTTCCCCCCACCTTCGCCGCCGGCCACATCCCCCACAGCCTCCCCTTCGACCCCCGCGCCCTGCTGCCCAAGGGCGGCGGCTGGCCGAAACCGGCCGAGGTCCGGCGGCGCCTCGGCACCCTCGGCCCCCGGCCGGGCGATCCCGTGCGCCTCGAGTCCACCTTCGTCCTGTACGCGGAGGACGCGCACGACCCGCGGCTCGGGCTGGGCTATCTGCTCCTCACCCTGGCCGGCCTCGACGTCCGGGTCTTCCCGGGCGGCTGGCGGGAGTGGACGGCCGGCGGGACCCGTCCGACGGTCCGGGTGATCTCGGCCGCGGAGCTCGCCTCGCGGCTGAAAGAGGAGAATCCACACCTCACCCAGGATCTCCCGCCTCGGGGGCTGATCCTGCTCGACCTGCGGGAGGCACGGGACTTCGCGATCGGCCACCTGCCGGGGGCCCACGGCCTCCCCTTCGACCGGATGCCGGAGGAGGGCTTCGCCAAGCGGATGGAAGAGGGGTGGTCCGGTGCCGACCGGGCCACCATCCCTCTGGTGCTCTACTGCTACGGGCCCGACTGCATCCGCAGCCGCGACGCCGGCGCCAGGGCCGCCCGCCTCGGATTCCGCAACGTGTTCTGGTTCCGTGGCGGCGTGCGGGAGTGGCGCGACGCGGGGTACCCCCTGCTCGACTCCCCCTTGCCTACTTCCCGGCAGCCGGCCTCACCCGCAGGTGGAGCCGCACGTCCTTGACCGTCAAAGCGCGGTCGGCATCCAGCTCCAGGGTGTCGGAGGCGCTGAGCGCCTGGTTGCCGTCCTTGTCCTTCCAGGACCGGGAAGTGTGGATCCTCCCCTCGTGGGGGTAGACCTCCAGCCAGCGCTGACCGCCGAGGCCCGATCGGGTCTTCCCCATGGGCTGCAGGATGACGCCGGACTCCAGGTAGTAGCCCGGTCCCGTCCACAGCACCACGAAGCTCCTGCCGCTGAGCTGAACGGTGGCGCCGACCGACAGGGTGGCCCCCGTCTCGATGTGCAAGACTTCGCAAGTCCCGATGGAGTGCGCCGTCTGGCACTTCAGGAAGGACTCGGCTCCGGCTGCCGCTTCCAGCGTCAATTGCTGGGCTCCCAGCAAGGCCGGGAGGAGGGCGAGGGAAAGGGCAACAGAGAAAAGCGGGTGACAAGCTCTCATCTTCTTACTCCTCTTGAAAAAGGGGTTCAAGATTCCTCTGGAGACAAAAGACTCCAGAACGACCGCCCCTGCCGGCCTCCCCCAGGGATCAATGGAACAGATAGGAAGATAAAAACATTCTAGCTCCGTTCGCCCTTCCAGAGAGAACGGAAGCAGAACCACTGGTGGGGATCGAGCCGGATGGCCGCCTCCAGATCGGCGGCGAAACGCTCCAGCGCCTCCCCCAGATCCCGCCGGCGGTCGGCGCTCTGCGCCACGTGGATCGCGGGCCGGATCACGCAACGGTAGCGCAGACGGCTTTCCCGGAAGACGAACACCGGCACCACCGGCACGCCGGCGGCCCGCGCCAGGGCCGCGGGGCCGATCGGCAGGTGGAAGGCGCGGCCGAACAGGCTCACCTCCGACGTCCGGCCCCCGGAGCGCGGCCGGTCCCCCTGAAGCGCCACGATCTCACCCCGGCGCAGGGCGTCGAGCAGGTCGACGCCGAGCTGCGGGTCCTCGGCGAAGTGGGTGGTGTAGAGCTCGCCGCCCCGGCTGCGGATCAGCCCCT
>DATFNZ010000065.1:0-19388 GCA_035266085.1 Thermoanaerobaculia bacterium
ATCGACCTCGCTCGCCCTGGAACTGCTGGAGGACGCGGACGTGCAAGGCCGGCGGGTGCTCGACGTGGGCACCGGCACCGGCGTGCTCTCCTTCGCCGCCCTGCTCTTCGGCGCCCGCTCCGTGGTGGGCTACGACGTCGATCCGGCCGCCCCCTTTCACGCCCGCGACAACAGCGCCTTGAACGGCCTCCGGCCGCGCCTGTTCGCCGGCCGTCTGGCCGCCCTGCGCGAGCGGCCCCTCTTCGACCTCGCCCTGGTGAACGTGGTGCCCGAGCAGATCCTCCCCGAGATGCCGGATCTGGTGAGCCTCCTGAGGCCCGGGGCCGAAGCCATTCTTTCCGGGATCCTGGCCGAAAGGGGGCGCCAGGTGCTGGATCGCATGAAGGGCCTGGGCCTCACCGAAAGGGGCCGGCGTGAGGCGGGAGACTGGGTCGCCTTCCGGGTCGCCATGGAGCCATGATCACCCTCCTCGTCGACCCCGCCCTCTTCGACGCCCCCGAGGTGAAGGTGGAAGGCGACGCCTACCGCCACCTCTTCCGCGCCCGGCGGGTGGCGGCGGGGGAGCCGGTGCGGGTGGTGGACGGCCAGGGCCGGGCGCGCTGGGGCCGGGTGGCGCGGGTGGAGCGCACGACGGCCGCCGTGGCCCTGGGCGAGCCGGCGCCGGACCGCGAGCCGGCGTTCCGGCTTTCTCTCCTGGCCCCCACCTGCCGTCCCGAGACGGCGGCCTGGATCGTGGAGAAGGCGACGGAGATCGGCGTCTTCTCGATCCATTTCCTGAACACCGCCCGGGCGCCCCGCGAGTTCGGAGTCGGCGCCCTCGACCGGCTGCGCCGGGTGGCCGCGGCGGCGGTCGAGCAGTGCGAGCGCTCCCGGCTGCCCGAGGTCACCGGCCCCCACGCCTGGAGCGAGGCCGCGCGGCTGGCGTGGAGCGGCCCGCGCTGGTTCCTCGATCCCGAGGGCGGCTCCGCCCTCGCGGCCGCGCCGGGCGCCACGGCCGGCGCCCTCCTGGTCGGACCCGAGGGCGGCCTCGCTCCGGAGGAACGCCGGGACCTCCTCGCCGCCGGCTGGGCTCCCGTCGGCCTGGGCGAGCGCATCCTGCGCCTGGAGACCGCCGCCATCGTGGGGGCCGGCCTGATCCTGCTATCCCCTTCCTGAATCCGAGATCCGCTTGATCGCCTGAAATTGACCCCGCCCCGGGGTTCGGCTAGCATCGGGGTTCCTTAAGGAGGTCGCCTTGTCCAACCCCTTTGCCGGTATCCAGTGGATCTGGAAGAACGGCCAGCTCATCGATTTCGAGAAGGCCACCGTGCATGTGCTGACCCATGCCCTCCACTATGGCTCGGGAGTTTTCGAAGGAATCCGCTGCTACAGCACGAAGCAGGGACCGGCCGTGTTCCGGCTGGCCGAGCACCTCCGGCGGCTGGAGAACTCGGCGAAGGTGTACCGCATGCCGATCGCCTTCTCCGCGGAGGAGCTGGCCGAGGCCTGCTGCGAGACCATCCGGGCCAACAACCTGAGCGCCTGCTACATCCGTCCCATCGTCTTCCGCGGCTTCGGCAGCCTGGGGGTCAACCCGCTGCGCTCGCCCGTCGAGGTGTTCATCGCCGTCTGGTCGTGGGGCAAGTACCTGGGCGAGGAATCGGAGCAGGGGGTTGACGTCTGCGTCTCGTCGTGGCGCCGCGTCTCGCCGGATGCCATGCCGGCGGTCTCCAAGGCGACCGGCAACTACCTGAACTCCCAGCTCATCAAGATGGAAGCCCTGGCCAACGGCTACGTCGAGGGGATCGCCCTCGACGCCCGCGGCTTCGTCAGCGAGGGCTCGGGCGAGAACCTCTTCCTGGTGCAGGACGGCGCGCTGATCACGCCGCCCGTGGCCTCGTCGATCCTGACCGGCATCACCCGCGACACCGTGGTCAAGATCGCCCGGGACCTCGGGATCCCGGTGCGCGAGGAGGTGGTCCCCCGCGGCCTGCTGTACGCCGCCGACGAGGTGTTCATGACCGGCACGGCGGCGGAGATCACCCCCATCCGCACCATCGACCGCATCCAGGTGGGACGCGGCTGCCCGGGCGAGGTCACGGCCCGCATCCTGGCGCAGTTCAAGGGGATCACCAACGGCGAGATCGAGGACCGTCACGGCTGGCTGCACCCGGTCGGCGCGGGGGCCCGGCAGGTCGCCGAGACGGCGGCGGTGCCCGAGGCGATGTAAACATCCCGGCCGTTTCGCCGGAGGAGGCTTCCACGACATGAACATCAACGACCTGCTCAAGATCGCGGTGGAGCGGAAGGCATCCGACCTCCACCTCAAGGTGGGAAGCCATCCGGTGATCCGCGTCGACGGCGACCTGGTGCCGCTCGGCGAGCTCAAGCGGCTGATGCAGGAGGACACCATCGCCATGGCGTTCTCCATGATGAACGCCCGCCAGAAGCAGCGCTTCAAGGAGGAGCTCGAGCTCGACGTCGCCTACTCGGTGCCGGGGCTCGGCCGCTTCCGCTGCAACGTCTTCCAGCAGCGGGGCGCCGTCGGCCTGGTGCTGCGCGTCATCCCGGCCCGCATCCAGAGCATCCGCGAGCTGATGCTGCCGCCGGTGCTGGAGCGGATCTGCGAGGAGCGCCGCGGCATGATCCTGTGCACCGGCACCACCGGCTCGGGCAAGTCGACCAGCCTGGCGGCGATGATCGACTACATCAACGCCACCCGCACCGAGCACATCATCACCGTCGAGGACCCGATCGAGTTCCTCCACCGCGACAAGAAGTCGATCGTCAACCAGCGCGAGATCGACGTCGACACCCACTCCTTCGCCGGCGCCCTGCGCGCCGCCCTGCGCCAGGACCCCGACGTCATCCTGGTCGGCGAGATGCGCGACTACGAGACGATCGAGACGGCGCTGCTCGCCGCCGAGACGGGCCACCTGGTGTTCTCGACCCTGCACACGCTGGACGCCACGGAGACGATCAACCGCATCATCTCCGTCTTCCCGCCGCACCACCAGAAGCAGATCCGCATCCAGCTCTCGCAGGTGCTCAAGTCCGTCATCTCCCTGCGCCTGGTGCCCCGCGCCGACGGCATGGGCCGCGTGCCGGGCGCCGAGGTGCTGATCTCGACCGCCTACATCCGCGAGTGCATCGAGAACAAGGAGAAGACCAAGTACATCCGCGAGCAGATCTCCCTCGGCACCAGCCAGTACGGCATGCAGACGTTCGACCAGTCGCTCTACCAGCTCTACAAGAGCGGCCTGATCACCCTGGACGAGGCGCTCAAGCGCGCCACCAACCCGGACGAGTTCCGCCTCAAGATCCAGGGCGTCCAGTTCACGGCCGACATCTCCCGCGAGGAGATGGAATCGTCGCTGCAGATGCCGGGCGAGAACGACCTGCTGGGCGGCGGCATGGAGTTCGAGATCGAGCAGAATTGAGGGCAGTCTAGTCGCGGCCTCTTCGTAGGGGCGGGCTCGTCCCGCGCCCTGAAGGGGCGGAATTTGAATAGCCCGGGGTTTCAACCCCGGGTATGCGTTCCAAGAGATCCCTAAGCCCCAAAGGGCCGGCACTCTCCGGGTCTGCCGGCCCTTCGGGGCTTGACGTATCGTGGCACCCCCTTTCCCGGGGTTGAAACCCCGGGCTATTCAAATTCCGCCTCTTCGAGGCGGTGGGCGGGGACGAGCCCCGCCCTACCTGCTGTTTGCGGTATCGCATCTCATGCCTCCGACCTGTTACCAGAAAGCCGTCCAGCTCCTCGCCGTCCGCCCTCATTTCCGGCGCGAATTGGCGACCAAGCTGCGCCAGCGCGGCTTTCCCGGCGAGGAAATCGAGCCGGCCCTCGACCGCTTGACGGAGCAGGGATACCTCGACGACCGGGCGGCCGCCCGCTCCTTCGTCGAGGGCCGGCTGGCCAAGGGCGAGGGGCGGGCGCGGCTCACGGCCGAGCTGGCGAAACGGGGGGCTCCCGAGGAGGCGATCGCGGAGGCCCTCGCCGAGCTGACCCCCGAGGACGATCTGCCGTCAGCCCGCGAGGCGGCCGAAACCTGGGCCCGCCGAGGGGGGCGCGACCCCAAGGCGCTGGCCCGCCACCTCGCCCGCAAAGGCTTTTCCCACCGTGCTATCCTCGCCGTTTTGAACGACAGGAACGAGAGGACGGACGCGGTTTTTACCGAAGACAATTTTACCGACGACGACGGATCATGAAGAGCGCAGACATTCGCACGGGCTTTCTCGAATTCTTCCGGGAGCGCGGGCATCGGATCGTTCCGAGCTCGCCCCTGGTGCCGCAGGGCGACGCCACCCTGCTGTTCACCAACGCCGGCATGGTGCAGTTCAAGGACGTCTTCTTGGGCAACCAGAGGGCGGAGGCGCCGCGCGCCGTGTCCGTGCAGAAGTGCATGCGCGTCTCCGGCAAGCACAACGACCTCGAGAACGTCGGCCCCAGCCCGCGCCATCACACGTTCTTCGAGATGCTGGGCAACTTCTCCTTCGGCGACTACTTCAAGGAGGACGCCATCCGCTTCGGCTGGGACCTGGTGACCCGGGTCTGGGGCCTCCCCCCCGAGCGGCTGTTCGCCACCGTCTATGAAGAGGACGACGAGGCCCGCGAGCTCTGGCTGAAGCTGTCGAGCCTGCCGGCGGAGCGGATCCACCGCTGCGGCAAGAAGGACAACTTCTGGGCCATGGGCGAGACGGGCCCCTGCGGCCCCTGCAGCGAGATCTTCGTCGATCTCTACCCCGATCAGCCGGAGGTCCCGTTCGCGGAGGGCTCGGACTCCGGGCGCTACATGGAGATCTGGAACCTGGTCTTCATGCAGTACGACCGCGACGCCGAGGGCACCCTGACGCCCCTGCCCAAGCCGTCGATCGACACCGGCATGGGCCTCGAGCGGATCACCGCCGTGCTCCAGGGCGTGCACTCCAACTACGACACCGACCTCTTCCAGCCGATCCTGGCCGCCGCGGCCGAGCTCGCCGGCCTCAAGTACGGCGCGGATAACGAGGCGGATAACGAGAAGGACATCTCCCTGCGGGTGATCGCCGACCACCTGCGGGCGGTCTCCTTCCTGCTCGCCGACGGCGTGATCCCCGGCAACGAGGGGCGCGGCTACGTGCTGCGCCGCATCCTCCGCCGGGCCGTGCGCCACGGCATGCGGCTGGGCTTCGAGGAGCCCTTCCTGCACAAGCTGGTGCCCGTGCTGGGCGAGGTGATGGGCGGCGCCTACCTGGAGCTGGCGGCCACCCGCCAGGCCTCGATGGCCACCATCAAGGCCGAGGAGGAGAAGTTCCTCTCGACGGTCGCCAACGGCGCCCGCCAGGTGCAGGAGGAGATCGAGCGGCTGCGTCCCTCCGGCTCGACGCTGCTGCCCGGCGCCATGGTCTTCCGGCTCTACGACACCTACGGCCTGCCCCTCGAGGTGATCCGCGAGATCGCCGAGGAGGAGCGTTTCCAGATCGACGAGGCGGGCTTCGCCGAGGCCCTGGAAGGCCAGCGCGAGCAGTCGCGCAAGGCAACGGCCGAGGTGCAGAACCGCCTGTCGGCCCTGCGCGAGGTGCTGCGCGGCCACGCCGAGCTGGCCGAGACCCACTTCGAGGGCTACGAGCGCACCGAGCTGATCGACACGCCGGCCGAGGTGGTGCGCTTGGCCACCTGGCGCGAGGGCGCGCCGGTGCGGGTGTCGACCCTGCAGAAGGGGCAGGTGGGCGTGATCATCCTCGACCAGACGGTGTTCTACGCCGAGTCGGGCGGCGAGGTGGGCGACACCGGCGACATCGTCTGGGACGGCGGCCGCGCCCGCGTGGTCGACACCCAGAAGGACCAGGGCGGCGTCTTCTTCCACTTCGTCGAGGTCGACGAGGGGAGCCTCTCGCGGCACATGAAGGTGCAGCTCCGCGTCGACCACGAGCGGCGGCTGTCCATCCAGCGCAACCACACCGCCACCCACCTCCTGCACGCGGCCCTGCGGCTGACGCTGGGCAAGAGCGTCCGCCAGGCCGGCTCGCTGGTGGCGCCGGACCGCCTGCGCTTCGACTTCACCTACCACCGGGGCATGTTCCGGCAGGAGATCGAGCAGACGGAGGACCTGGTCAACGAGTGGATCCGCCGCGCCGTGACGACCGAGATCGTCTCGCGCAGCTATCAGGAGGCGATCGCCGCCGGCGCCATGGCGCTGTTCGGCGAGAAGTACGGCGAGCGGGTGCGCACCGTCAACGTCCCCGGCTTCAGCCTGGAGCTGTGCGGCGGCTGCCACGTCCGCAACTCGGGCGAGATCGGCCTCTTCGTCATCGAGACCGAGCGCGGCGTCGCCTCGGGCGTGCGCCGCATCGAGGCGCTGACGGGCACCTGGGCCCTGGAGGAGATCCGCCGCCAGCGGGCCGCCTACGGCGAGCTGGTGGCGCGGCTCGGCATCCGCAGCGGCGACTACGACCAGCAGCTCCAGAAAGCGGAGCAGATGCGCCAGCGCCAGAGCGATCTGGAGCACGAGATGAAGAAGCTGCGCATGCAGCTCGTCTCCGGCACCGCCGCCACGGGCGACGACGAGCTCCTGGTGGACGGCATCCGCGTCGTCGCCCGCGAGGTGCCGCCGGCGCCCCCCAACGAGCTGCGGGAGATGGCCGACAACCTGCGCTCCAAGCTCGGCTCGGGGGTGGTGGTGATCGGCACCCGCAGCGACGGCAACGTCAGCCTGGTGGCCGCCGTGAGCAAGGACCTGACCTCGCGGGTCAAGGCCGGCGAGCTGGTCAAGAGGCTCTCGGCCATCGTGGGCGGCGGCGGCGGCGGGCGCGCCGACTTCGCCCAGGCCGGCGGCAAGGACCCCGAGAAGCTGCCGGACGCGCTGGCGTCGGTCGAGGCGGCGGTGCGCGAGCAGCTCGGGGCGTAGGCCCTCACTCCCCAACCCCTCTCTCCCGGCCCGCCACCCGCCCGCCTGGGAGAGAGGGGCTCAAGAAAGTCTTCAGACAAACTTCTCCCTCTTCTCCCGGTGCGGGAGGGGGGAGGGGCCGGGAGAAGAGGGCCGGGGTGATGAGGGCCTTGCAATCATTCCTCTCAGTGAATAAGATACCTCCCCTGTAGCAAACAGCAACGATCGCTAGCACCGGGATCGCGGCACCTTTTCCGAAGGGTCTGTCGTGATGAGAAAGGCGTACTACGCCTGTGTCTGGCTTCTCTTGGCGCTCTGCCCCGCGCTGGCCGTGGCGGGGGACGTGCGGGTCGTCGTGGGGGCGAGCGGGCGCAAGGTCATCCTGAACGAGAATTCCACCCAGCGCACGCGGCGGCTGTCGCCGAAGCTGGTGTCGGTTCCGAACGCCGACCTCGAGCCCCTGATCGACCTCCACAGCGGCAACGAAAACCTCGATCCCAAGCTGGTCCGGGCGCTCATCCAGGCGGAGTCGGGCTACAACGTCCGGGCCCTCTCCAACAAGGGCGCCATGGGCCTGATGCAGCTCATGCCGGGCACGGCGAGCCAGCTCAGGGTGCAGAACCCCTACGATCCCGACGACAACATCCGGGGCGGCACCCGCTACCTGCGCCAGATGCTCGACCGCTTCGCGGGCCAGATCGAGCTGGCGGTCGCCGCCTACAACGCCGGGCCGGGCAACGTCGAGCGGCACAAGGGGATCCCGCCGTTCGCCGAGACCCGCGAGTACGTGCGGCGGGTGCTGTCGCTCTACCGCGGCGCCGACTTCGTGATCCCGGCCAGCGGCTCCTCGATCGCCTTCACCGGCGGCCTCCGCAAGGCCTACCTGACCCGCGGCCCCAACAACCGTATCCTCCTGACGACCTCGATCAGCGGTCCGCGGTAGCCGTGTTTCCTGGTGTCGTCCGCCTCGCGGTGGCATAGAATGCCCACCGGCCGCAGCCTGTCTGCGTCTCGACCCCAGATGCTCAATCTTCCCAACCTGCTGACGATCTTCCGGATCCTGCTGGTACCGCCGCTCGTGGTGGTGCTGCTCACCAAGTTCGACGGCAAGGAGTGGTGGGGTCTGGGGCTCTTTCTGCTGGCCTCGGTCATGGACTTCTTCGACGGCTACGTGGCGCGGCGCCGCCAGCAGATCACCCGTCTGGGGACGCTGCTCGATCCCGCGGCCGACAAGATCCTCATCTCCGCGGCCTTCATCTCGCTGGTCGAGATGGACCACAGCAGCGGCCACCTCGTGGTGCCGGCCTGGATCGTGGTGGTGATCATCGCCCGCGAGTTCGCCGTCACCTCGCTGCGCAGCTTCGCCGCCGCCGAGAGCCTGGTGATCCCGGCGGGCTTCTCGGGCAAGGTCAAGACAACCGTGCAGATCATCTCGATCGCCCTCCTCATCATCTACAACCAGCTCGGCGAGTTCCGCCACCTGGCCCCGATCTCGCTCTGGGTGGCCCTGGCGGTGACGGTCTACTCCGGCATCGAATACTTCGTGCGCTTCGCCAAGCTCATCCTGCGCGGCGAGGTCTCTTGACCCTATGAAATTGTCTCTCCTGCAGCGCTTCGCTCTCTACGCGAGGCGCCGGTACCGGACGGTCTTCGCCGTCTCCGCGCTGCTGCTGGCCGTCTCGCTGGTGCTGACGCTACGGCTCTCCTTCGACTCCGACATTCTGAACCTGCTGCCGCGCAAGGAGCCGGCGGTCAAGGCCTACATCGAAGCCCTCGAAGACTTCGGCAGCGGCACGCTTCTGGTGGTCGCCATCCGCATCCCCGAGGGCGTCGTGGCGGAGCCCTACGAGAGCTTCACGGACGCGCTGGCGGCCCGCTTGGCGCGCCTGCAGGAGCTCAAGAGCGTGGAGCACCGGATCGGCGATCCGGAGGAGCTGCTGCGGACCTTCTTCCCCAAATCGGTGCTGTTCCTCGACGCGCGGGGCCGGAGCGAGCTGGCGGCCCGGCTCTCCGACGAGGGCATCCGGCAACGGGTGAGCGAGTTGCGCCGCCAGCTCTCGACGCCGCAGGGGCTGGCCGTCAAGCAGCTCGCGAAGCTCGATCCCCTGGGATTGGCCCAGATCTTCCTCGGCCGGGTCGAGAGCTCCCGGGGCACCCTGCAGGTCGACTGGACGAGCGGCTACTACCTCTCCCGCGATCACCGGATGATCCTGATCCTGGCCGAGCCGGCCCGGCCGCCGCAGAACATCAAGTGGAACGCCCGCCTGGTCGGGGGAGTCGACAAGGCGGTGGCGGAGACGCTCGCCGACTGGGGCGAGATCGCCGGGCCCGGCGCGCCGGCCAGGCCGGAGGTGGGCCTGGGCGGCCCTCACCTGACGGCCCTGGGCGACACCTCGATGATCCGCTACGACATGGTGGTCAACATCGTCACCTCGGCGCTCGGGGTGCTGCTGCTGTTCCTGTTCGCCTTCCGCCGCCCCGGGGCGCTGATCTACGCCTTCCTGCCGCTCGTCTTCGGCCTGATCCTCACCTTCGGCTTCGCCAAGCTCACCGTCGGGGCCCTGAGCTCGGCGACCAGCGTCGTGGCGGCGCTGCTGATCGGCCTGGGGATCGACTTCGTGATCGTCTCCTACGGGCGCTACATCGAAGAGCGCCAGCGGGGAGGCAGCCTGGAGACGGCGCTGCTCGCCATGAGCGGCTCCTCCGGGCGCGCGGTGCTCGTCGGGGCCGTCACCACCACGGCCACCTTCTACGCCTTCACCTTCACCGACTTCGTCGGTCTGCGCCAGATGGGCCTGTTTACCGGCACCGGCATCCTGTTCTGCGCCGCCGCGGTGTTCCTGCTCCTGCCCGCCATGCTGGCCTGGAGCGAGGACCACCACGAGCGGCGGCAGACCGAGCCCAACCTCTTCCTGCACAGCTTCGGCTCGGACGTGCTGATGCGCCTCTGCATCCGCCACCGGCGTGTGTCGTTGCTGATCGGCGGCCTGATCACCGCCGTGGCGCTCGCGACGGCGCTCCAGATCCGCTTCGACGAGAGCATGAAGACGATGCGCCCCCAGGGCAACCGCGGCCTCGACGTCATGACCGAGGTCGGCGCGAAGTTCGGGTCCGGCTTCAACTCCATGACCCTGCTGCTCTCCGGCGACTCCCCCGAGGAGGTGGTGGCGCTGGCGGCCAAGGCGGCGGAGGGGGCTCGGAAGCTCGTCCACCAGGGATCTCTCTACGGCTACAGCGGCGTGACCTCGCTGATCCCGCCGCCGGACCAGCAGCGCGAGGTCCTCGACTGGCTGGAGAGGGAGCGCCAGGGTGGGCTCGACCTCGCGCGCATCCGCGCCACCTTCGCCGGGGCCGCGGCTCAGCAGGGGCTCCGGGTGGAGCCCTTCGAGCCGGGGCTCGACCTGCTCGGACGGGCCATCCAGCTCTCCGGGCCGGTGGGAGTGGAGGACTTCCGGGGCTCCAAGCAGACCCAACTTCTCCTGGACCGCTTCCTCAAGAAGACCGACCGCGGCGGCTGGCGGGGCGCCGTCTACCTCAATCCCGCGGGCAACCAATGGCGGCGGGAGGCGCCCCCGGATGCCCTGCGGCTGGCCGAGACGCTGGGGCCCAAGGCCGTGCTCACGGGCACCAACGTGGTCAATCAGACGGTGCGCCGGGAGGTTCTCGAGGACGCCTGGGTGGCCGGCATCCTCGGCTTCGTCCTGGTGGCTCTTCTCCTCTGGCTCGACTTCCGGACCCTGCGCCACACGTTCATGGCGTTGGCGCCGCTGACGGTGGGCATTCTCTGGATGGTGGGCGCCATGTCCGCCTTCGGCATCCAGATGAACTTCATCAACGTCTTCGTCACCACGATGATCATCGGCATCGGGGTCGACTACGGCGTTCACGTGCTGCACCGCTACCTGGAGGTGCGGGACTTTTCCGACGAGGAGTACGAGCGCGGCATGCTCGAGACCGGCAAGGCCGTGGTGGCGGCGGCGCTGTCGACCATCGTGGGCTTCGGCTCGATCACCTTCTCCCACTACCCAGGGCTGATCTCCACGGGCAAGGTCGCCATCCTGGGGGCAACGTGCACGTCGCTCATCGCGATCACGCTGCTGCCCACCGTCCTGAGCTGGCGCCGGGAGATCCGGAAGAAGAATCAGGCCGCCATGCCTGCCACGGCGGACGCCAGCTCCGCCGGCACCTCTTCCTGAAGGAAGTGGCCGGCGCCCGTCCGCGTGACGGCGGCCCGCGGCAGCTCCCTCTCATGCCTCCGCAGGGCCGGGCCCATGATGGGATCGGCCATGCCCCAGACCAGCGACACCGGACCCGTGAACGAGCGCACCCACGCCTCACCCCGGCGCAGGGCCGGCATGCTCACGTGATCCGGCCCGTCGGGGACCATCCGCGCCAGGGCGAGCGGCGCCAGGCGGTCCCGCCAGGTCCGGAGGGGCCACCGGTAGGCGCGGGCCACCTCGCCGCGGATCGAGCGCCGGTCCCCCTGGACCCGCCCCAGCACGTTCTGCGGAAACCCCAGCCCCCGGAAGACGAGGTCGCTCACCCCCGGCACCCGCGCGAACTTGTGGAACCAGGTCCCCCGCGGATGCTTGGGGATGATGACTGCCGTATTGGCCAGCACGAGCCCGGCGATCCGCTCCGGCAGCCGCGCCCCCACCTGAGCGGCGATGGGGCCGCCCCAGTCCTGAGCCACCAGGATCACCCCGCGAAGGTCGAGCGCCTCGACCAGCTCCGCGATCGCCGCCCCATGCCGTTCCACCGAATGGTCCGCCATCCGCGGCAGCCGGTCCGAGAATCCAAGGCCGAGGAGGTCCGGAGCCACGCACCGGTATCCCGGCAGCAGTGCGATCACCTTCCGCCACAGGAAGCTCCACGTGGGATTGCCGTGCAGCATCAGGACCGGCCGGGCCGCCGGCTCTCCCTGATCGATGAAGTGGATGCGGCGTCCGGCGTCAGGGCCGGATTGAAGGGCGTAGGCCGCCCTGCGGAATGGGAGGAGCGGCTCCAGAAAGCCGGGGAGCGGGGGTGGGGGCAGGATCACGGCGACCCTACCCAGCCGCCTTCTCGAGCTCCCTATACGCCCTCTTCAGGATCGTCAGGAAGTAGTTGAGCCAGGGGATGAGGTCATGGCGTCCCTCGTGCCATCCCTCCGAGCTGACGCGCAGCACCTCGTAGTACTCCACCCGCGCCTCCTCGACGAGCCGTTCCAGGCTGACGTACCGTCCCACCTCGAAGCCGTGCTGGTAGAGGGCCAGGAGGGTGAGGAGCCGGGAGATCCGTCCGTTGCCGTCCCGGAACGGATGGATGCAGAGGAAGTCGAAGACCAGCGCGGCGACGGCCACGATCGGCGGGGCAAGGCTCTGGTTCAGGGCGTGCCGGTAGAGCAGGCACAGTTCCTCGACCGCTGCCGGCGTCTCCGCCACCCCCACCGGACGGAACCGGATGACCGGGGGAGCGCCTTCACGGATCTCGACGATCTCGTTGTCCACCCTCTTCCACTGCCCGGCGTCGCCGCTGCCCTCCTGGATCAGGGCGTGGAGCCGCTGAAGGAGCTCGGGCGTGATCGCCAGATCCTGGGGATCGCCGTGGATCAGCTCCAGAGCCCGCCGATACCCCTGGATCTCCTCCTCGGACCGGTTTCGGGGCTGGGAGTTCTCCAGGACGAGAGGGCGGAGGCGGTCCGGGGCGACGGTGACGCCCTCGATGCGGTTCGAGGATTCGACGCTCTGGACCAGGGCGGTCTCACGGAGAGTCGCCAAGGTTTCGGGAGGGCGCCGGGTATAGAGATCCTGCCGCCCCTTGGCCTCGGCGATGTCGGTCATCAGCCAGACGGAGCCGAGGGGGAGGGTGAGGTTGGCGAGGTAGCTGGAGCGGAAGGAGCGCATGATGGTATTGGCGGGCGACAGGCATGGCATTGTAGAGGAAGGCAGGGTATTCCTCGCCGAGGTTCGGCTTAGTCCGCTTACTCTCCTTACCTCAAAGGCATAATGTAAGGGAAGGAGGTGCCCGATGGTTGTCTCGGCCGCAAAGTTGACGGACAAGTACCAGATCACGATCCCTAAAGAGGTGCGCCGTCGGCTCGGAGTGCGGGCAGGCGATGTCGTCTATCTCAGTTGGGAGGGAAATCAAGTCGTTCTGAGCGTGGCACCAGGCGGCTGGACGGAAGCGACGCGGGGTCTTGGGGCCGAGATGTGGCGGGAAGAGGGCGGCGCGGCCGCCATCGAGCGCGAGAGGGATTCCTGGGAGTGACGGCGCTGCTGGCCCATCCGTCTTACAGGTCTAGCGGCAACCTTGTGATCTCGACAACGTCGTCGAAGTGATGGTCGACGGATAGGATGGAGCCAATTCCGTTGTTGATCATCGTGGCCGCATGGATGGCATCTCGCGGAGGTAGGCTTGGATAGCGCTCCATGAGCTCGCAGGCGGCCAGCATGTCGGATCGGGTTACTGGCAGAAGATCGGGGAAAAGCAGGATCGTGCTGCGGGCCAGATCCAGGGCCTCATCCTTTCTGCCTCTGCGGCCCAAGACAAAGATGATCTCTTGAACGACCTCCGAGTTCGTCGTTGCGACGAGATCTCCTTCCGCGACTCGCCGCAGAACCTGTTGACTGGCTTCGCGCAGGGATTGATCCGCGCCAACTGCATAGAGAAAGATGTTGGTGTCAAGGAAGATCGCTGCCATGGGTGTCTGCGATCTCCGCTTCCAGGACATCCCATTCCGGGAGAGGAATGTTGATTCGGCAGATCGCCTCGACCGCTCGTCGGCGCTGCTCGGCCGAAGGCGTGAAGCGGTCCCGCACGGCTTCGCGGATCAGGTCCGAAATCGAGACTCGCCGCTGACTCGCGAGAGTCTCCAGCCGCTCGTATTCTTCGTCTTCCAGCAAAACGCGCGCTTCCCGGGTCCTGGCCATACTCTCCTCCTCAGCAGGGTCAGTATATGGTGGCGGGCTCGGGTTTGGCAGTGGGCTGTTCGAGCCGGGAGTGCAGGGGCGATAACTCAGAAGGAATCCGGAAAGCCCGCCCGCTTCTCCAGGCCGTCCAAGCCGCCGGGCGGACAGCGCGCAAGGGTTGGCGGACGTTTCGATAAGGCTGGCGGACGATCTTTAAGAGCTGGCGAAGGTCCCGCCAGAGCTGGCGGACGTCTCGCCAGGTTCAACGAACGATCCGCCAGGGTTCGCGGACGTCTCGCCAGGGTTGGCGAAGGTCCCGCTGGGGCGGGCGGACCACTCGCCAGGGTTGGCGGACGTCTCGCCAAGGTTGGCGAATGACCTTCTAGGGCTGGCGAAAGGCTCGCCAGGGTTGGCGAAGGTCCCGCCGGAGTGGGCGGACGTCTCACCAGGACTGGCGGAAGTCTCGCCAAGGTTGGCGGCAGAGCCGCCAAGGCTCCCTGAACGCCTGCCAGGATGGGCTGACGCGAGCGGA
Organism: Thermoanaerobaculia bacterium; assembly: GCA_035266085.1. GTDB lineage: Bacteria > Acidobacteriota > Thermoanaerobaculia > Multivoradales > UBA5704 > DATARR01. Next base: position 14,265 of record DATFNZ010000065.1, read on the forward strand.
GCCGTCCTTTGTCCCCACCGTGGCCACGCCAGACCTTGACGGCTGGAGTCCTGAACCCCGATAGTCTTGCCCATGACCTCAAAGAACCAACTTGCCGAGCTTATCCCATCAAGCCCGGAGCTCCGCAAGCTCGTCAATGACGGAGCGGTGGAGTGGCAGGGAGGAAAGCCCAAGGGGCTGAGGGGCGTCGTCGTCCGCGGAGAGCCCGTTTCGGAGACGATCATCCGGGACCGGCGGTGAGGCCGTCCGTCCAGGGTAGAATGATCTCCTCAGGGCCCGCAACGAAATAAGTATCTCATCGGGGCTCCGCAGTGGATGCGCCCCGAAGGGGCACAGGCATAAAGCCTGGCGCTTCAGCGCCAGGTTGGAGCACCTGATGATTCCAAGCCCTGAAAGGGCGCAGGCAGAGGCAAGGTGAGCTGCCTGCACCCTTTCAGGGCTTCTTGGAGTAGAGGAATGGGCTTTCCTGGCGCTGAAGCGCCAGGCTTTATGCCTTTCACCCCTTCGGGGCTCATGCAGGCGACCGAAGATGTATGTAAAGGGATGGGCTGACGTAAACAAATCGGAGTCGCGAGGTCGCCATGATCCTTCTGCACCTGTCGGATCTCCATTTCGGTACCCACAGCCGCTTCAAAGGCGAAGACCTTACGAAGCTGGGGAAGGCCTTCTTCAAGGATCTGAACGCCGCCCGCGGAAGCTTCGCGAAAGACTCGCGCATCGATCTCGTCGCCGTGACGGGCGACATCGCCGAGTCCGGCAAGCCGTCGGAATTCAAGGAAGGGGAGCTGTTTCTCGCCGCGCTCGCGGGAGAACTGGGGCTCGAACGCAGGCGCTTCGTCTTCGTGCCGGGAAACCATGACGTCTCCTGGCCCGCCTGCAAGAAGGTTGAAGCCGACCAGGAAGAGGAAGGCTTTGACGAAGGCGAGCTCCGGAGGCGGATGGATCTGGTGAAGTTGGGTCGCTATGAGGAGTTCCTCCGAAGCTTCTACGGCTTGGAGGATCTCGCGGAGGTGGCGTTTCCCCTGGGGCGGGGTGCCTATCTGTACAACTTTGCGGATTTCCATCTCTCCGTGGCTGCCCTCAATACCTGTGAGAAGGAATCCCATCGCCGGGCCGATCACGTTGGCCTCCTGAGCCGCGAGCAGGCTGAAGCCCTGATGGGAGAATGGCGCTCATCGGAGAAATCCGGCTGGCTGAAGATCGTCACTCTCCACCACAACCCGGTAGTAACTGTGGCGTCGAACATTGCGAACTGGCGGAAAGAGATCGAGAAGAAAGGACTGGCCCCAGATCTGGCCGCTCGCTATGAGGGCGACATGCTGGGCTTCGAGGGAAGGGAGCACCTGAAGGCGATCGTCGAGGACGCTCACGTTCAACTCGTTCTCCATGGACACCACCATGCCAAGGATGAGCAGAGTTGGGACTGGCGAAGCGAAGCCAAGGGCCGCGCGGCCGTGCTCTCCTCTGGGAGTCTCACCCTGAATGCGGACAAGCTTCCTGGAGACGAACCGCTCTCGCTACGCCTGATTGAGTTGGAAACTGGCAAGAAGGAGATTCGAGCCCGGAGTCTGGTCTATGACGCGAGAGGCCGCACGGAGGGCGAACTTCGCCGTGGATCCTTCGTCGCCGACCCTGTGGAGCCCTCGGGATACATCAAGGATCTCTACCTGCCGTCTGGCTTCGAGCCTAAGAAAGCCCGCAAGCAAATCAAGAGCAGGTCCCCAACTGGTTCGTCCGCTTTCGTGCGGACCTACCGCCTGAGCCTTGGCGCTTCTTTCGCACGCTGGGACCTTGCGCCGGTCGGGGTGGCGCAAGCTGGAGGTGCCGGCAAGCCCATCGAGGCCGGGTTGGATGAGATGTACCAGCCGTTGCGCCTGGCCGAGGGGTTTGCCGTCAACAGGACGGATCGGGGGAAGCCTATGACTCCAGACGCTCTTCTGGTCCGGAGGCAGCCCCTTGCCATCCGAAGCGCCGCGGGGGCCGGGAAGACCACCTGGATGAGGTGGACCTTCCGTAGGCTCCTTCGCGAGGAGCGGGCACTGCCTCTGATGCTGGTGGTTCGCGATCTCGCCCGCTACTGGCAGTCCCCCGGTTGCCACGGCGCGGCAAGGTCGCTCGCATCGTTCCTCGACGCCTGGGCCGCCGAGCGGATGGGGACAGGCTGGGAAAGGGAACTGCGTAAGACTCTGGAGGCAGAGGATGGTCCCCGGCCCATCCTTCTGGTGGATGGTTGGGACGAGGCAGGCAAGTTGGGAGAGGAGTTGCGGGAGAAACTCGTCGGTCTCTTGGCCAAGTGCCCGCGGATGCTTGCAGTGGTGACGAGCCGGCCCTATGGTGAAGGAAGACCGTCGCACGCTGAGGGTTTTGAGGTGCTCGACATCCAGCCTTTAGCCGATAGAGAGATCAAGGACTTCTCGCGCTGCTTCTTCCGCCAGTGCTACGGAGAGGACGAGCTTACGGCTGGCAAGGAAGTTGGGAGGTTCTGGAGTGCATTGGAGCGTTCCCCCGAACCTCGTGCCTTGGCCCGTACGGCCCTACTTCTCACAATGCTGCTGCTGATCGGCCGTTCCCGGTCGCTTCCTGACAAACGGCATCTTCTCTACGAAGCGTGCATCGACAATCTCCTGACTGCTCTGCCTGATCGGAAAGCTGAAGAAGGAGCGCTTCTTATCCATGAGCAATGGAGGCCTGAGGACAGCGAGAAGCGCATGCGGGTGGTGGCGGGTCTCTCTTTCGGTCTTCAAGACGAGGGATATAAAACATCAGGTCGATCTCCAATCGTCCGCGATTGGGACGGAATGGCTGCACTCCTGCCTGGGGACTGGAACGCGAATCAAAGGATGGGCTTCTTGGCTTGGCTCGCAGGGCCGGCCGGACTGTTCACGGATCGGGCCGACGGTACGTTAGCTTTCGCCCACCTTAGCTTTCAGGAGTACCTCACGGCTTGGTACCTCAATGCCAATATCGAGGGTGCCGATGAGCGCAAAGAGGGATTTGACAGCCGAAAAGGCCGGGATGAGTGGTGGGAGACGTTGAGGCTCTGGGCAGCTCTAATTGAAAAGCATAGCCCTAACAAGCTGGAATTGGTCATGGAATCTTTAATGAATGGCGAGCCAGAGGGACTCACCCTCGTCGGAGCCTTTCTTGCCGATGGATTGGGGAATGAACTTCAGTTCGAGGCGTGGAGGGAGCACTGGCAAACCGAGTTTTTGATGAATCGGACTTATAAGCCCCATCGGTGTGCCTTCTTTTGGGCAACCAGTCAGCAGGACGCTCGCAAGCAGGCTCTCGCTACGAGGCTTCGCGAGCAGAGCCTCAGTGCAAATTGGTTGGAGTGTTTTCGTATAACGGACTTCCTTCAGGAAATCCTGAGGCCAAAGGTTCTTGCTGTCCTAGTCCCAAAGTCTCTGGTGAACCGTTGTCTGATTGAGGGACTCGATAAAAAGGTGGCTCCGAGCCCTAACTCCGTTGCAGCAGGTAGACTTTTGTGCTCCGGTGTCCCTCTCTGGCCCGCTGGTCCTCAAATGATTGGGTTGCTGCATGTCTGGCCAGGTGATCGTCGTATTCTAAGTTTGAGGCTCCAATCCGCTGTCGCCATGGGCATCTCCCGAGTAGAAATAAAGCTGCTAATTCGCCATTTGATTGGCCAAGGTCGGGTTAGTAACGAATTAAGCGTTGCTCGTCGCTTCGTTCGTCACACTGATATATACTTTGACGGATTCTTTACCGGCTACCTTACAGGTCACTTTGCTCGTAGCATGGCAGATGACTTAGCTCGTTCGACCGCTAGCGACTTGGCTCATGTCGCCGCTCGTGACTTGGCGCGCGACGTAGGTCGCTACTTCGGTCGCTATTTTTCTGGCCATTTTACTCTCGACGTGGCTAGCGACTGCGCTCGTGTAGTCATTAACTATTTGGCTCCCTGCATAGCTTCCTACCTAACCCGCCAACCGGTCCGACGCTTCGTTAGCCCCAACATTAACAGCGAAGTTAACAGCTTGGCCGGTTATTTGCTGCGCGATGTTACTGCTGTATTTGGCGGAAAGGAGAACTCATTTCGATATGAGAGTTTTGCGCAAGTCGAAGCAACGTCGTTCGGGCGTATAGGCGCCAGAACAACCTTGGCTCATTTTCTAACTAGGCCTCGGGCTCCGGAAACTCAAATCCTCTCTGCAGCCTGCCGGCTCTCGTTGCATCCTGGCGACCACGGCAGCGCGCTGAACGAGACTCTTGCGCGGTATGAGCCCTCTCTCGATCCCCTCTGGCCCGCCTTGGCCCGCCACTTGGCCCGGCGCGCCACGCCAGAGGACCGGGCCCTCTTGACCGATCTCGCCCAGCATCCCGAGAAACGGGAGCCTCCCCTCTCCTGGGGGCTCCAGTTCATCGTCCGGGGCGACGTTCTCTTCGACGACGGCTCCGTCGCCACCCTGGACGAGCTCTGCGACGAGGCTGGAGTCCCTAGGCTTCTCTATCTAGAGGACCTCCCGGACGAGTTGGAGGTGGACTGGGAGGGTTGAAGGACTCCCGATGCCGCGACGCGGCAGCCGGGCCTGTCCTGAGACCGCGGCGGAACGCCTCACCCTTCCTTGACACGCCGCCCTCGCCGGTAAAGAATACGCCCGCGTCAAGCGAAAGGGGTCCAAAACGGTTGTTACGGCGGAGGTGACGGGCTCTACCATGACGAGCTACCTGCCAATCCTCGTGTTCACGCTGGTCGCCATCGGCTTCCTGATCGTGAGCCTCATGGCTGCCCGCCTGCTGCGGCATGGCGGAGCGCCGACCACGAACCTGGATCCCTACGAGTGCGGCAACGAGCCCGAGAGCTTCGCCCACGACCACCGCTTCTCGATCCGCTACTACCTCATCGCGGTCCTCTTCGTCATCTTCGACGTCGAGACCATCTTCCTGTTCCCCTGGGCGGTGATGTTCGACAAGCTGGCGCTCTTCGGGTTCATCGAGATGGTGGTCTTTCTGGCGATCCTCATCACGGGGTACGTCTACATCTGGAACCGGGGGGCTCTGCGTTGGGTTTGATGGATTCGGCCGAGGCGAACGTCCTCACCACGACCTACGACAAGATCTTCAACTGGGCCCGGCGCTCGGCCATCTGGCCGATGCAGTTCG
>DATFNZ010000066.1:0-39794 GCA_035266085.1 Thermoanaerobaculia bacterium
TTCCAAGCTCGATCGCTCCTCGGGGCTGAGGGTGACCACATAGAGTTTCCGCATCGATTTCCTCCTGGAGAGAAATTGTAGTCTCTCCAGGAGTAAGGAGGGCACCGATACCCATCACATCTGCGGTGACGAGGTACTAGCGCTGAAGCGCATCCCCTTACACACGTCTCGCCCGGAACTCAGACAGACAGAATCGGAGACCCGGTCTCGCCCTGGAGGGGCGGAATTTGATCAGCCTGGGGCGGCAACCCCGGGGATACGGGCCCATCTCCGTTCCGAGCCCCAAAGGGGCCCGACAGAAGCGATCCCCGCTCGGATCGCTCCAGAACCCCGGTCCTGTCTGGCTAAACTTTCAAGACGACCCGTCAGAGCGCGAGCACATGCCGCGCGAGTGGCCCGAGTCGCGCGCGCGTCTCGGGTCGCATGCGGGCCGCGAAGTCGGTCCCGGCACGCCCCTCCCGCGGAATGAACGCGCCTTGGATCGATCGGCGCGGCCCGCTCGACGTGTTTGCGGTGTGACCATGCCATGCGGACCCGTTGAACACGAGCAGTGAGCCCGGATCGCCGCACGCCAAAACCTGCCCGTCGTGTTGGGCCCGCAGATCTGAAATAGTTTCCTCCGGGGTTCCCGACCACCGGTGCGAGCCCGGTACGAAGCGGGTAGCGCCGTTGTCGGGCCGAAACTCGTCGACCATAAGGATGAAGCCGAGGAGCGGCCAATCGGCGGAGTCATGCCGAACGTCGGCGTGAAGTTCCTGGGCAGGCGCTCTCGGCCGCAGAGTCCGCCCGAGCAGCGAGCTGAGCTTGAACGGTCGGCCGATGACGCGGCAGCACGCCTCGAGCAGAGGCGGAAATACGTACAGGCTGTCGAACTCGGCCCCTCGATTCACGAAATCACTCACCCTCGTCGAGGTACTACCGATCTTGATGTCGTCGCCGGTCGCCGATGCCATGGCGGCGGTGTATGCATCGACCAGCAGTTCCATCCGGCCGAACGGCTCCGGGCCGGGAATTACGACGAAGCCTCGCTCCTGCAACTGTGAGGCGGAGTCTATCGGGAGCTCGCTCCCTGCTGCCAACGTACTAAACCAGTCGACCATCGGTATCAGCCAGTTCGGTTTCTACGGCGAGACCGGCAAGCGACTCAACGGGGCCCGCGATCCAGTTCTCCTCGCGAGCAACCGATCTTCATTGACCTTGTGGCGGTTCCCAGAGCTCAACCTTGTTGCCCTCTGGATCCATGACCCATCCGAACTTCCCGTACTCCGAGTCGTCGGTCTTCTCGAGCACGTCACAACCCTCCTCCCGCAATGCTTTGAGAAGTGCTGCCAGATCTTCGACTCGATAGTTGACCATGAAGGTCGACTTGCTCGGAGCGAAGTGCTTGCCGTCTGATGGACCGATCGACCAGGCCGTGGTTCCCTTGGTCGGGTTGCCTTCGGAGTCAGTCCAGTCGAAGGCCGCTCCACCCCAGTCCTGAACGTCGATCCCGAGGTGCTTCTTGTACCAATCGCATAGCGCCTTGGGATCCTTGGCGCTCATGAAGATGCCGCCAATGCCTGTGACTCTTCGCATTCGGAACTCCTATGTTGGCTGAAATGTGCAAGGGTAGCGCGCTTCCGACGTCTAACGCCTGAGCACCGTCAGACGGAGCAACTATTTGGTCGGTTGGCCTCTTACGGCGACGCGCTGGCGTTCGCGCAGCAAGGAAACGGCGAAGGCCAGCACGCCCGCCGCAAAGAGCGCTTCGATCGCCGCCGGGACGAACGGTCCCCAGCGCTCGCACAGGGAGCGCATCGCAGTTCCCAACGCGCGATAGGAGATGGACGTCGGGACTTCGAGCGAGGCGCAGTTGCCCCCGAACGCGGTGACTCCGGCGTCCACGAGCATCCCCGCACCCAAGAGCAAAGCGATGACCACGCCCCACAGCGAGGGCTTGTCGGTGGCTGTATCACGCATGCTGACGAACGTTCTCCGGCCGTTTTTTCGTGTAGCCCCCTCGCAACTCTCGCCTATCTATCGCGGGGTGTAGAGAACGGCGGCCGCGCCCCTCGCGCCTTCCCACACCACGAAGGAGGAACCGCTGTCAGTATCCCGACGTCGCCAGTGTGAAGAACCGCTGCGCCGCCTCAGGACTCGGACCTGATGCTCTCGATCGCCCCTGCCGGGCGCGTGCTCTGGAGGTGCTCCGTCAGACTCTTGCCCGTAACCGACTTCGAATAGGAGTTGGCAGCCACGAGGAGCCAACCGACCGGCCCGAAGGCCCAGCGGGCCACGAGGCCGCCGACCAGGTGGGCCGCTCCGGGGAGGATCTCACCATCCAGGACCAGGCTGGCTCCCGGCGCCACCGTCTCGCCGAGGATTTTGATGCCACGCCCGATCACTGTATTGCTGGATGGCTCCAGATGGCTCTCGTCCACGTCGTGCTCTGACATTTCCGACCTCCGTTTCGTGTTTTCCGGAACCAGAAACGGCTCCGACCGCCGCCGAACGTTTAGGTCTACTTCACCGTACTACCGCCAGATTGCTTCGCGACAGAGACCGGACCGTCTTTAGCCGCTGGCGAGAATGGCCTATATCATTCAATCTATGAGACATACATATCTTACTCTGGTCTCTAAGGCTCGTCAATGAAGCCATCCGTAAGTGTCTCCTCCGCGAAGGGCCCGTAGTAGTCATGGCCCTCGGGATACGGCGGAAACTGGTTACTCATAACCCACGACCTCGCTGTCAGGATAAGGACTAAAACATCGTATTCCCGTTGGCGGACTGTCCGGGCACCACTTGCAGTACGTCCCAGTGCTCGACGATCTTGCCGTCGTCGTCAAAGCGAAAAATGTCGATGCCTGCCCAGTCTTTGTTCGCATCGGTCGGCCATTCCTGGTGGCAGTGGAGCACGACCAGGTTCCCCTCCGCCACCGAACGCTTGAAGTGGACTCGTTTACCTGGGTACTCCCTGGCCATGCGTTCGAAGTATTCGATGAACGCTTGCTTGCCGTCCGCGACATGAGGATTGTGCTGGATGTATGTCGCGCCGGCGTAGAGCTCGATCGCCTCGGAGGGCTTGCATTGATTGAACATGAGGTCATAGAACTCCATGGCGTTTCTCTTGTTGCGTTCTGTCTGACTCATGATCGGACCTCCGAAGGAACAGAAGATAGGTTAGGGTACACTCTAACCGCAATTGGAAGACCATGCCACTGCTTACCTACGACAAGATAGGTGTAGAGGAAAGATACTAGACAGGCGGGGCCAGCCGCCCACTGGCGCCCGCCTGATCGGATTCAGTTTTCAAAGAGCCGTCACCCGTTAGAAGCGGGGCGAAATATAACTCCTGGATTCAGATCTCGTCAAGATAAACTTCGTAATTGACTCCCCGATCTTTTCAAAAAGTCTTTTGCCGGCGCAAAAGGTCTTTTGCTCCGGACGGGAGGTCTATTGGACAAGATGGAGATCAATTGGCCACGAAATAGGCTTGAAACTCTCTGACCAGGGGATTATGCTCCGGTCCGCAGTCATCAGGACCGGGAAAAGAGTGCGGATTCGGAGCCTTCAGTTAATCGAGCCGCTAATTGGTCTTTTCTCGGGAGAATAGAGTCTCTTCCAGGCCGGGATGCTCTTTTCTCGTGGATCCGGAGCAAATCCGTGGTCTAAAAGTCTGTTCCTGGACCTGATTGGGTTTTGTGCGCTCTTTGACAACTGAAGGTAATGAATGGGCTCTCTCTTCTCTATCGCGGGGGAGAAGGGAGAGCCTCGTTCTCTAGTCCTATAGATTGGTGAGCTCTGTAGGGGCGGCCCTGTGTGGCCGCCCTGGACCACGGCAGGTTCGCTTTTGACGGGCGGATTCCGTCCGGCCTGGGCTAGACTTCCCGGCCATGAGAACTCGTGCCGCCTCTCTCTTCGTCCTCGCCCTTTGGGCCGTCTCTTCAGGAGCTTTCGCCGTGGAAGGAAAATGGACCCCCGAGCAGGTGCTCGAGCACGATCCGAAGTGGCTGCGCGAGCTCGGCCTCCAGGTTCCGCCGGAGAAGCTGTGGAGCAAGGAGGGCGGCGGACTGCTGGAGGCGGCGGTGAGGATCGACGGCTGCTCGTCGGGCTTCATCTCGCCCCAGGGGCTGATGATCACCAACCACCATTGCGCCTTCGGCATCCTGCAGCAGCACTCGACGCCCGAGAAGGATCTGATCACCCATGGGTTCCTGGCCCGCACCCAGGCCGAGGAGCTGCCCGGGGCCGGCACCCGCGCCACCATCCCCCACAAGGCCACGGACGTCACCGCCGAGATCGAGGCCGCGGTGCCCAAGGAGGCGGACGATCTGGCGCGGTACCAGGCGATCGAACGCAAGCAGAAGGAGATGGTCGCGCAATGCGAGAAGGCCGAGCACCACCGGTGCCAGGTGGCCTCGTTCGACGACGGGCTGCGCTACGTGCTGGTGGACAGCCTGGAGTTTCCGGACGTGCGGCTGGTCTACGCGCCGCCGCGGGCGGTGGGCGAATACGGCGGCGATGTGGACAACTGGAGCTGGCCCCGCCATACCGGCGACTTCGCCCTGCTGCGGGTCTACGCCGGACCGGACGGCCAGCCGGCGCCGCAGGGGGACGGCAATGCTCCCTTGCGGCCCAGGCACTACTTCCCCGTCGCCGCGCGCGGCGTTGCGCCGGACGAATTCGTCATGGTGGCCGGCTATCCCGGCAGCCAGACCTTCCGGTCGTACACGGAGGCCGAGATGCGCGAGCGGGCGGAGCTCTTCTTCCCCCGCCGCTCGGCGCTCTACCGCTCCTGGATCGATCTCATGGAGGCCGCCTCGGAGCAGGACGAGACGGCGCGCATCGCCCTCGCCGACCGCATGAAGACGCTCGCCAACCGAGAGAAGAATGGGCGCGGGCAGGTGGACGGCATCCGCCGCGGGCGCATCCTGGAGCGCAAGGCCGGGGCCGAGCGGGAGGTGTTGGCCTGGGCGGCGAAGCACACGGACCAGAAGGGTGCCGTGGAGGCTCACGACGAGCTCGACCGGCTGATGGCCGAGCGGCAGAAGACGTGGGACCGCGACTTCCTGCTCGATCAGGCGAAGAACGGCGCCAAGCCTCTCGACCTCGCGCTCACCCTGGTCCGTCGGGCGGGCGAGAAGACGAAGCCGGACCTCGAGCGCGAGCCGGACTATCAGGAGCGCAACCGCGAGCGCTTGGCCGAACGGCTCGACCGCGACCAGAAGCGCATGCATCTGCCGACCGAGGCCGCCCTGCTCGCCGATACGCTGGCCCGCTTCGCCAGCCTGCCGGAGGGGAGCCGCGTGCCCGCCCTCGAGGCGTTCCTCGGCGGCCGGGCCAAGGTGGACGCCCTCCTCGCCGGCACACGGGTGACGGACCTCGCGGAGCGCAAGAAGATGTTCGACGAGAGCGAGGAGCAGCTCCGCGCCCGGCGCGATCCCCTCCTCGACCTGGCCTTCGGCCTCGACGGCGAGCTGCGGGCGCTCAAGGAGCGGAACGACCGCTTGCAGGGGGCGATCTCCCGCCTCCGTCCCCGCTGGCAGCGGGCCGTGATCGCCCACGCCGGCCGGCCCGTGGCCATGGACGCCAACGGCACTCTGCGCGTCAGCTTCGCCAAGGTCCGGGGCTACAGCCCCCGCGACGCCGTCTGGATGGAGCCGCAGACGACCGTCTCCGGCGTCGCCGCCAAGTACACGGGCGAGGAGCCGTTCAACGCGCCGCCCGAGCTGCTGGCGGCCGTCCCTCAGGCGCCGCGGAGCCGCTGGGCGGACCCCAGGCTGAAGGACGTTCCGGTGGCTTTCCTGGCCGACGCGGACACGACCGGCGGCAGCTCCGGCAGCCCCGTGGTCAATGGCCGCGGCGAGCTCGTAGGGGTCAATTTCGACCGGGTGTGGGAGAACGTGGCCAACGACTTCGGCTACAACCCGGAGGTGGCGCGGAACGTCAGCGCCGACGTGCGCTACCTGCTCTGGATCCTCGAAACCCTCCAGGGTGAGGCGGCCCGGCCGCTGCTGGAGGAGATGGGGGTGGCAGGGAAGAAGTAGGGGAAAAGGGAAGGACTGTCGTAGGGGCGGCCCTCAGCCCGAGACCAGCGTCCGGGGAACCGAGGGGGCAGGCGGCAGCCCGGTGCTGACGGCGAGGCGCTTGAAGCCGAGCGTCTCCGCCTTCTTTCGCACCGCCGCGAGGGCGGCGCCCGCCGCCGGATCCCCCAGGCCGGTCTGGATCTCGCCGAGGGCCAGCCGTGCTTCCAGCCCGGCGACGGCGAAGCCCGCCTTCTCGGCGTCCGCGGCCGCCTGGCGCAAGAGCCGGAGCGCCTCCTGAGGCTTCCCGGCGGCCATCTCGAAGCGGGCCAGGGAGATCGCCACGCTGGTGCGCAGCTCCTGGTCTTCGCTGCCCTCCAGCCGCCCGCGGGCTGCCAGGGCGATCCTGGAGGCCTCCTCCCACGACCCCAGGCGCAGGAGGGATTCGGCGAGCAGCGCCAGGGACCGGACCTCACCGCTCACCATTCCACGGGTCTGGTACCAGGCCACCGTCTGGCGGACGAGCGGAGCGGCCTCGTCCGGGCGGTTCGCGGCCAGCGCCAGCGCGGCGAGATCGAGACGGACCTCCATGGCCCGCAGGTCCTCCTTGAGATCGGAGCTCACCCGCAGCGACTCCTCGAGGGACTTGCGGGCGCCAGCGAGGTTGCCGGCGGCGAGCTCGATCCGCCCCAGGTTCTGGAGGGCCCAGGCGACCAGGGACCTCGCGCCCGTCTGGTGGCCGATCCGGAGCTGCTCCTCGGCGAGCGCCTGGGAGGCGGCGAGATCGCCCAGCTCATAGGCGAGCCAGGCGCGCGAGCCGAGGAGCCGGCCGACGCCGATCCGGTCGCCCGACTGCCGCTTCGCCTCCAGGGCGCGCGCCGACTGCTGCCAGGCGGAGCGGAGCTCGCCCAGACGCGCCGCGGCGTCCGCCGACGCCGCCAGCTCCGAAGCGGCGAGGGACGCGTCCCCCACCCGGGCCAGGAGGGCGAAGGCCTCCGTGTGGCGGCGCCGGGCCTCACCGAGATCGCCCTCGAGCGCCAGGACGTTCCCCAGGTTGCCCAGGGCCAGACCCTGGTAGATGCGGTTTCCCACCGCCTGGCTGAGGGTCAACGAGCTCTGGAACCGCCGCTTCGCTTCCACGAGATCCCCCTGGGCGAGGAGGACGGTGCCGGACCGGTTCAAGACGCGCGTCTGCGACACCCGATCCCCGAGCTTGACGTACCAATCGAGGGATTGCTCCAGCAGCGAGAAGGCCTTGGCGAGATCCCCGCGCTCCTGGCTCAGCTCCCCCAGGCCGTCGAGCTGCGCCGCGATCCCCACGGCGGTGCCCAGGCGGCGCGCGATGGCGAGCGACTCCTCGTTCGCCTTCTGCGCGCCGTCGAGGTCGCCGAGGACTTGCAGACCTACCCCGAGGTTCGCCAGGGCCATGCCCGTCCCCCACTGGAACCCGCCTGCTTTGGCGAGCTCCACCGCCTCCCGGAACAGGCGGATCGCCTCCTCGGGGTGTCCCGTCCTCACCAGCGCGTCGCCCTGCATGATCAGCCCCTGGGAGGTCACCAGGCGCTGACCGGACCTCCTGCCCTTGGCCGCCGCCCTCTCGCCGGCGCTCTTCTCGGTGGCGAAATCGGCGAGGCGCCGGGCGTTCCTCGCCTCGACGAGATCGATGCGCGGATCCTCACCCACCGGCGGCGGCAGCTTGCGCGCGGCGGCAAGGATGGACGCCGCCTCGGCACCCCGCCCGCCGGCCAGGAGGCTCTCGGCCAGTTGCAGCGCGTACTCGATGTCATCCGGAAAGAAGGTCCAGAGGGTCCGGTAGGTCTGGCTGGCCTTCTCCCAATCCTTGCTGGCCCTGTGCAGGCGGCCCTCGATGGCGAGCCTCTGCTCTCGGGGCAAGGCGACGGCGAGCGCCACTGCCTTACGGGCTTCCTCCTGGGCCCGGGCGTCGTATCCCATGAACGACCACGCCTGGGAGAGCTCGGCGTGGATCACCGCGGAGCCGGGTTCCACCTGAGCGGCGCTCTGCAGGGACCGGAGCGCTCCCGGAGGATCGAACTTGCGCAGCAGCGTCAGGCCGTCGACGTAGAGGCGCGAGGCCTCCGGGCTCGACGGCCGCAAGGCCTGGACCTCCAGGACCTGCCGGGGCGAGAGCTCGGCGAAACCGAGGGATTTCCGCAGCTCCGCGCCGGTCCCCGAGACCAGCTCGAAGAGACCCGACTGCGGGCCGGTCTTGATCAGGGAGACCACGGTGTCCCCTTCCGGGGCCTGCAGCACCCTGAGGTCGAGACGGATCCTGCCGCCAATGGGGGTGTAGGAGCCGACGACGACCAGGTCGGCGCCCAGCATCTGGTGCAGCCGCTCGAGCTCGGCGCGCCCCAGGCTGCTGGGATCGCGGATGGCGAGCGACCTCAAAGCGTCCGCGACGGCCTCTCCGCGGATCACGCGCATCGATCCGCCGGCGGCGAGCTCGGTGGTCAGCATCTCCGCGAAGGCCGACTGGAGCCAGCGCGTGCCCTTGCCCGGCGAGAGGCTCTTGAAGTCGAGCACCGCGATCGCGGAGCGCACGGGCGAGCTCGCGCCGGCCGCCGAGCCGCGCGCCGCCCGGGGGGTCGGAAAGAGGAAAACGGCGAGCACCGCGCCGGTCACCACCAGCGCGGCCAGCACCCCCCATATGGCCAGGGGAAGACGGGAGTCCGGCGGCGGGGCGGGAATGGCGGCGGCCATCGTCTCGTCCCCGAAGACCGCGGCCTCCTCGGCGGCCGGAGCCGGGATTGCCTGAGCCGGGATTGCAGGAGAAAAAACGGCCGGCGGCGGCTCCATCGCGACCGGAGCCATCGGGACCGGCTCCATCGCCAGCGATTCCATCGTGACGATGGGGAATTCCGACGTGGCGAACCGCTCGATCCGCCGGACCTCGCCGACGAACTTGTAGCCCTGACTGGGGACGGTGACGACGTAGTGGGTGTCGTTCGCCCGCTCGCGCAGGGTCTTGCGCAGGGAGAAGATGTTCTGCGTCAGGTTCGCTTCGCTGACGAAGACTCCGGGCCAGACCTTCTCGATCAGCTCCTTCTTCTCCATCACCTCGCCCGGCCGCTCGAGCAGGGCGGCGAGGATCGACAGGGCTTTGGGAGTGATCGGTACGGGCTCGCCGCCGAGCGTCAACAGGCGCCGGACGGGATCGAGGCGAAAGCCGTCGAACTCAAGGACGACCCTCTCTCTGTCTTCGGAGCTCGAAATCATCCTGTTCATCCACCCTGCGGACGCGTTGCGGCTCTCTGCCGAGAGCCGTTGGCGCCCGTAGCGGTCCCTATGCCGGCCGGCGCGCCTTTCCTACAGAACGTTGTGAACGAAATCGCGGTATTTCCGAAGTCTAACGCAAACCGCCCGGATTTGCCTCATCCCGGCGGCGGATTGCCGCCGGCTCCTTAGGGAAACTCGCGCCCGCGTCCGTCAAAGATCCATGATGGGAGAGCTCGGCATCAATTCCGATCCTGCGAGCTCTCCTAATCGTTCCCCTTCTTCCCCGTCTCGCCCAAGGCTTCCAGGAACCGCGCTTTCAGATCGGGAAACCGGTTCCGGTAGTCCTCGCGGCTCCTCACGATGACCTCGCGGGCTTCCGCGCCGCCGTAGACGTGGGTGATGTCGACCACCCCGCGGTCCTCTCCCGGCGGCCGCTTGTAGGTGAGGAAGTAGTGCCGGAGGCGGTCGATGAACGCCGTGGGCAGGTCGGAGATCTCGGTGTAGTGGCCGAAGGCGGCGTCCCCCTTGAGGACGGCGACGATCTTGTCGTCCGCCTGGCTGTGGTCGATCATGCGCAGCCCCCCGATGGGTATGGCCTGGAGGAGGAAGTCGCCGCGCGAGAAGGTCTTCTCGGAGAGCACGCAGACGTCCATCGGATCGCCGTCCCCCTCGAGGACCGGCACGCTCGCCTTCCCTCTCGCGAAGTCGGCCACCAGATCCCCGCAGTAGGTCTGGGGGATGAAGCCGTAGAGCGCCGGGCAGACGTTGGAGAACTGCTGCGGCCGGTCCACCTTGAGATGGCCGCTCGGCTTGTCGATCTCGTACTTGACCGTGTCGGTGGGGACGATCTCGATGTAGGCGGTCACCACGTCCGGCGCCTCGGCGCCCGGCGAGACGCCATGCCACGGGTGCGCCTGAAAGAGGAGCCCCAGCAGCTCCCAGGTTCCCTCACGGCCCCTCTCGTCCATCTGCCTGCCTCGCTTTCCGCGGCCGGCGCCGCACGCGTGGGAATTCTAATAGGATCGCGCCACCATGAGATGGCTGGCCGTCTGGGTCGTTCTCACCGGCGTCTATTTTGCCGGACAGCTCGCCGCTCCCCTGCTGGCCGGCGAGCCCTGGGCCTTCACGCGCGAGGACCTCGCGCATCTCGCGGCCGTGCCCCTGGCGCAGGCCGCGGCGCTCGGGATCGTGGCCCTGGTGCGGCGGCACAGCCGGCGCTAGGAAAACCAAGGACTGCAGGGACTGCAAGGACTCCAAGGACGAGAACGCCTTTCCTTGATGTCGTTGCAGTCCTTGGCGACTTTGCAGTCCTTGGTTGCTCCTACTTGCTTATGCCGCTTTTTCAGCCTGCCGCTGGCTCCTGAAAGACTCGCCAGTCGTCCAGCCGCAGAGCGGTGAGCTCCCGGCCCCATGCGCAGCCGGTGTCGAGGGCCGCGATGCCGTTGCCGATCCTCAGACCCAGGGCGGCCCAGTGGCCGAAGATCACGGTGAAGCCGGCGCTCTTGCGGCCGCGCACCGAGAACCAGGCGTGGCAACCCTTGGGAGCCTGCTCGGGCGGACCGCTGTAATCGGCGCACATGCGCCCCTCTTCGTCGAGGGTGCGCAGGCGGGCGAACCCGGCGAGCGCCGCCCGCGCCCGCTCCTGGCCGGAAAGGCCCTCCTTCCAGCGCTCCGCCGCCTTTTGACCGACGGCGGCGAGCAGCTTGGGGGCGCCGTCACCCCGGAGGCGCCCCTCCACCTCACCGGCCAGGCGCTGGGCCAGCTTGGGGCCCCAGTCCGGAAACAGGCCGGCATGGACCATCAGGGTCTCCCCGTCGCGATGGAGCAGCGGACGGTGCCGGAGCCAGGCGAAGAGATCGTCCCGGTCGGGAGCCGCGAGCACCTCCTCCAGGGTGTCCCGCCTCCTGGCCTCGGCCACTCCGGCGGCGCGGGCCAGCAGGTGCAGGTCGTGGTTGCCCAGCACGGCGACGATCCGGTCGCCCTGCTCCGCCGCCCAGCGCAGGACCTCGAGCGAGCGCGGCCCGCGGTTGACCAGATCGCCCACCAGCCAGAGGCGGTCCTGCCGGGGATCGAAGGCGATCCGGTGCAGCAGCCGCTGGAGAGTGGCGAAGCAGCCGTGGATGTCGCCGATCGCATAGGTCGCCATGGGCGGTAAAGATGTCGCGGCGGGGCTCAGGATGCAATGGTCCGGCCGAATCTCGCCCTGCGGCGGCCCTTACACCCCGCCCAGCCAGGGGTAGCCCCGGTCCTCCCAGTAGCCGCCGGCCCGCTCCGCCGTGAAGGTCATCTTCGTCAGGTACTTGGTCAGCTTGTAGCCGAGCTTGATGGGCGAGTAGAGCCGCAGCGGCGCGCCGTGCTTCTGCGTCAGGTCCCGGTCGTTGAAGGCGTAGGCGAGGATCGTCTGCGGGTGCAGGGCGCTCTTCAGATCCCAGCCGTTGAAGTAGCCGCTGTCGAAGGTGTCGAAGCGCAGGAACTTCGCTTCCGCCGTGGGCGCCACCAGGGAGAACACCGAGGAGAGGGGGGCGCCCGTCCAGGTGCCGATGGCCGACCAGCCCTCGACGCAGTGGTGCTTCACGGTGTAGGTCACCCTCGGCAGCGCCTTCAGCATCTCCACGGTGAGCCGCATCGGCGTGCGGACGAGGCCGCCGACCTCGAGCGCCCACGCGGGATCCACGGGCGGCACGGGGTGGGACCGGGAGTAGCCGGGGAAGTCCTTCTCCGCCGTCCGGGCGGAGGCCGGGTACTGAGGCGCCAGGCCGTACGACGTCAGGCCCTCCCCCACCAGGTCGTTGAGATGAGAGGCGCCGCGCAGGAACGGCTGAAGGGGGCCGCCCTGCCATCCGCAAGCGCCGGCGAGGGAAGCGGCGCCGGCGGTCAGACCCAGGCGCAGGAGGTCGCGGCGGCTGAAGGGGTGGTCAGTCATGGCTCGGGAACCTCCCCCGGTACCAGCCGGTGATCATCGCCCGCAGAGAGGCGGGATCCACCAGGAAGACCAGGGCGACGTGGACGAGGGTGAAGGCGACGAAGATCCAGACGGCCCAGAAGTGCCAGTAGCGGGCGAGCTCATAGCCTCCGAAGAGGGCCGTGAGCCAGGAGAGCTGGACCGGCTTGTAGACGGCGAAACCGGTGAGCACCGACAGACTGCCGAGCACGAAGATGAAGGTATAGGCCGCCTTCTGCAGGGCGTTGTGCTTGCCCTGGGGCGGGTGCTCCTTGCGCAGGCGCAGGTAATAGAGCTGCATCTGCCAGGCCCGCGGCACGTCGCGCGGCCGGAACAGGAGCGAGCGCCACTCGCCCGACGCCAGGAGGTAGATCAGGTAGACGAGCCCGGTGAGCACGAACGGCCAGGCCAGGGCGAAGTGCCAGTTGAGCCCGCCGGCGAGCCAGCCGCCGAGGCGCGCCCAGTTGGGAAAATACTTGCCGTCCCAGTAGTTCAGGTAGTAGGGCCCGCCGCGCAGGCCGAAGTGCGGGAAGGCTTGATAGATCTGCAGCCCGCTCGCGATCATGCCCACGAGCAGCGCGGCGTTCGCCCAATGGGCGGCGCGGACGATCCAGTGGTGGCGCTTGACCAGCGGGCGGCGGGTGGGCGGCGCGGCAACGGGCTCGGCAGGGGCTGGCGGCGCCTCTTCGGCAGGCCCCGGCCCGCTCTCGTCGTTATCCTCAGAGACAGTCTCGGAAACAGTTTCAGCAGCAGTCTCGGCGTGCGGCTCGGTCATCTCGGCTCCTAACCCCCTGGCTCGCGGGCTCATCTAACGATACGCGCAACGCGCTGGTCCGGACTCGTGGATGCCGGTAAGCTGTCAGCAACCTTCGAGGAGCCCCATGAAGAAAAGCGTGTTCCTGCTCTGCTTCTGCCTGCTGGGCCCCGCCGCCGGGGCCCAGCAATCCTCGCCCCGTACCGTTTACCAGAAGCTCAAGGCCTGCAAGGTCGAGGGCATCCGGGAGGAGGTCCTCTGCGGCACGATGCCGGTCTGGGAGAACCGGACGGCTCGCAGCGGCCGGAAGATCGACCTCTACATGGTCGTCCTGCCCGCCCTGAGCCCCAACCCGGCGCCGGACCCGGTCTTCTACATCAACGGCGGCCCGGGCTACGGGGCCGCCGGCTCGGCGGCGGGCATGGCGCAATTCCTCGCCGACGTCCGCAAGCAGCGCGACATCGTCCTGGTCGACCAGCGCGGCATCGGCAAGTCCCATCCGCTCCACTGCGACCTGCCCGGCGGCGAGAACGACCGCCAGGGGCACATGAGGAGCCTGTTCCCCATGGAGACGCTGCGCGCCTGCGCGCCGAAGTTGGCGGCCCAGGCGGACCTCACCCAGTACACCACCGCGTCCGCCATGGACGACCTCGACGACGTGCGGGCCTGGCTCGGCTACGAGCGGATCAACGTCTTCGGCGGCTCCTACGGCACCCGGGCGGCCCAGGCCTACATGCGGCAGCACCCGGACCACGTCCGCAGCGCGCTCCTCTCCGGGGTCATGATCATGGACGCCAGGATGCCCTTCTACCACGCCCGCAAGGCCCAGGAATCGATCGACAAGCTGTTCGACGACTGCGCCGCAGAGGAGAGCTGCCGCACGGCCTTCCCCGACCTGCGGGGCGACTTGAAGAAGGCCGTCGCCCGGCTCGCCCAGGGGCCCGTCCAGCAGACGATCAAGGACCCCAAGACGGGCAAGCCCGTGCCGCTGTCGATTCCGGCCGGCGCCTTCACCACGACTCTGCGCGCCATGCAGTACAGCCCGTTCCTCTCGGTGCGCATCCCGCTCTACGTCCACCTGGCGGCCCAGGGGGATTACGGTCCGATGATGCTGATGACCCTACTCGACCGTACCGATTCGGGCTGGGACATCGGCGCCTATCTCTCGATCACATGCGCCGAGGATGTGGCCCGTATCGATCCCAAGGAGGTCTCAGCCATCGTCGCGGACACCTACCAGGGCGACGACCGCATCCGCGACCAGGTCGAAGCCTGCTCCTTCTGGCCGCGCGCCCAAGTTCAGGAGGACTTCTTCAAGCCCACGGAGTCGATCGCTCCGACGCTGATCCTCACCGGCTGGCTCGATCCCGCGACCCCGCCGGAATGGGCGTCCGAAGTCTCGCGCCGCCTCCCGAACAGCCTCAACGTGGTCATCCGGGACGCCGCCCACGGTCCCGGCGGACTCTCCAATGCCGAGTGCTACGGCAGACTGATCAACGACTTCATCGCTAACGGCACGCCGTACGGGCTCGATACCGCCTGCGTGAAGGAGATGAAGCGGCCGCCGTTTCTGATCAAGGACGCGCCGTTTCCGATGGGTCCTTGACCCGCTTCGACGGCGCCGACTATCGTTGCGTCAATGCCTGACAGCGACGTGACGGGCACTCCGAGCAGCGGCCCGTCCATTCCGCTCGGTCCCTTCCGACTCGACCGGTGTATCGGCCGGGGCGGCATGGCCGAGGTCTGGAGCGGCGTCCACGCTGCTCAGGGGGTGCCCGTCGCCGTCAAGGTGATGACCGCCGAGCGCGCCCGTGAAGCTTCCTTCCGGGCCTCGTTCCGCAGCGAGGTCCAGGCGGTGGCCAGCCTGGACCACCCCGGTATCGTCCTCGTCTTCGATCACGGCGAGGTGGGCCGCGACGCCGAGGAGGTCTCGCGGGGACTGCTGACGGCGGGCAGCCCCACCCTCGCCATGGAGCTGGCCGACGGCACCCTGGGGAGCTACCTGGCCGGCGGCATCGCCTGGAGCGGACTGCGGCAGGTGCTGCTGGACCTCCTCGATGCCTTGGCTCACGCCCATGCCCGGGGCGTCATCCACCGCGACCTGAAGCCCAACAACATCCTCGTCTGCCACGATGGCAAAGGTCCGCCGCGCCTGAAGCTCGCCGACTTCGGGCTGGCCCAGGCCGTGGAGCTCCAGAGTGGCAGCGACTCGACCGAGGTGGCCTGCGGCACGCCGGCCTACATGGCGCCCGAGCAGCTCCGGGGCCGCTGGCGTGATTACGGCGCGTGGACCGACCTCTACGCCCTCGGCTGCCTCGCCTGGACGATGGCCGCCGGCAAGCCGCCGTTCGCGGGCATGAGCCTGATCGAGACCATCCGGCTGCAGATGGAAGCGGAGCCGCCGGCCTTCGCGCCCCGGATCCCGGTGCCCAGGGGATTCGAGGGGTGGCTTCGCCGGATCCTGGCGAAGGACCCCGGCCGCCGCTTCGTGCGGGCGGCGGACGCGGCCTGGGCCCTGCTGAGCCTGCGGAGCCTGGGCGAGGATTCGGGGGACTCCGCCGGCGGCATCGAGGCGGACGAGCCCACGACGCACTCCATCAGCTTCCAGGGGCTGTGGGCGGCGGAGCGACGGGAGGCGGACGGCGAAGGAGCGGAAGCATCCTCGTCGGATGCCGAGCCCCTCCCGCCGCGGCGCTCACCTCCCTTGCCGCCGACATGGGAGCACCCCGTCTCGCGCAAAGCGTCCCTCAAGCTGATCGGCGCGGGGCTCGGCCTCTATGGCCTGCGCTCGATCCCCCTCCTCGGCCGGCGGATGGAGCGGACCGAGCTCTGGCGGGCGCTCTCCCGGGTGCACGCCAAGCGCCAGGCGCGCCTCGTCGTGCTGCGCGGCGTGGCGGGCAACGGCAAGACACACCTCGCCGAGTGGCTCGCCGAGCGGGCCCACGAGGTTGGCGGCGCCGTCGTGCTGCGGGCCTACCACGGCCCCAACCCGGGAGCCGAGGATGGATTGCCACGGATGATGAGCCGCCATCTGCGCTGCGCCGGCTTGACGCGGCTGGAGATCCTCGACCGCACGGAGACCCTGCTGCGCGGCCGCAAGGTGACCGACCCGGCGGAATGGACCGGCCTGACGGACCTCATGGCTCCCGGCGGCACGCCGCAGACGGCCCCGGAGCGCTTCGCCTTCCTGGAGCGCTACGTCCAGCTCCTGGCCCGCCAGCGGCCCGTGATGATCCTGCTCGACGACGTGCAGTGGGGGGCCGAGTCCCTCGATTTCGCACGCTACCTGATGCAGCGCCGGGAGGAGGCTCCCCTCCCCATGCTGCTCCTGCTGACCGTGCGGGACGAGGCTCTCGCCGAGCGCCCCGCCGAGGCGGAGTCCCTGCGCGCGTTGCTGGCGCTGCCGAGCACCGCGACCCTCGAGGTGCCGCCGCTGCCGCCCGAGGACCGGGCCGCTCTCACCCGTCAGGTCCTCGGGCTGGCCGACGACCTGGCGGCCGCCGTGGACGCCCGGACGGCGGGCAATCCCCTCTTCGCCATCCAGCTCGTCGGCGACTGGGTGCAGCGCGGCATCATCGCGGTAGGCGAGACCGGCTTCGCCCTGCGGCCAGGCGCCCGGGCGGCGATCCCGGACGACCTCCACGAGGTGTGGTCCGCCCGCGTCTCCCGCCTGCTCGAGACACAGCCGCCGGGCGCCCGCGAGGCCCTGGAGATCGCCGCCACCCTGAGCCCGTTCGTGGACCGCCAGGAGTGGGAGGCCGCCTGCGCGGCCGAAGGAGCCGTCTGCCCGCCGGCGCGCTGCTCGAAGAGCTGGTGGCGAGCCGTCTGGCGCTGCGCACGGAGGAGGGCTGGTCTTTCGTCCACGCCATGCTGCGCGAGAGCGTCGAGCGGATGTCTCGCGAGGCCGGCCGTTTCGCGGCGCACAACCACGCCTGCGCCGCGATGCTCGCCGGGCGGGCCGCCGCCGGGGAGCGCGGCACCGCCGAACGGCTCGGCCACCATCTGCTGCTCGCCGGCGAGCGGGCCGCCGCCCTCGAGCCGCTCCTCGACGGCGCCCGCGAACGCCGCGGCACCAGCGACTACCCGGCCGCCCACGGGCTGCTCGACGAGCGGGAGACGGCCTTACGGGATCTCGGGGTTTCGGAGGGCGATCCGCGCTGGGGCCAGGGCTGGGTGGTGCGAGCCCGCATCCACCTGCACCAGGGCCGGTTGGAGGACGTCTTCCGCTGGGCCGAGCCGGCCGCGGGGGAGGACTCCGAGAGCTGGGCCACGATCCGCTCGGAGGCCCTGCGCCTCCTGGGGGATGCCGCCCGCCGGCAAGGCGACCTCGACCGCGCCGCTCACCTCTACGAGCGTTGCATCGTCCTCCCCGACAACCCCCACGGCGCCGCCGCCAGCCTCTGGGGCCTGGGCGACGTCGCCGCCAGCGCGGTCGCCTGGAGGAGGCCCGGGCCTTCTTCGACCGCTCGGTGGGACTCTACAAGGAGATCGGGGACGAGCACGGCGTGGCCGATCACGGGATCGGCGCCGCCGACCTGGCCCGGCAGCGGCGCGATCTCTCCCTGGCGGGAGACCTCTACCGCCAGACCTGCGCTCAGTTCGAAATCCTCGGCAACCACTATGGAGTGGCCCGAAGCCTGAACGGGCTGGGCGACGTGGCCCGTCTCCAAGGCGACCTCGTCCGCGCCGCCGGGCACTACCGGCGCGCTCTCACGATCCTCGACGGGCTCCGCTCCACGGACGGCATCTTCCCCAGCTTCAACCTGGCCCTGATCGACCTCTCCGAGCAGCGTTTCTCCGCCACCGAAGGAGCTCTGGGCGAAATCCGGGAAAACCTGGAGCGGCTCGGCTGGGGCGGCCTCCTCTCTTGCGTCCACGTGTGCCTTCTGGCCTGCGCCGCCCAGTCGAGGGACTGGGGAACCTGGGACGACCACCTCGGCCTCGGCGCCACGGCCCTGCGGACGAGCGGACTGGTCGATCCCGACGTCGCCTGGGCGGCCGAGCTGGCGGGCCGCCTCACCGAATGGGCCGGCCAGCCGGCACGGGCGCGGGAGGTTTACGAGGTGGCCCTGGCGCAGTGGCGAGGGCTGGGAGATGCGGGCGGGGTGGCGAGGATCGAGAGGGTTTTGCCTGGGTTGTGAGGAAGCTTTATTGGGTTTTATCCAATCTATCATAATATTTCTTGGCAGCATCTAACTCAAGAATACCTTCATCTTCATTCTGATTCATCAATTCGAGTAGCGCACTATCCTCTAGGAAATCTTCAAGTCGCTGGAACTCAAGCGACTCCTGACGAAGTCTTTCCAGAATCTTGAGATGCTCAAGATCTTCAAGCTTCTCCATCATCTCCGATATTCTTCAGTGTTCATGAGCTCAGTCACTCCTCCTGGAATTGTCCTATCGTAATCCTCACCCCCCCGCCGCCAGCTTTCTCAGCTCCGGGTCCCCCGGGTACCGCCCCATCGCGTAGCGCAGGAGCGACGACGCCGAGCGTGGATCGTTCAGGATGCGCAGGGTCTTCACCGCCTCGGCGTAGGCGGGGGGCGAGGGATTCGCCTCCACCATCCCCTGGAGCATGGAGCCGACCTCGGCGGTACGGCCGCTCAGGGCGTACAGGATGGCGAGGCTCGAGTAGGCGCGGACGTTGTCCGGGAACATCTCGAGCTCCTTCCTGAACGCGGCCTCCGCTCCCGGGGCATCGCCCTGGTCCGCCAGGATCTTGCCCCGGACCAGGCTGAGCCCGCGGATCAGCTCCGGATCCTTGGCCTCGCGCTGGTTGTAGGCCTCCTCGGCCTGGCGCACCATGTCCAGGGCCTGCGCGTCGTCCTTCCGGTTGTGGAGCACCTCGGCCAGGGTGATCATCGGCCCGACCCTCAGGCTCTCCTCCTCCATCGCCGCGCGGGCCTGGCGTTCGGCCTCGTCGAACTGGTCGCGCTGCAAGGCGATCTGCGCCAGCAGGCCGTGAGAGAAGGAGGGATGGGTGGTGAGCGCCATCTTTGCGTGAGTCGCCGCGTCGTCCAAGCGGCCGAGCTGGAGGTAGAGGGACGCCGCGGCGACCGCGATCTCCGGTGAGCCGTTGGAGATCTTCAGCCCTTCCTGGAAGGCCGCCAGCGCCTCGTCCGTCTTCCCCATCCGCTGGAGCGCCCGGCCCAGGAACTCCCAGGCGTCCACCATCTTCGGATTCTCGGCGATCACCCGGCGGAACGCGGCCACGGCGGCCGGATAGTCTTTTGCCCCGTTCAGGCGGAAGCCCTCCTTGAGGTCGGCCAGGGTGCCGATCTTGGTGCGGGGCGCAGGGAGCGGGCCATCCGCCGAGCCGCCTCCCGAGCCGATGTAGCCCAGGGCGGTCATGGCCTGGCGGGTCTCCTCGTCGACCGCCGACGGCGGCGCGAGCTTGCGGTCGAATCCCTCCAGCTCCTTCTTCAGCGAGGCATAGACCCGCCGCTCCCCGGTCAGGACGTTGGTGGTCTCCTTGGGATCCTTCGCACGGTCGTAGAGCTCGGCCTCGGGGCTGTCGATGTAATGATGGGTCTCGTCGATCAGCGAGAAGATCTCGCTCCAGCCGAAGTGCAGACGGGGGTAGAACGTCTCGGAGTAGATCCGCCGCGGCGGCACGTTCTCGGCCAGCAGAGAGACCCCGGACATGGCCTTGGGCACGTCGAGCCCCATCAGGCCGAGGACGGTGGGGGCGACGTCCAGCAGCTCAACCGGCCGGCCGATCGTGCCCCCGGCCTTCCCGGACTCGGGCAGCTTGACCAGCAAGGGAACGTGGATGGCCTCGTTGTAGAGGAAGACGCCGTGCTCCTCCTCGCCGTGATCGCCCAGGCCCTCCCCATGATCGGAGAGGAGCACGACGAGCGCCCGGTCGTAGACCCCCAGCCGCTTGAGCTCGCCGACGAGCTCGCCCACGATCTGGTCCGCGCTCGCGATCTCGCCGTCGTACTTAGAGGCATATTTCGAGGCGTAGGGCTCCGGCGGCTCGTAGGGGCTGTGGGGCTCATAGATGTGGAAAAAGAAAAAGAACGGCTTGTCCTTCACCGACTCCAGCCACGGCCGGGAGAGGTTCAGCGTCTCGCCACCCGGCCGCTGGAGGCCGCCGAGGCCCGTGCCGGTGCGGAACTCGATGTCGTCCTCGTAGAAATCGAAGCCGGTCGAGAGCCCCGTCTTCCCCTGGAGCACGTAGGCCGAGACGGCGGCGCCCGTGGCATAGCCCGCCTTCTTGAAGATCTCGGGCAGGAATGAGAGCTCGCCGCTCTTGATCTTCCCCTCGTCGAGCCGGTAGCCGACGTTGTCGCGCACGCCGTGCTCGGCGGGCAGAAGGCCCGTCAGCAGGGTGGAATGGGAAGGGAACGTGAGCGGCGTCGTCGAGTACGCCCGCTCGTAGAGGATGCCGTCCTGCCGCAGGGCGTCGAGCGCCGGGGTCTCGACCCCCTGGTAGCCGTAAGCCGGCAGGTGGTCCGCCCGCAGGGTGTCGATCGAGATCAGGATGACGGGCGTGCCCTTGGGGATGCTCGCGGTGCCGCCGCCGCCGCGGGAGCAGGCGGAGAGAGCCAGGATCGACAGCGCGAAAACGATTCGACGATTCATGGCTTCACCTGCCTCATTTTCTCCAGAAACGCCCGGGCCTTCTCGATGTCGGGGCCGTAGCGGTCCCGGGGGGCTCCGGCCGCGAACCGTTCCAGGGCCTTGCGGGCCTGGTCCAACCGGCCGCGCTCGGCGGCCTTGGTGCCGAGGTTCCAGAGACCATCCCAGAGATCGGGTTTCAAGTCCACCGCCTTCTGCCAAGCGTCCAGCGCCTCGTCCTTCTGCCCCATCTGATAGAGAGCGACCCCGAGGTTGTTCCAGGCGAGCGGCAACCGGCGGTTGAGCTCCAGGGCCCGCCGCGAGCGGTCCCGGGCCTGCGCCCAATGACCGAGGCGCAGCTCGACGAGCCCCATCTGCTCCCAACCCTTGGGATCGTCCGGCTCCGCCTTGAGCAAACGCTGCAGGATCTCGAAAGCTTCCTTCTGCCGTCCGGCCTCCGAGAGGGCGAGGGCGTAGGCGTTGAGCGACTGCGGGTCGCCGGCGTCGGCCAGCGGCTTCAGGATGCCGACCGCCTCGCCTGCCCGCCCGACCTCCGACAGGGTGAGGGCGAGCTGGCGCAGCAGCGAGTCCGAGACGGCGCCCAGGCTCCGCGCCTTGAGCATCACGTCCAGCGCCTCCTGTTTCCGGCCGGTCTGGAGCAGCGCCTGGGCGAGCAGCGAGTGGCCCAGCGCCATCGAGGGGCGCTCCCGAACCAGCTCGCGCGCCATCCGGACCGCGTCGTCGAGCCGCCCCCGCATGTAGAGGTCGATCATCTCGTGGACTTTCTTGTCCAGGCCGATCAGCCGCTTGGGATCGTCCTCCGGCCCGTAGCTGTCCCTGGCGGCGGCCGAGCCCGAGAAATAGCCGAGGCTGCGCAGCCGCGCCTCGTCCTCCGGCTTCAGATCCTCCCGCCGCGGCGGCCAGGCGGACTCCTTCGGCAGGGCGGCGAAGATGCCGCGCGCGGCCGTCCGCTCCTCGTCAAACCGGTTGTCCGCCTCGCGGGGGTCCTTCGGCAGGTCGTAGACCTCCGGCAGCGGCAGGGCGATGAACTTCTTTCCATTCCGCAGGAGGCCCCGCAGCGGCGCCCACCCCCGGTTCAGGGCCGCCGAGAGCGACTCGAAGTAGGAGTCCGAGTCCCCCGCGACCGGGGGCGCCAGGAGCGACCGGCCGGGACGGCGGCGAATCCCCCCGGACGCGGTTGCCGCAGGCACACCCGCCGCCTGCAGGACGGTCGGGAAGATGTCCACGTGCCGGGCCGGCCGCGAGTCCCGGCCCGGCGCCACGCCCCGGCCCCACACGACCAGCGGCACCTTGAGCGTCGCCTCATAGGCGAAAAGCCCATGGCTCTCCTCGCCGTGCTCGCCGAGCGCTTCGCCGTGGTCGGCGGTGACCACCACCAGGGCCGGCTTCTCCCGGCCCTCCAGGAACGGCCCGAGCAGCGGCCCGAGGAAGGAGTCGGTGGCGGCCACCTCTCCCAGGTAGGGGTTGTCCTTGAACC
Organism: Thermoanaerobaculia bacterium; assembly: GCA_035266085.1. Taxonomy (GTDB): domain Bacteria; phylum Acidobacteriota; class Thermoanaerobaculia; order Multivoradales; family UBA5704; genus DATARR01. The sequence continues at coordinate 21,999 of DATFNZ010000066.1, forward strand.
GCGAGGCGAAGGGCTCCGGCGGCTCGTAGGCGGCGTGGGGATCGTAGAGATGGATCCACAGGAACCGGGGCTTCCCCTTCTGCTGGTTCCACCACGCCATGGCCAGGCGCACCACCTCGTCGCCCCGCCGCTCGGCGATGATGAACTCCTCGTCGTCCGAGCCCTTCGGATAGCGGTCGTCGTAGACGTCGAACCCGTGGTCGAGCCCGAACTGCGAGTCGAGCGGGAAGGCTCCCACGAACGCCCCCGTCGCGTAGCCGGCGCCGCGCAGAACGGTGGCGAGCGTGGGGATCGTGCCCGGAAGGCGGAAGCCGCTGTTGTCGCGGATGCCGTGCTGAAAGGGGTAGAGCCCGGTCAGTATGTTGGTATGGGAAGGCAGCGTCACCACGTTGTGCGCGTGAGCATTGGTGAACACCCGTCCCTGCCCGGCAAGGCGGTCGAGCACCGGCGTCTGCGACCGCTTGTTGCCGGCGAACCCCGGCGCGTCGGCACGCAGCGTATCGATGGTGATGAGGACGACGTCGCCTCGGGAGGCCGCCCGGGCAGGCACCTTGGGAGGCATTTTCGTGGGCGCCTTCGCGGGAGGCGCCGCGGCCAGCAGAAAGACGGCCAGAATGGGGGCCGCCGTGAAGCTCCACTTCGACATGGCCGGGGATTCTACTCCCCTCGTCTTCATCCTTCTCCCTCCTCTCCCGGTGAGGGCGGGAGGGAGGGGTCGGGAGAGGAGGGCCGGGGAGGTGAGGGCTACCCCCGCATCCGCTGCACGAGCTGTACGATCGGCAGCAGCTTTTCCACCAGGGCGGGCAGCTCGAGCAGCTCCAGCCCCATGCCGGCCAGCAGGTTGGGACTGGCGTAGGGATCGCTGCTGGGCTCGAAGCGCTGGACCACCCGGGCGCGCACGATCAGCGGCTGGGCCGCGGGCACCGGCGGCAGGAGCTCGACGCTGACCATCTCCTGCAGACGCGCCGGAAAGCGGGTCGAGACGAACAGCCCGCCCTGCAGGATGTCGCGGCGGTAGACCTCCATGAACTCCTCCGGACCCGAGAAGCTGACGGTGAACGACCCGCCGGCCGGCGTCACCGGGGCCGGCGGCTTCGGCGGCAGGGGAGGAGCGGACGAGGCCGGCCGGATCGGCTCCGGTCCGGGAACGGATACTGGGGGAAGTCGGGATACCGGGGGAAGCGGCGGCGGCACGGCGTGCTCCTCGGGAGCTGCCGGCTCAGGAGGGACGTCCGGCGGCTCCGAGGACGACGCGCGGTCGGGATTCTGCGGGATCTCCTCCGTCTGCCCATAGGCGACGGGGATCAGCTCGCGGACCAGCTCCTCCACCGAGAGGAACCGGACCCCCATTCCCGACTGGCTGACCCGCGCGAGCTCGCCCCGGATCTTCCGGGCGTGGGCCACCACCCCCTCGACCATGAAGCCGCGGTCGCGGTCGATCACCTCGACCCGGATGCGCGCTCCGGAGGGCACCGGGCTGTTGGTGGCGACGAACATCCCCGTCATGGAGATGTTCGTGGTGTAGCCGACGTGGGGGGTAGGCTCCCCCTGCCTCCAGAAGCTGATCTGGACTCTGCGGGGACGTCGGACGGCGCGGCGGCGGGACATGAGGTTTTATTCTACGATGATGTCCGGAAGAAACATGGCAATTCTCGCAACCCCCACGACCGGCTCGATGAAAGTGGCCGCCTGCGCCGCAGGAGGCGCCGTGCGCCTGGAGACCCGGCCGCGCCCGGAGCCCGGGCCGGGCGAGATGCTCCTGCGCCTGCGCTACGCCGGCCTGTGCGGCACCGACCTCTTCAAACTGGATCAATCCAGGCTGGGCCGGGGCACGGCGCCCGAGGGCTCCGTGCTGGGGCATGAGGTGGTCGGCACGGTCGAGGTCCTGGGCGAGGGAGTGGCCGGGTTCGCCCCCGGCGACCGCGTCGTGGTGCCGCATCACGCCGCCTGCGGCGAGTGCCCTTTCTGCCTCCGCGGCAACGAGCCGCTCTGTCCCGCCTTCCGCGAGAACCTGCTGGTGCCCGGCGGCTTCAGCGAATGGGTGCTGGTGCGCGAGCGCGCCGTCCGCCAAGCCGCCTTCGGACTGCCGCCTCACCTCCCGGACGAAGCCGCCGTCTTCCTGGAGCCCGCCGCCTGCGTGCTGCGCGGCGTCCGCCACGCCCGGCTGGCGGAGACCGCCCTCACCGGCCCGGCTCCCGGCGCCGCGGCCATCCTGGGCGGCGGCAGCATGGGCCTCCTTCATCTCCTGGTCCTGAAGGCCGTCCACCCGGCGCTCGGGGTCGCCGTCTTCGATCCCCTGGAAGAGCGCCGCGCGCTCGCCCTCCGGCTCGGAGCCGACGCCGCGGCCCCTCCCGGCGAGGCCGCCCGGTCGGCGATCAGCGATCTCACGGCAGGATTGGGGGCGGACGCCGTCTTCGACACGGTCGGCGGCGCCGGCCCGCTGAACGATGCGCTGGCCCTCTCCCGTCCCGGCGGAACGGTCATCCTCTTCGCCCACGCGATGCCTGGGAGCGGGGAAAGCGGCGAGCGTGCCGGCTTCGACCTCAATGCTTTCTTCAAAGCCGAGCGGCGGCTCCTCGGCACCTACTCCAGCTCGCTCGCCGACCAGCGGGAGGTCTACCGCCTTCTGGTGACGGGGCGCCTCGACCCGTCGCCGCTCGTCACCCACCGGCTGCCCCTCTCCCGCTTCGGCGAGGCCCTCGTCCTCGCTCGCGAGCGGCGGGCTCTCAAGGTGCTGCTGACTCCCGACGAGGAACGGCCCTGAGCCTCCCCGCCCGGCAGACGACGGCCTTCCTGGTGGGGCCTGAGCGGCTGGAGATCCGGGACGTCGCCGTCCCCACGCCCGCCGCGGGCGAGCTGCTGCTCCGCGTTGGCGCCGCCACCACCTGCGGCACCGACCTCAAGGTCTTCCAGCGCGGCGGGCACCCCCGCATGCTCAAGGCGCCCACCCCCTTCGGGCATGAGATGGCGGGCATGGTCGCCGCCGTGGGTCCTGGTGTGGAGCGCTGGCGCGTGGGCGACCGGATCGTGGTGGCCAACTCCGCCCCCTGCGGCGTCTGCGAATGGTGCGCCCGCGGCCGCGAGAACCTTTGCTCCGACCTCCACTACCTGAACGGCGCGTTCTCCGAGTACCTCCTCGTCCCCAGCCGCTTCGCCGGGGTCAGCACCTATCCCATCCCGAACGAGCTGCCCTTCGAGATCGCGGCCCTGGCCGAGCCGCTCGCCTGCGTGCTCCACGGCCTGGAGACGTCGGCGCTGGAGCGGGCCTCCGAGGTGGTCGTCTACGGTGGCGGCCCCATCGGACTCCTCTTCGTGGACGTGCTCGCCAACTCCCCCGCCGACTTCCCGGCCGGCGGCGAGCACCACATCGTTCTGGCCGACCCGAACCCCTCGCGGCTGGAAGCCGGCCGCCGGATCGGCGCGGACGCCACCGTCCAGGTCAGCCGCGACGGCGGCGAGGCGGCCCGGCTGTGCCAGCACTCCCGCGCCGGCGACGGCTTCGACGTCGCCATCGAGGCCACCGGCTCCCCCGCCGCCTGGCAGGACGCCCTCGCCTCCGTGCGCCCCGGCGGGCTGGTCCAGCTCTTCGGCGGCTGCCCTCCCGGCACCAACGTGCCGCTGGACACCCATCGCCTCCACTACTCCGAGATCACGGTGAAGAGCGCCTACCACCACCGTCCCGCCACCTTCCAGCGCGCCCTCGACCTCCTGGCCGGCGGCACCCTCCACCCGCAGATCCTCCTCTCCGCCGAGCGCCCCTTGGCCGAGCTCGAGGACGCCCTGCGCAGCATGCGGCGGCGGGAGGCGCTGAAGGTGGTGATCAGGCCGGGGAGAGGTTGAAAGGGGCTTCAAGGACAACAAAGACGACAAGGACGCCAAGAACAACCCAGACGAGGTTTCCGATCCCCATCGTCTTTGCAGTCCTTGACGTCCTTGCAGTCCTTGCTTGGAGGTTCCGCCGCGCAGGCTCCTACGCCAGCACCGGCGCGCCGACCTGCTCGCGCACGTGCGTCAGGTACTCGACCTGCGACGGCAGCGTCGCGACCAGACGGTTCGTCCGTTCGCGCATCAGATGGAAGGCCTTCAGGGCGGTGGCGTCGTTGATGTGGTCGAGAGCGGCCAGGCTCTCCTCGGGCACGTAGCCGAGCCCGAGCAGCATCACGGAGTACGAGTAGGGATCGAAGCCGTGGAAGTTCGGATTGATGTTCCGGGCGTTCGGCAGCCGCTTCTTCCAGAGCGCGAGGCGCTCCGCGAGGTCGTCGGAGACCTTGACCTGCTTGGCGTCCCGCCAGAACTGCGTATCCGTCCGGTCGGTCGTGCAGTAGTGGAGGGTCAGGAAGTCCCGCACGCCGTCGACGCAATCACCCACCACGCGGTTGTAGCTCTTCACCGTCTCCTCGTGCAGCACGGAGCCGGGCATGTGGTTCACCAGCTCCTCGATGCCGTTCTGGATGAAGAAGATGCCCGTCGACTCGAGGGGCTCGACGAAGCCGCTCGACAGGCCGATCGCGATGCAGTTCTTGACCCACGAGTTGCGGCACCGGCCGACCCGGATCTTGACGTGGTTGGCCGGCAGCCCATCCGAGGCCGGCCCCAGGTGCGCGCGGAACTCCTGCTCCGCGTCCTCGGCCGAGGTGTGCTGGCTCGAGTAGACGTACCCCGTGCCGACCCGTCCATAGAGGGGGATGTTCCAGACCCAGCCGGAGCTCAGGGCCGTGGCCGACGTGAAGGGGTCCATGCCGTTGGCCTTGATGTCGCTGGGCACCTGCAGGGCGATCGCGCGGTCGCAGAGGAGCGATTCGGAGAAGGAGATGAAGGGCTCCTTCAGCGCCTGATTGATCAGCAGCCCGCGGAACCCGGTGCAGTCGACGAAGAGGTCGCCATGGATCTCGCCGTGCTCCTTGGTGACGACGCAGTCGATGCTGCCGTCCTCCTTGAGCTTGACCTCGGACACGTCGTCGACGACCTTGCGGACCCCGCGCTGCGTCGCGTAGCTGTCGAGGAACTTGGCCAGCAGGCTGGCGTCGAAGTGATAGGCATAGGGATACTGCACCTTGTGCTCGGCAAGGATGTTCTTCTTGCCGCGCGATTCCACGGTGAAGTAGTCCTGGACCTTGTCGTCGAACACGCGGCCGTCGAGGAACCGGGGGGACCTCTGGGCATCGCACATGGCCGGAATGGTGAAGCAGGCGTGGTCGAAAGGCTCCTCTCCCCGCTTGAGCTTGAGCCACCACTCGCCCAGGTTGAAGCCGTCGACCACCTCGTACCGCTGGAACGGGTGGTAGAAGTGGCTGCCGTCCGACCGCCAGTTGGAGAACTTGATGCCCAGCTTATAGGCCGCGTTGCAGTGCGGCATCCACTCGCTCTCGTCGAGACCGAGGAAGTCGAAGAAAAGCTTGATGGTGCTGAAGGTCGCCTCGCCGACGCCGACCGTCTTGATGTTGGCCGACTCGATCAGGGTGACGTCGATCCCCGGCAAGGCCTTCTTGAGATGCGACGCCGTCATCCAGCCAGCGGATCCTCCGCCCACGATCACGATGCTTTTAGCCATTGTGTTACTCCCCCTTCAAAAAACAAGTACATAGAGAGGAACGAACCGAAACCTGCCAGTCCCTCACCCCCACCGGAATGGTGAGATCGTCTGGCCTAAGAGTGCTCAGCTTTGAGCTAAACGGGACACAGGGCTCAGGGAATCCCGCCGCGCCACTCGGAGGCGAGGATGCTCATCGTCACCTCGCTCCAGTATTCAACGGCTGCCCCTTCAGGCGCCTTGAACGACTCCCGGCGCACACCCTCGTGCCGGAAGCCGACCCGCTCATAGCAGGCGATGGCCCCCGGGTTGACGTCGAAGACCCCGAGCTCGACGCGGTGCATGTCCATGTCGTCGAAGGCGAGCGCCAGGGCGCTGCGCATCATCTCCATGCCCAGGCCGCGCCCGCGGAAGGCGGGATTGAGCAAGACCCTGCCAATCCGAAGAAAGCGGTTGCGGCGGTCGATGGCGCCCAGCTCGATGTGGCCGCAGGCCTCTCCGCTCTCGCGCAGGACAGCCTTATAAATCAGGCGGTCTCCCCGCTCGGCGCTGTCGCGCAGAAACTTGGCGAACGGCTCCCGGGGCAGCGGGTACTCGAAGACGGACGCCGTCCAGAACAGGTGGACCTCCAGCGAAGGGATCCAGCCGGTCAGCCGGTCGATGTCCGCCTCGGTGAAGGGGATCAGCTCGATCATGATTCGATGAGAGAGTGAATAAGCCCCGCCGGACGGCGGGGCTTCAGGTTGCTCAGGAGGAGACGGCTCAGTCGTCCGCCAGGCGGCGTCCGGCGATGGCTCGCCCGCGCTGGATCTGCCCTTCCCATACGGCCACGATGTCGCCATGGGCGTTGGCGGCCACGGAGTTCTGGTACTGGGGATACACGCGGTCCTTGTTCAGCGCGACTTTCTTGCCGAGAGGACGGCCCGCCGGATCGACCGTCAGGGCGTAGATGCCGAGCGGGTAGGTATCGGTCCAGTCCGACCAGGCCACGACGATGTTGCCCGAGGGCAGGAGCGCCAAGGCGGGCGCGACCTGGGTCGAGCCACCGTCGTCGGTGAACGTGAGCTCGGGGCCGAACCACGTGAATTCGGAGCTGACGAACTGGCCCTTGATGCCATGCTGGCGGGGGGTGGTGTTCACGTTGGTCTGCCACGCCACCAGGAAGTTGCCGTCGCGGGTGGCGAGCACCGCCGGGCGCCGCTGGCGGCCCGCGGTCGACATGTTGGCCAGATGCTCCGCGCCGGTCGGAGCGCCGGCCTGGTTCAGGAACCGGGTCACGATGTTCGGGCCGTCCGCATGGTCGATCTCCCAGACGACGATGGCCTGTCCCGAGGGGACGGCGGCCACCGCCAGGCTCCGGACCTTGGGGGCCTGGCCGGAGTCGAGGCGGAACTCGCCGCCCTGCGCCTGGCCACGGCGCGTCAGGAGCCGGCCCTGGACGGACTGCGAAACCCCGGAGAGCACGCCTCCTTCCCAGACCACGACGACGCCGCCGGCCCGCAGGGCCGCCTTCGGCCGGCGCTGGAAGCCGGCGGTCTCATCGTTCACCCGGAAGCTCGCGCCCAGCGGCTTGCCCGCGGCGCTGAACCGCTGGCCGCGGACGTCCTGCTCCCGAATCTCACGGTACACGTAGAAATAGTCCGCGCTGACGAAGTCCCGCTCCTCCGTCCAGAAGACCAGGAACTCCCCATTCGGCAGATAGATCAGCGCCGGCTCCGTGCGGATGGAGATCTCGCCGGAGGCCGGAAGGCTCGGCAGGGTCTGGTTGGCGACCAGGGTGATCTCCGCGGACATGGGGGACCCGTTGCGGTCGTAGAAGCGGCCCATGATGCCATGGAGGTCGTTCTCCCAAACGATCAGGGAGTGGCCGGCCGGGCTGAAGGCGACGACCGGCTTGAGCTGGTTGCTGTCGCGGTTCTGATTGACCTGAAATTCGCTCCCGACCAGATCGGGCTGCGCCCACCCCGCCACCGAGGACACGAAGAGCAATGTGATGGCCAGAAGCCCCTGGTAAGCCTTGAACCTCATGGGTGAGTCTCCTCCAAAAAACGTTTTACTGGAAAGCATTTCCCCCATCTTAGGCCCCCGGCAGGTTGGACGTCAACGTCCCCACAGCTCACGGGTGAGATCGGCGGCCGGGATCTCCTTGCATCCGCTCGCGTTCTGGCCCGACCATAGAGGTGAAAACTCGCCGCTGCCCTGGCTCTCGGCCTTGGCGCGCAGAGGCGCGATGGCGGAGGTGGCCAAGGGAAAGGTGGGCACGGCTGCGGACATGGGGCCAAGCTCCCTCATGATGCGGTTGACGATGCCGCGCGCGGGCCGGCCGGAAAAAAGGTTCGTCAGCGCCGTGTGGCGGGCCGCCTCGCTCTTCAGAGCGGCGCGATGGACCGCGCTCGTGGTGCACTCCGGGCAAAGCAGATAGGCCGTGCCGATCTGCACGCCCGCGGCGCCGAGCTCCATGGCCGCGGCAACGCCTTGCGCATCCGCGATGCCGCCGGCGGCGATGACCGGGACTTTCACCGCCTGCACGATCTGCGGCAACAGCGCGAATGTTCCGACCTGGGTCGTCAGATCCTCCGACAGGAACATGCCGCGGTGCCCACCCGCCTCGAAACCCTGGGCGATGATGGCGTCGACTCCTTGCGCCTCGAGCCAACGCGCCTCTTCGACCGTGGTCGCCGAAGACAGGATCTTCGCGCCCCAAGCCCGCACGCGATTCAGCAGGCCGGCCTCCGGCAATCCGAAATGAAAGCTCACGACGGGAGGCTTGAATTCGCCGAGCACGTCGGCGGCTTCGGAGCTGAACGGTGCACGCACGGGTCCGGCGACGATGGCGCTCGCGTCGATCCCAAAGTCTCCGAAATACGGCGAAAGCGCGGCCCGCCAACCCGCTTCGCGCTCGGCGCTGAACGCGGGCGGAGGGTGGCAAAAAAAGTTCACGTTGAACGGTCTGGTGGTCTGCGCCCGGATCGACGCCATCTCCTCGCGCATCGCGTCCAGGCTGAGCATGGCGCAAGGGAGCGAGCCCAGCCCGCCGGCATTGGACACCGCCACCGCCAGAGCGCTGCCCTGCACCCCCGCCATGGGTGCCTGAATGATGGGCAGCTCGATGCCGAATAATTCTTGCAAAGTCGACACGTCAGATCTCTCCTCTCTATCGAGGGGAACCGCCGAGCCCCGGAGCCGCGAGCCACTGCCTGATCTTCCCGTAGGCTTCCGGGTGGCTGAGCAGGTCGAAGTGATGGGCTCCGTGGAGGATCCAGCACCGAGACTCCGGCAAGGACAGGCTCAAGCCCGGATCTTCATGACGGCCCAGGGCGCTGTCCAGGGGCACGAATCCGTCGCTGGGCAGCGGACTGCCAAGGCCTCCCGCCGTCCTTCCCTTCGTGGCGGCCATCGCGTAACACTCCACGTCATCTGGTAGGGGGAGCGGCAGGGGGAGCAACCGGCGATTTGAGCCCTTCGAGCGCTCGAACCGGTCGCGGCCTTCCCAGTCCTCATCCAGCAGGCTGCCGTGGCGCAGGTCGGTGATGCCGGCGCTGCGGATCTTCCCGAGCCGGGCCAGCGGCGCCGTGTAGGGGCTGACTCCCAAGGCGAAGTCGATCCAGTTGCCGCCGCGCTCCAGGGGCGAGCCATGATGCGGCGTGCCGAGAAAAATGAGCTTCTTGAGATGCCGCGGCCAGTCGTGCCCGGCGGCGCTCCCGTAGTGACAGGCGCCGCGGGCCACCAGCCCGCCCATGCTGTGGCCGAGGATCGCCAGCTCCTCGACCGGCACCGGCCATTGCCGCACCAGGGTTTCGAGGAGATCGGCCAGCGCGCGCCCGTTCGTCGAGATGTGGAGACCGCTGTTGTAGTGCAGGTAAAGGGGAGTGAAGCCGAGGTCGCGGGCAAGCTCGGCGCCGTGGTCGTGCCCATCTCGGTGCCATTGCAGATCGTTCATGCACAAGCCGTGGGCCAGCACGATCAGCTTGCCGGTGGTCGGCGGAACGGCCTCCTCGGGGCGCAGCCGCATGGAAATCGCCAGCGGGTTCCCCGAGGCGGCAAGATGGTCGCCCAGCACCCCGTTCAGCGCCGCCAGCAAGGCCTCGCGTCCGGGCGACGAGCTCTCCTCGCCGAGCAGCGGAAGGATCCGTGCCAGGACGGCGTCAATCCCGCCCCCCACGAGCCGGGTCACCCCACGGATGCTCCGATAGACGAGCCCCGTAATGCCGCGGGTGGCTCCCGGCGCCGGTGTGCCGAGGAGGCTCGGAGCCTGGGAGATGTTGTGGTGCATGGCCTCTACCAGGTCGGTCACGCCCACGGAAGCGTCCAAGGCCAGCCGGCTGACGCCGCGGAGATCGGAGAGACGAAGAGGAGATCTGGAAGTCATGGCAGGCTCATGCCGCGTCGCGGCATGAGAACTCTGACACAGATCCGGCGACACCGCCAGGGGGCTAGGACGTGCCCTGTAGCTCGCGAAGGAGAGACCAGCCCTCCGGCCAGGAGCCGAGGCGGGAGGCGGAGTTGATGTGTCCGAGAGGGCCGGCGACTTCGAGGCGCGAGCCCCATGCGGCCGCGAAATGCTCGGCACGGGCGAGGGTGACGTACTCGTCGTTGGTGCTGGCGACCACGATGCTGCGGAAGGATAGACGAGCGAGCGGCATGGGCGCGAAGCCGGTGGTGCCCGTCGGATAGGTCGGCGCCTCCACGTCGCTCGGAGCGACGAGCAGCGCACCCTGAACGTTCCCGCGATGGGCCGCGGCCCAGTGGGCCACCAGACAGCACGCGAGGGAGTGGGCTACGAGGACGACGGGGCCGGGCTCCGCCGAGATCGCCTGGTGGAGCGTCTCGACCCACTCGCGCCGGTCAGGCGTTTCCCAATCCCGCTGGCGCACCCGCAAGAACGAGGGATTCTCAGCCTCCCAATGGCTCTGCCAGTGCTCGGGACCCGAGTCGTAGAGACCGGGAAGCAGCAGGACTCGCGGGGTGGGCGTCTCAGTCTTCAAGGGATCGGATAATAATCACAATGGAAAAGCTTTGCGAGCGTATCTCAGGGGCGCGGGCCGGCGGGCTCGAACAGCTCCACCGGGTTGCCATCGGGATCTTCCAACTGGATCTGCTTGCCGCCGGGACCCGACTCGATCTCGTTGCGGAAGCGCAGGCCCGCCTGCTTCATCGCCGCGACGCGGGACGGCAGGTCTTCGACCTCGAGGACGAGACGGTTCCACCCGCCGGGCTCCTGCCGGCGCCCGTCCGGCAGGGGACGGGAGCCCGAGCTTTCGGGGCCGCTCAGCCAGAGGATGAGGCTGCCGTTCGAGACGCTGGCGAAGGCCGGTCCCGACCGCTGCTCGACCTTGAAGCCGAGGTGATGGGTGTAGAACGCCACGCTGCGCTCGACGTCCTTGACCTGGTACCGGACTCCCGCCGCCCGGAGGACGGCGTTCTTCGCCCCGCCCGGGTCCTCGGACCTCGCCATCGCCAAGCTCCCCACCGCCAGCATCCCGATCCACCAGAGCACCGAAACTTGCCAATTCGCCATGAGCCCACCTCCTGTTCGAAGAGCGTAGGCGGGACGACGCCGTCCCGCGGTCCACGTTCATTCTGCAGGCCGCGACAGAAATGGTATTGGAAAAAATTGACCTATTGCGCCTGGGGCACATGGTTCGGCAGAACCTGCTCGCTCCGCCGGCGGAGATAGTCCCCGGGGCTGAGGCCCGAGAACTCCAGGAAGTCTCGGATCAGGTGCGACTGGTCGAAATACCCGCTCTCGACCGCGACTCGCGCCCAGTCCAGGGCCACGGCGCTCTGGGCCAGCGCTCGCGCCCGCTGAAAGCGCCGGACGCGGGAGTAGAGCTTGGGCGTCATGCCGACCTCGGCCGCGAACACCTGGATGAACCGCCGCTGGCTCAAGCCCACCCGCCCGGCAACGTCCCGGACCCTCCCCTCCGCGCCGCGCTCGAAAGCGTCGAGCGCCACCGGCACCGAGCCGTGGTGCTCAGGCGGGTGGCGGAGCCGCGCGAGGAGGGCATTCTCCAGGAGGGAGAACCGTTGCTCGGGGGTGCCGGCGGCACAAAGGCGCTCACGGAGCTCGGCCGCCGCCCGCCCCCAGAGGATCTCGAGGTCGACGTGCGCATCAGCCAGCTCGCCCGCCGGCGCGCCGAGGAACGGGAACGCGCCGCCTGGACGGAAATGGACGCCGGCGATCGACGCGTGCTGGAGCGGATCGATCACGAAGAACCGGCTGTAGGTTCCGGAGACGACCGCCCCCGAGTACCGCGTGCAGCGGTCGGGGCGGGACGGGTCGTAGACACGGATCTCGTCGTCGCGGAGGTTGACCACCAGCTCGATCGTCCCGCTCGGCAGGATCCGCTCGCGGCTATGCGGCGGCGCGTCCGAGCAGAGCCAGAAGCGCTCGATGAAGTCGCCGAGCGGCGGGGAGGGAGTGTGGGAAAGGTACAGCATCGCTAGCAGGGCCCCGTACGATTCTAGCCCGGCCGGAGGCCTGTTAGAGTGTCGCCGTGATTGCGGTCAGCATTGCGGTGAGCCACGAGCTTCCGCGCCGGGACCCGGCGCCGGCGGGGACGGAGCGCCTGGGTTCCCTGGACGCGTTCCGGGGAGCGACCATCGCCGCCATGATCCTGGTGAACAACGCCGGCGACTGGGACCGGACCTACGCCCCGCTCCTCCATGCCGAGTGGCACGGCTGGACGCCGACCGACCTCGTCTTCCCGTTCTTCCTCTTCGCCCTCGGCGTCGCCATCCCCTACGCCTTCGCCGGCCGGCTCGAGCGCTCCGGCGGCGACCGCGGTCCGCTCCATGGGCAAATCGTGCGGCGGACGGCGATCCTCTTCGCCCTCGGCCTGTTCCTGAACTGGTTTCCGTTCTACACCGTCGACTGGCCGACCGCCCGCATCCCCGGAGTCCTGCAGCGGATCGCCGCCGTGTACCTCGTGGCCGCGCTCGCCTGGCTCCATCTCGGCGCCCGGGCGCGGGCGGCGCTGGCCCTGGCCCTGCTCGCCGCCTACTGGCTGGCGATGATGCTGATGCCGGTGCCCGGGCATGGCGCCGGGGACCTGAGCCCGGACGGCAACCTGGCCGCCTGGGTCGACCATGCCGTCCTCGGCCCTCACACGTGGAAGAAGGCGCCCGGGCCGGGAGACCCGGAAGGAATTCTGAGCACCGTCCCCGCCGTCGCCACGGCCCTGCTCGGCCTGTTGGCCGGCGACTGGCTGCGGTCGCCGCGGACCCGGCGCGAGAAGCTCCGGGGGCTGCTGCTCTGGGGTGGCGCGGCCACGGCGGCCGGGCTGGCGCTCGGCCGCTGGTTCCCCATCAACAAGAACCTCTGGACCAGCTCCTACGTCGTGCTCACCGGCGGCATGGCCCTGCTGCTGCTCGCCGCCACCTACTTCCTGGTCGACATCAAGGGCCGCGCCGCCTGGGTACGCCCCTTCAGCCACTTCGGCACCAACGCCATCGTCGCCTTCTTCGGCAGCACCCTCATGGCCAAGATCGCCTATCTGATCCGCTGGCCGGCGGCGGGAGGCGAGACGGTCACCTTGCAGGCCTGGCTCTACCGCCACCTGTTCGCCTCCTGGCTGCCGGACTACGTTTCCTCCCTCGCTTGGGCGCTCCTCTTCGTCGCCTTCTGGTGGGGGGTGACGGCCCTCCTCTACCGCCGGCGGATCTTCCTCAGGATCTAGAGCAGAGAAGTGTAAACTAGTAGATCTCACAAAACACGCGCCTTCGGGGCGCTTACTCGAGAGGAGAACTACGATGCGAAAGCTGAATCTGGCGATTCTGGGGACGCTGCTGCTCTGTGCCGCGACCGCCGCATGGGCGGCCGATGCCCCCGCGGTCCCCGCCACGGCCGCCGTCCTCGCGGAAGCGGGCCTGGTGGCGCCGGCTCCCCCGCCGGTGTCCATCGATCTGCTCTTCAGCAGTCCGCAGAGCGTCGCGGTGATCCCCTGCCCCACGGAACCGATCACGACTTGCAACGATTGTTTCTACTTCGGGCAATACCTGACCTACAGGTGCACGACCTTCTGCCAGAACGGGGTTCCCCGCAGGACCTGCGGCTCTTGCGGCTCGGGCTGCAACCCCTAACGCCAGAGTCCAACCACCGAAAGGCTCCGCGGCCTGCTCCTCATGGATCGGGAGTAGGCCGCAGGGCCTCCGATCTGAGCCAACCCTGAGGTCCCTGAAACCTGAGATTCACTCCCCCGAGTCCGAGATCCAGCCGCTGAAGCACGAGATTCGGCGGTTCAAGCCTGAGAGATCACCCTTGAAACCCGAGATTCAGCGCCCAAAGCCTGAGAAACGGCCGCCGAAAGGCTGAGCATGGGCAGCGAAACCTGAGATTCCGTCCCTGAAACCCGAGATTCAGCACCTGAGGCCTGTGTTTCGGAGGGAGAATCTCGGTGCTCGCGCTCCGGTAGGAAGTTTTCAACTCTGAAACAGAGGATTCCCCCAGCGAAAGACCGGCTGCGCTCTGCGAAACCGGGGATTCAGTCCCTGGAAGAGCTGCAACGAGGGGCCAGGCGCCACACCGCGGATGTCGAAGGTGGATTCTGAGTAGCGCACGGCTGGGTACCCGCCGGTCGTAACGGGCAGCCAAGGCTTCGCCAGTATTCCGGCTCGGCAGTCATCAAGACCGGACAGAAGGCTGCCCACGCGGCATCCCAAATCGGCTGTTGGTCGAGCTTGCACGGTACGCCAGGCGCGGTTGCATCTACAGACGCATCGGGTGCCTCGGCGCGAATGGTAACGGCTTCATAGTCGCAGCATGGTATTGGAACCGACTTTAGTTTCCAAACCCGGCCCTTTTCAATTCTCGTGAAAAACTGACGAGCTTCTTCAGGTGTCAACGTGACGGCCCTGTTGTGCTCCTGCTGCTGCGAGCTATCAAAGCTCAGAGAAATGCGTGTGTAGCACACAGCACCCCGTGAATCGACACTTACAACCGTAACACCCGCGCTCATTCTCCGCCCCCGAACCACAGAGTGACGCGACTGTAAGGTTCGTGCCGTTTTAACGCTGACGATACACAGCCGCAGGACATCACGATTAGCGCTATGGCTAGAGGAAGACGAAGGCTCATATAAGTGGCTACCTGGCAGCGCCTAGCAGGCTGGACTGAATACGCCCCAAAGGGGCAAGGCGGTCATGGGGGCATCGCTCCGGCTCTGGCGCTAGGATATACGGATGGCACCGGAGAAGAGCGGCAAGGGGGGAGCCGATCCCTTCAAGAAGATCTACGCCGTGGTGAAGCGCATTCCCGAGGGCCGGGTGGCGACCTATGGCCAGGTGGCGTCTCTGGCGGGGCTGCCCGGGCGGGCGCGCCTGGCCGGCACGGCGCTTCGGGAGACGCCCGAGGGCTTGGATCTGCCCTGGCAGCGGGTGATCAACGCGGGCGGCAAAGTCAGCCCTCGGGGCGGGATGAGCGTCGCGGAGGGGTATCAGCGGCATCTCCTGGAAGAGGAGGGAGTCGTCTTCAGCGCTTCGGGCCGGGTCGACCTGGAGCGCTTCGGGTGGAACCCGGACGCTAGGCCTCCCCGGCGGCGGGGCTCCTGAAGGAGGATCTCCGGAGCGAGCACCGCCCGGGCATGAATGCCCGGGCTATGTAAAACAGCCGGCTGAAGCCGACTGAGTCCCCTTCAGGGGGCTCTT
Source organism: Thermoanaerobaculia bacterium (assembly GCA_035266085.1). Classification (GTDB taxonomy): domain Bacteria; phylum Acidobacteriota; class Thermoanaerobaculia; order Multivoradales; family UBA5704; genus DATARR01. The sequence continues at coordinate 37,174 of DATFNZ010000066.1, forward strand.
TCGACTAGCCCGGGCATTGATGCCCGGGCGGCGCTCGGCTACGCCATCACCGCCACGACTCCAAAGAACGGCGCGGCGAGCCGCTCATCCCCCTCGATCGTTGCCCTCCCTCGGACATCGTCCCCCTTCATCCCCTTGGTGAGGAGGAGCCAGGCGGGCTCTTCCGCGAGGACGATCCGGGTTGCGGGTTCGGCATCCTCGCCCTTGAGCAGGGCCCAGCCGTTCGCCTCGCGCCTCAGGGTGTAGGCGTAGGGAACCCGTCCCTCGACCCGCACGGCGAGGCTGGCGCCGGTGGGGGCGTCCAGGTCCCGGTAGCGGAACGGCAGGGCTCTCAGAAAGGTTTCCAAAACGGGCTCGGAGAAGCGGGGATCGTCGAGGGGCGGCGCGCCCATGGCGAGACGGATCTGCTGCTGATGGTGCCAGCGCTCGGTGAGCTCGCGGGCGACGTCGAACCAGCTCTGGGACTGGGACTCCCCCGCCCAGCTCACGGGAACTCCCGGAGCCCAGGGGTCCAGGGTCGCGATGAATTCCGCGAAGGGCGGCTCCACCAGGGCCATGAAGTCCGTGAGGAGCCGCGGGCTCAGACGCCTCATCACTATCACCCACTGGGCATTAAGATCGTTGAGGAAAGACACCAGGGCGCCGTACTCGTCGATGGGGCGGCCGGGGGGCGGCGGCCGGTGGGCGTCACGTCCCATCGACAGTCGCCGGCAGGCCGTGTCGAGGAGGTGGGCGGCGACGTCCTGCACGGACCAGCCGGCGCAGACGGTCGGCAGGTGCCACTGATCGTCCCGCAGCGAGCGCAGGAGGGTGATCAGCTCGGCGCCAAGCGGGGCGAAGCGGTCCGCGATCAGGAGGGGTTGGACGGGGGCCAGGGATTCAGGTTTCGTCATGGCTCGATCGCCTCTTTTGCTCTACGGCGGCCTTCCCGATCTCCTCCCGCAGCGTCTCGGCCGCCTCATACCCCGGCTCCGCCTCCAGCGCCTGGTCCACGCACTCCAGCGCCGCCTCCAGCTCTCCCAGATGGTACCGGCAGAGCCCGATGTTGTAGACCGTGGCGGGGTTGGTGCCGTAGAGGCTGATCGATTCCTGGAGCAGGGGCAGCGCGTCGGCGTAGAACCCCGCTTCGATGAGGAGCACGCCGAGGTGGAAGGCCACGTCGCGAGTCTCACGGATGGGAAAATGGGTCTCCCACACCCGCAGCACCGTGCGCCGCACCTCCTCGAACAGGATCTCCGGAGCGGACTCGAGCCTGTCCATGAGCTGGGGATAGCAGCCGAGGAGGATGTTCGAATCCCAGTCCGCGAAGCGGATCCAGGAGAGGAGCTGCTCGAGCGTCATCGCCTCGTAGGCGTGCTCGACGCTCTTCTTGAGGTCGAAGAAGTCGTCCGGTCCCCGCCTTTCGACCAGCTCCTCGAAAGCCCTCCGCGTCGCGGCCGTCTCGCCCGAAGGCGTGCCGAGCAGGCCGGCGGTGACGTTGATGCTGGAGTGGAGATGCGAGGCGTGGAGGAACGCTCCCCCGGCGCGCTCGTACCAGCGCCCGATGGCGTGGTAGTTCACCATCAGCGAGAAGCTGCCGTGAACCGCCATCTCCGGCAGCCCGCGGTCGGAGACGAACTCCTCTTCGCTGTACCCCTTGTCGCCCGAGATCAGCAGCATCTTCCCCCCGGAGAGCCGCCCGAGGCTGCGCATGCAGCGGATGGCCGCACAGGGGAAGAGGAAGGTCGTGTCGTCGAACTTCCCGGCGTACTCCCTCAGGATGCCGTCCAGCTCAGGGTCCCCGTAGTAATCGATGCTCTCGTCTGGAGGCAGCGGCCGTTCCTCGTAGTCGACGGTCAGGCGCGAGAGCAGCTCCGGATCGTCGAGGTCCGGCTCCGGCCGCTTGGAGGTCAGCGTCACCAGGTTCTCGTGGAGCCGGCCGCCACGGATCGAGAAGCAGTCCTGGGGGATGCCGTCGAACACGTAGTTGGCGACGACCAGCAGGGGATTCGTAAGGGTTTCGGGCGAGAGGACCTCGCCGGATTGGCTGAGATGGATCTCCACGTCCTGCCCGGCGTCGTAGCGGGCGAAGTCCACCACTCCGGCCTCGACGAGGGGCCGGAGATGAGGATGGTTGCGCAAGGGATCGAGGTTGCTGTCCGTGAAGTCGGTCAGGACGTACCGGATCTGGAGGGCGCCGAGGTCCGACCGGCCCAGGAGCTCCAGCAGCCGGTTGAGGAACAGGTAGCCGAAGCGGCCGGACCCGCATCCCAGCTCGACGATGTAGATGGGCCGCGCGGGATCGATGGCCCCGGCGCCGGCGCAGTCCTCCAGCCAGGCGAGGGCCAACTGGGCGTAGGAGCTGGCGATCCAGGGATTGCTGGTGATGTAGTGGGGGACGGTGCCCGCCGTCCACGCCTCGATCCCCTGCCGGTCGAAGAAGTTGCGCTGCAGGCGCCAGAGCATGGACGCGGAGAGGCGCTGGCCGGTCTCCAAGGGGAGCGGTGCCGGGCGACGCCGGCGCTTGGACTTTTTCATCCCGAGACCGAGGTCCGGACCCCGGGAGGGCTCAGCTATTCGTTGGACGTGCCTGGATGCGTCTGGAGCCGGGCGGCGAGGGTCTCGAGGACCACCATGCCGCG
>DATFNZ010000067.1:0-20704 GCA_035266085.1 Thermoanaerobaculia bacterium
ATGTCCGAGCAATACATCTACGTCATGAAGGACCTGCGGAAGGTCTACCCCCCGAACCGGGAGGTGTTGAAGGATATCTGGCTCTCCTTCTTCCCCGGCGCCAAGATCGGCGTGCTGGGCCTCAACGGGGCCGGCAAGAGCACGCTGTTGAAGATCATGGCCGGCGAGATCAAGGAGTTCGTCGGCGAGGCCTGGGCCGCCAAGGGGACCCGGGTGGGCTATCTGTCGCAGGAGCCGCGGCTCGATCCCGACAAGGACGTGCTGGGCAACGTCGAGGAGGGGGTCGCGGAGACGCGGGCCCTGCTCACCAAGTTCGACGAGATCAACGCCAAGTTCGGCGAGCCGATGTCGGACGACGCGATGGAGAAGCTGATGGCCGAGCAGGGCCGGGTGCAGGACGCCATCGACGCCGTCAACGCCTGGGAGCTCGACCGCACGCTGGAGATCGCCATGGACGCCCTGCGCCTGCCGCCGCCGGACGCCGAGGTCACCAAGCTCTCGGGCGGCGAGCGCCGCCGGGTCGCGCTCTGCCGGCTGCTGCTCCAGCGCCCCGACCTCCTGCTGCTCGACGAGCCCACCAACCATCTCGACGCCGAGTCGGTGGCCTGGCTGGAGCACTTCCTCGCCGACTACCCGGGCACGGTGGTCGCCGTGACCCACGACCGGTATTTCCTCGACAACGTCGCCGGCTGGATCCTGGAGCTCGACCGCGGCCAGGGCATCCCCTGGAAGGGCAACTACACGTCCTGGCTGGAGCAGAAGCAGGAGCGCCTGGCTCTGGAGGAGAAGACGGAGTCGTCGCGCCAGCGCACCTTGCAGCGGGAGCTCGAGTGGGTGCGGATGTCGCCGCGCGCCCGCCAGGCCAAGGGCAAGGCCCGCTTGACGGCCTACGAGAAGCTGCTCGCCGAGGAGCGGGAGTACGAGAAGCGGACCGATCCGAACGAGATCCACATCCCGTCCGGACCCCGCCTGGGCGACCTGGTGGTGGAGACCAAGGGCCTGCGCAAGGGGTATGGCGACAACCTGCTGATCGAGGATCTCACCTTCGCCCTGCCGCCGGGCGGCATCGTGGGGGTGATCGGCCCCAACGGCGCCGGCAAGACGACCCTGTTCCGCATGATCGTGGGGCAGGAGAAGCCGGACGCGGGCACCATCCGCGTCGGCGAGACGGTCAAGATCGCCTACGTGGATCAGAGCCGCGACAGCCTCGAGGGCGACAAGCTGGTGTGGGAGGCGATCTCGGACGGCCGCGACGTGGTCGTCCTGGGCAGCCGCGAGATCCCGGCGCGCTCCTATGCCGCGTCGTTCAACTTCAAGGGCTCGGACCAGCAGAAGCGGGTGAAGGACCTCTCGGGCGGCGAGCGGAACCGCGTCCACCTCGCCCGGACCCTGAAAGCCGGCGGCAATCTCCTGCTGCTCGACGAGCCGACCAACGACCTCGACGTCGATACCCTGCGGGCCGTCGAGGAAGCGCTCCTCTCCTTCGCCGGCTGCGCCGTGATCATCAGCCACGACCGCTGGTTCCTGGACCGCATCGCGACCCACATCCTGGCCTTCGAGGGCGAATCGCAGGTGGTGTGGTTCGAGGGCAACTATGAGGCCTACGAGGCGGACAAGAAGCGCCGCCTGGGCGCCGACGCGGACCAGCCGCACCGGATCCGGTACAAGAAGCTGACGAAGGCGTAGAGCCCAAACCTGGCACCGTGGTTGCAATATGTTTTTGGCGTGCAGAAGGCGGTGGACGGGCGAAGGGCTTTTGAAAATGGGCGCCCCACTCAAAACTTCGAAGGAAGCCCTTCCCCACCACCGCAGGAGTTGGCAGCGGAGAGTTTCCCCCAGCGGGGTGGCCTCCAACAGAACTGCATCCATAAACGGATAGGAGAGGAGCTCGATATGAAGCGCCAAATTCTTTCGATCGCTACGGTGCTGGCCCTCACGGCCGCCGGCGCCTCGTTCGCCCAGAGCACGATCAACACGACGGCCCCCGGCCCGACGCAGCAGCGCGAGCCCGGCCAGACCAACAACAACCTGCCGAACCCCGGCAACCCCCAGACCGACCTGCAGCGCAACCAGGGTACCGTTCAGGAGAACGGCACGGTTGAGGGCACGGCGGCTGAGAGCATGAGCGACGACCAGACGACCGGCTCGACCACCGGCAGCACGACCGGTTCGACCACCGGCAGCACGACTGGCACGATGGGCACCGGCACGACCGGCAGCACCACGGGTGTCCTGCCTGAGACCGAGACCGGCAGCGGCATGGACGTCGACGTCGACACGGGCGACCGTGCCCAGGGCGCGGTGGACGTGGACGTGACCCGGACGACCGATTCCGACACGGACGCTTCCGGCTCCGGCACGCAGACCTCCGGTCAGTACACCGGCTCCGCGACCGACACCGGCTCGCTGCCGAGCACCGCTGGCGAGCTGCCGACCGTGGCTCTGATGGGCCTGCTGGCTCTCGGCGCCGCGTTCGCGATCCGCACGAAGCGGAATGCCTAAAGGCTCCATCCGCTGTAGGACGTACTGATCACCTGGCGCCTTCGAGCGCCAGGTGATTTCGTTTTGTAGGAGGCTTACAATCCCATGAAGAAATCCGGTCTCGTGAACAAATCCACACTGCGTTGGCTGGAGCGCGCGCTGCTGGTGATCGGCATTTTCTGCCTCGGCGTCTTTGCCTATGCCTGGGTCGACGCCAAGGTCTATCAATACCAGGAGAACAAGCTCCTGGATGACTCCGCATCGCAGGCCGCCGCATCACGGGCCGCGGCCGAGACGGACGCCCTGGCGTCCTTCCAGGAGAGGGACGCCGGCCCGAAGCCGCGGCAAGAGCCCAAGGAAGAAGGCGCGCTCGTGGGCCGGGTCGAGATCCCGCGGATCGGCGTCTCGGGCATCGTCCTCGAGGGGGTGGAGAAGAAGACGCTTCGGCGCGGCATCGGCCGCATCCCAGGCACCGCCCTGCCGGAGGACGGCGGCAACGTCGGCCTCGCCGCCCACCGGGACAGCTTCTTCCGGGGGCTCAAAGACATACGTAAAAATGACATCATCACTCTGAAGACGCTGGAGAGCACCTACTACTACCGGGTGGACTGGACGCAGATCGTGAAGCCCGAGGACACGCACGTCCTCGAGGACACCGGCGCTCCGGAGCTCACCCTGGTGACCTGCTATCCCTTCTACTACGTGGGCTCGGCGCCGAAGCGGTTCGTGGTGCGGGCGGAGCGGATCGACGAGTCGGCGGCGCTGGACGAGCTGCGGAAAGTGGGGTCGTAGGGCCAGGGCAGCCCGGGTCCAAGTACAATACTGCCAGAATGAATCTCCGGCGGGCCTCCGGCCCTCTCCTGCTTCTCCTGACGCTCGCCGCGGCGAGCCGCCCGGTGCCCGCGTCCGCCGCTCCGCTCCTGACCGCTCCGCGGGAGGGGGTCGAGCTGAGGGCGGGCTCGCTCGCCGCCGTGGCGTGGGAGGACGCGCCGCCGGAGGCCGTGGAGTGGGAGGCCTTCCTGTCGCTGGATGGCGGCCGGAGCTATCCGTTGCGGATCACTCCCCATCTGGACCTCTCCATCCGCCGCTTTCATTTCCAGGTGCCGGCGTTTCCCACCCGCGACGGGCGCATCCTCCTCCGCTTCGGCGACGAGCGCCGGGAGGTGGAGGTCGAGACGCCGCAGCGGTTCTCGATCGTGCCGGGAACGGCTGCCTGGCCGGCGGACCTGAAGATCACCCTGTCGCGGGGAGAGAAAGCGCGGCCCCAGGACCCCGGCGTGGTGGTCTGGATCGAGGGCGCCCGCGACGGCAGCGGGCTCCGCGAGGTGGTGACGGAGACGGAGGTCTGCTCCGTGCGCTCGGTCGAGACGGGCCGCCTGCCCTGGCTTCCCCTGCTCTGGCCCTCCCCGAACCGTACCGTCCTGGCCGCGCCCGCCGTTGCTTCGACGGCCGCCAGGACTCCCCTGCCCCAACGGCTCGAAACCGTTGCCGCCTCGCCGCCGGTGCTCACGTCCATCCGCGTGCTGACCGGCCGTCTGAACGAATAGACCGAGACCCCTGCTTTCGTGACGATGCCCCGCCCGCTCGCCAATGTGGCGGCCGCGGCGGAAACACGGAAACGATCCGGCGCTTTCCCGTGCCGGTCAGGATCGAGGTCTCTAATGGATTTTAGGCTTGGTGGCCGCTGGCCGCTGTTGGTGTTTGCTCTTCTGTTCCTTCTCCCTTCATGGGCCCATGCCTTCGAGGGCCGGCTGCTGCTCGCGGACGGCTCGCCGGCTTCCGGCTACCGGGTCTCCATCGTCGGCCAGACGGTGTCGGTGACCGCCGGCCCGGACGGCCGGTTCCGCATTCTTCCCACTCCCTCCATCCCCTTCCGGCTGGTGTCCTCGAGCCCCTCCGGCGAGGTGTCGCCGCCGTTCGACGTGGCTGAGCTGCCGGCCGAGGGGGCGCTCGACGTGATCATCCCGACGTCCTTTCAGGACAGCGTCACGGTGGTCAGCGGGGTGACCCCCAACATCGAGGCTCCTCCCGCCTCGGCGACGGTGATGGTCAGCCAGGAGGATCTGGAGCAGCGCCGGCCGCCCCGGCTGGCGGACGCGCTGCAGGGGATCGCCGGCGCCTCGCGGACGGACGAGAGCTCGACCGCCGTACCGGTGATCCGCGGCCTTGCCGGCGGCCGGACGCTGATCCTGCTCGACGGCGGCCGGGTCACGGCCGAGCGGCGGGCCGGACCGTCCGCCAGCTATCTCGACCCGTTCACCCTCGGCTCGATCGAGGTCGCCCGCGGGCCGGGCTCGGTGGCCTACGGCTCGGACGCCCTGGGCGGCGTCATCCACGCCCGCTCCCGCTTCCCCGAGCCGGGCCAGCCGTCGCTGAGCTTCCAGCTCGACAAGCAAGGCGGCGCGGCCGACGAGGAGGGCGCCGGCGTGGAGATCTCGGGCGACGTGCCGGGCGGCGCCCTGCTGGGCCAGCTCACCTGGCGGCGGTCGGACGACCAGGAGGCGGGCGGCGGCGAGCTGATCCCGAACTCGGCCTATGAGGACCGCAGCGGCGCCCTGCGCTACACCAGCTACACCCCGCTCGGACGCCTGCGGGCCTCCTTCTCCGCCGCCGACGCCCTGGACGTCGGCAAGCCCTCCTCGGACGTCGCGACCACGCGCACGTTCTACCCCAAGGAGAGCTCCCGGCGCTTCAACCTCAACCTCGACGCCGGCCCGGCGTTGGGCTTTGAGACGGTGGAGCTCGGAGTGTTCCTGGGCAGCTACCGGCTGGTCACGAACCGCGACCGCGCCGCCGCCGGCACCACGCTGCGCCAGATCGAGAGCGCGGACGTGGACGCCAACGACGGCTCCATCCGGGCCGTGGCTTCGCGGCCGCTCCTCGGAGGGCGGCTGCTCACCGGTGTGGAAGTCGTATCCCGTTTCAACCTGGAGGCGTTGACGAGCCGCGAGACCCTGAACGCGAGCGGCGGCCTCGTCCTGCTCGAGGAGGTGGTGTCGGTCGAGGATGCCCGCCAGGTGGACCAGGCGGTCTTCGCGACTTTCGACCGCGGCTTGGGGGGGCGGGCCCTGATCTCGGCCGGCCTGCGGGGCGACCGGGTGGAGACGCGCAACGAGGGCGGCTTCTTCGGCGACCGCTCGACGGACCATGGCGCCCTGTCGGGGTACACGGCCCTGACCGTCGGGCCGTTCCGGGACGTCACCACCTATTTCCAGGTGGCCCGCGGCTTCCGCGATCCCCTGCTCTCGGACCGCTACTTCCGGGGCCCCTCCGGCCGCGGCTTCATCACCGGCAATCCGGACCTCGATCCGGAGACGAGCCTCCAGTACGACACCTCGGTGCGCTGGGCGCGGGGGCGCGGGGCCGTGGCCCTCTACGGCTACTTCTACCAGATCGACGACCTGATCGAGCGCTACCGGCCGGTCCGGGACTTCTTCTTCCGCAACCGGGGCGAGGCGGAGATCAAGGGTGTCGAGCTGGAGAGCCAGACGGCCCTCGGGGCCGGCTTCAACCTCGAGCTCGCGGCGGCCTGGGCGCGGGGCGAGGCGGAGGACGGCACGGCGCTCGACAACATCGCCACCCCGAACGGCGCGGCCACCCTGCGCTGGGGCGGGCAGCGCGGCTTCGGGTACGTTCGCGGGACCCTCTACATGGAGGACGACCGGCCCGGCCCCACCGAGGTCGAGAGGCCAGGCCTGAGCGTCTGGGACGTGGGAGCCGGCTGGCGGATCACGGAGCCCCTGGAGCTCCGCATCCTCGGCCGCAACCTGACGGACCGGCGCTACCGCGACTCCCCGGACGAGGTCGCGCCGTTGGCCCGCGGACGGAGCTTCTCGGTGGGGTTGGTGGGGCGGTACTAGGCACTCACTTTGTCAGACCGCCCCGGCCCCTCCGGGGCCGGCCCTCACTCCCCAAACCCCTCTCGCCCAGCCTCCCCCCCACCGGCCGGGAGAGAGGGGCTTTGAGACACCTGCCGACAAACTTCTCCCTCTTCTCCCGGCGGTCGTGGGGGAGGCTGGGAGAAGAGGGCCGGGGTGATGAGGGCGCCCACGGTGCGGCACCGCTCACACAGCCAGCGGCAGCCGCACCTCCACCTCGGTCCCCTTCCCCGGCCCGTCGCTCCTGGCCTCGACGCGGCCGCCGTGCATCTCCACCAGGCTGCGCACCAGGGTGAGGCCGATGCCGAGGCCGGCGCCGGTACGGTCCAGGGCCTGCTCGCCCTGGGCGAAGAGGTCGAAGATGCGGGGGAGGAGATCGGGGGCGATGCCGATGCCGTCGTCGCGCACGCGGACCACGGCTTCCGCGGCGCCGTCGCGCTGGGCCGTGATCTGGATCAGCCCTCCGGCTTCCGTGAACTTGATGGCGTTGCGCAGCAGGTTGGAGAACACCTGCTCCAGCCGGGTGCCGTCGCCGTCCAGGGGGAGCGGCTCGGCGGGCAGCTCCAGGCGCAGCCGCTGCTCCTTGGCGTCGGCCAGGGGGCGCGTCGTGTCCACGGCGTGCCGCACCACCTCTCCCAGGTCGAGGGGACCCCGGCGCAGCTCCACCTTGCCGCGGGTGATGCGGGAGACGTCGAGCAGATCGTCCACCAGGCGCACCAGGTGCTGGATCTGCCGCCGGATGATGGCGACCGAGCGCTCCATGGTCGGGCTGCCCCCCCCGAGCTGCTCCAGGAGATAGGAGGCGTTGGCGATGGCGCCCAGGGGGTTGCGCAGCTCGTGGGCGAGCATGGCCAGGAACTCGTTCTTGCGGCGGTCGGTCTCGGCCAGCGCCTCGGCGCGGGCGCGCAGCTCGGCCGCCAGACGCTCGCTCTCGCGGGTGCGCGCGGCCAGGCGGTCGCGCATCTCACGGAAGGCGGCGGAGAGGCGGGCGACCTCGGTGATGCCGCTGTCGGCACCGATGGGAGCCGCGAGGTTGCCCGCCGTCAGCTCGCCCACCGCCTCGGAGAGGTCGCCGAGCGGCCGGGTGATGCGGCGCGCCGCCATGATGCCCCCCACCACCCCCAGCGGGATCACCAGCAGGAGCAGCCCGAACGCCAGGTCGCGCCCCTGGCGCACCCCGGCCAGGGCGTCCGCCCGCGGCCGCTCCACCGCCACCACCCAGTCGAGCTTGGGCACCACGGCGAAGCCCGCGACGGTGCCCGCGCTCTCGACCTTCCGGCCGGCGCGGATCTCGCTGTCCCAGCCGGCCGGCAGCCTGGGGAGCCGCTCGCCGCGCAGAGGCTCGCTGTGGGAGGCGATCGGCCTGCCGAGGCCGTTCGCCAGGGTGACGGCGGATCCCGGCCGGGCGATCCGCTGCTCCAGGGCCTCGGAGTCCAAGGCCGCCACCAGGAGGCCGGCGAGGCTGTCCCCGCGGTGGATGGGTGCCCAGAGCAGGAGCGACAGGTGCTGGCCGGCGGCGGCGGGAACGAGCTGAACGCGCGGCTGCGGCCGCGTCAGCAGGTCGTCCACCACGCTCCTCAGGAAGCCCGGCGGCAGGCGCGCTTCGCCGTTGGCGGCGATCACCCGGCCATCGGCCGCCACGATGCGGACGGCCGTCACGTCGGGGTAGGTCTTCCGGGCCGCCTGGAGCAGATCGCCCTGGCTCTCCGGCGTCATGGGAAGCTGGCCGGCCAGGGCGGCCAGGGCGAAGGCGCGGGCGCCGTTCAGCTCGACGTAGTCCGAGACGTTCTGCGCGATCGCCCCGGCTTCGATCTTCTGGGTGGCGACCGCCTGCTCCGCGGCCAGCCGCTCTTCCTGGGCGGTCGCCACGGCCGTGGCCAGGATGAGCCCCAGCGACGTCGAGACCACGAGCGCGAGCGCGAGGCGGGTGCGCAGGGCCGAGGTGTCGAGCGCGCTCAGACGGCTCCGCACCCAGGGGAGGAGGGCGATGACGACGCCGCCTCCGCCGTAGAGTGCGATGCCCGTCCAGGTCCGGTTCGGCAGCGAGATCATCGCCGCGTAGGCAAAGAAAGAGGCGCCGGCCAGGATGTGGGCCAGCCAGAGCTGCCACGGCTTCAGAGCCGTCGAGAGCTGGGCGTAGACGAGGAGCGGGCCGGTCAGGAGGAGAGCCAGGCCCAAGGCCGGGACGTAATCCCGATAGGGTCCGTAGAGGATGCTCCGGAAGAGGTGGGGGGCGGCGACCATCAGGAACCCGAGGATCGTCGCGAGGAGCCCCATCAACAGGCCGAAGAGGTCGCCGGCGCCGGCGCCGCGGGGCCGCAGCCCGGCGACGATCGTCCCCAGTCCCAGGATGGTGTAGGCGATCGTGCCCGTCAGGGCCCCCACCCGGAGAAAGCTGGCGGCGAGGGTGAGCAGCGTCACCCCAGCCAGGGCGTGGCCGCAGAAGCTCAGCCACTGCCGCCGCGGGCGCAGGACGGCGACCGACAGCAGCCCGACCCCGGCGGCGAGCGCCAGAGTGCCCCAGACGATCCCGAAGGGGAGGAGGGCCTCGTACGGCTGGCTCTGGAAATGATGGGGAGCCACCAGGAGGAAGGCGCCGGCGAACCCGCAGAACAGGCTCGTCGTCCACAGGAGGCTCTCGATCGAGAGGCCGGGCCGGGCAGACCCTCGGCGGGGGCGGTGCTCCTCCAGGTCTCCCCTCATTCCCCTGTCCCCCTCATCCCCTCGCTCCCTCAGAATGGACCGCTCGTGCAAACCTTCGCCTCCGATTTCCCGTATCTCCTCCCCCGCGGCTCCGCCAGGGCCTTACAATGTCCCAAATTTTATGAGCCGTCCATATTTCACCGGAGGAAATCCGCCGATGCCGAGAAGAACGCCGAGACGAACCACGCTCCTGATCCCGGCGCTCGCCCTGGCGCTGGCCGGTTGGCCCGCGATGGCTCCTGCTGCCGCTCCCGCTGCTGGTCCCGAACCTATCCTCGGCTTCAGCAATGAGCGCGCCACCGAGCAGCGGGCCCTGGAAGCCCGCTTCGACTCCCAGCTCGACGCCGCGAACCTGCGCGAGTGGATGCGCCGGCTCTCCGCCCGCCCCCATCACGTGGGCTCGGCCTACGGCAAGGAGAACGCCGAATTCATGGCGGGTCTATTCCGCTCCTGGGGGTATCAGACCCAGATCGAGCAGTTCAAGATCCTCTTTCCGACGCCCAAGGTCCGTATCCTGGAGATGGTGGCACCCACCCGCTACCAGGCGAAGCTCGCCGAACCGGCCATCCCGCAGGACTCGACCTCCGGCCAGACGGCCGAGCAGCTCCCCGTCTACAACGCCTACTCGACCGACGGCGACGTCACGGGCGAGCTGGTCTACGTCAACTTCGGCGTGCCCAAGGACTACGAGGAGCTCGAGCGGCGGGGCATCGACGTCAAGGGCAAGATCGTCATCGCCCGCTACTTCGGCTCGTGGCGCGGCATCAAGCCCAAGGTGGCCGCCGAGCACGGCGCCATCGGCTGCATCATCTACTCCGATCCCCACGAGGACGGCTACTTCCAGGGCGACGTCTACCCCAAGGGCGGCTGGCGCTCCGAGTGGAGCGCCCAGCGCGGCTCGGTGGCCGACATGCCCGTGTACCCCGGCGACCCGCTGACTCCCGGCGTCGGCGCCACCGAGGACGCCAAGCGCCTCGACGTCAAGAGCGCCACCACGATCACCAGGATCCCCGTGCTGCCGATCTCCTATGGCGATGCCCTGCCGCTGCTCAAGGCCCTGGCCGGCCCCATGGCGCCCGAGGGCTGGCGCGGCTCGCTGCCCACCCCCTACCGCCTCGGCCCCGGCCCCGCCCGGGTCCACCTCAAGCTGGAGTTCGACTGGAGCCTGCAGCCGGTCTACGACGTCATCGCCAAGCTCCCCGGCGCCGAGCGGCCGGACCAGTGGATCGTGCGCGGCAACCATCACGACGCCTGGGTGAACGGCGCCTCGGATCCGGTGAGCGGCATGGTGGCCCTGCTCGAGGAGGCGCGCGCCGTGGGCGAGCTGGCCAAGACCGGCTGGCGGCCCAAGCGGACCATCGTCTACGCCGGCTGGGACGGCGAGGAGCCGGGCCTGCTCGGCTCGACCGAGTGGGCCGAGACCCACGCCGAGGAGCTGCGCCGGAAGGCCGCGGTCTACATCAACTCCGACAGCAACTCCCGCGGCTTCTTCGGCGCCGGCGGCTCCCATACCCTGGAGGCCTTCGTCAACCAGGCCATGCGCGACGTGCCCGATCCCGAGAAGGGGATCAGCGTCCTCGAACGGGCCGTGGCGGCCAAGGTCTTCTTCGGCCCGCCGGATCAGCAGCAGGAGGCGCGGAGCTCGAAGACCGTCCAAATCGATCCGCTGGGCTCTGGCTCCGACTTCACCCCCTTCCTGCAGCACCTGGGGATCGCCTCGCTCAACATCGGCTTCGGCGGCGAGGACGAGTACGGCCAGTACCACTCGGTCTACGACTCCTTCGACCACTACACGCGCTTCATGGACCCGAAGTTCGAGTACGGCGTGGCCCTCGCCAAGACCGCGGGACGGATGGTCCTCCGGCTCGCGGACGCCGACGTCCTGCCGTTCGAGTTCGGCCGCTTCACCACCTCGGTGAGCCGCTACGCCGACGAGGTCGTCAAGCTCGCCGACACCCTGCGCCAGGAGGCCGAGGAGCGCAACCGCCGGCTGGACGACAAGGTGTTCGCGGCCGTCGACGATCCCACCCAGACCTGGGTCGCCCCGAAGCGGCTGGACGCCGTGCCCTACCTCAACTTCTCGCCGCTCCAGAACGCCGTTGCGGCCCTGAAGACGAGCTCCGCGGCCTACGACAAGGCGATGTCCGCCGCCAAGGCGCCTTCGCCGGAGGTCCAGCAGCGGCTCGACGAGATCCTGCTGAGGAGCGAGCGCGCCCTGACCCGCACGGAGGGCTTGCCGCGCCGCCCCTGGTACGTCCACCAGATCTACGCGCCCGGCTACTACACCGGCTACGGCGTCAAGACCCTCCCCGGCGTCCGCGAGGCCATCGAGGAGCGGCAATGGCAGGAGGCCTCGGAGCAGATCGGCATCGTGGCCGGCGTCATCGAGGGCTTCGCGAAGGAGATCGACCGGGCCACGGCGGCGTTGGGGACGGGCGGGGGACAGGCGGCGGGGCGGTAGAGCGCTGGTGGCTCCGAAGCCCTCATCACCCCGGCCCTCTTCTCCCAGCCTCCCCCCGGTCCGACGGGAGAAGAGGGAGAAGTTTGTCCAAATTGTCTGAAAGAGAGTTGCTTGAGCCCCTCTCTCCCGGACGGCGGGAGGGAGGCTGGGAGAGAGGGGTTGGGGAGTGAGGGCCGGCCCCGGCAGGGGCCTCAGCCCACCACCGCGTCGAACACCCCGGTCAGCACTCTCCCCCTGCTCTTCACCTGCACCCAGATCCGGTACCGCCCCGGCTGCGGGAACTCGTACGGGAAGGAGACGACGCTCGGAGTGCTCTGGGCGTGTCCCAGATGGGCGGAATGATCCATTCCAACCATGCCCGCCGCCGCCATCTCTTTTCTCTCGAAGGCCTGCTGGGCGGCCATGTTGATGCTGCCCATGGGGTGGAGGTGGACGAACACCTTGCCGTCGTCGCGGGTGATGACAGCGTGGCTCAGCATGCCCATGTAGGGCTCGAGGGGGAGGGCACCGCCGTCCGGGGTCCGCACCTCGAAGCGCAGGTTGGCCTCGCGGTTGACCCGCAGAGGCTCCCGGTGCCAGGCCATCCTCGATCCGTCCTCTAGGACGCTGACATCGGAGACAGCCGCGAGCGGTGCCGAGGTGCGCCAGGAGTCGTCAGGATCGGCGGCACCGGACACTGGCCCGCCGCCGGCGGAGGCGGGGACTACCACCTTGTCCACCAGGGTCTGCGGGAAGCCGCTCTCGTGCACCACGTCGGCGTAGACGCGGTAGGTGCCGGCCGGCAGCGGCGGCAGGGCGGCCCGGAAGCCGTCCTCCCCCTGGGGCACCGGATGGACGTGGGCGAAGGCGTCGAGCCCGGGCTCGCGCAGGAGGAAGAGGTGCATCAGCTTGCCGTGGTCCGGCATGAAGGGGGACGAATCCTTGCGGCGCTGGTCGTCGATCTTCAGGCTCAGCACCGGCCGGCCGCCCTCCAGGCGCGCCGAGGTGCGCACCTCGAACGGCTTGTAGATACCCTCCCGGGCGCGGGCGTCCACGCCGTCCCACCAGCTCTTGCCGCCCAGGAGCACGAGGCCGAAAAACAGGGCCGCGAGCACCGAGACCACCCGGGCGCGGGTCCGGCGCCGGGCGTCGGGGGCCTCCCCGGGGGCCAGGACGCTCTCCCGCACGGCGGCGCCGACGAGGGTGACGGCCCCGGCGAAGAGGAACAGCCCCAAGCCGAGCAGCACGGCCCCCATCCCCTTGTTCATTCCCAGCACCTGCGTCCGCTGGGTGGCGACCGGCACGAGGGCCATGCCGTCGCCCTCGGGTCCCGTCACATGGACCCGCACGCTGTAGGAGGAGGCCGTCATCAGCCAGAGCTGCGCGCTCCAGACTCCCGGGGCCCCGGGCACGGGCACTGCCGCGTCCGGCGGCGGCGCGCCCTTGGAGCCGGCCCGCCATTGGATCGGCTGGACGGTGACCTCCCCGGCCGTGCCCTCCTTGAGCCGCACCGTGATCTCCGCCAGGCCGGGCACGACCAGCGGCGGCTTCACGATGACCCGCACGGGGTACGGGCCGGCATCCCCGTCGAAGAAGACGTTCGGGCTGCCGACGTGCGCCCGGGCGGGGAGCGCCGCGAGGGCCAGCCCAAGGAAAAGGAGGAACGTCCGAGAGGTCATCGCCGCACCTTGGCCATCCACTGGCCCCACCAGAGGCCGAGCCCGGTCGAGCCGATCGAGAGCAGCAGGGCGATCCCCATGGACTTCGGCGTCAGCGGGTTCGTGTCGACGTTCCAGAACTCGTAGCGCCAGGGCCCCGGTTCGGAGGAATAGTCCCAGACGTCGTCGCCCGCGAAGAACGCATTGCGCGACGCCGGCGAGAGCTGGAGCTCGGCGAAGAACCAGTGCACCGCCACGAAGACGGCGAGGAAGCCCGCGCCGATCAGGAAGGCGTCGAGCCAGCCGGCGCGCTTGCCCTCGCGGCGCTGCAGCACGGCGTCGACGGCGAGCGCCGGCACGACCAGCAGCAGCGGGAAGAGCGGCGGCACCATGTGGTCCAGGGGCGTGTTGATGGGACCGAGCAAGGGTTTGGCCGGGAAGAGGGGGAGAATCCATACCATGGCGCAGGTGATCAGCATGTAGAAGGCCGACGTGATCGTGGCCGCCCAGCGCAGCCGCGACGAGCGTGCCACCGCCACCAGCAGGATGGGCAGGACCCCCGCCATGATCTGGTAGAAGAAGGCGGCGTGGCGCCGGTTCGGGTAGCTGTACTCCAGCGTCATGGTGAGCACCATCAGCACCACCACCCCGGCGGCGTAGAGGTGGGCGAGCCCGAGGGCCCTCCCCTCGCCGGGGGCCGCGCGGTTCTGGAGGGCCAGGGCCAGCAGCATGGCGCCGAGTTGGATGGCGATCATGCCGGCCGCGAGCACGGTGTGGGGCGGCGAGAGGACCTCGACGTCCAGGCCGTAGGCGTTGTGCCACCAGTCGTCGAAGGGAGCCGAGGTGAGCATCGCGAGGGCGCCCCAGATCGCCACCCAGGCCCCGAGCGGTGCCCGGAAGCCCCAGAAGCGCACGGCGACCGCCTGGTCCGCGCGCGCCGCCTCCGGGCCGGCGAAGGTGGTCCGGAGCGCCAGCCAGCCGCACGACAGGCCGGCCAGCACCCCGCCGAGATAGATCGCCATGTGGGCCGGCGTCCAGAACGTGTCCCGGCCGATCGTCATGTGCCATGAGATGTCCCACAGCAGGCCGACGATGATGCTGGTCGACCCCGCGAGCATCGCGGTCAGGTACCACGGCAGCGCGGCGGCCCGTTCGACGCGGGGCCGGGCGAGGGCAGGCTGGGCGACGGATTCCATGGACGAGTCCTCCTCTGGGCTTCAGGAGAGTTATACGGGATTTTGGGGAAAGTGGTTACAGGGGAAGAACCAGGGACTGCAGGGACGACAAGGACTCCAAGGACAGAATCAGGAAACCGATCTCCTTGCAGTCTTTGCAGTCCTTGCGGTCCCTCGTCCTTGAGCTCCCTCGCAAGCCGCTCCTGTAGGATCAGCTCCCATGAAGATTCTGGTCCTCAACTGCGGCAGCTCCTCCCTCAAGTTCCAGCTCATCGAGACGGACGAGGAGATGGCCCGCGAGGGCCGCGACCGCGTGCTGGCCAAGGGGCTCGTGGAGGATGTCGGCGGCACGGGCATCCTCAATTACGAGACGGAAGGCAAGAAGCCCCTCCGCGACGCCGTGGGGACCTTCCAGCACAAGACGGCCGTGGAGCGGGCCCTCGAGGTGCTCACCGATCCCGAGACCGGCGTCCTTCCCCATCGCGAAGAGATCGGCGCCGTGGGCCACCGGGTCGTTCACGGCGGCGAACGCTTCAAGGCCTCGGTGCTCATCGACGAAGACGTGATCGACGGCATCGAGGCCTGCATCGCCCTCGCTCCCCTGCACAACCCGGCCAACCTCCAGGGCTACCGCGCCGCCCGGGCCGTGCTTCCCCACGCGCCGCAGGTGGCCGTCTTCGACACCTCGTTCCATCAGACGATGCCGCCGGCGGCCTACCTCTACGCTCTCCCCTACGACAAGTACCAGCGCTTCGGAATCCGCCGGTTCGGCTTCCACGGCACCTCGCACCGGTTCGTCTCGGGGCGCGCCGCCGCCTTGCTGGGCCGGGCCGCCGGCGACCCCGAGCTGCGGCTGATCACCTGCCATCTCGGCAACGGCTGCTCGGTGTGCGCCATCCGGGGCGGCAGATCGGTCGACACCTCCATGGGCTTCACCCCTCTGGAAGGGCTGGTGATGGGCACGCGGAGCGGCGATCTCGATCCGGCGGCCCTCCTCTACCTCATGAGCCGCGAGGAGATCGGCGCCGTCGAGGCCAACGCGTTGATGAACAAGCAGAGCGGCCTGCTCGGCATCTCGGGCCTCTCCCACGATATGCGCACCCTGCTGGAAGCCGAGGCGAAGGGCAACGAGCGGGCCCGCCTGGCCATCGAGGTCTTCTGCTACCGGCTGCGCAAATACATCGCCGGCTACGTAGGAGCCCTCGGCGGCGCCGACGCCCTGGTCTTCGCGGGCGGCATCGGCGAGAACTCGCCGGTCATCCGGGAACGGGTCCTCCAAGGGCTGGACGCCGTCGGGTTCTCCCTCGACCCGGCCCGCAACGACGCGGCCCAGGAGACCGAGGCCGAGATCTCACCCGAGGGAGAGGGATCACATCCCCGCGTCTTCGTGATCCCGACCAACGAAGAGCTGCTGATCGCCCGGGATACGTTCGGGATCGTCAACGCCCGGGCATGAATGCCCGGGCGGGCCGAGCGCCTGGCTTCCCGCTCACTGATCCCCCGAAGTCCCCTCCGCGTCGTTGCTCGTCTCCTTGCCGCCCCGCGATGGCGCTCCCCCCGCTCCCCAGCTCCAGTCGCGGATCTCGGGCACGTCGTCGCCGTGCTTTTCGATGTACTCCTTGTGCTCGATCAGCTTGTCGCGCAGCGCCTGCTTGACGTAGGCGGCGCGGGAGCCGAGCTTGGGGACGCGGTCGATGACGTCCTCCACCAGGTGGAAGCGGTCGAGGTCGTTGCGCACCACCATGTCGAAGGGCGTGGTGGTGGTGCCCTCCTCCTTGTAGCCCCGCACGTGGAGGTTCCGGTGGTTCGTCCGCCGGTAGGTGAGACGGTGGATCAGCCACGGATAGCCGTGGAAGGCGAAGATGATCGGCTTGTCCACCGTGAACAGGACGTCGAAGTCCTTGTCCGGCAGGCCGTGCGGATGCTCGCTCGCCGGCTGCAGGGTCATCAGGTCGACGACGTTGACCACCCGCACCTTGAGCTCGGGCAGGTGCTTGCGCATCAGGTCCACGGCCGCCAGCGTCTCCAGCGTCGGCACGTCGCCGGCGCAGGCCATCACCACGTCCGGCTCGCCCCCCTGGTCGTTGCTCGCCCAGTCCCAGATGCCGATGCCCGCCGTGCAGTGCTTCACGGCGGCGTCCATGTCCAGCCACTGGGGCGCCGGCTGCTTGCCGCAGACGATCACGTTCACGTAGTGCCGGCTCCGCAGGCAGTGGTCCGTCACCGACAGGAGCGTGTTGGCGTCCGGGGGGAGGTAGACCCGCACCACCTCGGCCTTCTTGTTCATCACGTGATCGATGAAGCCGGGGTCCTGGTGGCTGAAGCCGTTGTGGTCCTGCCGCCAGACGTGAGAGGTCAGCATGTAGTTGAGCGAGGCGATCGGCCGCCGCCAGGGGATCTCCCGCGTCGTCTTGAGCCACTTCGCGTGCTGGTTGAACATCGAGTCCACGATGTGGATGAACGCCTCGTAGCAGGAGAAGAAGCCATGCCTGCCGGTCAGGAGATAGCCCTCCAGCCAGCCCTGGCACTGGTGCTCGGAGAGCATCTCCATCACCCGCCCATCAGGCGAAACGTGGTCGTCCGTGGGCAGGAGCTCCGCCGCCCAGGCGCGGTCCGTGGCTTCGAAGACGTCGTTCCAGCGGTTCGAGGCCGTCTCGTCCGGGCTGAAGATGCGGAAGTTCCGGGACGCCTCGTTGCGCTTCAGCACGTCGCGCAGGAACTTGCCCTGCACCCGGGTGGCCTCGGCCAGGGCGCCGCCCGGAGCGGGCACGTCCACCGCGTAGTCCCGGAAATCGGGCAGGCGCAGGGCGCGCAGCAGGACGCCGCCGTTGGTGTGGGGATTGGCGCTCATCCGCCGTTCCCCCTCGGGAGCCAGCCCGGCAATCTCTTCCTGCAGCCGGCCGGTCTCGTCGAACAGCTCCTCGGGACGATAGCTGCGCATCCATTCCTCGAGCATCTTCACGTGCCCGGGCTGGGTGGCCAGCTCCGCCAGGGGCACCTGATGGGCGCGCCAGGTGTCCTCGACCGGCTTGCCGTCCACGATCTCGGGGCCGGTCCAGCCCTTGGGCGAACGCAAGACGATGACAGGCCACCGCGGGCGCTCCCGCAGGCCGTTCGCGCGGGCGTCGGTCTGGATGCGCCGGATCTCCGTGCAGGCCTCGTCCAGCACCGCCGCCATCCGCTGGTGCATGAGCGCGGGGTCGTCCCCTTCGACGAAATAGGGCAGGTGGCCGTAGCCCCGCATCAGGAAATCCAATTCCTCGTGGGGGATGCGCGCCAGCACCGTCGGGCCGGCGATCTTGTAGCCGTTGAGGTGCAGGATGGGCAGGACGGCGCCGTCGCGCACGGGGTTCAGGAACTTGTTCGAGTGCCAGCTCGTGGCGAGCGGTCCCGTCTCGGCCTCGCCGTCGCCGATCACGCAGGCGGCGATCAGGTCGGGGTTATCGAACACGGCGCCGTAGGCATGGGAGAGGGCATAGCCCAGCTCCCCTCCCTCATGGATCGAGCCCGGCGTCTCGGGCGCCGCGTGGCTGGGGATGCCGCCGGGGAAGGAGAACTGCTTGAACAGCCGCTTCATCCCACCCTCGTCCTGCGAGACGTTGGGATAGACCTCGCTGTACGTACCCTCCAGATAGGCGTTCGCCACCACGCCCGGCCCGCCATGGCCGGGGCCCGTGATGTAGATCATGTCGAGCCCGCGCTCCTTGATGACGCGGTTCAGATGGACCCAGAGAAAGTTGAGCCCCGGCGTCGTCCCCCAGTGGCCCAGGAGCCGCGGCTTGATGTGCTCGATGGTGAGCGGCTTTTTCAGCAACGGGTTGTCGAAAAGATAGATCTGGCCCACCGAGAGGTAGTTCGCGGCGCGCCACCACGCGTCGATCCTCCGCAGGAGATCGGGAGAGAGCGGTTCTTCGTTCGGTTCCGGCATGTCAAGGCACCTCCTTCCGCCACGGCGGTATCCTGACACAAGCGTGTACCCGGTTTCCCACGCACAGGAGGCGTGAGGCGAGCTCCTGTGCGTGGGCGTCTTCATGAAATCCTAAAAGGGGCAGGCCACCCGGTAACGCAGGCGCCAGTCTCCCATGCTCGCTTCCATGATCGTATCCATGGGAGCGCCGCCGACCGAACGGAAGGGGATGTCGAAACGATCGTCGCCGGCGCCGAGGATGGCGCGCGCCAGGTTGACGAAACCGGATCCGGTCGGCTGGCAGCCCTGGCACTGGGACCCGGTGCAGCCTGGGAAGTACGAGCAGGTGAACCCGATCGAATAACTGCCGGTGAGCTTCAGCACCCCCGCCGTGCTGTCGTCCTCGACCGCGTAGAGGCCGGTGCCGAGATACGGGTTGTACTCGAACATCGCGATGGGAGGGTTGAAGGTGTACCAGCGGCCCGAGTCGTTCATGTCGAGGAGGTACCGGGACCTGCCCGCCGCGTCGTTGATGTAACGGCCGCTGAACTGATAGGGAGTCGTCGGCCGGATCAGCAGGTTGTGGCCCGGCATCGATGAATCCCAATCGCCCAGGTAGAGCTCGAATTCCGATCCGCCGCGCAACCCGCCTTCGTGGTTGTTGACCAGGTAGAGGGCGACCAGTTCCAGGTATGGATTGATGCAGGAGGTTGCGGTTGCGGTCGCCGCGGCCGCCTTCTCAACAGACGCCGGGGGCGGCGGCTCGGGCTGCTCACTGTTCTCGGTTGAGACGACGAGGACCGGTACCGCCGGGTGGGCCGTCACGGAACGGCGCGTCCGCTGGCCGCTCGGGTCGTAAGCGAGCACGGTCTTGAGATCCTTCTGTTGGAGCCAGTAAGGGTCCCAAGTGACCTGGAGGCCCAGCCGCTCCCAGTCTTCCCCGGATTCGAGCACGGCACGCCGATCCTTCTTTTCAGGAAAGAAGAGGGTGATGGGAACCGGGAAAGCCGCGAGCGTAGCCCGCAACTCCTCTTCGGTGATTCCTGCTTCATTGGCGAGCAGGGCGCCAAAGCTGTCCTCACTTCCCTCCACCTTCACGCTGAGCAGTTCCAGGAACCGCACCGTATTTTCGGGCAGCGGGCTGGCCGCCATCCGGGACCGCAAGGTAGCCAGCGGCGCCGGGTCCTTCAAGAGCTTCGCCAGCCCTTGCGCCAGGAAGTCGAGGTCGCTCGCCAACTGAGCGGTGGTCGCCGAGGCCGGCGCTCCATCCTGCGCGGCAACGGCGAGGACCGGCTCGTTCGCCCGCCTTTGGGCAGGGCTTGCAAGCACCGGTCCGGCGGACAACAGGCCGATCCCCAGCAGTCCGAGGGTACCCAGGGCGGCGAAGCGCCCTCTCGCGGATAACGTCGAGGTCGTTTTCACGGTTTCAATTCTCATTGGCTACTCCTCTGATCCTTTTCCAGGTCACTCCATGCGACCCGCAGTCCATGACATGGACCGTCCCAGGGGCAAGGCGGGTGCCACACCTAAGCCCATGAAAAATAAGGATTTCCTATCGGAGGGGCTCCCGGGATCGGGACCGGACGGTCCTGGCAGGCCGGCTGCGGTCTCGAAAATGGGAGCGCGAGGCGAGTTGGCCGCCTCGTCAGTTAAGATGAGAGACCAAGGAGGATCTCAATGCGCTACACGGCACCGTCTCTTCTCCTTGCCTGTGCCCTGCTCGCTCCATCCGCCACCCTCGCTGCGGCTCTGCCGGCGAACGGCGGCGATCCCGGCAAGGCGTACCGCGCCTGTCTCGACGCGATCGCGAAGCCGGACAAGGCCGGAATCATTGCTCTCTGCTTCCCTGAAGGCGATCCCTGGCTGGAGAAAACCAATCTCGACTACTTCACCCCCGAGACCTTCGCCCTCGAGGTGCGGCAACTGCGCCCTGAGTTTCGGCTTGCCGATGTCGTGATCTCAGGCGGGAAGGTCACTGGCGACAAAGCGGATTTACAAGTCTCCGGCCAGATGACGGCCCCGCGTCTCGAGCCCACGGGAGAGATCATCGAGGCCAGCCGCGATCCAGTGAAGGGGACCGTCTCTATGATTCGCTCGTCCAGCGGCTGGCGCCCTTCGGAGAGCGAGCTCGAGCGGACTTTCGAATAACAGAGCCTCTCAGGGTGCGAGCGACCCTTGACGGGCGGCTCCCTTCATGTCTACCGCAGGAAATCGAAGCTCAATCCGCCGCTCTCGCACGCAGGCTTCTCGTATTCTCCAAACTCAGTCAGCTTAGCCCAGTAGGCCTAAGTACGACGTGCCCGAAGTTCGTTCCTGGTTTGCGCTGCACCGAGAGCCTGGACGGCGGAACGACGTGACGGTTGAAGGGATTAGCAAAGCGAGCGATTCCTCCGCCTCGGAGACGCCCCGACGCGGGAGGCCTCCGAGACCTCTTCGTGACCCGTCTGGGGTCGTCTCTACGG
>DATFNZ010000068.1:0-65722 GCA_035266085.1 Thermoanaerobaculia bacterium
GGTCACCTCCATCTCGGGCGACTGCTCGAGCTGCGGCCTGGGACCGAGCTCTCAGCTTTTCTACGACGATCCGGCCAATCCGCTGCTCCCCACCCGCATCGTCGACGGCCGCGGCGCGGTGACTCTGCTGAGTTACGACGCGCACGGCCGAGTGATCGCGAGGACCGAAGCCGCGGGCACACCGCTCAGCCGGACGGCCACCTGGGCCTACGATCCCTCTTTCCCGGCTCTGCCCACCCGCATCGAGGCCCCCTCGACAGCGGGCGGATCGGCCCGGCGAACCACTTTGCTGGCCTATGACGCCGCGGGCAACCTCATCAGCCGCAGGATTCAGGGAGGCGAGGCGGGCAGCTTCTTCGACCTGGAGACGGTCACCACGTTCCATGCCTCGGGCCAGCCGCTCTCGATCGACCCGCCGGGCCAAGGCGATGACGACGAGACGAGCTTCACCTGGGATTCCACCCGCGGCAGCTTGTTGCCGCTCACCCGCACCGAGCCTCTCGTCGGCGCGACCACCTTCGAGCACGATCCCTTCAACCGCCAGACCGCCGTGATCGATCCCAATGGCCTGCGCACGGAGACGGCCTACGACGGCCTGAACCGGGTTCTGACCGTTACCCAGAAAGGCGCTACCGCCTCTGACGACCTGGTCACGGCGCAGGAGTACAACGCCTTCGGCGACCTCCTGCGGACGACTCTGCCGCGAGGCAACATCATTGAATACGGCTACGACGGAGCCGGGCGGCTGGTCTCGATCGAAAGGAAGGCGAATTCAACGACGCCCGGCGAGCGCACGCTCTACACCCTCGATCAGGCCGGCAATCGGATCAAAGAGGAGCTGCAGCGCTGGAACGGCGCCGCCTGGGTCGCCGAGTCCTGGACCGAGTACCGGTACCTGAACCGCTGTCAGATCGGAAAGGTCATCCACGCCGGCGGCGCGGCCACCGAATACTCCTATGATTGTGACGGCAATCTGGAAAAGGTCTGGGACGCCAACCATCCGCGGGCCACGAACCCCGCTCCGACCCAGCTCTATACTTACGACGAATTGGACCGGCTGACTGCCGTGACCCAGCCGTGGACGGGAGCCGGCGGCCCGACGGCGGTGACTTCCTATTCGTACGACGTTCAGGATCACCTGACCGCCGTCACCGACGCCGAAGGCAATACCACGACCTACACATACAGCGACCGGGATCTGATGATCCGACAGGCTTCGCCTGTCTCCGGCGTGACCACTTCCGCCTACAATGAGCACGGCGAGCAGGTCACGGAGATCGACGCCCGAGGTGTCGTCATGACACGGTCCGTCGACGCCCTCGACCGTGTGACCGCCATGAATTATCCAAGCCCGGACCTCGATATCACCTATACCTATGACGATCCCGCGGTCCCCTTCTCGAAAGGACGCCTCACCCGCATCGCCCGCCACGGCGAGGCGGTGGACTACCGTTACGACCGCTTCGGCCGTATCCTTCAGGATGGAGCCTTGGCCTACGGCTATGACGCGAACGGCAACCCGACCTCTCTCCTATACCCTGGAGGAACGGAGGCGGTGACGACCTACGATTACGCCGATCGGCCCGCCACTCTACGGGCGAGGCGAGCCAGCCAACCGGACCAGCCGTTGGTAACGGCCGCCTCGTATCTCCCCGGCGGCCCTCTGTCGAGCCTCACCTTGGGGAACGGGCTCACCGAGACGCATTCCTTTACCAACCGCTATTTCCCCTCCAGCATCGCCTCGGGCAGTCACCTGAGCTGGTCCTACTCGACGGATGCGGTCGGCAATATCCTCTCGATCGCCGACACCTCGAACGCCGCCAACAACCGCGCCTACGGCTACCGGGATCCTCAGTACTTCCTGACCCAGGGCAATGGTCCCTGGGGAACCCGGAGTTGGAGCTACGACAAGACCGGCAACCGGTTGACCGAGACCCGCGACGCCGTCACCGACACCTACACCTATCTCGCCAACGCCACTGGCGGCAACACGCCCCAGATCGACCGGATCGTCCCCGGAGCCGGACCGGCCATCCTCTACAGCTACGACGAGGCGGGAAACGTCCTGGACAACGGAACGCTCCCCTTCTCGTACGGCGATGACCGGCGGACGTCGCAGACCGGAACGCCC
The DNA here is from genome assembly GCA_035266085.1 of Thermoanaerobaculia bacterium. GTDB lineage: Bacteria > Acidobacteriota > Thermoanaerobaculia > Multivoradales > UBA5704 > DATARR01. Next base: position 2,132 of record DATFNZ010000068.1, read on the forward strand.
GCATCCGGCACTGCCTACGCTTATGACGGCAGAGGCTTCCTGAGCCGCTCCACCTTGACCCTCCCCTCGGCCCTGCACACCGACGACACTCTTCCGACCTACAACTCGGCCGGCCTGCTGCTGCACCGTTTCGCGCATCGAAACCTTCAACCCCAGAACCGGTTGAGCCCGGTGAAAGACAGCAATCTCCACGTCTTCTACTTCGCTGACCGTCCCGTCGCGACCCTGGACAACGTGACCGAAGGCACGACGGTCGGCGGCTTGACCACGACCTCGACCTGGCAGTACCTGACGGTAGACCATCTGGGCACGCCGATCCTGGTGACCGATTCGTCAGGCAACAAACTCTGGCAGGGAGGTTTCGAGCCCTTCGGCGCCGACTACGCCTCGTCGCCGACCGTTCTGCGCTTCCCCGGTCAGTGGTCCGACGCCACCTGGAGTGGGGGCAAGGGCAGTGGGATGTACTACAACGTGCACCGGTGGTACGACGGGGAGAGGGGGAGATACAGCCAGCCGGATCCGCTCGGGCTGCCGGGTGGCCTGAATCTTTACACCTATGGCTTCGCCAATCCCCAAATCTACGTTGATCCGCTAGGACTGCAAGCGGCGGCGATAGCCGAAGGAATCGCTTGCTCGCTCGTGCGTAGTCGTTCACCCTCGGGAGTCGCCGGGGGAGTCCTGATCCTTGGGGGAGGAGCTGCGGTCGTTGCGCTCCAAGGCTGCAAAGATCGAGAATGCGGCGACTGCTCGCCTGCCGAGCACGCGGCCATGGAGCTCGTCAAGAAATTTTTTTGCAGCCAAAAAAGCTCTTGCACGCCAGGTCAGAGCCTTCTGACTCTCATTGAGAACAAACATAAGAACCTGAACTGTGCCATAGCGCGAGACCGCATCAGGAAGCGCTGCTTCGGCGGTGGCGATTATGGCCATCAGGAAGCCTCCGCTCTCGCGTGGGCCGCTGTGGGAAAGTGTGAAAAGCTGCTTGCCGCTGAAAGTACCTTTATGGGGAGGTAGATTGAGCTTGGCAAAGGTCAAAACCTTTCTTGCGGCGAGGGTCAGGGAATCGTTTCGCGACGTGCCCGCGCCAGATAAGATCACTACGCTGCCGGAGAATGAGGATTGCGATTCGGCTTGGGCCGCGGACACCTTCCGAGGAAAACACTGGAGCGAGCTCACGCCTCAGCTTGTGCAGAGCTGCCCTGATGCCATAGTGTTCCTCTCGCCAGAGGCATTTCGATTCTTTCTTCCCGGGTACCTTCTTCTTGCTCTCCAGGATCTCTATGGGATGGATGTCTCTCTTTCCAGTTTACTCTGGGCTCTCGCGGGTCCCTATTACGAGGAGCGGTTCAGTCTGCTCACGGAGGACCAGCTCCTGACAGTGCTTGCTGTCTTGGATGCCGTTGCTCCTGATGAGACCGACCCAACTTTTTGGGAGTTCGCTCACGCCAAGGAAGGAGTGCTAGAATACTTGACACGGCCTTAGAAAGTAAGTTGACCATTGGAGTGCCAACGATGCTCAGGTTGCTGCCGTTCCAGTCAGCCGGACTAGTGGTGACGACTTACGATTACGCCGATCGCCCCGCCACTCTGCTGGCGAGGCGTGCCGGGCACGCCGGGCCAGCCGCTGGTACCCTGGGCAATGGTCCGTGGGGAGCCAGGAGCTGGAGCTACGACAAGACCGGCAACCGGTTGACCGAGACCCGCGGCGCCGTCACCGACACCTACACCTATCTCGCCAACGCCACCAGCGGCAACACGCCCCAGATCGACCGGATCGTCCCCGGAGCCGGACCGGCCCTCCTCTACAGTTACGACGAGGCGGGAAACGTCCTCACCAACGGAACGCTCCCCTTCGCGTACGGCTATGACCGGCGGACGTCGCAGACCGGAACGCCCGCATCCGGCACTGCCTACGCTTATGACGGCAGAGGCTTCCTGAGCCGCTCCACCTTGACCCTCCCCTCGGCCCTGCACACCGAAGACACCCTTCCGACCTACAGCTCGGCCGGCCTGCTGCTCCATCAAACCGCCTGATTTCAGACAAGAGGATGAGAATCGACGGTTGTGGGGAACAGGAATGGGCCCAAAATAGAAGTTGAAATGTTCGAGTATAGAAAATGATTCTACGAATTCTTATTGCTTCGAGCATTGCAGTAACCCTCATGCTTTTTTTCTGGTCTGTTGCCCTCGGGGAGCTTTGGGGTGCGACATGTGACGGCCTTTACTCACGTTCTCATCCCAACCCGGATTGTCGCAGGCCCGCGTGGGTTGGTATTGCATTTTATGCAAACCTAGGAGCCACCATTCTCTTGGCTTTCCTTGCATTCTGGCGGAGAAAGCGGTCAAGCAGTAGGGTTACCTGAAGCCCGGCGGCTAAATCTGCTTTGCTGGTCTCATGGTGCCGCCGAGCTGTCACTCGTTTGTCAGAAATCAGTGAAAGGAAAGACCCTGGCCCCGAAGCTGCTGATGGAAACTGCAACGCCAGGTTTCCAACAGCAGCTTTCTCGGTCATTCTTCGGGCGGGAGCCGCCGCTGGTACTCATCCTTGATGCCGGTCCAGGTGGACCAGAAGGGGCGCGGCGTGCGGCCGCTGGCCTGGTCGTCCAGGATGGCCAGGTGCGTGTGCCAGCCGCCCGCCATGTCGATCATCTCGGTCCGGTTCGCGATCTTGCGGTGCGTCAGGACCAAAAGTACCTCTTCGTCGCGTGGCGTCAGCTCGAAAGTGACCTCGGACGCGTCCGGCGCGCCGCCCCAGGTCATCGCCAGGAGGCGTGGCGGATCGTAGCGCGTCACGCGCCCCTTTGAGAGGTGCTCTTCCTCCTTGAACCGTTCCGGCCTTTCCTCCTTGACCGGCGACAGATCGTCGTGGCGAAACAGCAGATCCACCTTGCCGCCGACGAAGGGCTCCATCGGTCCGGAGGCCAGCCACTTCGCCCGCATCTCGGGTTCCGTCAGATAGGCCCAGACACGCTCGATCGGGCCGGGCAGCAGGCGCTCGAAGCGCAGGGCCCGGGGCTCGGACACCACGCCGTATTCACTCACCGTCAGTTGCTCGGTCATCTCTCACTCCTTTCGTTTTCGGAACGCAACAAGGCTTCGAGGGCGTCGAGCCGCTCGTTCCAGAAGCGCTCGTAGAAGCGGAGCCATTCGTGGACATCCACCAGGGGCTCGGGAGCCAGGCGGCAGATGTGCGTGCGGCCTTGGACCGTACGCCGCACCAGGCCGGCCCGCTCCAGGGTTTTGACGTGCTTGGAGGCGGCCGCCAGCGACATGCTGAACGGCTCCGCCAACTCGCTGACGGTACGCTCCCGCGCGGCAAGGCTGGCTAGCATCGCCCGCCGCGTCGGATCCGCCAGCGCGTGGAAAACGGAGTCGAGGGAATCGGAGCTATGCTCAACCATATGGTTGAGCATACCGGCGGGAGCGGCTGACTGTCAACCTTCCGGTTGAATGACAGCGGAGCCTGCCGGAGACACCCTGGGCGGCCGTTGACGGGCCGCCCAGGGAGTGACGGTCAATCCCAGCAGTTCGCCGGCTGGTCGTTGATGTAGACCCAGAACCGGGAGCTGGACGCTACGTTGCCGTAAGCCGACCAGTACCAGGCGCCACCGGGGTGATGGAACTCCGCCATTCCGTAGCCGGGACCGAAGTAGGCTTGACAGGTCGCGTCGGCATTGGCTATGCCCAGGAGCTGGGTGCCCAGGACCGGCGGGGTGAGATGGATGTGGCCGCCTTTCCAACCATGGTAGAAGTCGGTCGCAAGACCCGGGTTGGGCGATCCATCGGACTTCATGCAGAGGATCGGCAGCGCCGTCGAGCAGGATGTGTCACCAATATAGGGCTCGCAGCCCGCGCAGCCGACCTGGTCGCTGCTGTAGGTCGCCTCATGAGAGACCTTGGCCCATGTCATGCCGTTGCGGGCGTGAGCGGAGGCGGGCAGCACGAGCGCTCCAAGGATCAGCAGGCCGGCCCAACCGGACCGTTGGGAGCCGCACGGCAAATTGCGTTGAATCCATCGCAGGTTCATCGTCGTCTCCTCTCAGTTCCAGCAGTTGGCAGGCTGATCGTTGATGTAGACCCAGAAGCGGCTGGCGTTGTTGATGTTGCCGCGCGAAGACCAGTACCAGGCGCCCAGGGGATGGTGGAACTCCGCCATCTGCCAACCCGATCCGAAGAAGCCCTGGCACCGGGCGTTGGCCGCAGCGATGCTGGTGAGCTGGGTCCCCTGGACGGCAGGCGTCAATCCGATGTTGCCGCCGATCCAGCCATTGTAGAAATCGGTCGTGATTCCGGACGGTGTGGGAGCTCCGTCGGGCGCGATGCAGAGGATGGGCAGCGCGCTGGAGCAGGAGGTATCCCCCACATAGGGATTGCACCCCGCGCAACCCACTTTGTCCGTGCCGTAGACGGATTCGTGGGAGACCTTGGCCCACGTCATGCCCTGGCGGGCGCTGAACGGGTATCTGCTCTGGGCACACTGCAGGGCCGCGATGTCGTCGGCCTCGAGCGTCCGCCCGCCGTTACCGAAGTAGATCGCGGCCATGGTCGGCTGGGGTGTGCTGGTCAGCTCGGTATGGTGGATCCCCAGTGTGTGGCCGAGCTCGTGGGTAGCCACGGCCTCCGTGTCGTAGTCCGTGCCGTTGGTTTGCCACGCATAGGCCGCGTTGAACGTGATGTCGGTCTCCACGATGACCTGCCCGGCTTGCAGGACGAGGGCGGTCAGCGCGAGGCAGGAGCCGGTGCAGCCATTGCCGTTGGCCCAGAGAACCGTGTTCTGGCCGTCCGTAGCCCAGCCGGCGGCGGTCGTGCCGGCGTAGGTCAGCGTGTGGTCGGCGCTGGCCACGTTGGTCCAGGAGGCCAAGGCGTTCTGGAGGGCGGTGGCCTTGCCGGCGCCCTGGCCGGCGGTGTTGAGGAACCAGTTGATATTGCTGTTGGCCCAGTGAGTGAAGCCGCCCGGGTCGGTGCAGGTCACGAGATTGCCGGCCGAAACTCTGCCGATGGTGGTGTTCTGGATCAGCCGAAAGCCGAAGCTGGGAGCAGCTCCGGAGGCGGTCAATGCCAGGAAGGCCGCGGCGGCAAGGGCAGGGCGCAAGGTGTTCCTGATCATCGCTGCACCTCCTGGCGCTTCACGGTATTGCGCAGGCTTTCGAGCAGGGTGTCGAGAGGGAAACCCTCGACGCCGCCGGGAGCTTCGACGCGGCCGCTGCGGTCCGGCACCAGCGGGTGCCGGTTTGCCTGGCTGGCCGCCCGCAGCTCACGCCCCTTGAGGGTGACCTCGAAGACGCCCTGGCAATGGTCAGGGACCGTGAGGCTCTGCTTGGCACCCGCAAGCTTTTCCGGACTGAGGAAGAGAACGTAGGACCGGCCGGGGATCAGCTCGGCGCCGCCGACGATCAGGGTGGTGAGGTCGCCGACCCTCCCGCCGAGGAGAGTCAAGGTGAGCTCGCCTTTGGCCTTTCCCTTGATCGTCTCGGCGGTCGCGATCCTCACGTCGGTGAGGATGAAGGTCTTGTCCTGGTTCCAGTAGGAGACCGCGTCGATCACCTCCCCCAGGACCACCCGTTCACTGCGGGCGGCCAGCTCGTCGAGCCCTGCGCGGATCAGCGTCGTCGCGCCGAGCGGCGCGGCGATCCACATCGCGAGCAAGAGCAAGAACAACTCTCGGTGCGCTCCTCTTCGGCTCAGAAACATGCACGCCTCCTGGGAATCGATTCCCGAAGATGGTCCCCGGACCACCTCGGCCCGGACCGGTGCGTCACGATCTGTGCGTAATGTAGCAATATCTTTAGTGCATGACAAGAGATGCCTTGCGGCCGGGTTCCCGACCTCGGGCTCCGGAGGCCTCAGGAACCCGTATCTGCCAGATTCAGGGCTGCCAGCTCGACGTGCTGCCGGTCTCGAACCCGTCCGCGAAGATCGCGTTCTGCAGATCCGGGATCTGGACGCGCGCCAGAGTGGCGGTGCGGGCGGGCAGCGTGGCGGCGAAGCCCGCGGGGGTGCTTACGAGGGTACCGGCGGCGGCCAGGCCGGTGCCGGCGAGGCGCCAGAGGCTGACGTTGCTGGTCAGGCCGCCGGCGATCGTCACCGTGACGTCGCGGGCCGCGGTGTCCTTGTTGAAGAGGAGCACGAAGAGCCGGCCGTTGGCCGAGCGGACGGCGTAGCTCGCCACGCCGTCGCCATCGCTCGAGGCCGCCCGTACGGATTCGCCGCTCACCTGCCCGCCCGCGCCGTCGTAGTTGCGGTAGAGGCGGAACGCGGTTTCCGACAGACTGCCGGACTGCGGCGCCACCCAGCGCAGGGCCATGTCGAGCCCCTCGCGGCCAAAGATGGCCAGCGCCTCGGCCTGCGCGAGCGCGCCGGAGAGCGTGTCGTCGCGCCCCCACTTGTACTCGGCCAGGGCGAGCTTCATCTCCGGACAGTAGGTGTCCCGCCAGGCCCGCATCCTCGGAATGAGCTGGATCACGTTGGGGTTGACGCCGGCGATCCAGGATTCGGACACCCAGGTCGGATGGTAGAGCTCCTTGAGCGAGCGCAGACGGGCCGCGACCGTCGCCGCACCGTCTTCCACCGACTGGTTGCCGGACAGGCCCGCGACCTCGTTGCCCTGCGGGTAGAAGTGGATGTCGAGCCAGTCGACCGGCAGGTCGCCCGCCGCCGGGTGTCCCGCGGGCAGCCGGTGGGCGCAGGACTGCTGCATGTACCACGCGGGCCACGGCAGACCGCCGTGGGCGGTGCGGTCCGGTCCATTGATGCAGTTGCCGAGAGCGGCGTCCTTGGCCGAGGTCCAGAAGTCGCACCAGCCCCAGGTTTCGGGACCGAGGATCTCGGCGCCGGCATCGCGGCTCTTGATCTCCGCCGCCGCCGCCAGCCCCTTCGCCCAGACCTCGTCGTAGCCGGGCGGCACGGGATGGACGTCGCGGTGCGTGCTGTTCCAGAGCATGGGCTCGTTGTCGAGGTTGTAGAAGCGCACGCCGGTGGACGCGGCGGTGCCGAAGCCGGACACCAGGTGGCTGACGAAGTCGCCCACGTGGGCGTCGAGGTCGACCGGCACCGAGGTATCCGCCGGGCTGTTGCCGGTGATGAACCTCAAGCTCGGCGCGCCGGGCACGGCCGGCCCCGCGGGGTTGCAGCAACGCACGCCCCCCGGGCAGGTGGTGACGTTCACGCTGGGGTCGCACTCGCCGTTGCCGTTGTTCGAGCAGCCCGGCACGCCGGGGTTGAAGGCGCACTCGGTGACGTCCTGCGGGCCATACTTGGAGACCGAAAAGCCGGGCAGGCGGCCGGCCGACTTCGCCACCTGGTCGATCGGCAGAGTCATCACCACCTCGGCGCCGGCCGCGAGGGTGGACGTGACGAAGCTGCCGGCCGCCGCGCCGTTGGCTCCGCCCTCGTTGATGTTGAGGAAGAAGTAGTCGAAGGCCCGGTTCGAGGTATCGAAGATCCAGTTGTAGCGCGTCGTCGCGTTGCCGCCGCGCCGGTTGGCGGTGTAGAGGCCGGTGGCGAGCTGCCCCGCGCCGGCCCAGTTCACGCCGTAGATCAAGGGATTGATGGCGCGCCGGTCGAGGCTGGGATCGACGGCGACCGTGACCGCGCCGCCGGGCGGCGGACCGCTCCCGGATTCGATCAGCTCGATATCATCTACATAGGCGGTGGCCTGGTCCGCGGGCGCGTTGGTCTGGAAGACGATGCCGTCGAAGGCGGGCGCCACCACGCCCAGGTCCGCCCATGTGACGGTCATCCGGGTCCAGGCAGAGGGGAGCGGCGTCAGATCCTTGGTCCCGACCTCCACGCCGTTCTGGTAGATCGCCAGCCGCACCGCCTGGCTGCCTCCGGCACCGTTGATCCAGAAACGCACCGCCGCGAAGTCCGCCACGGCGGGGTCCGCGGCACCGGGATCGCTGTGGAAGTAGATCCCCTTCCAGTCGCCGCCCACGGCATCCGGCTCCCAGGAGATGGACCTGGGCGCGCTCTGGTAGATCACGGCATGGGCCAGGTCATGAGACGCCCAGCTCCAATCCTGCCAGTTGTTGCGGAGCGCGTTATCGTAGACGGTCTGGACCGCCGCGCCGGGCGCCGCGCCGGCCAGGGCAACCCAGACGGCCGCGATCGCGGCCAGGATCGAGCGCCGGCGGGATTCGTGCACGGTGGGACCTCCCACGGAAAGAAGGAACAAGATATCGTTAGATGCCTACCGACGCATGATACAGGGAAACCAAAAGGAAGGATGGCCATGGTGCTCAATCCCGTCTACAGGATCACGACGTTCGTTCCGCCCGAGAAGCTCGAGGCTCTGCTGGATGGGATCACCCGGGTCGTGCCTCTCGGGTGGGGCAACTACGACCAGGTGTCCTGGGTGTCCACCGGGGTGACGGAGCGGTTCAGGCCGCTCCCCGGCTCCAACCCGACGGCCGGCAAGCAGGGGGAGCTCGAGCAGGTCGCCTCGGTCCGGCTCGAATTCATGATCCCGCGGGATCCGGCCCTGCTGGAGCGTCTGCTCACCGAAGGCCTCATCCCTCATCATCCCTGGGAAGAGCCCGCGGTGTTCGTCGACGAGACCACGGCCGTTCGGACCCAGCCGGTTTGATGGTCATGGCCATCCGGGGGCGATTGGCTATGGAGGATGACCTCTCCGGCAAGAGATACTCCCCCAACGCCGGTGATCAGATTACGGAGAGGCCATGGACCGCATCGAGCATCTCAAAGATTTTCAAGTCGTCGAGCTTCGCCGCTACACCATCAAGAAAGAAGAGCGCGAGAAGTTCGCCCGCTACTTCGAAAGCTATTTTCCCGAAGCCTTCCAGCAGATGGGGTCCATCATCTTCGGGCACTTCCTCGAGCGCGGGAATCCGGCCCTCTTCACTTGGATCCGGGGCTTCCACGATATGGAGGAACGCGCCGCGGTCAATCAGGCCTTCTACGGCGGCCCGCTGTGGAAGGAGCACAGGCCGACCATGAATGAACGCATGACGGACTACAGCAACGTGCTGTTGCTCCAACCGCTGAGCCCCGAGCGAGGGATCACAATTCTCCCGGTGGTCGATCCGGTCGACGAAGCGGAGGGCGCTCGAGGAATCGTGATCGCTCAGATTTTCGCGATCCAAGCGGGTGGCGTCGATGCGTTCGCTCAAAAGGCGGAGGAGGCGTTCGCCGCCTATCGGGCCGCGGGCGTGCGGGAGGCCGGCGTTCTGGTCACCCTCGACGTGCCCAACAACTTCCCGGCGCTGCCGGTCAGAACGGACGGCCCTCATCTGGTGTGGCTCGGAATCGTGAGCGATGACCAGGTTCTGGAGGAACGCTTCAATCCCCTGGCAGAGGGTTCTTCGCAGGCGCTTGCCGCTACGGGCCTGTTGAGAGGCGCGCCCGAGTTGGTCGTCCTGGACCCGGCCCGCCGCTCACGTTTGCGATGGCTATCAGGTTGACGAGATCAAGGTGACGAGTCGGCCTTCCTCCCCTTCCCCAACCTCTCCAGTTCCGAGAGCAGCCGGTCGTGGACGACCTTGGCGTGGAGGTCCAGGATGGTTCCGGTCAGCCGGCTGAAGGTGCTCTCCGTCTCTTCGGAGAGCAGCCCTCGGGTAGCGATCCTGGCGGCCCGCTCGGAATCTACGCCCGCGGCGAGGTCCCGCTCCCGCTGGTCGATCAGGTCGAGAGTGTGGAAGAACTCGACGTGGCCCAGGTCGAGGACTCGCAGGATCCTCTCCAGCGAATCCAGCTTCGGCAGCTCCCTGCCATTTTCGTATTTTGAGAGCTGGCTTTTCCCCACGCCCGCTTCCCGGGCGAGTTGAACCTGGTTGAGCCGCTTCAGCTCGCGCAGGAGGGACAGCGCGAGACCCAGGTTCCTGAACATTCCATCCATGGATCGCGCAGTGTATGCGAGGCGTGCCGGGCCCGCGGGCGGGATCTCGCGCCTAAATCACTCATCTCCAGTGGCTTAGATGGAAAACATGAGCGGAGGCCGTCCCGGGCCGATTCCCGGAAGACGCAACAAAGGTGGATGGACCTAAACTTCTACGATCCAGGGCTGATGATTTCATGTCCGGCAACTTTCTATCCGCTCCTGGCATCCTTCTCCGAAGGAGGCGCTTCTCTGGGGGTACGCTGATGTAGAATTCCGGCGCACCATGATCGACGACGACATTCGCCGTTATACGGCTGTCCTTGACGAGCTGATCGGGCGTTCACGCCTGACCAAGGCGGACGTCGAGCAGAGACTCCACTGGGCGAAGGGCCGGCTCACCAAGCTGCTGCAGGGTACGTATGAGCTGAAGGTGCGCCACGTGCTCTCGGTCCTGGAGGCGATCAACGTCCAGCCCCTCCACTTCTACGCTCTCGTCCATCGCTCGGCGGACTCGGGGCGTGGCAACTCGCTCGCGGAGAGCTTGATCGCGGCTTTCGAGGCCCAGGGCGCCAAACCCCTGCCGCTCCTCCTCCCCGCCATGCTGACGGCGGAGGAGCTCGATGCCCGCATCGAGAAGGCCGTCCGGCAGGCCCTCGACCGCGCCGGCAGGAAGTAGGCCGCCTCAGCTAAGCGGCGCGGCGGCTGTCCAGGTCCCGAATCAGCGCGGCCGTCCTCTGGATGGCCTCCCGGACTTTCAGCAGAGCGACCTCCTCCTCCTCACAGGCTCGGCGCAGTAGGACCAGCGCGATGGTGGCTTCCCGGCCCACGCCGAGGGCGCGGAACGAGGCGATCAGCTCCAGCGCGAGGTCCCGGATCTCCGCCGTCCTGCCCTGCTCCGCCCAGAGCAGGGCCAGGTCCAGCGACACCATGCTGGCCGGAAAGACCAGGCCGGCCGCGAGGAAGCCGCTCCTCACTTCCTGGAAGGCCGACTCCGCTTCCATGACCTCGCCGAGACCGGCCGCGACCTGTCCGGCGACCCAGCGGAGGCGCAGGAGGTTCAACCGGTTCTGGTCGCTCTCATAGAGCGGTTTCACCAATTCCAACAATCGGCGCGCCAGGGCGAAGCGTCCCAACTGGGCGGCACAGAGGAGCAGGTTGTGGACCGCCGAAAGGGTCAGAGCAGGGTCGCGCGCTAAGTCGAGGCGGGAAAGGCCCTCGCAGGTGACGAGAATCGCCTGCCCGGGTTCGCCGCTATTGGCCATGTAGAGGCCCCGCGTGACAAGCGCACGCCCGGCGAGGTGATCCTCCCCCTTCGACAAATGATGGGAGTGGATCCTGTCGAGGAGTTTGAATGCCTCGGAAAATCGGCGCCTATGGCAAAGGAGGGTGGCAAGACGATCGCTGATCAGGGTCAACAGCCCGGAATCATGGCTTCCTTCTTCGAAGCACCGGACTGCCTGCCCCATCGCCGCGTCCGCCAAGTCGAGGGCGTCCGCGAGCCGATACGCGTTCCCTAACTCGGCCCAAACCCGCGCCCGAAGGTCTGCAACCACCGTGTCGCCGAGGAGACCGGCGTCCAAACGATCCACGACCGCCCGCGCCAACTCCGCGAGATAGACCATCTCCTGAGGATCGTCATACCGGTAGCCGCGGCTCTCGCCTAGAAGCATCTCGATCCTCGCCAGCCGATCCGCCTCTCGTTCGTTCATAAGGTCCCGCCTCCTTCCTAAAGCGGCTCCCATTTTCGCATGAGGCAGCATCTTTTTCTCCTCCTGAATAGCCCGAAGGCGAAACTTCGCCTCCGGGCAGAGAAGTCGGCCAAGGCTACGAGCAGGGCTTGCCGTTGGGATCGATGCCGGCGCTACACTTCGGGGTCACGCCGCAAGGCTTGCCGTCGGGATCGATACCAGCGCTGCACTCTGGGAGCACGCCGCACGGCCTGCCGTTAGGATCAATACCAGCGCTGCACTTCAGGGTCACGCCGCGCTGGGCAGGCTTACGAAGCCAGGCCCTGACGGCATCGGGCATAAGGCTCTCGAGGAGCTCAAGCACGGTGGGGCGGTCCGTTCCCCGTCCCGGCCACGGGGCGGCCTGTACCAAGGCGGGGAGCACGAGGAAAACGATGAGCGCGAAGGTCAGGGCCAAGCGAACGACGGGTCTCCCAGACATGGAATCTCCTTCCGCCCGTGAATGAGATCCCCGCCGACATGGCGTCGTCCCTTCACGAGCCAGAATCGGGAGTGTGGCTCGTTTCGACGAGAAAGTCTCTCATCTTCCCGGAACTCCGGCGGAGAAGCTCCGTCATTCCATGCCGAGGAGGGTTGTCGAGACTGACACCACAGCAACCCATGTTGACAAAGCAGCAACTTCTCACTCATCATCTCCGGCCATGCGGAGAATCTTTGCGAGACCCTTCAGCCGGGCGCAGTTAACCGAGATCATCGGCCGCCGTCTGAGCCAGTTTCGGAAAGAGCGTGGCTGGGACCGGCCCCTCCTGGCGACCAAGCTCGAGATCCCCACCGCCTGGATCGAGGAGTACGAGCGCGGCCTGCGGCTGCCGCCGACCTATACGCTGTGCCGGCTGGCGCACGTCCTGGGGATCAGCGTCGGCTCCCTGGTAGATGAATCCCCCGAGGAAACCCCGCTCGTGAACGAGGAGCTGATCGCCCTGCTCCGCCGTCTCGAGGAGCTCCCCCTGGAGGACCGGCGGGCCCTCGCGGCTCTCCTCGACAGCTTGGTGCGGGGCATGGAAGCCCTGAGGAAGGACCGGAGGTAGAGGAAAGGCTCACCTTTTGCAGGCGTTGGTGGCCCGCAGGCCTACAATCTGTAGGAGGAGGTCCGCTTGGACGCAGAGCGCCGCATCAAGGAAGTCATGGCCGAGGTCCTGGAGGTCGATCCGAGGGCTATCGGGAAGGGGTTCCACCGAGAGGAGGCCCCCTCGTGGGACTCGATGAACCATCTGCGGATGGTCTCGGCTCTGGAGGAGGCGTTCGGGATCCGCTTCACCATGAAGGAGGTCGGGGAGCTGGAGCGCTTCGACACCATCCGCCGCATGGTCAGGGAGCGGCTCCCCGCCTGATGCGCACCGGCACGGTCGTGCGCCGGTTCCTGGTCCCCGGGTTCGTGGTGTCGATCCACGCCTGGCTGAAGTTCCGCTGCCAGATCAGCCCCCGGGCCGAGGTGGAGATCACGCCCTTCCTGAAGATCGGCGCCGGGGCCGTCGTCGGCTCGTTCACCAAGATCAAGGCCTCGGACGGGCCGCTCACGATCGGCTCCCACGTGGAGATCGCCAACGGCTGCGTCCTCACCTCGCATGCCAAGGGAGTCGAGATCGGCGACGACTGCCTGATCGGCCCCAACGTCTCGATCATCGGCAACAACTACCGCTATGACCGGCTGGACGTGCCCATCCGTCTCCAGGAGAAGGTCTCGGCGAAGGGGATCCGTGTCGGCAGCGACGTCTGGATCGGCGCCGGCTGCATCCTCCTCGACGGCGCCGACGTGGGGAGCGGTTCCGTCCTCACCCCCAACTCGGTGGTCTCGGGGACGGTTCCGGAGAGGTCGATCGTACAGGGGAACCCGGGGAAGGTGATCTTCACGCGCCGGTAGGCAATGTAGGGGCGGCCCTGCGTGGCCGCCCCTACGAAACATCTCGTCTTAGCTGCAGCCGCTCGTCGAGCCGCAGTTATTGCACTTGTAGCAACTGCCGTTCCTCACCATGATGCTGCCGCAGTCATGGCAGCTCGGCGCGTCCTGCTGGTAGAGGAAGGTGGACTTGGGCGCCGCCACGATCTCGGCGCTCACCGCGTGGGCCACGGTGTCGAGCCGGCCGCCGCCGATGAGGGACATCGAGACCGGCAGCTCGCCCGCGAGGTCCTCGCGCAGCACGACCCCGGCCGCGATCTTGTCGTCGCGCGACAGGAACTTCGAGGCCAGCCAGCGGAAGATGTAGTCCGTGATCGACTTGGCGATCGGGATCTCCTTGTGCTTGGTGAAGCCCGAGGGCTCGAAGCGCGTGTGGCTGAACTTGTCCACCAGCGTCTGGAGCGGCACCCCGTACTGCAGGGCGATCGAGATCGCGGTGGCGAAGGAGTCCATGAGGCCGGAGATCGTGGAGCCCTGCTTGGCCATCACCAGGAAGATCTCGCCCGGCGTGCCATCCTCGTAGAGCCCGACCGTGATGTAGCCCTCGAACTCGTTGATCGAGAACTTGTGGGTGATCGCCTGCCGTTCGTCCGGCAGCTTGCGGCGCACGGCCCGGCGCTCCTGGAGCGGCACGACCGCCTGCGCCGGCTCGTCGCGCTTGGTGGAGAGCGGCTGGCTGCGCTTGCAGTTGTCGCGGTAGATGGCGACCGCCTTCAGGCCCATCTGCCAGCCTTCGACATAGGCTTGCAGGATCTCCTCGGAAGTGGACTCCTCCGGCATGTTGATGGTCTTGCTGATGGCCCCGGAGATGAACGGCTGCACGGCGGACAGCATCTTCAGGTGCCCCATGTAATGGATGGAGCGCGAGCCCTTGGCCGGCTTGAAGGCGCAGTCGAAGACCGGCAGGTGCTCTTCCTTTAGATAGGGGGCACCCTCGATGGTGTCATTCTCGTCGATGTGCTCGACGATGGCGCGGATCTCGTCCTTGTCGTAGCCGAGGCGCTTCAGGGCGACGGGCACCGTGTTGTTGACGATCTTGATCATGCCGCCGCCCACCAGCTTCTTGTACTTGACCAGGGCGATGTCCGGCTCGACGCCCGTGGTGTCGCAATCCATCATGAAGGCGATCGTGCCGGTCGGGGCGAGCACCGAGATCTGGCTGTTGCGCAGGCCGTGCTCGTCGCCGAGCTCCACCACTTCGTCCCAGGACTTCTTGGCCGCCTGGAGCAGGTCCATGGGGACGTGGGCGTGCTCGATCGTCTTGACCGCGTCGCGGTGCTTGCGCATCACCCGCATCATGGGCTCGCGGTTGGCCTCGAACTCGTCGAACGGCCCCATGGCCTCGGCGAGGCGGGCCGACTGGGCATAGGAGGCGCCGGACATCAGGGCCGTGATGGCCGCCGCGTAGTCCCGGCCGGCGTCGGCGTCGTAGGGCAGGCCGCGGGCCATCAGCAGGGCGCCCAGGTTGGCGAAGCCGATCCCCAGGGGGCGGAACTTGTGGGAGTTCGCGCCGATCTTCGGCGTCGGGTAGCTGGCGTTGCCGACGATGACCTCCATCCCTGAGATCACCACTTCGCAGGTGTGCTTGAAGCTCTCGACGTCGAACCCTGAGTCGGCGTCGTAGAAGCGCATCAGGTTGAGCGAGGCCAGGTTGCAGGCCGTGTCGTTGAGGAACATGTACTCGCTGCACGGGTTGCTGGCGTAGATGCGGTCGGTGTTGGCGCAGGTGTGCCAGTCGTTGATCGTGGTGTCGTATTGCATGCCGGGGTCGCCGCAGATCCAGGCCGCGTCGGAGATCTTCTTCATCAGGTCGCGGGCCTTGTAGGTGTCCATCGGCTTGCCCGTGATGCGGGCGCGGGTGGTCCAGTCGCCGTCATCCTCCACGGCCTGCATGAAGTCGTCGGTCACCCGCACGGAGTGGTTGGCGTTCTGGTAGGCGATCGAGTCGTAGGCGCCGCCCTGGACGTTGAAGCCGCCCTCGTAGCCCGCGTCGATCAGCGCCCAGGCCTTGCGCTCCTCGACCTCCTTGCAGCGGATGAAGTCCTCGATGTCCGGGTGGTCGATGTCGAGGATGACCATCTTGGCCGCCCGGCGGGTCTTGCCGCCGCTCTTGATGACGCCCGCGAAGGCGTCGAAGCCCTTCATGAAGGAGACCGGGCCCGAGGCCGTGCCGCCGCCGGCCAGCGGCTCGCGCGCGGAGCGCAGCTTGGAGAGGTTGCTGCCCGTGCCCGAGCCGTACTTGAAGAGCATGCCCTCGGTCTTGGCGAGGGTGAGGATGGAGTCCATGGTGTCCTCGGCGCCGTTGATGAAGCACGCCGAGCACTGCGGCTTCTCCTCGATGCCGACGTTGAACCACACCGGCGAGTTGAAGCAGGCGTACTGGTAGAGGAGGATGTGCTTGAGCTCGGCGTGGAACGTCTGGGCGTCCGCCTCGGAGGTGAAGTAGCCGCCCTGGCGCCCCCAGCCCGCCACCGTGTCGACCACCCGGCCGATGAGCTGGCGGACGCTGCGCTCGCGGTCCGGCGAGCCGATCTGGCCGCGGAAGTACTTCGAGACCACCACGTTGGTCGCCGTCTGCGACCAGAACTTGGGCATCTCGACACCCTTCTGCTCGAAGACCTTCTCCCCCTTCTCGTTCGAGATCACGGCATCGCGCAGCTCCCACTCGACGGTATCGAACGGGTCCACCCCGGGTGTCGTGTAGTAGCGCTCGAAATGGAGGCCGCGGGCCGGGACGGCCTCGGCGGGTATCTCCATCTTGGGAGCTCCCACGGTGGCCGTCACGGCCCGGTTGCGCATTGCTCTGCCTCTCGTCTCGTCGGAATGCAGGGGGGAATGGGGCTCCATGCTTGCTCTCCTAGCTAGGGGGTGGAATGCTTGACAGACACTCCCATATTCAACCCTGTCCCGACCGGGTGTCAAGGGGTAAACCACAAGATGTTGTGGGTTGTAACAGGCAGCGCCCCAAGGACTGGGAAAACAATGCAAGAACCTTTTACAATCCACACCTTCTCGACAAGTTTTCCACAGCAGGAATTACCCAGCCCCGGAGGAGGGCTGTGGAATTCGGCGTGCAAGGTGGAGAAAGACGGCGGGATGCGGCAATTTTCGCCGCCTTGCGGCAGGCTCCTTACTTTTTCACGTCCACCTTCGAGTACCCCATCCCGTCCGGCTCCTTGCCCGCCGTAAGGCTCCCCACCCGCTTCCACTCGGTCAGGTCGACGATCGAGATCGTGTCGCTGTTGGCGTGGGCCACGTAGGCGCGCTTACCGTCGGGGGCGATGACGATGCCGATGGGCACCGAGCTGTCGCCGAACTGTCCCATGAGGCGTCCCTCCTTATCGGCCGCGGCCTGGGCAGGCAAGGATACCCGGCGTTCGAGCTTCTTCTCCCCGACGCTCAGCACCGAGAGGTCGCCCGACTTGGCGTTGCTGACCAGGACGCGCTTGCCGTCCGGCGTCACCTTGGCGCGGATGGGGAAGGCGGCGGACGCGACGGTGCCGATTACCGCCAGGGTCTTGGCGTCTACGATCGACACCGAGTCCCCCTCACGGTTGGTGACCCAGATCTGCTTGCCGTCCGGCGTGACGTCGATGCCCTCGGTGCCGGCCCCGGTCTTGATGTCGCCCAGGGATTTGCCGGCCTTGAGATCGAGGGCGGTGACCGAGCCGGAGCCGATGTTGGCCACGAAGGCGCGGGCGCCGTCCGGCGTCACGGCCACCATGTGGGAGACCTCCTGGCCGGTGGGGATCGACCGGGTCACCTTCCCCACCTCCACGTCCACCTCGATGACGGCCTTGGTGGCCTCGGAGGTGACCAGGGCGCGCCGGCCTTCGAGGAAGACCATGCCATGGGGGCGCTTGGAGTCGCCGAGGTCGATCGTCCTGACGACCTTGACCCCGGGCACGTCGATCAGGGTGAGGGAGGACCCGAGCTGGGGACCGGTCCCGTAATTGGCGATCAGGGCCAGCCGGCCGTCGGGCGAGATCGCCACCTCGTGCGGCCCCGTCCCGACCGGCAGGGTCGCGGCGACCTTGCCCGAGTTGAGGTCGACCAGGGAGACGGTCGCCTCCGCCTTGTTGGCGACGACCAGGGTGGCTGCCTCGAGCGAATTGGCCAGGAGAAAGGACGCCAGGACGAGGCTCACTTTCCCCAGAAGAGATCTAAATGTCATGCTGACCCTCCTTTCTTGGCAGCTTACAACAGCCTGGACCCGGAATCTTATTGTATTCGCAATATTAAGCGACCGGTACGGTATGATAAGATGGCAGTCATTCAGTAAAAAAATCTCTTTGGCACGCCCGATGAGCCTGGGTGAAAGGTATGCGATGAAAGCTCTTCCCGTCCTCTTGCGTCCATGGACCCTCTTCCTCGCGGTCACGGCTGGAGGGTTTCTCCTGCCGGCCGGAGCGGTCCATGGAGTCGTGAACGGCCAGTGCGTTCAGGCTCGGGGCGGCCAAAGCTGCACGGCCAAGGATGTGACGTTCGTCCTCGTCGGGCTGGGCATCCAGACCGACGGCTGCGTCAGCAGCACCGACACCTTCAGCATCTATCTAGGTGGTCAGTTGCAGAACACGGCGGCGCAGACGCGCTACGACGTCGGCATGTACATCTACAACAACCTGGGCACGGAAGCGGCCCCGGCCGTCTCGCAGGGCTACGCATTCAACGGCTCGAGCTGCGCGCGCGAGTCCTTGAAGCCGATCGGCACCCTCAACGACCAACGCTGCACGTTCAACACGCCCGCGGGATCGCTGAACCTGCTGGGCGGCAACGGCCCTTTCCTCAATGAAGATGGCGATAGCTGTGGCGATCTGCTGAAGGTGGGTACGAGCACCACCTGCGACAGCAACGGGGACGGCAAGTGGGACGACTCCTTCATGGTCTTCCCGGACCCGATCACGCTGAAGTGCAGCGACGGCACGAACGGCGTGGCCGACGGCTTCGTCGACATCCCCACCTGCGCCACCTGGGGACAGAACTCCGACGAGATCGGCTCGGCCGGAAGCTGCACCGGCGAGATCGACGTGCAGCCGGGCAATGGCGCCAAGTGCAACTGCGCTAACGTCAACTCCAACGTGCCGAAGCCTAGTCTTGCGCTGTCGTGCAGCTGCTCGCCGACTACGGTGCGCACGGGTGGAACGAACGGCGCCTCGACCGCCTGCACCGTGACGTTCGCCAACAGCGTCGCCTGCACGCCGAACCTCAGCACGGCCGAGCGCTTCCGCTGCGGCGCAGCGAGCTTCATGCAGTTCGACACCGTGGCCGGCACGCCGAACGGCTCGTACATCTTCGGTCAGACCCAAGGCAACGCGCCCACCGACACGACCGGCGGCACGGTCGACCTCTCGACGACGGGCACCATCCGGTGGACGCCGCGCGACACCGTGGCCACCGGCGGCGGCACCGGCCTGGGGATCATCGGCCATAACGAGACCGGCACCCTGAGCTTCCAGTACTACGTCGATCCGTCGGTGCCCAGCGGCACCACGATCAACTTCACGACCACCGGGTACTGGTCGAACTCCGCGACGTTCAGCCCGCGGACCGCCCAGTCGGCGCTGACCGCGAACTGCAGCATCACGACCTCCAACCTGGCCACCTGGGCCCGGGTCTCCTCGTTCACGGCGCGGGAGGACGGCGGCCGCGTGTTCGTCGAGTGGGAGACCGCGGCAGAGGTCGGCACCGTGGCCTTCGAAGTCGAACGGCAAGACCCGGCGAGCGGCCGTTTCGTTTCCGTGTCAGAGCGGGCCTTGCCGGCCGTGCAGCAGCTCCCGGGCGGCCGTTACCGGCTGGTGGACCCCACGGCACCGCTGGATAAGGTCTTGACCTACAGGCTGGTCGAGATCGATCAGCAGGGCCGGCGCGAGATGTTCGGCCCCTACCCGCTGACGGTGCGGGGCGAGACGCGCCGCGCGGGCGGGGACGGGGTCCGGGACTTCACGGCCAAGGCCAAGGAGATCTCTCCGCGCCTGGCCCGGGCCACTGCGGAGCGGCCGGCGCTGACACCCAAGGCCGCGTCCACCGGCTCGGGCAAGACCGCGGCGCGGGCGCGCGTCGAGGTGACCCGCACCGGCATGGTCCGGCTGCGGTCGGCGGAGATCGCGGGCGCCCTCGGCATGGATCCGGGACAAGTCGGGGGCCAGCTCCGCGCCGGGCGCGTGCGGCTCACCCACGCCGGCCAGGACGTCGCCTGGCAGGCGGCCGACGACGGTGACGGTCTCGTCTTCTACGGGGAGGCGATCGCCAGCCCCTACACCCAGGTCAACGTCTACTGGCTGGAGTGCGCCCCCGGGCTGGCCATGGCGTCCCCGGCTGGCCACCCGGCCTCCGGGTCCGCCGCCGGCTCCTTCCTGGACGCGCTGCATTTGGAGACTGACGCCATCCCGACCGCCACGGCACCGCTGCCGGTGGAGGACTTCTGGATCTGGAAGAGCTTCTTCCCCGGCTTTCCGGGCTTCGACCGCGCGACATTCACGATCGACGTGCCCGCTCCTGCCGCCAGCCCGGCCACGCTCGCCCTCAACCTCTACGGCTTCGCCGCCTCGCAACGACTGAGCGTGCGGGTCAACGGCCAAGCTGCCGGCGAGGTCGCCTGGGCGGGGACGGGCACGTTCACGGGGCAGGTGACGCTGCCGGCGGGCACCCTGCGCGACGGCGCCAACCAGATCGAGGTCGTGGCCCTCGAAGCCGACCGGGGCGTCTGGCTCGACTCGTTCGACCTCGGCTACTCGCACGCCTACCGGGCGTCCGGCGACCGGCTGGCCTTCCAGGCTGGCGCGGGCTCTACCGTGGACCTCTCCGGCTTCCGCTCCGCGGACGTGGCCGTGTGGGACCTCGCGCAACCTCTCGCGCCGCGGCGGCTGACGGGGCTCGCGGCCCAGCTCCGGCCCGACGGCTCCTGGGGCGTCGCCTTCACAGCCCCGGACGCCGGCCCCTTCCTGGCGCTCACCGCCGCGGCCCTCGACGCCGCCACGGTGCGGGCCAGCGCTCCCGCCGACCTCAAGAACCCGGGCCGTGGCGCCGAGTACGTCGTGATCGCCCCGGCCGCGTTGCGGAGCGAGGCCCAGCGGCTGGCCGCTCTGCGGTCCGCCCAGGGGCTCTCCGTTATGGTGGTCGACCTCGGCGACGTCATGGACGTCTTCGGCGACGGCCTCTACGATCCGCGGGCGATCCGGAGCTTCCTCTCCTGGGCCCTTCGCTCCTGGCCGACGCCCCCGCGTTACGTGGTGCTCGCCGGCAAGGGCACCTACGATCCCCGGAACCTCCTGGGAAGCTCGACGAACCTGCTGCCGCCGTGGCTGGTGTCCACCGAGGAAGGGATCGCGCCGGCCGACAACGAGTACGCGGACTTCGGCGGGCACGGCGTGCCGGCGGTCGCCATCGGCCGCATCCCGGCGGTCACGGCCGCCGAGCTGGGGGCCTACGTCGACAAGGTGGCGGCCTACGAGAGAGACCCCGGCGGCTCCTGGACCGGGACGGCCCTGTTCGTCAGCGACGACGCCGACCTGGGGGGCAACTTCGCGGCCACGAACGACACGATCATTGGGGCGCTGGGGGCGCTCGGCCCGAGTCTCGCGGTCTCCCGGCTCGACCTGCCGGCCGCGTCCGGGTCCAGCCAGCTCCAGGCGAGCCGGTCGCGGCTGTTCGACGCCCTTCGCGACGGCCAGGCGCTGGTCAACTACGTGGGCCACGGCGGGCTGGACCGCCTCACCTCCGAGGGGCTGCTGCTGACTTCGGACGTGCCAGGGCTCGGCAATGGACCCCGGGTGCCCGTCGTGACGGCGCTGACCTGCCTGATTTCCCAGTTCGCCTATCCAACCGTCACCTCTCTCGGCGAGGAGCTGGTGCTCCAGCCCGGCGGCGGCGCGGCGGCCGTCTATGGCCCCACCTGGCTGTCGTACAACGGCGAAGCCGGCGAGCTCGGCCGCTTTTTGCTGCCGCGGCTCGCGGCGCCCGGAGGCGGACGCCTCGGGGACCGCATCGTGCGCGGCCTGGCCGACTACGCCGCGGCGGGCGGCAGACGCGAGACGTTACGCCTGTATACGCTGCTGGGAGACCCCGGGCTGACGCTCAAGCGGTAGCTGGGCCGCGGGCGGATCGATCGGTCAGCCAGATCCGGGTCCGCCGCCGAGCCGAAGACGAAGACCAGCTTCACCCGGGGGACCAGCGGCCCGCCACCTTCCTGATCTCTATAGAATCCCCCCATGGCCACCGAGACGAAAACCGACAGCCCCGCCCCCGTTGCCTCCCCTGCCGCGGAGCAGGAGCGGCAGACCTCCTCCGAGATCCCCGTCCGGCGCTTCTACCGGCCGGCGGACGTGGCGGGCATCCCCTATGAAGAGAAGGTGGGCGACCCCGGCCAGTACCCCTATACCCGCGGCCTCTACCCGGACATGTACCGCAAGCGCCACTGGACCATGCGCCAGTACGCCGGCTACTCCTCCGCCGCCGAGTCGAACCAGCGCTACCGCTACCTCCTCTCCCAGGGCACCACCGGCCTCTCGGTCGCCTTCGACCTGCCGACCCAGATCGGCTACGACTCGGACTCTCCCCTGGCCCGCGGCGAGGTCGGCCGCGTGGGAGTGGCCATCGACTCGATCGAGGACATGCGTCTCCTCTTCGACAGCATCCCCCTCGACCGGGTGACGACCTCGATGACGATCAACGCCACGGCCGCCATTCTCCTCTCGCTCTACTTGGCGGTGGCCGAGGAGCAGGGGGTCTCCTGGGAGAAGGTCGGCGGCACCGTCCAGAACGACATCCTCAAGGAGTATGCCGCCCGCGGCACCTACATCTACCCTCCCGGCCCGTCGCTCAAGCTGGTGACGGACATCATCGCCTTCTGCGCCGACCGCGTGCCGAAGTGGAACACCATCTCCATTTCCGGCTACCACATGCGCGAGGCGGGCTCGACGGCGGTGCAGGAGGTCGCCTTCACCCTCGCCAACGGCCTCGCGTACGTCCAGGCGGCCCTCGACCGCGGCCTCGGCATCGACGAGTTCGCGCCCCGTCTCTCCTTCTTCTTCAACGCCCACAACAACTTCCTCGAGGAGGTGGCGAAGTTCCGCGCCGCCCGCCGGCTGTGGGCGGAGCTGGTCAAGGAGCGCTTCGCGCCCAAGGACCCGCGCTCGCTCTGGCTGCGCTTCCACACCCAGACGGCCGGCTCGACGCTCACCGCCCAGCAGCCGATGAACAACGTCGTGCGGGTGGCCGTCCAGGCCCTGGCGGCGGTCTGCGGCGGCACGCAGTCGCTCCACACCAACTCCCTGGACGAGGCGCTCGGCCTGCCCACCGAGGAGGCGGCGCGGCTCGCCCTGCGCACCCAGCAGGTGATCGCGAACGAGAGCGGCGTGGCGGACGTCGCCGATCCCCTGGGCGGCTCGTACGTCGTCGAGGCGTGGACGGAGGAGATCGTCCAGCGGTCGCGGGACTACATCCGCCGCATCGACGAGATGGGCGGCGCCCTGGCCGGCCTGGAGAGCGGGTTCCAGCAAAGGGAGATCGCCGAGGCCGCCTACCGCTACCAGATGGCCGTCGAGGAGAAGCGCGAGGTCGTGGTGGGCGTCAACGCCTACGAGGCCGGGGTAGAGCTGCCGACCGAGGTGCTGCGGATCGATCCCGCCCGTGAGCGCGAGCAGGTGGAGCGTCTCCGCGCCCTGCGCGGCCGCCGGGACGGCGAGCGCGCCGCCGCCGCCCTGAGCGCGCTCACCGCCGCCGCCAAGGAGGACCGCAACCTCATGCCCATGATCCTCGACTCCGTGCGCGCCGAGATCACCCTCGGGGAGATCTCGGACGCCCTGCGCGAGGTGTATGGGGAGTACAAGGAGGCGGGGCTGGATTAGCGGCTTCTTCTCCCCTCTGTCCCGGCATAGAATCCGCCCGCACATGCTTTAATCAGGGCAGGGAGAACGCCCGGCGGCCGGTGGCGCAGCCTGGCGGGCTTCACGGTCTCGTCATGAGGAGTCGAACCATCCATCTGCCCGGGGGGGTCCAGCCCCGGGATCTGCTGCTCGCGGCCTCGCAGGAAGCCGGGCGGGCCCCCGACTTCGTCCTGGCGTTCCTGCCGCCGGCCGAGGAGCTCCGCGACACGCTGGCGGCCATGACCTCGGCGTGGCCGGACGCGCTGCGCGTCGGCTGCGAAGCGGTGACGCAGTTCGCCGACGGCGCGATGACCACCGCCGGGGTCATCCAGCTCTTCTGGTTCGACGATCCGCGGCACCATCGTGCCCTGGTCGAGGTGATCCCCGGCACGCACGGCGAGCCGCCGCCCCCCCGGCGCGTGGAATCCCTGGCCCGCCGGATCGCCGCCTCCGACGGCGCGCTGCTGCTGGTGGACGGCCTGCGCTTTCCCGCCGAGCGGCTCCTCGCGGAGCTGCGGCGGAGCCTGGCGACCATGCCCCCCCTGGTCGCCGGCGGCCTCGCCTCGCAGCGCGAGCCCGTGACCCGGGCCGGCGCCCGGGTGTTCGTGGGCGACCGGGTGCTGCCTTCCGCCTGCCTGGTGGTGACGTTCCATGGCATCACGATGCGGGTCGAGGTGGTGCGCGGCTGGAGCCCGGCCTCTCCCGTCTACACGGTGACGCGCGCCGAGGGGCCGGTCGTCCATGAGATCGACGGCGAGCCGGCGGTGGAGTGGTACCGCCGCTTCTTCTCGGTGGGTGGCGAGCTGGCGCCGATGCCCGAGTCGGCCAACCGCTACCCGCTGATCATCGAGGGGCCGCGGCCGGAGCGGCAGGGGCTGTACCGCAGCATGCGGTTTTTCGGCGAGCCGGCCGGCGCCGTCACCTACTGGGGGGAGCTCGAGACCGGCGACCACGTGCGGGTGGGGATCGGCAACGGCGACTCGCTGGTGCGCACCGCCTCCGAGCTGACCGCCGGGCCGGCCCCGGACGCGGCGATCCTCTACTCCTGCGTCGGCCGCGAGGCGGTGCTGGGCGGCATGGCCGGGGCCGAGGTGGCCACCATCCACGAGGCCTTGGGCGGGATCGCCCTCTCCGGCTTCTTCACCTTCGGGGAGATCGGCCCCACGGCTCGCGGCAACCTCGCCTACTACAACCACACCGCCATCCTGGTGCTCCTCCACGAGGAGGGTGCGTGAGCGGCCCGCTCGAGCTCGACAACGCGATCCTCAGGAACCTGCTGACGCAGACGACCCGCGCCTACGAGCGCCAGATGGCCGAGCTGTTCGCCGAGAAGGAGCTGGCCCAGGTCACCCTGGGGTCGATCGGCGACGGCGTGCTGGCGGCCGACGACGCGGGGCGCGTCAAGTACCTGAACCCGGTGGCCGAGAAGCTCACCGGCTGGGAGCGGGCCGACGCCGTGGGCCGGCCGCTGCCCGAGATCTTCCGCCTGACGGAGCCCGCCGGCGACCGGGGGATCGAAGAGCTGCTGCGCCGCTGCCTGGAGGAAGGGCAGAGCTTCCGCCTCGCCGAGCGCGTCACGCTCGAGCGGCGCGACGGCCGGCGCTATGCCATCGAGAGCACCTGCGCCCCCATCCGTGCCCATGACGGCCGCATCATCGGCGCCGTCCTGGTCTTCCAGGACGTCTCCGACAAGCGGCTGATGGCCCTGCAGCTCGCCCACCAGGCGACTCACGACGAGCTGACCGGCCTGCTCAACCGCCAGGCCTTCGACAGCCATCTCCAGCGCGCCCTCGAGGAGGCGCGCAGCTTCACGAGCACCCACGCCCTCTGCTACATGGACCTCGACCAGTTCAAGCTGGTCAACGACACCTGCGGCCACCTGGCCGGCGACGAGCTGCTCTGCCGGATCACGGCGCTGCTCCAGGATGCGGTGCGCGACTCCGACGTCGTCGCCCGGCTCGGGGGGGACGAGTTCGCCGTGCTGATGACCCGCTGCACGCTGGAGAAGGCCGAACGCCTGGCGGCCGAGTTCCACCGGGCCCTGCAGGATTTCCGCTTCACCTGGCGGGACAAGACCTTCACCGTCGGCGCGAGCATCGGCCTGGTGCCGATCACCCGCGAGTTCCGCACCATCGCCCACCTCCTCTCGGCCGCCGACCACGCCTGCTACGTGGCCAAGGAGAAGGGGCGCAACCGCATCCAGGTCTACCAGGAGGACGACGCCACCTTCGTCCGCCGGCATGGCGAGATGAACTGGGTGGTGCGCATCCAGCAGACCCTGGAGCAGAACCGCTTCCGCCTCTTCTCGCAGCAGATCCAGCCGCTCTCCCCCAACGCGCCGGCGGGGCTCCACTTCGAGGTGCTCCTGCGGATGGTGGAGGACGACGGGCGCATCCACCTGCCGAGCGACTTCATCCGCGCCGCCGAGCGCTACGGGCTGATGCGCTCGATCGACCGCTGGGTGATCCGCAACTGCATCCGCACCCTGATGAGCCAGCCGCCGCCGTTCCTCGACCTGCTCCATATCTGCGCCATCAACCTCTCCGCCGTCTCCCTGGGGGACGAGGAGCTCCTCGACTTCATGGAGGGGGAGCTGGCTGCCTCGGGCGTGCCGGCGGGCAAGCTCTGCTTCGAGATCACCGAGACGGCCGCGATCGAAAACCTGGCCCACGCCCAGAAGCTGCTGGCCCATTTGACGGCCAAGGGGATCCGCTTCTCGCTCGACGACTTTGGCACCGGCATGTCCTCCTACAGCTATCTGAAGGACCTGCCGGTGAGCTTCCTCAAGATTGACGGTAAGTTCATCAAGGACATCGTCACCGATCCGCTCGACCAGGCCATGGTGGAGTCGATCAACCAGGTGGGGCACGTGATGGGGGTCCAGACGGTGGCCGAGGGGGTGGCCAACGCCGCCGTCGTCGAGCGCCTGAAGGCCCTGGGAGTGGACTATGCCCAGGGGAACTGGATCAGCCCGCCCCGGCCGCTCGCCGGCCTGGACCCTCACAGATGAGGGTTGGTGACATGGCGCGCCTCTCCCTGTAGGATGTTGCCGCTCTTACAGGGAGACCCTATGCAGGAAAGCATCGCCGCGACGCCGAGCCGCACCGGAGGGGCCACGACGGGGTTCATCCGGGAGCTCGGCCTGCTCGACTCCACCATGATCGTGGCCGGTTCGATGATCGGCTCCGGCATCTTCATCGTCCCCGCCGACATCTCCCGGCAGGTTGGATCGGGTGGCTGGCTGCTGATGGTCTGGGTGGTGACGGGCCTGATGACCATCGCCGCCGCCCTCTCCTACGGCGAGCTGGCCGCCATGATGCCGAAGGCCGGCGGGCAGTACGTCTATCTGCGGGAGGCCTACTCGCCGCTCTGGGGCTTCCTCTACGGCTGGACGGTGTTCCTGGTGATCCAATCGGGAACCATCGCCGCCGTGGCGGTCGGCTTCGCCCGCTTCCTGGGGGTGCTGATCCCCGGCATCTCGCCCACAGCCTGGATCGTGCCGCCGATCAACATCTCCGAGGGCTACGCCGTCAGCCTCTCGATGCAGCAGTTGATCGCCATCTTCCTGCTGATCTTCCTGACCTGGCTCAACACCCGCGGCATCAAGCTCGGCAAGCTGATCCAGAACACCTTCACCTCGGCCAAGACGCTGTCGCTCATCGCCCTGATCCTGCTCGGGATCCTGGTCGGCCGGAACGCCGAGGCGATCGCCGCCAACTTCGGCGACTTCTGGACGCCGCGCGACGTCGCGACCATCCGGCCCGACCTGCCGATCGCGGCGCCGATCGCCGCCACCGCCGGGGTTTTCGGGCTGTTCGTCGCCTTCTGCGTCGCCCAGGTGGGCTCGCTGTTCTCCGCGGACGCCTGGAACAACATCACGTTCACCGCCGGCGAGGTGAAGGATCCGCGGCGCAACATCCCGCTGTCGCTCGCCTTCGGCACCATGATGGTGATCGGCCTCTACATCCTGGCGAACGTCGCCTACCTCTGCACCCTGCCGCTCGCCGCGATCCAGAACGCCCCCGACGACCGGGTGGCGACCGCCGCCCTGCAGGTGATCTTCGGGCCGGCGGGGGCGGCGATCATGGCGGTCGCCATCATCATCTCCACCTTCGGCTGCAACAACGGCCTGATCCTGTCGGGCGCGCGGGTCTACTACGCCATGGCCCAGGACGGCCTGTTCTTCCGCCGCACGGGGCGGCTGAACGCCCGGCACGTCCCGGCATTCGGCCTGATCCTGCAGTGCGTGTGGGCTTCGCTGCTGGTGCTGCCGCGCACCCGGCTGCGCGATGAGGCGGGCGCGCCGCTGCTCGACGCGGTCACCGGCCAGGCCCAGTACGGCAACCTCTACAGCAACCTGCTCGACTACGTGGTCTTCGCGGCGCTGATGTTCTACGTGCTCACGATCGCCGGCCTGTTCGTGCTGCGGCGCAAGCGCCCGGACGCGGAGCGCCCCTACCGGGCGTTCGGCTACCCCGTGGTGCCGACGCTCTACATCCTGGCCGCGAGCGTGATCTCGATCGTCCTGCTCGTCTACAAGACGTCGACCACCTGGCCGGGCCTGCTCATCGTGCTGACCGGCATTCCCGTATATTTCGCCTGGCGCAAGCTGGGGTCTCCTGCGCCCGCTCCGGCGGGAGAGACGAGGGCCTAACGTTGAATTTCGCTCTGGAGGTCTAAGACATCGTGGCAAACCCACTTTTTGCCAGAAAACCGCTCGAACTGCTGCTGGAGGAAATGAAGGGGGAGAACCGGCTGAAGCGGGTGCTCGGCCCGGTCCAGCTCTCGGCCCTCGGGGTAGGCGCCATCATCGGCGCGGGCATCTTCGTGGCCACCGGCGCGGCGGCCCACAACGTCGCCGGCCCGGCCCTGATGCTCTCCTACGTCATCGCCGGCATCACCTGCATCTTCGCCGCGCTCTGCTACGCGGAGTTCGCCGCCATGGCGCCCGTCGCCGGCTCGGCGTACACCTACGCCTACGCCACCCTGGGCGAGATGTTCGCCTGGATCATCGGCTGGGACCTGGTGCTGGAGTACGCCGTGGGCAGCGCGACGGTCGCGACCGGCTGGTCCGGCTATTTTCAGAACGTGCTGGCCAAGATAGGTTTCCAGTTGCCGCTGGCGTTCCGGGAGTCTCCCTGGCGCTACGACGCGGCCAGCGGCGGCTTCCTGCCCACCGGCTCGCTGTTCAACCTGCCGGCCGTCCTCGTCGTGGTCGTCATCACCCTGGTGCTGGTCAAAGGCATCTCGGAGAGCGCCAGCTTCAACGCCACCATGGTGGCGGTCAAGCTGGCCGCCGTGCTGTTCGTCATCGGCGTCGGCGCGTTCTACGTCCAGGCCGAGAACTGGCACCCGTTCGCGCCCTACGGCTGGACGGGCCTCAACATCTTCGGCAACCACGTCGCGGGCCAGGCGGACCAGAGCGGCAACCCACTGGGGATGCTCGCCGGAGCGGCCATCATCTTCTTCGCCTACATCGGCTTCGACTCGGTGTCGACCCACACCGAGGAGGCCAAGAACCCGCAGCGCGACGTGCCGATCGGCATCATCGCGTCGCTGCTCATCTGCACCGTGCTCTACATCGGCGTGGTGGCCGTGCTGACCGGCATGGTCAAGTACAACCAGCTCGACATCAGCGCCCCCGTGAGCCAGGCCTTCAAGCAGCAGGGGCTCGGCTGGGCGGAGGGGCTCATCGCCATCGCCGGCGTGGCCGGCATCACCTCCGTGCTGCTGGTGATGATGCTCTCCGGCCCCCGCGTGTTCCTCGCCATGGCGCGCGACGGCCTGGTGCCCAAGGGCTTCTTCGGCGACGTCCACCCGAAGTTCCGGACGCCCCACAAGTCCACGATGCTGATCGGCCTCTTCGTGATCTGCCTCGCCGGCTTCCTGCCGATCGACGCCCTGCTCCACCTGACGAACATCGGCACGCTGTTCGCCTTCGTCGTGGTGTGCGCGGCAGTGCTGATCATGCGTAAGAAGTACCCCAACGCGGAGCGGCCCTTCCGCTGTCCGTGGGTGCCTTTCGTGCCCGTCATGGGCATCCTCTCCTGCCTGTTGCTGATGTTCTCGCTGCCCACGGAGAACTGGTGGCGGCTCTTCGCCTGGCTGGCGCTCGGCCTGCTCATCTACTTCTTCTATGGCCGTCATCACAGCGTGATGAAGAACTACACCGCGGCCGAGCTGGCCAAGCACGGCACCGGCGGCGCGCCGGCCGCGACTCCCCCGGGCATCCGGGGTCCGGAATCGCGGAAGAAGTAGCGTCCCTCGGAGGGCCCGCCGCCGCGGGCCCTCCCATCCCCCTCCTCACCTCGCCCGGTGGCACGACTGGCAGGTGACTCCTCCAGCATGAGCCATCAACGACGGCGGATCGTCCCGCGCATCCTCGTTGGCGTAGAGCTTCCCGTATGCTTCCAGGTTCTTCAGCCGGTCCTCCACCTTGGCGCGGAACGGCCAGGCCGGGTAGTCCGGCTCGGCCTGCGCGTGCCGCAGCAATTCGGCGGCGCGGTCCGGATGGCCCGCCTTGAGCTCGTAATCGGCGTGGAAGGTGAGGAACGCCTCCCGGTTGTGGGGCCACTTGGGCCGGTTCCGGCAGGCGGCGTTCTCGGCGGCGCAGCCCTTCGTCAGCCGCAGGGCCTCGAGCCCGCGCTGGAACTCCTGGGAGCCCCGCGGACGATCGAAGCTCAGCAGGGCGAGCGAGAAGGAGTGGAAGTCGGGGTCCTCCTGGTAGGCCGCGAGCAGCTCGCCGAAGATCTCCCCCTGGCGTCCCGCCGGCTCCCTCTCGATGGAGGCGAGGCTGAGCCGGATCGGCACGAGCCAGCTCGCGATCCGCTGGTCCCCGGGGTTCAGGCTCTGCGCCCGGGCAAGGAAGCGCTCGGCGAGGACGACGTTCTCGATCGTGCGCGGGTCGGAGCGGTCCCCCTCGGCCGCCAGCCAGAGGTGATTGAGCCCCAGCAGGAGGTTGGTGCGGGCGTCCCGCGGGTCCGTGGCATAGGCGGCCATCAGCAGGGGCAGGGAGGCGGCGCGGTCCGGGCCGCCGCCGTTGAAGGTCTGGAAGAACTTCGCCTCCGCTCCCAAGGCCGCCGGGGCGCGCTCGTCGTCCGCCTGCGCGGCATGGGCGATGCGCACGGCGGCAAGGACGGCGAGGAACAGGATGGCGGCGGCGGTGAAGAGCTTCAGCCAGCAGCGAAGGGTCCGGCTCGGCGTACGTTCGGTTTCCATGGGATCTCCTCCAGGTCTTGGTCGGGGTTGACTCGACCCTGAGATCGTCGCCCTGGGGAGGGGCCCGCCGCATGTGCCGGGGGTCAGGGGGAGGGGGCATGACTTTCGGCACGGGCGCCGGACCCCGCGCCCCTCCTATACTTCGGACATGAAAGACCAGAGCGCAGTTCTGATGCGGATGGCGGGGCTCGCCGCCTGCCTCGTGGTCGGCATACCGTTCTGGAGGGGGGAGCTGCCGCGCTTCGAGCTCTACGCGGGGGCCTCCGCGCTCCTGCTCTTCGCCGCCTGCTTCTGGCTCCTCTCGAAATCGGAGGGCTGCAGCGGCCTTCCGCGCGCCGCCGTCCTCTCCCTGCTCGCCGTCCAGATCCTCGCCGCGGCTTTCCTCTACGGCTACCTGCTGATCAACAGCTTCACGGGCATCCTCCTGGTCCTGACCGCGGCCGTGGCGGTCAACATCCTCTCCCTGCGGGCTTCCCTCGTCCTGGTGGCCCTTCAGACCCTGGCCTATGCCGCCGGCATGGCGCGCAACATGGGCCTCCTGAACGCCACCGCCTCGACCCTCGCCTTCGCCAGCTTCGAGGTCTTCGCCCTCTACACCTCCCACATCGTCAACAGCGAGCGCCGGGCCCGCGAGGAGCTGGCGCGGACAAACGCCGAGCTGCTCGCCACCCGCAAGCTCCTGGCGGACGGCAGCCGCGCCGCCGAGCGGGTGCGCATCTCCCGCGAGCTGCACGACGTGATGGGCCATCACCTGGCGGCCCTGAGCCTGGGCCTGGAGGCGGCCCGCCACGCCCCGCAGAACGAGGTCCAGGCCCATGTGGCCACCTCCCAGGACCTGACGAAGAGGCTCCTTCACGAGGTGCGGCGGGTGGTGGGCCGGCTGCGGGAGGAGCCGGACCTCGACCTCGCCGGCGCCCTCACGGCCCTGGCCGAGGAGATCGGCACCCCGAAGGTCCACCTCCTCCTGCCGGACGGCCTGCGGCTCGACGATCCCGAGCGGGCCCACGCCCTGGTGCGCTGCGCCCAGGAGATCCTCACCAACTCGATGAAGCACGCCGGCGCCCGCAACGTCTGGCTGGAGGTGATCCAGGGGCCGGAGGGGGTGGAGCTCAAGAGCCGCGACGACGGCCGGGGCGTGGGGACGGTGCGGACCGGCAACGGCCTCAACGGCATGCGCGAGCGGCTCGAGACGCTGGGCGGCTGGCTGGCGGTCGAGTCCGCCCCCGGCCGCGGCTTCCAGGTGAGGGCCTGGCTCCCCCTCCCCTCCCTGGGCGGAGCGGTGCCGTGATCCGCGTCTGCGTGGTGGACGACCAGACCCTGGTGCGCCATGGCATCCGCACCCTGCTCGGCCTGGTCCCCGGAATCGAGGTGGTGGCCGAGGCCGACGGCGGCCGGGCCGCCCTGTCGCTCATCCCCGAGCACAGGCCCGACGTCGTCCTCCTCGACCTGCGGATGCCCGACCTGGACGGCCTCGGCGTGCTCCGGGAGCTGAAGGCGGCCGGCGGCCTGCCGCCCACCCTGGTGCTGACGACCTTCGAGGACGACGCCCTGTTCCTGGAGACGATCCGGGCCGGCGCCAAGGGCTTCCTGCTCAAGGACGTCTCGCTGGAGCGCCTGGCCGAGGCCATCCGCACCGTCGCCGGGGGCGGCACCCTGATCCAGCCGGCCGTCACCGAGCGCATCCTCCGCTGCGCCCTCGAGGCCGGGTACGAGTTCCCCAGCCTCGATCCGCCCGACCCGCTGACCGAGCGCGAGGTCGAGGTCCTCCGCCTGATGACCGGCGGCTACAACAACCGCGAGATCGCCGATGCGCTGCGGGTGGCCGAGGGGACGGTGAAGAATCACATCTCCAGCATCCTCTCCAAGCTCGGCGTCCGCGACCGCACCCGGGCGGTGCTCAAGGGGCTGGAGATGGGGCTGCTCTGAACGGGCCTCAACATTTCCCCCTGCTCCCCCGTATATAGGGATGGAGACGGAACACACAGACAATCTCCTCTCCAACCTCCCTCCTCCAAGCCCCGCCGAAGCGGGGTCTTTTTTTGTTAGCATGCGAAACGCGACAAGGATTTCGCGCAAGGGAGGTGAACCTTGAACGAGCCGACGGACAGCCGCCCTCCCTCTCCCCTTCCGGCCACCGGCTGGACCTTCCTGACCAACCACGCGCACGTCCTGTTCTGCATCGCCCAGGATCCGGAGGTCCGGCTCCGTGACGTGGCGGCCCGGGTCGGCATCACCGAGCGCGCCGTCCAGAGGATCGTGACGGACCTGCAGGCGGGTGGCTACCTGGCGATCTCCAAGGACGGGCGGCGGAACCGCTATCAGGTCTTCTACCAGCAGCGGCTCCGCCATCCCATCGAGCGCCATTGCACCGTCGCGGCCCTGATCGAGCTGGTGCTGGGGGCCCAGGTATGAAGATCGCCACCTGGAACGTCAACTCGATCCGCTCCCGGGTGGAGCGGGTGGCGGACTGGACGGCCCGCGAGCGGCCGGACGTGCTCTGCCTGCAGGAGATCAAGACGACGGACGACGGCTTTCCCCTCGACGTCTTCGCGGAGCTGGGCTATCACGCCGAGGTCTTCGGGCAGAAGACCTACAACGGGGTCGCGATCCTCTCCCGCGAGCCGATGAGCAAGGTGGTGCGGAACCTGCCGGACGACGAGCCGGACGCGCCTCGCCGGCTGATCGCGGCGACCGCCGGCAAGGTCCGGATTGTCAACGTCTACGTGCCCAACGGCCAGTCGCCCGAGAGCGAGAAGTTCGTCTACAAGATGGACTGGCTGGCGCGCCTGCGCGCCTTCCTCGACGCCACGGCGAAGCCCGGCGGCTCGCTGGTCCTGCTGGGCGACTTCAACATCGCTCCCGAAGAGCGGGACGTGCGCTACATCGACCTCTGGCGCGGCCACATCCA
Source organism: Thermoanaerobaculia bacterium (assembly GCA_035266085.1). Taxonomy (GTDB): domain Bacteria; phylum Acidobacteriota; class Thermoanaerobaculia; order Multivoradales; family UBA5704; genus DATARR01. The sequence goes on from DATFNZ010000068.1 coordinate 35,598, forward strand.
CTTCCACCCCAAGGAGCACGAGGCGCTCGCCCGCATCACCTCCTGGGGCCTCCACGACCTCCTGCGCAAGCACCACCAGGAGGGCGGCCTGTTCTCCTGGTGGGATTACCGTCAGCTCGCCTTCCAGAAGAACAACGGCCTGCGGATCGACCTGATCCTCGGCACGAAGCCGATCCTCAAGCGGTGCACCGGCGTCGAGATCCACCGCGACGAGCGCAAGGGGGAATCCCCCTCGGACCACGTGCCGGTGGTGGCGGAGATCGGCTGATCCCATCGACTGATCCCATCCACGGCGGTCCGTCTCCTTGCCGCACCTTTCGGGCACCTGTATCGTAGAGAGCACCATGCCCTGCCGCCGTCTCCTGCTGCTCGCCCTCTGGGCCGGGTTCGCGCTCGCCTCCTCGGCCAGCGCGGTGGGAGGCATCGCGCCCGTCGAGCTCGTATCGCCGCGGTCTGGCGCCACGCTCCTCGCCGGCTCCGAGGCCGACCTGGAGTGGGCGCCGCTCGAGCCGTTCGCGCGGCTGGCCGATGTCGAGGAGTGGGAGGCGTTCCTCAGCTTCGACGGCGGGGCGACCTACCCGGTCCGCATCACGCCGCACCTGGACCGGGACCTCCGTCACGTCCGCTGGCTGGTGCCCGGCGTGCCCACGTCCGACGCCCGCCTCCTGCTGCGCCTGGGCGACGAGCGCCGGGAGATCTACCTGGAGATGCCGCAGCGGTTCTCGATCGCGGCCTCTCCGGGGATGGAGCGGGCCTTCACGCTCGCCAGCGCGGCCACGGCCGCCGGCGAGCCGGCCCTGCCGGGCCGCCCGGGTGTGGTGGCCTGGGTCGAGGGCTCGCGCCGCGGCGGCTCTCTCCGGCAGGTGGTGGCACCCGAGCGGCCCGCGTTCCGGCCAGCGTTCAGCCTGCCCGAGAGCCATCACGAAGCGGTCGACCTGACCTCGGAAGACAGCCCCGTTCATCCTCCCGCCCTGGCTGTGCGTGCCGCGGGCGGATCTCCCGGCGGCCTTGACGGCCCGATTGCGCGGCCCGCTCAGGCGCCCTCCCGCGCCTCCGACATCCTCCTCCTGACCAAGCGCCAAAACGAATAGAGCGGGACGGTTCCAACTCGACTTACGAAGCCGAACCGCTCCGCTTTAATCGTTTACGGCCTGCCCCGCGCAGGAGGAGTTTTCGCATGTCTCTTTTGAAGATCGTCCGCGGGCTCGCGCTCGCGGTCATTGCCGCGTCCCCCGCCTTCGCCCAGCAGGAGGCCGCGCAGGAGCCGGCCCCCACCGTCACCGAGACGATCCAGGTCACCGCCACCCGCACGCCGGAGGACGTCGAGAGCGTCCCGGCGTCGGTCACCGTAATCAGCGGCGAGGACATCGCCGCCCGCGGCGCCACCGACCTCCCCTCGGCGCTGGCGCTCGCCGCCGGCGTCTCCATCGCCCCGGGCGGCGACGGTGGCCCGGCCGGGTCGGTGCCCGAGCTCTGGGGTCTCCGCGAGTTCGACGCCTTCCTTCTGGTGGTCGACGGCGTGCCCTGGGGCGGCGCCTTCAATCCCGCCCTCCCCAGCGTCGATCTCACCAACGTCGATCGGATCGAGGTCCTGCGCGGCGCGGCGCCCGTGATGTACGGCGCCACCTCGTTCGTGGGGGTCATCCAGGTCCTCCACCGCCAGGCCGGCGCGGCTGGACGCTCGGCCCGCGTCTGGGGCGGCAACTACAGCAGCGGCGGCGCGGCGTTCTCGACCCCCCTGCCCGGCTCGGACCACTTCCGGCAGTCGTTCGCCGTGGACGGCGAGCGCCAGGGCTTCAAGGACGACCGGACGGGCTTCGACCGCGGCCACGTGCTCTACCGCTCGACATTCGACGCGGCCGGCGGCAGCTTCCGCTTCGACTTCGACGGCTCGATCGTCAACCAGGAGCCCGCCAGCCCCCACGTCCGCCAGGGGACCAGACTTTCCGCGCTGAACCCCCTCGACGCCAACTACAACCCGCGCGACGCCCAGATCGACGAGAACCGCCTCCATTTCGTGACCGGCTACGACCGCGGCCTGGCCGGCGGCTCCTGGTCCACCACCCTGGCCTATACCCACTCGGAGCGCGATACGATCCGCGGCTTCCTGACCGGCCTCTCGTCGGCCGCCCCCAACGCCCGCGGCTTCGAGCAGGACCTCTCGATCGACGACGTCTACCTCGACAGCCACATCGCCTGGCGCCTGGCGCCGAGCGTCCACCTGATCGCCGGTTTCGATCACCTCTACGGCAAGGCCACGGGGGAGTCCGAGACCTTCTCCTACTTCGTGCCGCTCAACGGCTCGAACCCGCCCTCGAGCTCGGGCCTGGCGCGCGACATGGGCTTCGACGTGGAAGACGAGCGCAACTTCTCCGGCCTCTACGCTCAGGCCGAATGGGACCCCGCGCCGCGCTGGCACTTCCAGATCGGCGCCCGCGTCAACCGCACGACCGAGGACCGCGAGGCCGGCGAGGAGGAGCTGGGGAACGGCGGACCGGGTGAAGAAGAGGAGGAGGGCAAGCAGAGCCGCGAGGTGACCCGCGGCAGCGGCACCCTCGGCGTGAGCTGGCTGGCCTGGGGCAACGAGTCCAACGGCCTCTGGCTGTTCGCCGACTACCGCGACACCTTCAAGCCCGCGGCGATCGACTTCGGTCCCGAGGCCGAGGCGGACATCCTCAAGCCCGAGAACGCCAGGAGCTACGAGCTGGGGCTCAAGAACCGCCTCGCCGGCGGCCGCTTCGAGTGGGAGCTCACCGGCTTCCAGATGGACTTCGAGAACCTCGTCGTCGCCACCTCCGTCAACGGTCTGCCGCGGCTGCTGAACGCCGGCTCGGAGCGCTTCAAGGGCGTCGAGCTGGACCTCAAGGGCAGGCTCTACTCCGACCTCCGCTGGCAGGCGACCTACGCCTGGCACGACGCCAAGTTCGTCGACTTCGTCCAGGACTTCGACGGCGTGCCCACCCGGCTCGACGGCAACCGGCTGGAGATGTCGGCGCGCAAGCTGGCCTCGGCCGGGCTGGCCTATTCTCCCGCCCAGGGCTTCATCGGCTCGGTGGTGGCCAACTACGTGGGCGACCGCTTCCTCAACAAGCGCAACACCGCCCTGGCGCCGGACTACACGACCTGGGGGGCCGGGCTAGGCTACCGTTTCAGCACCTGGGAGGTGCGCGTGGACGGCGAGAACCTCGACGACGCCCGGCCGCCGGTCGCCGAAAGCGAGCTGGGCGACGCCCAGTATTATCGCCTGCCGGCGCGCACCGTCCGGCTGAGCCTCGGCTGGGGGTTCTAGCGGCGGGGTCTAGACCTCGGTGCCCGTGGCCGCCGCGACTTCGACTTCGGGCACCGCGGCTTCGGGCACCGCGTTCATCTTGTCCTTGAGGGCCGCGTACTTGCCGTCCAGCGTCTCGAAGATGGCCGCGATCTGCTCCAGCCGCTGGTCGAGGTCGATCGTCCAGTGCTCGCTCTTGACCGGCTCGAGCTTCAGGCCGTTGACGCGGTAGGAGAGCGCGTCGAAGCGCATCATCACGGCGCCGACGTGGATTTTGGCGGAGAGGATCTCCGCCCCCTCCTCGAGATAGCGGAAGAGCTCATTGAGCACGGCGCCCGCCAGGGTGACCCGCGCCTCGCGGGTGGCGAGCCGGACGCTGCCGGTCTCCGGCTCCACCATGACGTCCGACTCGTCCAGCAGCGCCCGCACGAACCGGCAGCCCAGCACCGACTGCCCTGGCTCCTTGGGGACGACGATGTCGCTCATCTCTTCGACCTCGGGAGCCTCGTCCAGCCAGGGGGCCTTGAAGTTCCCCTCGACTCCCGCCTGCCGGAGCAGCGTCAGCACCGTCCCGAGGAAAGTCTTGGCCGTGCTGGCCACGTAGAGGATGGAGCCGTCGATGCAGCACTCGACGATGCGGGTGCGCGGCGCCTGGCGCATGGCGGACTCCGCCTCGGCCAGCTCGCGCAGCTTCTTGCGCGTCTTCGAGCCGACGAAGGGCTTGCCGGTCGCCTCCATCTCGGCCTTGACCAGCTCCTTCATGCGCTCCTTGACCGCCGTGGCGTCCGGCCGGACCTGGTCGATGCGCACCCGGAAGGCATAGCGCCTGTTGGCGACCTCATAGGGGGCGTCGAGCTCGAAGGGGACGAACCCCATCCGCTCGCGCACCTCGGAGCCCGGCTCGATTTCCCAGAACCGGGCCCGCTCGAAATCCGGCCCTTCCTCGGGCACCACGACGTTGAACCGGGTGACGGCAACCGTACCGCTCAAAAGTCCCATCTTGCAAAACCTCCTGCGAAAGGAGGGGATCTTAGCCGATGGGAGGCTTGACGGGGTGGGAATCGGCGGGCGGAGGCGGGGGACCGGCGGCAGCGGGAAGATCCTTGGCCGGTTCGCCGGGAGGCGGGACGGCCTGGCGATCCTCGCTCATGGGCTCGACCACGGCGTCCTCCTCCAGATCGAGATCCTCCTCCTCGACCGCCTCGCCGCCGGCGGGAGGGGCTTCCGGAAGCTCCTCTTCGCTTTCCCCGGTCACCTCGACAGGCTCGATCGCCTCGAGCTCCTCCAGGATCGGCGCATCCGGCAAGAGCTCGACTTCGCCGTCGCCGGCGGGCTGGAAGATCTGGACGGCGGGCGGGACCGCCACGTCCTGATCGAGGTGGGCCACGGCGCTGTCGAGGTCGACGGCGAAGACGTGGCCGATGTCGGACTCGACGTAGAGGTCCTCGATCATCTCGTTGGCCACCACGAAGTCCTCGGGAGCGTCCTGCCGTACGTAGGGGGCGTCGGCCTCCCATTCGCCGCGGGTCTCGCCGCTGGCGATCAGGGAATTCAGGTACGCCTCGAGCTCGAGGGGCGCCGCGGCGATGCGCTCCGCCTCGCCGCGAAAGCGGTCCAGCTCCGCGACGGTGACCCGATCGCCCCGCCGTTGAGAGATGGCGCGCAAGGGTCCCAGGCTCTCCGCGAACCGCCTCTGGGTCCGCTGAAGGCGTTGGAAGTGCCGCCTCTCGGCCTCGTTGAGGTTCCCGCCCTGGCGCAGGCGGAGCCCCTCCCGGCCGTAGTTGGCGCGCAGGCTCCGGTAGGAGACCGAGGCCAGCCGCAGGTTGTCGCTGGCCTTTCGGTTCTCCACCCCCGTCCTAGCCCAGGCCACCCGCAGGGCTCCGAGGTCGGCGCTCCCCTGGTCCAGCAGCCCCAAAAGCTCCCCGTCACGCCGGTCGAGAGCGGTCTGGATGTGGTTCACACGGAGACGCATGGCGTTGAGCGAGCTCTTGAAAGGCGCCAGTTTCGGGTCCTTGGGATCGAGCCCGCCCTGAACCTGGCTCAAGGCCGAGTCGACCGTCCGCAAGAGCTGGCGGGCGTTGACGCGCCGTTCCTGAAACGCGCCGCCGGGCCGCGCCAGGGCGAGCTCACCCGCGAGCAGCAGGAAAAGGGCGGCAAGGATACGAAGCTTTCCCATTACGTCGTTATACGCGGCGAACAGCCGGTATGTCCAAGGGGTGGATCTAGGGAGATTGATCTGGGAAAAAGTCAGGTAGGGAAACAATCGGGGCGGTGCCGCTGCGGGATCAGCGACACCGCCTCAATCCTAAAAAAGGAGAAAGACCATGGCGGGATGATACTCAATTCGGTCCCTTTGTGGAAGAGGCGGACACCATGACGGTGCTCATGGCCGGCAACCGCCAGCGGAGCTGGCCGGTTTCGGCGGCAAAGGCGGCGGCGCTCTCCCCGAGCACCGGCTGCAGCGCCGCGCCGGCGGCGAGGAGCCCGGAGGCGTCCACCGAGACCTCCTTCGGCTCGTTCGCGAGGTTCACCCCCACGAAGACGGTCTCCCCGGGAATGACCTTGGCCATCACGAGCTGATCCTTCTCGGCCTGTTCGGCGCTCCGAAGGCGCCGCCGATCCTGTAGTAGTTGGTGGCGTCGTAGGCATGGGAGGAGCGGGCCGCGAAGATGGGCGACAGCCAGACGGCGTTGGCCCCCAGCTTCTGGATGTGATCCGCGTGCTCCAGGATGCCCTGGAGGTCGCCGCCGGCGTAGTTGGGGTGCTTCCAGCCGGTGATCTCGCCGTCGTTGGCCGGGCTGCCCTTGGCGAACATGTCGACCATGATGTGGTAGACGATCCAGTCGTCGAACGGGCCGGCCGACCACTCCCCCGCCGTGCCGCTGGGCCGGAGCGAGAGGAAGCGGATGTCGGCGGCTTCGGCCCGGAGGGTGCAGGCCAGGAGGAGGAGGACGGGGAAGGCGGAGCGGCGAAGGGCGGCGAAGATCATGGAGGGGATTGTATCCCCCGAGAATCGGCCCTACTCCGAGAAATCCAGCAGCAGCTCGGTCCACATCTTCCCGGGAACGCCGTCGCGGGTGGCCGGGAAGAACCGCGCCTTGTGGGCGGCCTCCATGGCGGCTTCGTTGAAGCCCAGGCTGGACTCCTTGCCCTCGCGGATCCGCGCGTCGATCACCGTCCCGGTCTCATCGACCAGGACGCCGACCCGGATGGAGACCTTCTTGCCGCTTCCCCTGGCCGCTTCCGGATAGCCGTAGGAGGGCAGGTCCCGGATCTCCGGCGCGTCCACGCCCGGCTGGCCGGCCCGGATCAGGTCCCCCGGCTTCATCGGCTCGAGCGGCCCCGGGGCCGGAGCCGGCTCTTCGGGAAGCGGGCTCCGGCGCTTGGCCGCCGGCCGGTCTGGAATGAGGAGAGATGCGGCTTCGGGCTCTGTGGCTTCAGGCCGTGTGGCTTCGGGCTCTGTCGCCGGCTGAACGGAAGAGGCTGGAGCCGCGGCAGGGGCGACCGTCGACAGGTCCGGCACGGGCGCAGGTGGCGAGGAGACGACAGGCGCGGGCCTCCGCGACCACCAGAATCCTCCGGCCGCGAGAGCCAGCACCACCACTCCCGTGGCGATCCAGGCCACCGGAGCCCGGGACGCCTTCGCGACGGCAGCCCCCCGGATCGGCGCGGCGGGCACGGGGGCCGGCTTCGCGGGCTCCGCGGTCCTCCCGGTGCGCAGGGGGCGCGAGGCCCAGGTGGCGTCCAGGTCCTCACCGACCCGGCGGGTCGGCTCGGGCTGCCTGGCCGCGGGGGTGACCCGCGTCTCGGCAGAGAACGGGATCACGTCGGCCTCCGCCGTCAAAAGACCCGCCGGCGGTGTCGTCGCCATCCCCAGCTCCAGGTTGAGCCGGTCCTGGGTGGACCCCGGCGTCTCCTGGACGACGCGCTCGCTCCCAGGTCCCAGGGGCAGAAGGACGCCCCAGACGCCCTCCAGATCCTCGCGGCCGAGCGGGAAGCGGTCTTGGAGCATCGTCAGCTCCCAGACGAAGTCCTCGGCGGTGGCCATCCGGTCCTCCGGCTTCTTGGCCAGCGACTTGAGGACGAGGGCCCGCAGCTCCGGCGGCACCCGCCCTTCGGCATCCGTCTCGGAGAAGTCGAGCGGCGGCCGGAACAGATGGCCCGCCATGAGGGCCGTCGGATCGCTGCCGGAGACCGGCGAGCGCCCGGTGAGCAGCTCGTAAAGCACGACGCCGAAGGAGTAGAGGTCGCTCCGCGCGTCCCAGGCGCCGCCGCCGAAGCGCTCGGGCGAGCCGTAGCGCGGCTTGCCGAGGAAGACGCCGGTGGTGGTCAGCCCGCCCTGCCCCTCCAGCGTCTTGGCGATCCCCAGGTCGATGAGCTTGACGAGCGGGTTGCCGTCAACGTCGCGAGTCAGCATCAGGTTGTCCGGCGAGACGTCGCGATGGACGATCCGGTGGCGGTGGAGATAGCCGAGCGCCTTGAGGGACTGGCGCGCGATCTCGAGCGTCAGGGCGACGGGGGGCGGGCCGTAGCCGCCGAGGACCTCCAGCAGGTTCCAGCCGTCGATGTGCTCCATGACGATGAACGCCTGCCCGTCCTCGGTGACGGCGAAGTCGTGCAGCACGGCGACGTTGGGATGGCGGAGCCTGATCGCCGCCTTGGCCTCGTGCAGGAAGCGGTCGGCCGCCTCCCCCGCCGAGCCGGCCTGGGAGCGGATGACTTTGACGACGCGGACCTCGTCGAGCAGGCGATGGCGCACCTTGTAGATGGCGCCCATCCCGCCCTCGCGCATCTTGCCGAGGATCTCGTACTTGCCGTCGATGTGCTCGTTGAGAAGCGCCACGCGCCCCCGCTTTCCCGGTTCGAGGTCGGTCCGTACTGATTGGGAAACTACATCTAGGATAGTACACTGGGGCGGAGAGGGACCCTCGAATGCCTATAGCACCCAGGATCGAAGTCAATCCAAAGGTCATGATGGGGAAGCCCGTCATCCAGGGAACCCGTATCACCGTCGAGCTGCTCTTGCGGAAGCTCGGCGAAGGCGCCAGAGAAGAAGACCTGCTGGACGCCTACCCCCGTCTCACACCGGAGGACATCCGGGCAGCGATCTCCTATGCCGCCGATACCATCGCGCATGAGGAGATCATTTCTCTCGAGCCTCAAGTAAGCGCCGCCCGCTGACCGATGTTCTTCCTCGCGGATGAAAGCTGCGACTTCGCGGTCGTACGGGCTCTCCGTGACGCCGGGCACGACGTCGTCGCCATTGCGGAAACCGCTCCTCAGATGGTGGACAGTGACGTGATCGCACTGGCTGTCCGAGAGAACAGAGTGCTCTTGACCGAGGACAAGGATTTCGGTCAGCTCGTGTACGCAGGTCTTCACCCATCGAGCGGGGTCATTCTCATTCGATTTCCCCAGAACGCCCGCTGGGCTCTCCCGGGATTGATCCGGGAAACGGTCCAGAAGCTGGAGGACCGCTTGCGGGGTTCCTTCGTCGTCCTCAAACCGAACCAGATCCGAATCGGACGAAACCCCGCAGGCTGACCCTACTCCACGAACTCCAGGATCACCTCCGTCCACATCTTCCCCGGGATGTCGTACCGGCTGGCGGGCTGGAACGGGATCCGCTTCGCGACGGCGACCGCCGTCTCCGCGAAGCCGAGGTCCGGCGGGGCTCCCTCGCGCACGCGGGCGTCGATCACCCGTCCCCTCTCATCTACCAGCAGCGCCAGCTTGACGTCGGGCCGTAGACCCGTTCCGCGAGCGGCGGAAGGATAGCTGTAGCGGGGGAAGTCCAGCGGCACGGGCGCCTCGACGCCGGGGCCGGGCTTGAGCAGATCGGACGGCTGAGGCCCCTCGTCCCAGGGCTGGGGAATTCGGCGGGCCTGCGTCGAGAGGGCCGGCGCGGAAACAGCGGCAGATTCCGGCAGAGCGGCGATCTTCTCCGTCTCCTTAGGAGCCGCGGGCTTCACCGGAACCGGCTTTGGCTCGGCGGGTTTGGACTCGGCCAGTTTGATGCGCTCCGGCTTCGGCACGATGGGCGCCGGGGCCACCTCCTCGACGACCACCACGGGCTCGGGCTGCCGGGGCTTCGCGAGAGGAGCGGGTTTCGGCGCGGCGGGAGCGGGGCTCGCCACCTCCTCGACGAGCGTCCGCTCGGCAGGCTCAGCGATCTGGACCGGGTCGGCGGGTCGAGTCGGCGGGGTGCGCTCCGCGGCGGGAGGCGCCGCCGCCACCGGCAGGTTGGGAGCGGCGGCCCACTCCGGCGGGTTCCCCCGCGGCTCCTCTCCCGGCCACCAGAACCCCCGCGCCAGGACAAACGTCACCAGCAGCGCCGCCGTGGACAGAGCGAGCCGGAAGAGGAGTGACGAATTGTCCGCCGGGTCTGGTCCGGACCGCGGAGCGCCACCGTCTTCCAAGGGATCGTAGAGCAACCCGGAGTCCTCTCGTTCTCCGGCGTCCCAGGTCAGCTCGTCGACCTCCGACGGGGCCGCGGGCGAGCGGAGGTAAAGGTCTTCGGAAGGTGCCTCTTCGCTGGCGGGATCTTGCCTGAGGCTTTCGAAGGGATCGTCCTGCTCTCTCATCGATGGCCCTCCTTTGCAACGGCCGAGAGGGCTCGGCCTTCCTCGATTCTACCCCTCAACTCCTTCCCTTGGCCAAGTTGAACGCCGGCATGGTTGATAATTAGCCACATGATGGTTGAAAATCAACCACGAGATGGTTGAAAATCAGCCACGAGGAATCCTTCCATGTATCCGCGCCACATCGCTCCCCTGCTCCGCGAAGCCCTCGACGACCGGCCCGTCGTCCTGCTCAACGGAGCCCGGCAGGTCGGCAAGAGCACCCTGGTGCAATCGTTGACGGATGGGGCTTCTGCCCAGTATCTGACGCTGGACGACGCCACCGTCCTCGCCGCCGCGACCCGCGATCCTGCCGGATTCGTGGCCGGGCTCGGCGATCGGGTCATCCTGGACGAAGTCCAACGCGCTCCCGACCTGTTCCTGGCCCTCAAGGCGGCCGTAGACCGCGACCGCCGGCCAGGACGATTCCTGCTGACCGGCTCCGCCAATGTCTTCGTCCTCCCCAGGGTCTCCGAGTCGCTGGCCGGCCGTATGGAGATCCTCACCCTCTGGCCGTTGTCTCAAGGGGAGATCGAGGGACAGGTGGAAGGGTTCGTGGATGCCATGTTCGCCAAGACGTTCACTCCTCCGCAGCTCCAGACCTTCAGGCGGGCCGAGTTGTTCGAGCGGCTGGCGCGCGGCGGCTTCCCCGAGCTGGTCGACAAGAGCTCGGAAGCCCGGCGGCGCGCCTGGTTCGGCTCTTACACCACCAGCATCCTGCAACGCGACGTGCGCGACCTGACCAGCATCGAGGATCTGGCCGCGCTCCCGCGTCTCCTTTCCCTTCTGGCGGCCCGGGCCACGGCCCTCCTCAACTACTCCGAGCTGTCGCGCAGCAGCGGCATCCCGGCAAGCACGCTGAAGCGCTACTTCGCTCTGCTCGAAGCCACATTCCTCGTCCTGACCCTGCCGGCCTGGTCGACGAATTTCTCGAAGCGGCTGGTCAAGTCGCCCAAGCTGCTCCTCAACGACACCGGCCTCCTGGCGTCCTCGCTAGGCCTGAACCCCGAGCGATTCGAAGAAGACCCCCGCCTGGCGGGGCCGATCCTCGAGAACTTCGTTCTCATGGAGATCCGGAAGCAGATTGCCTGGAGCCAGACCCAGCCCGCGATGTTCCATTACCGGACACAGACCGGCCAGGAGATCGACCTCCTCCTCGAAGACGCCGGCGGCCGGATCGTCGGCGTGGAGGTCAAGGCGAAAAGTACGGTGCAGGAGAAGGACGTGCGCGTTCTCCAGGACTTGGCCGACGCGCTGGGCCCCCGCTTCGTGCGCGGAGTCGTGCTCTACACGGGGGAGAGGGCGGTGCCCTTCAGCGACAAAATCTTCGCCTTGCCGGTGCAGGCGCTCTGGAGAATTCCAGCGTAGGGAAAGACGCCTCAGTCCGCCAGCACCCCCTCCACCAGCCTCTGCCGCGGCCCGCGGAGACGCTTGCTGCGGGAGCGCCTCTCGAAGAGGCGGATCTGGAGGAGCTCGCGGTCCGCGTGGTCGATCGTGCGCTCCAGGGTCTCGCTGCCGTGACGGGTGGCCCAGCCCACGGAGAAGGAGGGGATCTCCTTCTCGACGGCGGTCAGGCGCAGGCGCTGGCCCACCTCGGCCACGAAGCGGGCCGAGGCGCCGATCAGCAGGAGCAGGAACTCGTCGCCCCCCATGCGGACCACGGCGTCCTCGAGGCGGGCGTTGTGCTGCAGGAACCGGCTCACCTGCATCAGGACCTCGTCGCCCGCGTGGTGGCCGAACTCGTCATTGTACTCCTTGAAGTTGTCCACGTCCACGACGATGGCGCCCCAGGTGTCGAAGGAGGTCAGGCGCTTCTGGACCTCCTTGAGGAAGCGCCGGTTGTAACAACCGGTCAAGGGGTCGCGCAGGCTTTGCTCGTGGAAGCGGCTCTCGAGCTGCTTGCGGCCGGAGATGTCGACCAGGATGCCGTGGAAGAGCACCTCCCCGGTCTCCGGGTCCTGGACGCAGTGGCAGGTGTCGAGGACCGTGCGCTCCTCCCCGTCCGGACGCCGGACGATGAATTCGAACTCCCGTACCACGCCGTCGCGAACCAGCAGCTCCATCTCCTCGGCACGCCGAGCAGGATCGACAAAGAGATCCTGGGCATGGAGCCGCCGCAGCTCGTCGAGGGAAGAGGCGCCAAGAATATCCAGACAGGCGGGGTTGGCGTCGAGGATCTCCCCGCGGTCATTCGTGATGTAGATCCCCTCCCGCAGATTCTCGATGAACAGCCGAAGGGTCTCCGGGTCCTGCAGACTTCGGTAACGTCCCTGGGGCATGGAGGTCTCCCTTGCTAGAAGCGCGGCGTCCCAGTCGCACTACTACATAAGGCAAGATCGGGGCCAGCCTCGCGGAATCCACCAGCCCATGGGCGCGTTACCCGTCGTGCAGGCGCCCGGCGCTCTCGCCAGGGCCTCGAGGAGGATTCCAGGATGAGCCGAGTCCCATCCCTGAGCGTTGTCATCATTATAGCTCTTTCAACATTTCTTGCAAGTCTGTCTGCCCTGGCCCAAGAGCCTCCCTCTTGCCAAAAGGGCCAAAGCGTCCGCGACGTCGATCCGCAGACCGGCGTGGTGATCCAGAAGACCAGGCTCACCCCCGAGCCGGACAGGTTCGACCCCCTCCTCGTCTGGACCTCCGACGAGCCCGGCTCGGTGATGTTCGTGGTGATGGGCAACAGCTCGATCGTGAGATACCCGACTTGCAACCAGTTGACGCTCCTGGCGGACGGTAAGACCCTCTCCCTGGGCAGGACGGAGCACAGAAGCGAGGTGGGCGGCTCACGGGCCGTGGAGTACGTGACCTCCGACATCGCCCTGACCGAGGCCGGGCGGCTGACCTCGGCGAAGGCGGTCACCTACAAGATCTGCAACGACGAGTTCCGAGCGAGCGACGAGTTCCTCTGTCAGGCCCGCGAGGTGCTCGAGGCGGCGGCGGCCTGGAAGAAGGCTCCGCCGGCGAAAAAGTGATCTCCTGAGGAGTCCCGTCAAGGTTGGCGTACGTCCGTTTGACCTTTCCGGACGTCCCGCTGACCCTGGCGGGACCTGCATTCACCGTAGCGCGACCTGCGTTTACCGTAGCGCGACGTCTTTTCACCGTAGCGCGACCTGCGTTTGCCGTGGCGCGACGTGCATTCACCTCAGCGGGACATCCGTTCACCGTAGCGCGACGTCTTTTCACCGCAACGCGACCTGCGTTGACCCTGGCGGGACGTCCGTTGAGGTCAGCGGGACGTCCGTTCAACCAACTTTCAAGGACGGATCTACACCCCGAAGTACCGCGCGTCCGGGTAAAGATGACCTATCGATTCCCCGACGTTCCAGTCTGCATCAACTCGTAGACCATCTGTGTCGGCTGATCGACTCGTCTCGAAGCGTCCAGGATCTCCATCGCAACGACATTGCCGCCAGCATCAAAGTCGAGGATGACCCCGGGCTTCTCCTCATCACTCTCCGCGACGATCTGGTCGCTCAGGATGATGCTTAGCGTGTCGGTGGCAGTGTCATAAATCACTCGCATGGAGCCTCCAGTACTTCGCGATCTTACTCGTGCGGTATCCGGATACTCCTCTGAGAGGGTGTCTCGAAAGTCAGCGGCTTCAGGGTTCCCACTGTAGAGACGCCTTGCAGGCGTCTCCGAAGCAGGTTGACGACGCGAATAACACGGGTTTCCCGCGAGGCGCCTCTTCGATCCGGCGTCTCGACGGTATAAAGCCATGGTGCCTGCCCAGAGACGCCTGCAAGGCGTCTCTACAGTGGGGCAGGAACTACTTTCGAGACACCCTCTGAGATCCCGACGTGCCATCTCAAACCGGGCATGGGCGGTGAAAACAAACTCGTTGAGCGCCGGACACGCCAAAAGCTACACCCCGAAGTACCGCGCGTCCGGGTGGTGGAACACCAGCGCCGAGACGCTCGCCTCGGGGTCCATCATGTCCCCCTCGGTGAGGTGGACGCCGATCTCCTCCGGCCTCAGGGCCTTGAAGAGCTCGCGCTGGAAGGCGAGGTCCGGGCAGGCCGGGTAGCCGAAGCTGTAGCGCTTGCCGCGGTAGCGGGCGGAGAGCTTGTCCTCGACGGCCAGGTCTTCCGGATCGGGGAAGCCCCAGCGCTTGCGCAGGCAGGCGTGGAGCCACTCGGCGGCGGCCTCGGCCGTCTCCAGGGCCAGGGCGGCGAAGGCGTGGCTCTTCAGGTACTCGCCCTGATGCTTCCACTCCTCCACCTGCGCCCGGATCCCCTCGCCCGCCGTGGTCACGAAGAGCGCGACGTGGTCCCCGGGGAGCACGTAGTCGGCCAGCGAGAGGCCGCCCTCCCGGGCCTGCCGGGGGAACTCCCAGGCGGCCACCGCCTCGCCCGTGTCCGGATCGCGCAGGGTCACCCGGTTGCCGTCCGCCTCGGCCGGGAAGAACCGCCAGACGGCCCGTGCCTTGATGCCGCCCTTCCGGGCGTGGTCCTTGAGGCCATCCATCAGAGCTTCCAGCTTGGCGAGCTTGGGGTCTCCCTCCTCCCGCAGGCGCTTCACCGAGCCCTTGAGGCCCAGGTGCTTGGCGTAGACCATCTGCGGGTTGAGGTACTCCCAGACTTTGTCGAGGTCCAGCTCGGCGACGTGCCGGTCGAGGTCCGGCGGCGCCAGCACGGGGACGTCCCGCCGCACCTCGGCCGCCGCCGTCCGGCCGGCGTCCACGGCTTCGGCGGTCTCGACGACGGCGTCGGCGCTGTCGGCGGAGATCAGCTCGGTCACCTCCCGCTCGAGGTCGGGCCGGTTGGCGGGATCGAGCAGGCGCTCCACCAGCTTCAGGCCGTGCATGGCGTCCTTGGCGTAGGTGCAGAGGCCGGTGTAGGCCTGGGCGATCTTGCGGTGGGTGAAGCGGCGGGTGAGCGCCGCGCCGCCCACGAGCAGGGGGGTGTCGATGCCGACCGCCGCGAGGTCGCCCGCCGTGAGCACCATCTGCTGGGCGCTCTTGACCAGCAGGCCCGAGAGGCCGATGACGTCCGGCTGATGCTCGCGCACGGCCTGGATCAGGCGCTCGGAAGGGACCTTGATCCCCAGGTTCACCACCGTGAAGCCGTTGTTCGAGAGGATGATGTCGACCAGGTTCTTGCCGATGTCGTGGACGTCCCCCTTGACCGTCGCCAGCAGAACCTTGCCCCGGGAGTGGCCGCCCTCGCTCTTCTCCATGTGCGGCTCGAGGTAGGCGACGGCCGCCTTCATCACCTCGGCGCTCTGCAGCACCTCGGCCACGATGAGCTGGTTGTCGTTGAACAGCCGGCCCACCTCGCTCATGCCGGTCATCAGCGGGCCGTTGATGATCTCGAGGGGCGTCGGCCAGCGGGGATCGGCGAGGGCCAGGGCGAGGTCGTCCTCGAGGCCCGTCTTGCTCCCCTCGACCACGGCGCGGGCGATGCGCTGCTCGAGCGGCAGCTCGGCGCGCGGCTTGACGGCGGCGGAGGTGCGGCCGCGGAAGTGGGCGGTGAACTCCTCGACCGCCCGGTTGCCGGCCTCGACGTCGCCCAGCGGCAGGAAGATCAGCGACTCGGCGAGCGCCCGCTCCTCCTCCGGGATGTCGGCGTAGCGGGCGAGCTTCTCGGTGTTGACGATGGCGGCGTCGAGCCCCGCCTTGGTCGCGTGGTAGAGGAAGACCGAGTTGAGCACCTCGCGCCCGGCGTTCGGCAGGCCGAAGCTGACGTTGGAGACGCCGAGGATCGTCTTCGAATCCGGGAACAGCTCCTTGACGGCCCGTACGCCCTCGATGGTCTGGGCCGCCGAGCCGAGATAGGCGGCGTCGCCGGTGCCGCAGGGGAAGACCAGGGCGTCCCACCAGATATCCTCGGGGGCGACGCCCATCTCCTCGACCAGGATCTGGAAGCTGCGCCGCGCCACCTCGACCTTGCGCTCGACGTCGACCGCCATCCCCTTCTCGTCGATCAGGCCCACGACCAGGGCCGCGCCGAAGCGCCGGGCCAGCGGCACCACCCGCTCGAAACGGGAGAGCCCGTCCTCCAGGTTGATCGAGTTGAGGATCGATTTGCCCTGGCAGTAGGTGAGAGCCCGCTCCATCACCGCGGCGTCCGTCGAGTCGATCATCAGGGGTGCCTTGACCAGCCGGACGAGCCGGTCGAGGAAGCCGTCCATGTCGCCGATCTCGTCGCGGTCGGGGTCCTGCAGGCAGACGTCGAGGATCTGGCCGCCGGCCTTGACCTGGGCGCGCCCCACCTCGGCGGCGGCCTCGTGCTGGCCGGCCTGGATGAGCTGCTTGAACTTGCGGCTGCCGAGGACGTTGGTGCGCTCCCCCACCAGCACCGGACGCTGGGCCTCGGAGAGCTCGACGGCCTCGAGGCCGGAGACCAGGGCGCGCCGGTGGTGCGGGATGGCCCGCGGCTTCCGGCCCTGGACCAGCTTGTTCAGGGCAATGATGTGACCGGAGCTGGTACCGCAGCAGCCGCCCACGAGGTTGAGCCAGCCGGCGTCGAGGAAACGGGTGAAGACCCGCTCGAACACGTCGGGGCCCTCGGTGTACTTGCCCTCCTCGTTGGGCAGGCCGGCGTTGGGCACGCAGGCGACGCGGGTGCGGCAGATCTCCGAGAGCGTGCGCACGTGGTCCGTCATCAGCTCCGGACCGGTGGCGCAGTTGAGGCCCACGTAGAGGAGGTCGGCATGGAGCAGCGAGGTGGCGAGCGCCTCGGCGTCCTGGCCGCCCAGCATGGTGCCGGTGGTCTCGATGGTGGCCGAGACGGCGACCGGGATCTTCCAGCCGGACTGGGCGAAAGCGCGCTCGAGGCCGATCAGGGCGGTCTTGATGTTGCGCGTGTCCTGGCTCGTCTCGATCAGCAGGTAGTCGGCGCCGCCGGCCATCAACCCCAGGGCCTGGACGCGGAAGTTCTCGATCAGCCCCTCGAAGGTGATGCCGCCGGTCACCGAGATCGCCTTGGTGGTCGGTCCCAGGGAGCCGCAGACGAAGCGCGGCTTCTCCGGGCTGTCGTGGCGGGCGCAGGCCGCCCGGGCGATCGCCGCCGACAAGCGGTTCAGCTCGAAGGCCTGGTCCGCGAGGCCGTACTCGCCGAGCACCAGGGGCGTGCCGCCGAAGGAGTTGGTCTCCACGATGTCGCAGCCGACCCGGAGATAGCCCTCGTGGACGCCGTCCACCACGTCGGGACGGGTGGCGCAGAGGTTCTCGTTGCACCCCTCGAGCTCGGGGCCGCCGAAGTCGTCGGCCGTCAGGGTGACGCCCTGCAAGGCGGTGCCGGTGGCGCCGTCGAGCACCAGGATGCGCTCGTCCAGGGCGGCCAGCAGGCGGGCGGTGCGCTCGTCCACGTCGGCGGGACGCGGGGGGAACGGGACGTCGAAGACCGGATCGCTCACTCTCAACTCTCCCTTCTCGCAGGCACAACAAAAAACCCGACTCGCGAGCATCACGAGACGGGCTTTCCGCTCCGGACACTTAATTGTCACCAGGGGCGACCGCATCCTCGCTCGGGAGCGAGAGGGCACCTTGGGTGTCCGTCCCAGGTTGCCGAGCCCGGCCGCAGCCGGACCGCTCGTAATGCAGTCCGGAGCGTAGTTCAGTCGTCAGGCGAAGTCAATCGGCCCGCTCGGCCCCCCGCTCGGCAACATAGGTCAGGTAGTAGGCCATGTCCGGGCGCCGCGCGTAGAGCCTTTCCAATCCCATGCAGATCCCATAGGAGAGCGCGGCGAGCACTTTGCTCTGGAACAGCGGCGCCCGGTCGGCGAACTGGAAGAGGCAGAGCGTCCTGACCTCGACCCGCGCGTCCGGATAGACGGCGGTGAGCTCGCGCATCATGGTTTCGATGGGATGCAGATAGCAGTAGATCACCGGCCCCTCCTCCGTCACCAGGGGGGCCGGCGGCGGCGCGTACCGCCGGGACAGCGCGAGCAACGCCCTGAGCGGCCAGAGGCGCCGCTGCTTGAGCAGCTTGCTGCTGACGTTCTCCGGGTTGGCGTAGAAGACCGCCAGCCGGCCGCCGGGGGCGAGCGCCCGCATCAGCTCGCGGAGGGCCACCCCCTGCAGACCCTGGTCGATGTGGTAGACGCAGTGCGAGGCCAGGATGCCGTCGAAGACGCCGTCCCGCAGGGGCATCCGGAGCAGGGACCCGCAGACGCACACCCCGCGCTCGCCCAGCATCCGCCGGCCCGCGACGAGCGCTTCGAGGGTGAAGTCGAGGCAGACGTGGTATTCGTATCCCTCCCCGAAGGCCCCTCTCGGAAAAGCCCCGCACGCGGCGTCGAGGAAGAAGCGCCGCCGTCCGCCCTTGCCCCGGAAGACGGGGAGGAAGCGATCCTCCGTCCGGCGGACGTAGCGCGCGCCGTACTTGCTGGCGTCGTCATGCACCCCCTTGTCGGCCGGTTGGGCCTGATAGATCCGCTTCCAGGCCCCGGAGTAGAAGGCGGACACCGACCGGCTGACCTCGTCCTCGCCGCCCGCGAGCAGCACCGGTATCCCCTCGACGATCGGGTACTCGGCGGCGCAGCCCGCGCAGCGCAGTTGGTTCTCGCCGGCCTGAGCCAGATCGCTCCGGCAGCGGGGGCAGCAGATGATCTCGAAGTAGTGGGACGGCAGCATCCGTAAGGTCCTCGTCTCAACAAGAATACCCGGAGCACGCCGCCACCGGCAGCGGCGGGTACCTGGGAAACCGCGGGTCGGTTTCGGCCAGGCCGCAGCGCACGAAGACGCTGCGGGGGGAGGCGGCGATCCTCAGGTGCTCGCAGGTGGCGCAGAGGCCGGGCGGGGTGGCCAAGCCTTCGAGGAGCCGGCGTTCCTCGTCCGTCATGGCGACTCGGCCTGGTGCTGGGCCAGCGCCTCCTCCGCGACCTTGCCCCGGGCCAGGGCCTCCACCTTCGCGGTGGGGCCGAGCAGGAGGAGGAGATCGCCGGGCTCGAGCCGGGTGTCCCCCGAGGGGAGGATCGGCTCCTCGTCGCCGTACTTGCCGCGGCGGCGGATCTCCATCACCCGGGCGCCCAGGGTCTGCGGCAGCTTGGCCTCGGCGAGGGTCTTGCCCACCATCTCCGCGGGCGCCGGCACCAGCCGGAGGGAGAAGTCGGGCGGGATCTCGACGTATTGCCGGCTGGCCTGCGAATCCTGGCTGGAGACGAAGGTGGCGAGCAGCGCCGGCCGGCCCAGGACCTCCTGGGCGTAGACCGCCAGCAGGTCGCGCTTGGCGATGACGCCCAGGAAGGTGCCGTCCGAGTCCACCACCGGCAGCCGCTCGAAGTCGCTGTGGGCGAACATCTCCGTGGCGCGGTGCAGCCGCTCGTCCTTGTTCATGACCTGCCCCACGGGGATCATCAGGTCGTAGGCCACCACCGCCGGCAGGTTCTCGGGGTGATCGAGGACGGACTTGATGTCGTGCAGCGAGATGGCGCCCAGCAGCTTGCCCTCGGGGCTCACCACGAACAGCCGCTGGCGCCGGGTCGACAGGAACTTGTCCACCACGTCGCCGTAGTGCTCCCCCGGCCGCAGGACCTGGGGGTCGGCGCGCACCAGGTTCTCCGCCTTGAGGCCGGCGAGCACGGCCTCCTCCATGCGCCAGGGCAGATCGACGCCACGGCCGCGCAGCGACTCGGTGTAGATGGAGTACGGGCGCAGCCGGCGGGCCAGGGTGCTCGACAGGATGGCGGCCAGCATCACGGGCAGGATCAGGTCGTAGTTGCCGGTGAACTCGAACAGGATGAGGATGGCGCTGATCGGCGCGTGGCTCGTTCCCGCCATGACGGCGCCCATGCCCACCGCGGCGTAGGCGCCGTAGGGTGAGGCGACGTTCGGCCACAGGGAGTGCATCCAGTAGCCGTAGGCGCCGCCCACCAGGGCGCCGAAGGCGAGGGAAGGGGTGAACAGCCCGCCGGAGCCGCCGCTCCCCCTGGTCAGCGCGGTGGCCACGAGCTTCACGACGGCGATGCCGAGCAGGAGCAGGATGGTGAGCTCCTGCGGCAGCCCCATGCGGGGAGGCAGCTTGAGCTCCCCCGTCAGGGCAAGGTTGATGACCCCGCGCCCGCGGCCCAGCGCGTAGGGCAGATAGAGTCCGATCACGCCCAGGAGGGCCATGCCCACCACCGGCTGAAACGGTCTCGGCAGGATCTTCAGCCTGGAGAGCCGCTTGAAGAAGACCGTGCCCCAGCTCACCCCCGTCACGAAGACCACGGAAGCGCCCGCGCCGACGATCCCCAGCCCGACGTAGAGCAGCATCTCCCAGCCGCTGGCGAGCGCGTAGTCGGGCGCCGCGTAGAGCGGCTCGTTGCCGGTCAGCGAGCGGGCGATCAGGGTGGCGATGACCGAGGAGGCGACGATCGGCCCGAAGATCTCCAGGGCGAAGTTGCCGAGGATGACCTCCATGGCGAACAGCGTGCCGCCGATCGGGATGTTGTAGGTGGCGGAGAGGCCGGCCGCGGCGCCGCACCCGACCAGGATCTTGAGCCGGTGGGGAGGCAGGTCGAGCCGCTGCCCCATCCAGGAGGAGATCATGGCTCCCAGGCGGATCATCGGCCCTTCCCGGCCCAGCGAGCCGCCGCTGCCGACGGTGGCGATGGCCGCGAGGGCATTGATCAGCACCGGCCGCGGCGCGATCTTGCCTCCCGACAGGGCGACGGCCTCGATCAGCATGGCCGTGCCCTCGCCGCTCGCCTCGCTTTTCAGCCGCCGGCTGCCGAACCAGTAGATCAGCCCCACCACCACGCCGCCCGCGGCCGGAGCGGCCACCACCACCCAGCGGGGAACCTTGGGGATGATGGCGAGCAGCTCGCCGGGCGAGCCCCAGAGGAGGGTCTGGAAGGCGTCGATCAGGAACTGCGTCACCAGCCCCAGCAGGCCGCTGATGACTCCGACCAGGCCGATGAGGAGGAAGAAGAGACGATCCTCGCGGTTGGCGAGACCGAACCGGCGGGCAAGGGTGAAGTCGAGAGAACGAGCCCAGTCCCGCACACGGCGCAACCAGGCCACCGAGCGCGTCTCCATGCAAGGGAATGTATCAGGGTCGGCGGGGTCCAGGGTGCCGGGACCAAGCCCGACTAAACTGCTGTTCCATAAACATGCTCATTCATGTATAGTCCCTGCCGTGGTCGAAAGCCCCTTCCGGGGTTCCGCCGGCGAGCGTCCGCCGCCGGTTCTTTGGGACCCCACGGCGGACGTTTCGCCCCGCGGCACCAACCTACCTAACGCGGCTTGCGCCGCGCCAAGAATTCGAGGGGACCGGAAACGGTCCCCTTCGCCTTTTCCACGGGTTTCCAGCGAGTCGTCTTACGCGCCCTTGCGCTCCATCACCACCGACGTCTCGCTGAGCACGGCGGTGACGGAGGCCCGCCGCCGCTGCTCCTTGCGGGGCGAGGCGAGGCCGACCGGGCGCGCCGCCTCGGCGCGCATGGCCTCGGCGCGCTTCTGGCCGACGATGCGGGCGTAGACGGAGAGGGCCTGCGCCACCACCTGGTCCATGTTGTAGTACTTGTAGGTGGCGAGGCGGCCGACGAAGTGGACGTCCGGCCGCTCCTCGGTCAGGGCCTGATACTTCTTGTAGATCTCGGCGTTCTCCGGCCGCGGCACGGGGTAGTAGGGGTCCCCCTCGGCCATCGGGTACTCGTAGACCAGGCTGCTCTTCTTGTGCTCCTGACCCGTCAGGTACTTGAACTCGGTCGAGCGGGTGTAGAGGTGCTCGTTGGGGTAGTTGACGACCGCCACCGGCTGGACCCTCTCCTCGTTCACCGTCTCGAACTCGAACTTGAGCGAGCGGTACGGCAGCTTGCCGTAGCGGTAGTCGAAGAACTCGTCGACGGGACCGGTGTAGATGATCCTGTCGTGGGGGATGTCCTCGATGACCTCCCGGTAGTCGGTGTTGAGCAGGATCTTGATGTTCTCGTGGTCCAGCATGTTCTCGAACATCCGGGTGTAGCCCCGCAGGGGCATCGCCTGATAGGTGTCCGAGAAGTAGCGGTCGTCGCGGTTGGTGCGCACCGGCACCCGCGCCGTCACCATGGCGTCGAGCTGCGAGGGGTCGAGCCCCCACTGCTTGCGGGTGTAGCCGCGGAAGAACTTCTCGTAGAGCTCGCGGCCGACGCGGCCGACCACCACGTCCTCCGAGGTGCGCACCGACTCCCGGGGCTCGGCGACGGACTCGAAGAACTTCTCCACCTCCATGCTGGTGAGCTTCAGCCCGTAGAGCTGGTTGATGGTGTCCAGGTTGATGGGGATCGGCACGAGCTGGCCGTCGACGCTGGCCCGCACCCGGTGCTCGTAGGGGCGCCAGCGGGTGAAGGTGGAGAGATACTCGAAGACCTCCTTCGAATTGGTGTGGAAGATGTGGGGGCCGTACTTGTGGACCAGGATCCCCGCGTCGTCATAGTGGTCGAAGGCGTTGCCTCCGATATGGGGGCGGCGGTCCACAAGGAGGACTTTTTTACCAGAGCCCCGCGCCAGCCGCTCGGCAAGGACGCTGCCAGCGAAACCCGCCCCCACGATCAAATAGTCGAACATCGAACCGGCTCCTTTCGAGTCGTCAAAATCCAAGAAGTGCTCGGAGCGGTCACCCGCCGCGCGCCTGCTGATGAGTCAAAGATCCCTTACCGGGCGGCCCGCCGCCTGGCGACGGCCGTTTCGATGAGGTCGGACATGTGCCGCCAGGTGCGGCTCCAGGATCCCCGGGCAAGGAACTCATCCACTCTCTTCAACCAGCTTTCACGTTCCGTGCCGCCCTCCTCGGCGCAGCAGGCGAGCGACCGCTCGACGGCGGCGACGAAGCTGGCGGGCTCGTCGGCGATCTCGACCAGCGCCATGTCGCCGTAAGGGCGTACCACGTCGCGGATCGAGGTCGAGACCACGGGCCGCCCTCCCGCCAGGTACTCCGGCGTCTTGGTGGGGCTGATGAAGCGGGTCGACTCGTTCCTGGCGAAGGGCATCAGCGCCACGTCCCAGCCGGCGAGGTAGGCGGGCAGGTCGTCGTAGCCCTTCATCCCCAGATAGTGGAGGTTGGCCCGCCGCGGCAGGCTCTCGGGATCGATCTTGACGACCGGCCCCACCATGACGATCTGCCAGTCGGGCCGGGCATCGGCCACCGCCGCCAGCAGGTCGAGGTCGATGCGCTCGTCGATCACGCCGAAGTAGCCCAGGCGCGGGCGCGGGATCGCGGCCTGGTCGGGCGGATCGGGCTGCGGCAGGCGGGCGCGGCCGAAATGGGCGGCGTCGATGCTGCTGGGGAAGGCGTGGGTGTCGGGGTGGCGGTCGCGCTTGGCCTCGTAGAGGCTCTGGCCGCCGGTGAAGACGAGGTCGGCGGCCGCCAGCAGCCGGGCCTCCCGCTCGACCAGGGAGGGCGGCGCGCCGCGGAAGAGCGTGAGCTCGTCCATGCAGTCGTAGACCACCGCCGACGGCTCGAGCCCGGCGGCGAAGCCGAGCGCCATGGGCGTGTAGTACCACAGGACGTACTCGGCGATGCCGTGGCCGGCGAGGAGCTGTTCGAGGAGATGCCGCTGGGCGGCCTCGGCCTCCTCGGGCTGCACGCCCGCGGGCAGATGCGGCACGGCCACCCGCACGCCGCCGGCGCGCTCGGCGACTTCCAGGCGCGCGGGGCCGTCGTGGTGCATGGGCTCTTCGAAGAAGAAGACCCGGCGGTCGCGGGCGAAGCGGCTCATGAGGTGCTGGGGCCGCTGATAGACGAAGTCCCACCGCAGGTGGGAAAGACAGACGATGTCCGGCTTGGGGACGAGGCCGGACGTTTCCTGGACGGCCTTCTCAGAAGGCAGCATGCGTGTTCTCCTCCTCGCCCGGCCCGCTCTCGGCGTCCGGGTCTCTGAAATGCGGATTCTCCGGCTCGCTCCGGAACCGCGCGATCTGCCGCGCCAGCTCCTCGGCGAGCGGCAGGTGGACCTCCCGCTTTCCCCCTGGGCCGGGATACCCCCAGAGACCGCTCCGGCAGTGGCGGTCGTCGTCCCAGCCCGGATAATCGAGAATCGGATAGAGGCAGATCCCGTTCACCGGCACGCCCTCCCGCCGCGCCGCCAGCACCTCGTCGGCGACGTAGGTCAGCCAGCCGGAGCGCGCGTCGTCCTGGTCTCCCGTCTCGGTCACCACCAGGGGCCGGCCGTAGCGTTCCCAGGTTTCGCGCAGGATCTTCCGGAACGGACGGTAGCGGGGATCGTCCCTCGGCAGCGTGGGCCCGTCATGGACCCACTGGTTGTTCGGGTAATAGTTGACTCCGACGACGTCGAGGTACCTCTCGTCGCCCCCGAGCTGCGGCCACAGGGTCCCGCCGATCATGTCCCAGGCCTGGAAATGCGCCTGCCGGTGCCCCTCGGCAAGGGCCCGGTCCTGGGGGCGGGCGGCGTCCGCCACGATGTTGATACTCGGATCGCAATGGATGATGCGCGCCCGCGAGTCGACGCTCCACAGTGCGTCCACGGCCGCCAGGCTGGCCCGCACGAGCTGGGCCTTGAGCTCGAAGCCCCGGCCCGTCGTGCAGGGGTTGAGGTAGCCGACGTCGCCGCCGCCCCAGGACCAGAAGGAGATCTCGTTGATGGGCACCCACAGGGGCGGCTCATCCGTCTCCTCGGCCATCAGCCGCGCGACGGCGCGGGCGTAGTCGGCGAAGCGGTCCACGAGCTCCGGACGGAAGACGTCGAGGCCGTCCGGCCATCCGTAATGGCAGAGGTCCCAGATCACCTGCACCCCGGCCTCCCGCGCCGCCCGTATCATCGGCAGCAGGGAAGAGAAGTCGTAACGCCCCGGAGAGCGCTCGATGCGGTGCCAGCGGGCGCCGTCGCGCACCGTCCTGAGCCCGAGCCGGCGCACCCGCGCGTAGTCCGCGCCGGCGTAACGGTCGTGCTCCGTGGCCGCGATCAGATCCAGCCGCCGGCCATCCCTGCGGCGATGGCTGGAGCACTCGAAACCTACCATCCAAAAGCTCTTGAACACTCGACAAAACTCCTCGGCGGAGCTGTTGTGCAAGATGCGGACCACGCTCCGGGAAGCCTTGATCTTCGCCGTACGGAGACAAAAGAACGTGGGAGACGGGTACCGCGGGCCGTGCAAGAGCTACACGGGTCCCACCCGCCATTTAGAGTTCCAGTCTGGTCTGCAACAGGCACCTTAGAAAGGTAGAAGGGCAGGCCCCGCGGTCGTGGTGACCGCACCGGACTTGCCTGCCCATGGAGGGGATCCCATGTCGTCCACAACCTTTCGGAGAGCCGCCGCCGCCCTGCTCATCGTGACCTTCGCCGCCCTGACGGCCGCCGCGCCGTCGCACGCCTTCAGTCTCCGCCGCTCCTTCGACGAGCCCGTGCGCACCGCGCGGGAGGGTGGTTTCCTGGCGTTCCTGGCCCGCTTCTTCGACTCCGCGGGCGGGGCCATGGACCCCAACGGCAACCGTTAGCGCCGGCGGTCGATCCAGCCTTTCCGCTCCCCGGCACCGGCGCATTTCAGCGCCGGTGTCACTTTTTCCCCCCTTGAAGCAACTCTAAAGATAGAGGCCGGTGCGGCCCTTCGCTGGAGGAACGTCCATGGATGTGCGTCACCCTGACCGGAACGCTATCGAGCGGTTCTCGCGCGGCCAGACCCCCGCGGCCGAGGAACGCTGGATCGAGGACCACCTGCGCTCGGGTTGTGCCCTCTGCCAGCGGGAGGTGGACATCCTGTTGACGCTGACGCTCGCTCCCCTGCCTTTCGGCGAGCCCGTCCTCGTCGACCTCCAGCCGGATGAGGAGGAGCACGCCGCCGAGGAGGCCGGTTGGAGCCGCCTCTTCGCCTCGCTCGAGCAGCGGCTCGCCCAGGTGTCGCTCGAGAGGCGGGACGCGCCGCCCCTGGTCCTGGAGCTGCTCGGCTACCGGCCGCCGGAGCGGGAGATCCTGGCGCGCAACAGCGGCCGCTTCCAGACCCTCGCCGTCTGCGAGCTGCTGATCGAGAAGAGCTTCGAGGAGGGATTCCGGGGCGCCGGCCGGTCGATCGAGCTGGCGGAGCTGGGCTTGCTGATCGCCGGCCAGCTCGACGGCGAACGCTACGGCCGGTCCGTCGTGCGGGACCTCGAGGCCCGCGCCTGGGCCCATCTCGGCAACGCCCGCCGCATCGCCTTCGACCTTCCCGGGGCCGAGGAAGCGCTGGACCAGGCCGAGCGGCTGGCGGAGAGCGGCTCGGCCGATCCCCTGGAGGAAGCCCGGATCCTCGACCTGCGGGCCTCCCTGCTCAGCGACCAGGGCCGCTTCGAGCAGGCCGCCGAGCTGCTCGACGTGGTGATCGACATCTACGACGACCTCCGGGAGCCGCACCGCAAGGGGCGGGCGATGATCAGCAAGGGGGTGTTCCTCGGCTATGCCGGCTGGCCCGAGGAGGCGATCCGGCAGATCCGCAGGGGCCTCGGCATGGCCGACTGGGAGCGCGAGCCGCGCCTGGTGCTGATGGCCCGCCACAACCTCGCCTGGTTCCTCAACGACTGCGGCCGCAGCGAGGAGGCCCTGCACCACCTCGAGCGCTTCCGCCACACCTACCGCGAGTTCAAGGACTCCTGGACCGAGCTGCGCCTCGCCTGGCTCTCCGGCCGCATCGCCGCCCGGCTCGACCGCTTCGAGGAGGCCGAGGAGACCTTTCAGGAGGTGCGGCGGCGCTTCCTCGCCGAGGCGAACGGCTACGACGCCTCGCTGGTGACGCTGGACCTCGCGAACGTCTACCTCCGGCAGGGGCGGGGCGCCGAGGTGCGGGAGCTCGCGGAGGAGATGCTGACCGTCTTCATCTCCCATGACATCCACCGCCAGGCCCTCGCCGCCCTCGGGGTGTTCCAGAAAGCCGCCGAGCTGGACCATGCCACGCCCCATCTCGTCCAGGAGATCACGGCCTACCTGCAGCGGGCCCGCCTGAACCCGCTCCTGCGCTTCGAGCCGGCGGCGGTGTAGGGCCCTCATCACCCCGACCCTCTTCTCCCGACCCCTCCCTCCCCCCCTCCCCGGGAGAAGAGGGAGAAAACAAAAAGTCCTTTGCTCTTCCCCTCTCCCGGGGAGGGCGGGAGGGAGGGGTCGGGAGAGGGGCCAGGGGTGAGGGCTCGGTCGGCAGGCGGCATTGCCGCCGCTTTTACGCTATCCTTCTCCCGTGCCGCCGACATCGACCGCCCTCCCCCTCGTTCCCGCCGCCGCCGCCCGCCGCCTCCTTCTGGGGGCCCAGGGGCTCCTCGACGACCCCCGCCGCAAGGCAACGCCGGACGCGCTCTACGAGCTCGTCGAGCGGATGGGCTTCGTTCAGGTCGACTCGATCAACATCGTCGAGCGGGCCCATCACCTGACCCTGGCGGCCCGCTTCCAGGGCTACCGGCCGGCGCTGCTGGAACGTCTGCTGGAGCGGGAGCGGCGGCTGTTCGAGCACTGGACGCACGACGCCTCGGCCATCCCCGCCGTCTCGTATCCCTACTGGAAGGTGCGCTTCGAGCGCTACCGCCAGAGGGTGCTCGCCCATCCCTGGTGGCTGGAACGCCTGGGTCCCGATCCCGGGGCGGTGATCGACCACGTCCGCGAGCGCCTCCTGCGCGAGGGTCCCCTGATGACCCGCGACTTCGAGGACGAGCGCCCTCAAGGCACCGACAAGACCTGGTGGGGGTGGAAGCCCCAGAAGGCGGTCCTGGAGTACCTGTGGCGCACCGGCGAGCTGGCCGTGGCCGGCCGGTCGAGCTTCCACAAGATCTACGACCTCGCCGAGCGGGTGTTCCCGGCCGGCCACGCCGCGCCCCGCCCATCCGATGAAGAGCACCTCGACTGGGCCTGCCGCACGGCCCTGGAGCGGCTGGGGATCGCCACCGCCGGCGAGCTCGCCGGTTTCTGGAACGCCGTCTCCCCGGAGGAAGCCAAGGCCTGGACCGAGCGGGCGGCGGCCGCGGGCGAGATCGCCGCCGTGCAGGCCGAGGCGGCCGACGGCTCCCGCCCCCGCGCCGCCTGGGCCGTGCCCGACTGGCAATCCCGCGCCGCCGCCCTGCCGCCGGCGCCGCCGCGCATCCGCCTTCTCGCGCCCTTCGACCCCATCCTCCGCGACCGCAAGCGCACCCTTCGCCTGTTCAACTTCGATTACCGCTTCGAGGCCTTCGTCCCCGAGCACCTGCGCCGGCACGGCTATTACGTGCTGCCGATCCTGGAAGGCGAGCGCCTGGTGGGACGGCTCGACCCCAAGCTCCACCGCGACCGTGGGCTGCTGGAGATCAAGAACCTCTGGTGGGAGCCCGGCGTGCGCGAGAGCAAGGCGCGCCAAGCCGCGCTGGAGGCCGCCCTCGACCGGCTGGCCCGGTTCGTAGGGGCCGAGGGGTGGGAGATCAGACCCTGACTCCGTCCCGTCGACCGCCCCTTCGGGGCGGGCCCTCACTCCCCAACCCCTCTCTCCCCGCCTCCCCCCCATCCGCCGGGAGAGAGGGGCTTCAAGAGGTCTCTTTCAGACAGACTCTTCAGACAAATTTCTCCCTCTTCTCCCGGCGGATGGGGGGGAGGCGGGGAGAAGAGGGCCGGGGTGATGAGGGCCAACGCCGGGCTGCGGTGAATGCCCCCTACCGCCGCTCCACAGCCCGCTGCATCAACAGGTCCTGGCTCGACCGCGCCTCCTCCCCCGGCGCCGGGCGCCGCTGGACGTAGCAGCCGTCGGCCTGCATCTCCCAGGCCTTGACGTTGTCGCCGAGTTGGAGATCGAGGATGGCCTTGACCTCCTCCTGGAGCCTCGGATCCTCGATCGGCACCGCCGCCTCCACCCGGGCGTCGAGGTTGCGCGACATCCAGTCCGCCGAGCCGATGTAGTACTCGGGGCTGCCGGCGTTGGCGAAGTAGAAGATGCGGGCGTGCTCCAGGAAGCGTCCGACGACGCTGATCACCCGGATGGTCTCGCTGCGGCCGGGCACCCCCGGGCGCAGACGGCAGATGCCGCGCACGATCAGATCGATCTCCACCCCCGCGGCCGAGGCCTCGTAGAGGGCGTCGATGATCTGCCGGTCGTCGAGCGCGTTCATCTTGGCGATGATGTGGCCGCCGCGCCCGGCCTGCTGGTGTGCCACCTCGCGGGCGATCATCTCCAGGAACCGCCGGCGCATGGTGGTAGGCGCCACCAGCAGCTTCTTGAACACCGGCTCGTAGACGAAGCCGGTCAGCATGTTGAAGAGCTGGGCCACGTCCTGGACGATGTCCTGGTCGCAGGTGAAGAGCCCGAGGTCCGTGTAGAGCTTCGCCGTCTCGGGGTTGTAGTTGCCGGTGGCGATGTGGACGTAGCAGCGCAGGGCCGCGTCCCTCTCCTGGCGCACCACCAGGGTGATCTTGGCGTGGGTCTTGAGCCCGACGACGCCGTAGCAGACGTGGGCGCCCACCTTCTCCAGAGCCTCCGCCCACTCGATGTTGGCCGCCTCGTCGAAGCGCGCCTTGATCTCCACCGTCACGGCGATCTGCTTGCGGGCCTCCGCCGCCCGGATCAGCGCCTGCATGTTGGGCGAGTCCGCCGAGGTGCGGTAGAGCGTCTGCTTGATGGCCAGCACCGCCGGATCGTTCGCCGACGTCTCGATGAACCGCTGGACGCTGGTGGCGAACGAGTCGTAGGGGTGATGGACGAGGACGTCGCCGGCGGCCACGGCGCCGAAGACGTCGGCCTCCTCCCCGGGCTCGAAATGGAAGCGCGGATGGATTGCCGGCGTCCACGGCCGGAAGCGCAGGGACGGCAGGGGCGCCGAGCCGGCGAGCGCCATCAGGTCCCGGAGGGCGAGCGGCCCCTCGACCTCGAAGACCTCCGGCTCCACCACCTCGAGCTCGCCCATGAGCAGCTCGATCATCCAGCGCGGCATCCCCCTGGCGACCTCGAGCCGCACGATGGTGGCGAAGCGGCGCTCCTGCAGCTCCTCCTGGATGGCCTCGAGGAGATCCTCGGCCGTCTCCTCGTTGCGCTGGACGTCGGCGTTGCGCGTCACCCGGAAGGGATGGGACTCGACCACCTCCATGCCGGGGAACAGCCGGTCGAGGTTGTGGGCGATCACCTCCTCGAGGGAAACGAAGCGCAGCGTCTTCGGCACCGGCACCCAGCGCGGCAGGATGTGGGGCGCCTTGACCCGGGCGAAGCGGGGCGGCGCATCGCCGGGCGGCTTGATGGCCACGGCCAGCGACAGGCTGACGTTCGAGATGAACGGGAACGGATGGGCCGGATCGACCGCCAGCGGCGTCAGGATCGGGAACATCCTGCGCTCGAACTCCTCGTCGAGATGGCGCCGCTCGCTCGCCTTGAGCTCGTCCCAGCGCAGGATCTCCAGGCCGTGCTGGCGCAG
>DATFNZ010000069.1:0-17899 GCA_035266085.1 Thermoanaerobaculia bacterium
TCCCAGACGAGTCACCCATACCGCTTCGGAATCGACAACGTCGGGGCGTCTCCGAGGCGGGAAAAACGTGGGATCCCACCAACAACTCCCGACGTCACAAGTCCCGGATACCCGGAACGAACTTCGGGCACGTCGTACTAGGCCGAGGAGTTGGAGAGACTCCGGGAACCGCCGTTAGCTTCCCCGCGCTACGCTTTCGTAGCGGGAGATTTGACCCTGGCTCATTCCGCAGGCATCGCCAAGCTCCTCCTGGGACATCTGCGCATGGCACCGCAAAGAGGCCACCACCAGCCGCAGAACCTTGGGGTCACCTCGCCTTGCCATGGGTGCCCTCCGCCAACTGGACATGCCTCATACCGATTTGGTCCACTGTCCTGGGAGAGCCGTCCACGTGTCCATGGAGGCCATGGAGGAGCGTCCTCCCAGGAGCCGCTATGCTCACTCTCTCATTGCGCCGCAAGACCCTTTGCCTCCTCTTTGTCGCTTCGCTCTCCATGCCGGGGGCCGTGTCGGCCGCGCCCAATCGGCAGGCCGAGCGGCCTCAAGCCCTTGGAGCCGTGGAACCGGCTGCTCTGGACTTGCTCAGCCGGATCTGGAGTCGCTTCCGTAGCATCGGGAGTAAGATAGGCTGTGGAGTCGATCCAAGCGGTGGATGTGCGCCAGCCCCCCAAAATTCTACTGTCCAGCCCAAAATAGGCTGCAATATCGATCCAAGCGTTGGATGCGCGCCAGCCCCCACTCAGAATCCTCCCAGCCAAGCCAAAATCGGCTGCAACGTCGATCCAAACGGCCGTTGCCTGCCGTAGCTCTTCATCCTCGGCCTTTTTCCTGGTCAGGGGGAGAGGCCGAGCGTCTCGCCTGTTTGATGTCGGCGATCACCCGCAGGGCCAGCTCCACGGTGGCGGCCTCTCGGAGTGCGGCCTCACAGAAGAGCTGCAAGGCGGCCAGGGCCTCGCGGACGAAATCCTCCTGGCCCTGGAAGATCCGCACCATTCGGACCGCCAGTTCCCGCACCTCCGCCGTGCGGCCCGCCTTCAACAACAGCACGGCGAGATCCAGCCAGGAGAGCGCCGCGTCATACGGCATCTCCCGGGCTGTGAAGTCTTGACCCACCTGTTCCAGGCCGGCGATAGCCTCTTCCGTCTGCCCCAAACCGGCCGCGACCTTCGCCCGAAGCCAAGCCACGCGAATAAGGTCAAGCTCATTGCGCTGTTGGATCGCCGATTGCTGAGCTTGAGGCAGAAGCTTTGCCGCCTCCTCGTAGCGCTCCAATTGGGCAAGGTCGGCTGCCATGTTGAAGCGGAGCGCGAACAACTGGCGTAGATCACCCGAAGCCTCGATCAAAGGGGCTGCCTCTCCTAGCACCGCCAGAGCACCTTCAGAATCGCCCATTACGTCGAAGACGTGCTCCTTCTTCAAGAGGATTCGCCCGGTGGCGAGCGGGTCGTTCCCGCACCGGGCACGGGCCTGTTCCAGCAGTTGGAGAGCCTCCAGGAACCGCCGTTGGTCTCGGCGCAAGGAGGCCTCCAGGTCGCAGAGCCGCCACCCGGCGAGCCGGCCAGGATCAGAATCCGCTCCCGCCTCCCAGAAGTGCCCAGCCTGAGCGAAAGCCGTATCCGCTCCGGCAAGGTCGTTGGCGACCCGCCGGGCGTTACCCAGGTGCGCCCAGCAGTAGCCTTTCAGGCGTAACCTCCAGCTCTCCTCCCCGGGAGCCCGCTCCGCGATTTCGAGAGCCAACTCCGCCAGTTCCACGGCCTCTCCCGCGTTGTGGGCTGCCTTCCTCTCGCTCTCGTGACTGATTCGCTCCGCCAAAGCCCAACTCCTTGAAGCCCGGAGAGACAAGCCAAGGAGATGCTTTCGCCGCTGGATGGGGAACCTTTCCAAGGCGGTCCAGACCTGCGCCGCCTCCTTGCGGGCTTCTTCCGGCGTGGGTGGTGCCGTGGATGCGGCGTGGCTCTCGATCAGGTACGGAGTGACGGCCAGCAGAGCCGGCTCCGGGACCGCCAAGTCCAGCGCCCTTGCGGGCGGGGAGCTTCCCCGCGCTGCGGCAGTGAGGAGCGCAGTAAAGAACTGGCGGAGGTGAACGACGAGCGGCCAGTCCAACCGGGCGACCTGGGCGATCCGCCTCAAGGTCTTTTCCGAGGGGGCCACGTTCCCGCTCTCGTAGTGGGAGATTTGACCCTGGCTCATTCCGCAGGCATCGCCAAGCTCCTCCTGGGACATCTGCGTATGGCATCGCAAAGAGGCCACCACCAGCCGCAGAACCTTAGGGTCACCTCGCCTTGCCATGGGTGCCCTCCGCCAACTGGACATATCTCATACCGATTTGGTCCACTCTCCTGGGAGCGCCGCCCACGTGTCCATGAAGGCCATGGAGGAGCGTCCTCCCAGGAGCCGCTATGCTCACCCTCTCATTGCGCCGCAAGACCTTTTCCCTCCTCTTTGTTGCTTCGCTCTCCATGCCGTGGGCCGTGTCGGCCGCGCCCAATCGGCAGGCCGAGCGGCCTCAAGCTGTTGGAGCCGTGGAACCTGCTGCTCTGGACTTGCTCAGCCGGATCTGGAGTCGCTTCCGCAGCATCGGCAACAAGATCGGCTGCCACATTGATCCAGACGGTCACTGTGCACCGGCCCCCACCCAGAATCCTCCTGTCCAGCCCAAAATAGGCTGCCACATCGATCCTTCTGGCCGTTGCTTGCCGTAGCTCCTCATCCTCGGCCTCTTTCCTGGACCAGGGGAGGGGCCGAGCGTCTCGCCCGTTCGATGTCGGTGATGACCCTCCGGGCCAGCTCCACCGTGGCAGCTTCTCGGAATGCGGCCTCACAGAAGAGCTGCAACGCGGCCAAGGCCTCGCGGGCAAAATCCTCCTGGTTCTTGAAGATCCGAACCATACGGACGGCCAACTCCCGCACCTCCGCCGTGCGGCCCGCCTTCAACAACAGCACGGCGAGGTCCAGCCAGGAGAGCGCCGCGTCATACGGCAACTCCCGGGCTGTGAAGTCCTGCCCCACCTGCTCCAGTCCGGCGATGGCCTCTTCCGTCCAGCCCAGACCGGCCGCGACCTTCGCCCGAAGCCAGACCACGCGAATAAGATCAAGCTCATTGCGCTGTTGGGTCGCCGATTGCTGGACTTGAGGCAGAAGCTTTGCCGCCTCCTCGTAGCGCTCCAATTGGACAAGGTCGGCTGCGATATTGAAGCGGAGCGCGAACAACTGCCGTGTATCACCCGAAGCCTCGACCAAAGGGGCTGCCTCTCTCAGTACTGCCAGAGCACTTTCAGCATCGCCCATGACGTCGAAGACGTGCTCCTTCTTCAAGAGGATTCGCCCGGTGGCAAGCGGATCGTCTCCGCACCCGGCACGGGCCTGTTCCAGCAATTGGAGAGCCTCCGGGAACCGCCGTTGGTCGCGGCGCAAGGAGGCATCCAGGTCATAGAGCCGCCACCCGGCGAGCAGGCCAGGATCAGAAGCCGCTCCCGCCCCCCAGAAGTGCCAAGCCTGAGCGAAAGCCGTATCCGCTCCGGCAAGGTCGTTGGCGACACGCCGGGCGTTACCCAGGTGTGCCCAGCAGTAGCCCTTCAAGCGTGCCCTCCAGCTCTCCTCCCCGGGAGCCCGCTCCGCGATTTCAAGCGCCAGCTCCGCCAACTCCAGGGCCTCTCCCGCGCTGTGGGCCGCCTTCCTCTCGCTCTCATGGCTCACTCGCTCCGCCAAAGCCCAACTCCAGATCTCGGGGAAAGCCGCGACCGCATCCCACCGGTCCTGGCGGTTGCTGGCCTTCAGTCGATCCCAAAGCAGGGCCGCCTCCTTTCGGGCGGCTTCAATCTTCTCCTGCCTCTTCCCGCGGCTCAGCTCACTCTGGAGCCTCTCGGCTTCGACCCGCACGGCGGCACAGGTTCCGGCCAGGAGGGCGCGATGGTTGGATCGGATTTCCTCCGGAGTGAGGGCCACCGGTGAAGGGTCTTTCTCCTCGGCCTCGGGAAAGATCAAGCCGTGAGCCAAAAGAATCACGTCCACGGCCTCGGAAGGCGCGGAGGGTTCGGTGAGGAAGTCCAGAGTTTCGCGGGTCAGTGCCTTGTCGCCTCGCTCATACTTCGAGATGTCCTCTTTTCCGAGGCCAAGGGCAGAAGCCAGCCGCGCCTGAGACCAGCCGATGGCGGTGCGAAGAAAGGCCAGCGCAGGGGCGTGAGGGCTGGGGCGGTCGGGCATGCGGTGTCTCCTTCAGGTTCTCTCCTCTAGATATGGTTGCCGCAAGCCCCCTTTTCGTGACACGCCTGACGAGATTTTTTCTCCTGGATTCCCAAGGGCCTTTGCGGCATCCTCCATAGTTCTTTCCTTTTCTTGGGCACGGATGGCTGCAACCTCGCCTAGTCTGCCCTCCATGCTGAGGCCCATAGGAACAGAGTGCCTGAAGGTGACCCGCTCCCTCTGGGAGCCAATAAAAAAGAAGCCGAAGCGCCTGGGAGGCCGGCGGTGACGGTGCCAAAGCTGACCCTGCCCGAAGGAAAGAAGCATCTCGCGCGGGTCCTTGCGCTCTTCGAGGAAGGCCGCTGGCAGCTCCTCGGAATTTTGCACAGCCTGCCCGAGCCGCTGGCGGAGCTCGGGGAGGAGGACGTGGCCGAGGAGTTGGATGGCTTGACGGAGATGCGGACCGTCATCCGATGCGTACTGGAGGACTCCATCAGGCCCGCCATCCAGGATCTCCAGGACGTGGCAACGAGCACCGTTGACGGGATGAAAGAAGGGGAGGCGCCGTGAGGCCCGGCCCGGCCGTTTACTTCCAGCCGGTGCCGTTCGCGTGAGAGGGATTCGGTCTCTTCGCTTCCCGGCCCAGAGCCCCGTGCAGAGCCTTCGCATGGCCGCGACGATCCCCCTGCGGGACGGAGCGGTGAGCCTCCCAGGGCCTGTCCTCTGGGCGCTCTCCCTCAATGAGGGGGACCTCGTGGTAGCGGACCTGGTGGAGGGAGAAATTTCTCAGCTTCGTTTCCACAGCTATGGCCGGCGGGTGCGTAGCGCCATGGAGAGCTGCGACCACCCTTGGCCCTTCGTGGAAGAGGTCCTGCTTTTGCTCCTGGCCGCCGTCGGGCCTGCCGGCGGCCTCGATCTAGCCAGCCTGGGATCGCGCAACCCCTTTCATCCCGGTGAGCCTCTCCTCCTGAGGGCGGAGGCTGGACATGGAGAGCCCTGGTTCACCTTGGAGCGCGCGGCAGGGTGGTTGGCTCTGAAGCTTGAGGCGCACGCGCTCTACAGGTTGCGAGTGGAGGACGGCTTCCAGGTGCTTGTACCCGAGGATGCCTTGTGGGCGCTGTGTCTTTCCGAGGGGAGCGCCGTCACGGGCAAAACCGTTCTGAACACTCTCGAAGGCTGGATTTCGACCGAGGACCGGCCATCGAGTGAGCTCCGGCTGGAGATCGGTCAGGGCGGGGCCTTGCCGCTGCCGGAGACTCTGCGGGAGCATCCACGGCTCCAGCCGGGCTCGGGAATCCGTTTCGAGGTGCACCTGTCTGGGGCGAGCAGAGGCTTTCGGCTCGCGCCGGACTTGTCGGATCTTGAAAGGGTGACCTCATCCGGGTGAAAAGACCCCGCAGGCAGCTCAGTACCCCGACCCCTCCGCCTCTCCGTGCTCCCGCGTCGGCAGGAGGAACGTCCGCTTGCAGGTCAGGAACAGGGTGCCTTTCCGGCGCTGAATCTCGCATTTCTGCCGGAGAAGCAGGGAGTTTCAGCAGCGGAAGCCTGCACCGGGACCGGAAACTCGGGTTTCGGGGAGCAAACCTCGAAAATCACGGACCGAATCTGGGGCTTCAGCAGCCGAATCTGGGACTTCAGAAGCCGAATCTCAGGCTTTGAGAAGCGAATCTCAGGTTTCGGGACGTGAATCTCGGGTTTTGGGACGTGCAGCTCGGCTGCGGACTCCGAATCTCGGGTTTTGACCGGCGAATGTCAGGTTTCGGGCACCGAATCTCGGGATACTTTGTCAGATAGAGGCAGTCGTCCCGTGGGCGCCCTCATCACCCCGGCCCTCTTCTCCCCGCCTCCCTCCCATCCGCCGGGAGAAGAGGGAGAAGTTTGTCTTAAGAGAGCTGTTTCATTCCCCTTCTCTCCCGGCGGCAGGGAGGGAGGCGGGGAGAGAAGGGGGTAGGGGGTTATGAGGGCCGGCTCCGAAGGAGCCGTGGTACGTAGGGGCGATCTGACAAAGTAGTAATAATCTCCAATCCAAGGAGATCCAAATGACCCGATCCGCCATTCTCGCCGCCGCCCTCATCCTGACCGCTCTCCCGTCCGCGCTCCAGGCCCATACAGCCCCCCCGGCCGGCGAGACCGCCGCCGCCGCCAAAGTCCTCGACGCCTTCCACTCCGCGGCGGCCAGGGCGGACGGGGAGGCGTACTTCGCCTTGCTGGGGCCGGACGCCGTGTTCCTCGGCACGGACGGCACGGAGAGGTGGGACAAGGCCGCTTTCCAGAAATTTGCGCAACCCTATTTCGCCCAGGGGAAAGGGTGGACCTACACGCCCCGCGACCGCCACGTCAAGCTCTCGCGGGACGGCCGGATCGCCTGGTTCGACGAGATGCTGGACAACGAGAGCTACGGCGAGTGCCGGGGGAGCGGCGTCCTCGAGAAGACGGACGCCGGGTGGAAGATCGTGCAGTACAACCTCTCCGTCCCGATGCCGAACGACCTCTCCAAGGAGCTCGTGGCGCGCATCCGCGAGGCGAAGAAGGCGCCGCCGAAGCCCTAGTGACGGGCACTCCTCAGCTCTTCAGACGCTCCGCGAAGTGCTGCCGCAGCTTCGCCACCTTGGGCCTCGCCGTGTACAGGATGTAAGGCTGCACGGGGTGTTGCGCCGCGTAGTCCTGGTGGTACGCCTCGGCTTCGTAGAAGGCCTCCAGGGGCGACACCTCGGTGACGATCGGCGAGTCGTAGGCGCCGGCTTCGTTGAGCTGCCGGATGTAGGCCTCGGCCACCCGCTTCTGCTCGTCGTCCGTGTAGAAGACCGCCGAGCGGTACTGGCGGCCCTGGTCGGCGCCCTGGCGGTTGAGCTGGGTGGGGTCGTGGGCGACCGAGAAGAACACCTTGAGCAACTGGCCGTAGCTCACCCGGGCGGGGTCGAAGCGCACCTCGACGACCTCGGCGTGGCCGGTCCTCCCGGAGCAGACCGCGTCGTAGTCGGCCGTGTCGGCGGTGCCGCCGGCGTAACCTGAGACCACCTCCAGCACGCCGTCGATCTCCTTGAGCACGGCTTCGACGCACCAGAAACAGCCTCCGGCCAGCACGGCCGCCTGCGGTGCGGCGCTCGGGGCGATGTCGATCAGGGGGTCGGGGAATTCGTGCGGCGCCAGGTGGCGGCCTTGGGGAACGTCACAGCTCGGGTCCATCCTGTCTCTCCTCGCGGGAAGCTCCGGACCGCTCGGCCGCGGCCCGGAGCCCCCATTCTACTTCGACGCGGAGGCGCTACGAGAGGCGGCGCCGGCCGGCCGGCGGCGCGGCGGATCGCGAGGGGCCCGCTCCGGGGCTTCTGCGGCGCGAATCGTGACTCCGGCCGGCGGCGGGGCGAGCGCCAGGGCGGGCGCCCCCTTCCGGCCTGGCGCCGGCGCGGGCACGGGCCTGCGACTTCTGGGCGCGCATCGCGGCCAGCCGTTCGGCGACCGGGATCTCGAAGCGCTCCGCCGGCTTGGCCTGGTAGTCGAAGCCTGCCACCGTCCGCCGCGGCAGGGACTTCGCCACCGCCCGCTCGATCGCGCGCAGCTCGTTGACCTCCTCCGGTGACACGAAGGTGATCGCCTGGCCGGTCGCGCCGGCGCGGGCGGTGCGGCCCACCCGGTGGATGTAGTCGTCGGGAACGTGAGGGACGTCGAAGTTGACGACGTGGGAGAGCCCCTCGACGTCGATGCCCCGGGCGGCGATGTCGGTCGCGACCAGGACCCGGAAGCGGCCGTTCTTGAAGCCCGCCAACGCCTCCGTGCGCTGGGACTGGCTGCGGTTGCCGTGCACCCGCTCGCAGGCGACGCCGTTGCGCTCCAGGAACATGGCCAGGCGGTTGGCCCGGTGCTTGGTGCGCGTGAAGACGATCGCGCTCTGGATGCCGTCGCCCCGCAGCAGCTCGAGCAGCAGGGCGGACTTGACGTCCTGGCGCACCGGGTAGACCGCCTGCTCCACGCCGGTGGCCGGCGCCGAAGCCCGCTCGATGTTGAGGGTCACGGGGTTGCGCAGCATCTGTTGCGACAGCTCCCGGATGGGCGCCGGCACCGTGGCCGAGAAGAAGAGCGTCTGCGAAACGCGCGGCAGGTGCTTGAGGACCCGGCGGATGTCGGGCAGGAACCCCATGTCGAGCATGCGGTCGGCTTCGTCGAGCACCAGAACCTCGAGGCCGGCCAGGCGGGCGTAGGGCTGCCGGAAATGGTCCAGCAGGCGGCCCGGGCACGCCACGATGATGTCGACGCCGCTGCGCAGGGCGCGCTGCTGGGGCTCCATGCCGACGCCGCCGTAGATGGCGGCGGCCCGGATCTCCGTGTGGCGGCCGAGGTCGTTGAAGTGCTCGACGATCTGGGCGGCCAGCTCGCGGGTCGGAGCGAGGACCAGGGCCCGGGTGACGCCGCGCTTCTGGCCGACGAGCCGGTTGAGGATGGGCAGCGCGAAGGCGGCGGTCTTGCCGCTGCCCGTCATCGCGCAGGCCAGGACGTCACGGCCTTCGAGGGCCGGCGGGATGCCGTCGCGCTGAATCGGAGTGGCAACGGTGAAACCGAGGTCGGCGATGCCGCGCTGCAGGCTCGGGTGTAGATTGAAAGAGGAAAAACTCATCCTTGGATTGGGTGTGCTTTCCGAGGGCGCGCGGGGCTGCTCGCTGAGCAGTGAGGTACTGCGCCACTCTGATATCCGATTGGAATCGGACCGGCTGGATTCGAGAACGGAGGACTTGAAGCCGGGGAGGCCGCCGTCAGGGCCGGGAAGGGCCCAGGATCGACTCGGCGTCCCGGAGCTCCGTGAAGAGCCAAGCACGACGAGGGGTACAGGATGTCACATCCGGCGGAAATCGCCAAACCGGTGGCGGCGCCGGGCTCGTGGCCAGGCTGTAACGAGCGGGGTTGCTGCGGTATGATCCCTAAAACGAAATCGCTGGGCAAAGCCAAGCGTGCTCGGGCGGAGGCGTCAGCCCGCTCGTAGATGGTGCGTTCAACCCTGGGGACCCGGAAGAAACCATGCGACATATCCACCCGCTCCAGCCGATTGCCGTCATCGTCCTCATCGTCGTCCTGGTCTACTTCCGCCGGAAGCAGGCCGCGGCGAATCCCAATGCCGCCGCCAAGCCGCCGGCGGCGGTGAGCGAGCCGATCCGGAAAAAGCCGGCCAAGCCCGAGCAGCCTCCCGAGGTGGTCTACATGAACCTGCGCCAGGAGGCCCTCGCGATGACCCCGGAGAGCCTCGGCCAGGCGGGTCAGGTCCACAACGACGAGCCCTTCGGCGTGGTGATGGAGATGGGGATGGCGAGCTCGGTCGTGACGCTGGCCTGCTTCGCGGACGGCGATGCCCGCCTCTACTACAAGACGGGCGGCGGGATGGTCGGCGGCCACGGCCACGAGAGGGTCCGCAAGGCCGCCAAGGAGTTCGTGCTCCTGGCCCACAAGGCGCTCCCCGGCATGACTCCCACGACCGACTACCCCCTCCCCGAGTCCGACAAGGTCCGGTTCTACGCGCTGACTCCGCGCGGGGCCCTGACCGTCGAGACGGACCGGCAGGCCCTCGGAGAGGAGCCGGGCGAGCTCTCTTCCCTGTTCTACAGCGGCCAGGAAGTCGTCACCCAGATGCGGCAGGTGCAGGAGCAGAGGGCGAAGTAGGCCGGGACGGACTTCTTCAAGGCCTTGGAATTCGGCAGCCGCCGCGGCGGGTTTTCTTCCGACAGCCCCGGAGGGCATGCCATGGAATCGGATTCCGCCGCGCCGCCAGCCCTCGACTTCCTCCGCGCCGCCCGCCGGATCGGCCTCGTACTGTCCGGCGGCTCGCTGCGTTGCTCCTATCAGGTCGGCGTCATCGAAACCCTGCTGGAGCTGGGGATCCGGCCGGCGGTGTGCGTCGCCGTGTCGGGCGGGGTCTGGAACGGCGCCGCCCTCTCCGCCGGCACGGTCCACCGCCTGCGGCACTACTGGCGGAGCTTCGTGCGGATGCCGTACCTCGACGTCCGCAACCTGCTGCGCGAGCACTCCCCCTACCGCTTCAACGAGATGCACCGGCGCACCTTCGGCCGGTTCGTGGGCGCCGAGCGGCTCCGGGGTCCCGAGTCGCTGCCGCTCTGGATCGGCGTCACCCGGCTGCGCGACCGGCAGGCCGCGTACTTCGACGCCCGCACGTTCGAGGACCCGCTGCCCCTCCTGCTGGCCTCGAACTACGTGCTCCCTTTCTTCACCCACGCGCCCCGCATCGACGGCGAGCGCTACGGCGACGGCGGGCTGGTCAACAACATCCCCTATGAGAAGGCCTTCGAGGAAGGGTGCGACGCCGTCGTGCTGGTCACCATGAAGGGCGAAAGCGAGGGCCGTCTCTACCGCAATCCCCGGGAAACGGAGCACGTCATCCCCTCGCCGTTCCGCGAGCGGACGGTGGTGATCCAGCCGCGGCACCGGCTCCCCCAGGGCTGGACCGAGCACCGGTGGCCCGTTCTGTGCCAGACCATCGAGATGGGAAGGCTGCGGGGCCGTGAGGTGCTGCTCGGCGAGCGGCACCCGGAGACCGAGGCCAGCAGCGATCCGAAGGCCGTCTCGGCGCTGATCGGCCGCCTGCTGGTGACCCGGGTCGGCGCTCTCGGGGCAGCCCGCCGCAAGCCGTTGCCGTAAGGCAAGCGGGTCCGCTCTCTTAATGTCATTCGTAATCTCCGGCGTTCAGAATTCGCTTCGAATCACGCCGCGCTCAGGCGTGTCTCCTCCAGAAGCGGCGGCCCACCCCGGACGCCGCTCTTTTTTTGCCCGGCCGCGGCCCCTTACTCAAGGACTTCCTGGGCGGGAAGCCGCCCTGCCTCTACGGGAGCGCCGATCTCCCGTGCCCGGGGCGGCCACATAGGGCCGCCCCTACAGAGCTCGTCAGTTCCATCATGACGCAGTACTAGTACGACGCGCCCGAAAGGGTTTGCGCTGCACCGAGAGCCTGGACGGCGGAACGACGTGACGGTTGAAGGGATTAGCAAAGCGAGCGATTCCTCCGCCTCGGAGACGCCCCGACGCGGGAGACCTCCGAGACCTCTTCGTGACCCGTCTGGGGTCGTCTCTACGGAGCGTTGGAGGCAGGCCGGAAGAACGGGGTTGAGGGCACGGTGTCGCCTTGACCTCACCCTCCGCCAACGCGTGATCGTCCCGTAGAGACGTCCCAGACGAGTCACCCATACCGCTTCGGAATCGACAACGTCGGGGCGTCTCCGCGGCGGGAAAAACTTGGGATCCCACCAACACCTCCGGTGCCTACGGCATCCTGCGGACCGCCCCTACAGAAACACTGGGCATGTCGAGAGAGGACACACTTCTTGCCAGATTCTCCGAGGACGGTCAGACGCGAACATCTGCTTCGACGACCTTCGTAAGCTTCTCACCGACCTGGGCTTTCAGGAGCGTATACGAGGCGGCCACCACGTCTTCGTAAAGCCTGGCATTGAGCAGTTCGTCAACCTGCAGAGGGAAGGAGGAAGGCTAAGCCTTACCAAGTCCGGCAGGTTCGTTCCGTGATTCTGTAGAATAGGCAAAACCTCCCGCGAGATCCTCATGACCATACTCCCATTGCCCAAGCAAATCCTCGGTCTCCTCGGATGGCTCGCGGTCAGCTTTTCGGCGGCTGCGATTGGGGGGCTCGCGTCCGCCAATGCCGGTGATTTTTATCGAGAGCTGATCCGCCCGGAATGGGCGCCTCCTGCATGGCTCTTCGCTCCAGCCTGGACTGTGCTCTACCTCCTCATGGGCATCGCTGCCTGGCTGGTCTGGCGAGAAGATGGCTTTCGCGAGGCGTCCACCGCCCTGACTCTGTTTCTGATCCAGTTGGCCGCGAATGCTCTTTGGAGTTGGCTGTTCTTCGTTTGGCATCTTGGCGGATTCGCGTTCGGTGAGGTCCTCATCCTCTGGTTGTTGATTCTCTGCACGATGATTGCCTTTTGGCGCGTGCGGCCTCTTGCCGGGGCTCTGCTCTTGCCTTACCTGGGATGGGTGACTTTCGCGTCCGCGCTCACCTTTTCAGTGTGGCAACGCAACCCCGGGCTCCTGGACTGATCCAGCCGAATCCAACGTCGCCAGACGACGTTCCCCACCCTTCTCGAGGCGTTCCCCATGCGGCACGCCGCATTCCCCATGGGGAACACCGTATTCCTGGCGGGGAATACGGCGTACCGGGCGGGGAATGAGGCATCAGGCCCACCGAAGGTCGCGTTCCCCATGCGGCACGCCATGAAAGACATGGGGAACGCGCCGTGCCTGACGGGGAACGCGACGAACAGGACGGGGAATGCTATGCACATGACCGGCGACGCTTCATTCCCCATGGGGAACGTTATGAAGAGAGAAGGGAACGTGGCATTCCCCGCAGTCGAGTTGCCGTTCTTCGTGGGGAATGCGGCATGATCCGTGGGGAATACGAGGTGAAGGTCCATATCGATGCCGAAAGATCCACAAAGGGTCTTGACAAGCCTAGCACAGTCAGGTCATCATATCCTGCATAGAGAGAGCAGCACCCGTTCTACTCGCGGCGAACGCATTCGCAACGGAGGATCGGTTTCCGGTGTCATGAAGGCGCCGGATCATGGAGCCGGAAGGCTCAGAGGAGAACAAGTTATGGCTAGAGAGCCACAGTACGGAGTCACCCTCAACGGTTGGGAGCGGCTGTTGATCTCCCTCGAGGCCAATGCCACGGATTTCCCGCAGCTCGAGGTCTATCGCGCGCTGCTGGCGTCGATGCTCGCGCAGGCGAAGGAGGCCTCGGCCCAGCAGGCCGTGATGGCGGCCAGCAAGCAGGGGGCCACCAAGCGCCTCAAAGAGATGTTGGGCGATGGCCGCAAGATCGCGACGGTCCTGCGGACCAGTGTCCGGCAGCTCTACGGCAACCGCTCGGAGAAGCTGGTGGAGTTCGACCTCCAGCCGCTTCGCGCACGGATCCGCAAGGCCGTCCAGCCCAAAGAGCCACCCACCACCACCTGACGTCTGAAGTCACCTGACGTCGGCACCTGAAGGATCATCCCGGGGGCGTGTCCGCACGCCCCCGGGATCGTTGCCGTGAGATGGAGTGTTCCTTGAAAACTGAATGATTTGCTTTAGAGGGTGTCTCGAAAGTCAGCGGCTTCAGGGTTCCCACTGTAGAGACGCCTTGCAGGCGTCTCCGAAGCAGGTTGGACGACCCGAATAACACGGGTTTCCCGCGGGGCGCCTCTTCGATCCGGCGTCTCGACGGTATAAAGCCATGGTGCCTGCCCAGAGACGCCTGCAAGGCGTCTCTACAGTAGGGCAGGAACTACTTTCGAGACACCCTCTTACGGTCGAAGCTTCTCGATCTCCCCGTCCAGGAAGGCCAGCGCCTGCTCCAGGGAGGCGCGGCGGACGTCGGAGCGGGTCGTCTCGATCTCCTGCAGAACGTGCCGCCGCGACAGCTCCAGGCCTTCCCGCTTGCGCCTGAGCTCGCGCTGCTCGGGGGTGAGGAGCTCGCCCCGGTCGAGGCTCGAATCGGTCTCTTCGATCTGGGATTCGACGGACTTGCTTTCCCAGCCGCGTGCCATCTGGAAATCCTCCGGTTGGAAATCCTCCGGCGTCACCAGGCCGGGCCGGCCGCGCCTTGCGGGCTCTCCTCTTCGATCGACCGGAGCAGCTCGGCGGGGCTCTCGGTGACCTCCAGGGTGGTGCCCGAGGCCAGGAGGATCAGGCTGCCTTCCCCGGGGCTTCCCTTGACCCGGTCGATGACGGCCTCGATCTGTTGCGTCTGCAGGTTGGCGTTCTTGCCTTCGAGGGTGGTGGCGGTGATCCAGGACATGCCCGGAGGGTACCACGGGGAGCCTTTTCAGGCGATCGGCAGCCGCACGGTGAACTTCGAGCCGCGGCCGACGCGGCTCTCGACCTCGACCTGGCCGCCGTGGGCCTGGGCGACGTGCTTGACGATGGCGAGGCCCAGGCCGGTGCCGCCCTCTTCGCGGGCGCGGCCCTTGTCCACCCGGTAGAAGCGCTCGAAGATGCGCGGGATGCTCTCGGGCGGGATGCCGATCCCCGTATCGCTCACCGCCAGCACCGCCTCGCCCCCGGACTGCGACAGCCGCAGCGTCACCTTGCCGTCGGGCCGGTTGTACTTGATGGCATTGGCGAGCAGGTTGAGGAGCAGGCGCTCCAAGCCGTCGGCGTCGCCGTGGATCGGCGGCACGGGCTCTTCCTCGACCTCGATCTCGACCCGCTTGTCGCGGGCGGCGGGGGCGAGCAGGTCGACTGAATGGCGGATGACGGCGTGGAGGTCGACCGGCTCGCGCTCGAGGGGCGGAGCGACGCCTTCCATGCGGGAGAGCGTCAGCAGGTCGTCGAGCAGCTCCTGCAGGCGCCGGCACTGGCTCAGGATGCGGTCGGTGAAGCGGCGGGCCGTGGGCGGCTCGCCGAGGGCGCCGTCGCGCAGGGTCTCGGCGTAGCCCCGGATGGCGGCGAGGGGGGTCTTGAGCTCGTGGGAGACGTTGGCCACGAAGTCGCGCCGCATGTCGGCGACGCGGGTGAGCTCGGTGGTGTCGCGCACGGCCACCACGGCGCCCCGCTCGCCCCGGGAGAGGGCGGCGCTCGCCAGCAGCAGGGTGCGCCGGTCGGGGGAGGTCAGCTCGAGCTGGGCGCCCTGCGGCTCGCCCAGGCGGAGGGTGTCCTCGACCAGACGGGCGAGCCCCGGCTGGCGGATGA
Source organism: Thermoanaerobaculia bacterium (assembly GCA_035266085.1). Classification (GTDB taxonomy): domain Bacteria; phylum Acidobacteriota; class Thermoanaerobaculia; order Multivoradales; family UBA5704; genus DATARR01. The sequence continues at coordinate 14,869 of DATFNZ010000069.1, forward strand.
TCTCGAGCACCGGCCGGCCCCTGAAGTCGCCGTCGAGGTCGAACAGGCGGTAGAAGGCGGGGTTGAGCATCAGGGCGCGGCCGTCGGGGCCCACCACCAGGACGCCTTCCGACATGCCGGCGAGGATCTCGCTCAGGTGGTCGCGCTCCTGGCTCACGGCCTGGAACTGCTCCTCGGCCGTGGCGGCGAGGCGGTTGAGGGCCAGGGCGAGGGCGGCGAGCTCGTCCTCGTCGGGCACCTCGACGCGGGCGGCGCGGCCGATGGCGAGGTCCTGCGCGCCGGCGATCAGGCGTGAGAGGGGCTCGAAGAGCTGGCGGTCGAGCCACAGGGAGGTGAAGAGGATGGCGATGCCCGCCGCCAGCATGGCCAGGAGCATGGCGGCGGCCAGCCGGCTCCGCAGGGCGCTCAACTGCTCGAGCGGCTCGGCCAGGCGGAGGATGTAGGGGCCGCCTCCCGGGCCGCTCACCGTGCGGGCGACGTAGATGTAGGGGTGGCCCGTGGTGGCGCTCTCACGCACGTTCATACCCCGGCCGCGGGCGAGGGCCGCGCGGACCTCGGGGCGTTCGACGTGGTTCTCCATGGCGCGGATCCGCTCGGGCTCCACGGAGCTGTCGGCCACCACCACGCCGTCGGCGCGGATGATCGTCACCCGGATGCCGCTGTCGGCCGCGAGCTGGAGGGCCCAGGCCTCGGGATCGGACCGCGTATCCGCCAGCCGCTCGCGGGCGATGGGCGCCAGCAGGTCGAGCATGTCGAAGAGCTGGACGGAGGCGGTGCGCTCGAGCAGGCTCGGCAGCAGGGCCCAGAGCAGGCCCGTGGCGGTGAGCACGGCGGCCAGCGCGGGCCAGAGGGGAGCGAGCCGTAGCTTGGGCGGCAGGCCGAGGAGGCGCACCGCGGGTCAGGGCCTCAGCCGGTAGCCGACGCCGATCACCGTTTCGATGCGGTCGGCTTCGGGCCCGAGCTTGCGGCGCAGGCGCCGGATGTGAGTGTCCACCGTCCGGCTGTCGATGTCCTCGGCGTAGCCCCAGACGTCGGAGAGGAGCTGGCCGCGCGTCTGCACCCGCCCGCCGCGCTCCATGAGCAGGCGGAGGAGGCGGAACTCGGTGGCCGTGAGGGGCGCCTCCTTGCCGCGCACGCGGAGCTGATGGCCGGAGACGTCGAGCTGGATGCCGCCGACCTCGAGGCGGTCGCTGGCGGTCTCCTCATGCTGCAGGCGGCGCAGCACGGCTTTGACCCGCAGCACGACCTCGCGCGGGCTGAAGGGCTTGCTGATGTAGTCGTCCGCCCCCAGCTCCAGCCCGACGATGCGGTCCAGCTCTTCGCTCCGGGCCGTGAGCATGACGATGGGCAGTTGGGACGTCGCGGCGTCCCGCTTGAGCATCCGCGTGAGCTCGAGGCCGCCGACCCCGGGCAGCATCAGGTCGAGCAGAACCAGATCGGGCGCTTCACGGCGGATGGCCTCCAGACCGCTGTCGCCGCGCCGCGCAATTTCTACTTCAAAGCCCTCTTTTTCGAGGTTGTACTGTAAAACCTCGGCAATGTCGGGCTCGTCCTCGATTAACAGAATTCGTTCCTGTGCCATGTGAGGGAAGGCTACCATGGAGTCTTCCACAGGGAGTGCGGAAAAGCCTGTGGAAAACTGCCTGTAAACCAGCGTGGAAGGCCCGTTTTCCAGTCTTTTCCCCGCTTTGACCAAACTGCTGTGCAATGCCTCCAAGTCTATGAAAACACTACGTTTGCGCCCTACTTTCTCCTTCTTCTATATGCTCCGGCCGGAATCATGGCGAAGTTTTCCACAGAAATTGGCGTGTGTTCCCGGTGACAGCTCCGTTAACTCTTTGTTACAGCGCGATTTACCTTCAGGCTTGTAAAATGGACAGACCCTTTTCGAGGCGGGAGTTCCTTACAAGAGTGCTGTAAGAATGCTATACGCGCGCATCAGGCCTCCGCTTCTTCCAATCCTTGGCGCAAGCGTAATGAGCAATTGAAAACTTTCTCAAAGAATCGGCCATGCTCGCGGGCGGCTTCCAGCTCCAGGTCCACGGCGTAGCGCGAGAGCACTTCGAGGGTGACCTTGCGCCCCCGGCCGCGGATCGCGCAGTAGATCTCCTCGACCCGCGAGGCGTGGGTGCGGTCGAGGGAGTCGGCGACGCGCAGGAGGGCGGCGAGCTTGCGGATGGTGCGCTGCTGCCAGGGCTTGAGGGCGGCGAGCGCCGGGTGGCTGGGCTTTGGCGGCGCGCCCCGGTGGTAGCGGGCGACGTGGGCGATGATCTCGACCTCGCGCTGGTCGAAGGCGTCGAGGACGGCGTTGGTGATCAGGTAATAGGCGTGCTTGTGGTGGCCGCGGTAGTGGATGGAGTAGCCGATGTCGTGGAGCAGGGCGGCGTACTCCAGCCATTCCCGCTCGCGGGCGCCGAGGCCGTGGAGGGAGGCCGTGACGTCGAACAGGCGGACGGCCAGGCGGGCGCTCTGCAGGTTGTGACGGTAGACGCTCTCGGCCCGCTCGGCGAGCTGGAGCACCTGGCGGCGGCGCAGGTCCCGCGGCTCGTCGGTCGCCGGAATGGGCTGGTTGAGGGTCGCCAGCACCAGCCCCTCGCGCAGGGCGCGGTCGCAGACCTGGAAGCGGTCGACGCCGGCATGGGCCACCAGCTCCTGGAGGAGGACGGCACCGGCGAGCAGGCTCTCCGAGCGCGGCGGGCCCACCGGCGGCAGGTCGGCCGTCTGGCGCCGCTTGAGGAGGCGCAGCCGCTCGACCAGCGTCGCCAGGTCCTTCGTGCGCACCTCGCGGAGCACGCCGGAGAGCTCCTTCCAGGGCCGGCCGGCGAAGTGGTCGATCAGGTCCGCGCAGCAGGCCGCCGTGCCGGAGGTGGCCACCAGCCGCTCGACGGGGCCGCCGGGCACCGTCTCGGCCAGGCGCTTCTGGACCCGCCGCCGGAGCCGCTCGACCGAAGCGGCGCTGGGCGGGTCGCCCTTGAGGTCCGAGGCGCAGCGCAGCGAGCCCAGGCTGAGGCTCACCACCTGTTCGATCTCG
>DATFNZ010000070.1:0-11881 GCA_035266085.1 Thermoanaerobaculia bacterium
CATAATGTTGGCGGGGGGGGTAGCGGCCGTTTCGAGGATGTGACCAGGAAGGCTGGGCTCGAGCGCTACGCCAACGCCATCACCGCCGTGGCCTTCGACTACGACCGCGACGGCGATCTCGACCTGTTCACCGGCAACTACTTCCAGCCCGTCAACCTGTTCAATCCCGACACGCCCCGCTTCTTCCCCGAGAGCTTCGAGACGGCCGACAACGGCGGCGGCCTCACCGTCTGGCGCAACGACGGGGGCGGCCGCTTTGCCGATGCCACCCGGGAGGCGGGCATCGCCCTCTCCGGCTGGACCCTCGACCTCGGCCACGCCGACTTCGACAACGACGGCGACGACGACCTCTACGTGGCCTGCGACTTCGGCACCGATCGCTTCCTGGTCAACAACGGCGACGGCACCTTCGCCGACCGCACCAAGCAGGCGGTCGGCATCGACACCAAGAAGGGCATGAACGCCGATTGGGGCGACTACGACAACGACGGCCTGCTCGACGTCTTCGTCACCAACATCACCGACGAGTACATGCGCGAGGGGAACTTCCTCTGGCGCAACAACGGCGACGGCACCTTCTCCGACGTGGCGCGGGAGACCGGCGTCCACGACACGGGCTGGGGCTGGGGCGGCAAGTTCTTCGACTACGACAACGACGGCTGGCTGGACCTCTACGTCGTCAACGGCTGGGTCTCGGCCGGCCCCGAGAGCTACGTGCCGGACGTCTTCGAGATGGTCACCCGCCCGAACGTCGACCTGGCCGACGCCCGCAGCTGGCCGCCGATGGGCAAGAAGAGCCTCTCGGGGTACCAGAAGAAGAAATTGTTCCACAACCAGGGCGGCGGCATCTTCCGCGACGAGGCCGCCCGCCACGGCGTGGACTCGACCCGCGACGGCCGCGGCATCGCCGTGGCGGACTTCGACAACGACGGCCGGCTCGACTTCTTCGTGGCCAACGCCAACGCCGAGCCCTATTTGTACCGCAACGTGGCCGGCGGCGGCGCGAGCTGGATCGCCTTTCGTCTCGAGGGCCGTAAATCCAACCGCGACGCCGTGGGCGCCCAGCTCCGGGCGACCGTGAAGGGTCGCACCCAGCTCCGCTTCGTCGACGGCGGCAACGGTTTCGCAGGACAGAGCAGCCGCCGCGTCCACTTCGGCCTCGCCGGCGCCTCTGCCGTCGAGCGCCTGGAAGTGCGCTGGCCGTCAGGGCTGCGGCAGACGTTCGACAAGCTCCAGGCCGGCCGCACCTACCGCCTGATCGAAGGACAGCCCGCCGCACAGGAGATCAAGAGATGAGAGGATTCTTCGCGATCCTGCTGCTCGCCATGGGGATCGCTTTGCCAGGTGCCGCCGCGGAGAACAAGGACGCCGCGGCCCTGTCTCAGTTGGAGGCGGCCGTCGCCGCCAATCCGGACGAGCTCAAGAGCGCCAACGAGTACCGCAAGGCCGTGATCCGCACCGGCGAGTACGACCGCTCCATTGCCTTCTTCGAGAAGCTGACGGCCGATCATCCCCAGGCCGCCTACGCCTGGCTGAACTTCGGCTACGCCTACGTGGACAAGATCCCGGCCGCGGGCTCGATCACCCAGGTGATCCTGGCCAACAAGGCCCTCACCAACTTCGGCAAGTCGATCGACCTCAAGAAGACCTGGATCGCCCTCTTCACCCGTGGCAACAGCTATCTCTACTGGCCGGTGATCTTCGGCCGCGCGCCCCTGGGCGTCGCCGATCTGGAGCAGGCCGTCGAGATCTCCCGTCAGGAGCCCAAGCCGAGGAAGGTCTACGTGCGGGCCTGGATCGCCCTGGGCGACGGCTACTGGAAGACCGGGCAGGCGGAGAAGGCCAAGGCGACCTGGCGCGAAGCGCTCAAGCTCTTCCCCGGCGATCCGCAGCTCCAGGCCCGCCTCGCCCGCGACGGCGAGGACCTGGAGAAGTACATCTACGAGCAGCTCGATCCCAACAAGCGGGTGGACACCGACCTCTCGCCTCTCTGGGAGGGGGAATGAAGATCCGGATGGCCTTCCTGTCGGTTCTTTTCATCGCCGCCGGCTCGACCGTTCAGGGTCAGAATCCGCCGCCACCCATCCGATTCGAGGAGATCGGGGCGGCCGCGGGGGCCCGGACGCTGCATCAGACCCACAAGTTCCGCGGCAAGCACGCCGACGTCCTGGGCATGTTCACCTCCGGCGGCGCCTCGGTCGCCGTCGGCGACTATGACGGCGACGGCGACGACGACCTGTTCGTCACCGACTCCGACGCCGGCCGCCCCAACCGCCTGCTGCGCAACGATTTCGTGCCCGGCGGCAAGCTCGCCTTTACCGACGTGGCGAAGGAAGCGGGCGTCGCCGGCGGCAACGACGAGCGTTCGATCGTCGCCGACGCCGTCTGGTTCGACGCCGACAACGACGGCCGGCGCGACCTGCTGGTCGCCCGCTTCGGCACGCCGCTCCTCTACCGCAACCTCGGCAACGGCAAGTTCGAGGACGTCTCCGCGAAATCCGGCCTGAACCGGTTCGGCAACACCATCGCCGCCATCGCCTTCGACTACGACAACGACGGCCGGCTCGACATCCTCCTGGGCAACTACTTCCCGCCCGTCAACCTGGTCGACCTGCCGACGCCTCACGTGCTGCCCAACGACCTCGACAACGCCGTCAACGGCGGCGGCGCCAGCCTCTGGCGCAACGTCACCGAGCCCGGCTCCAAGGACCTCCGCTTCGTCGAGGTGACGGCGAAAGCGGGGCTTGCCCAGCACACCGGCTGGACCCTCGACGCGGGCCACGGCGACCTCGACAACGACGGCTGGCAGGACGTCTACCTGGCGGGCGACTACGGCACCGACCGGCTGTTCTTCAACAACCGGGACGGCACCTTCCGCGACGCCACCAAGGAGGCCCTGGGCCGCCTGGACACCAAGAAAGGCATGAACTCCGAGATGGGGGATTTCGACCGCGACGGCTGGCTCGACGTCTACGTCACCAACATCACCGACGAGTACATGAAGGAGTGCAACATGCTGTGGCACAACAACGGCGACGGCACGTTCACCGACCTGTCGAAGGAGACCGGCACCTGCAACACCCTGTGGGGCTGGGCCGCCAAGTTCGGCGACTTCGACAACGACGGCTGGGAGGACCTCTTCGCCGTCGACGGCCTGCGCTCGGCCGGCAAGGAGAACTACATCCCCGTTCTGCTCGAGACCATCATCACTCCGGGGATCGACTTCACGGACGTCAACAACTGGCCGGCCATTGGCAACATGACCTGGAGCGGCTATCAGAAGAAGAAGCTCTTCCGGAATCTCGGCACGCTGGCCTTCAAGGAGGTCGCGGCCGAGGCCGGGGTGGACAACGACAAGGACGGCCGGGGGATCGGCGTCGCGGACCTCGACGGCGATGGCCGTCTCGACCTCTACCAGACCAACGCCAACCAGGAGGCGCTCCTCTACCGCAACGTCTCGGAGGGGGCGGGCCACTGGATCGAGCTCAAGCTCGTCGGCACCAAGTCGAACCGCGACGCCATCGGCGCCCGGGCCACCGTCAAGCTTGGCGGCGAGACGCTGATCCGCGAGGTCAACGGCGGCAACGGCTACGCCGGCCAGAGCACGGCGCGGCTACATTTCGGCCTCGGCAAGGCCACCCGCGTCGACTCCGTCGAGATCCGCTGGCCGAGCGGCCGGGTGGAGAAGGTGAGCGTCCCGATCGACCGCGTCACCACGGTTCGGGAAGGCGAGGGAGCGGCGAAGTGAGCGCGGACCTGCAGGCGGTCAAGGAGATCGGCCGGCGGTTCCGGGAAGACCTCTGGAACACGGGAGACATGACGCTCGCGGACGAGCTCCTCGCCCGCGACTGCCTGATTCAGGCCCGCGTCCCCTTTCCCATCGATTTCTCCCGCGGCCCCGACGCCATCCGCCACCTGATCTTCTTCTATCACCTGGCCTTCACCGAGATCCGGGTGACAGTGGAGCAGACCGTTGCCGAAGACGACATGATCGTCGTCCGTTGGACCGCCCGCGGGCGGCATACGGGCGAGATCCCGGGCCTGCCCCCCACGGGCCGGGAGACGGTCACCACCGGTATCGACATGCTCCGGATCGCAGGCGGCAAGATCGTCGAGGGCTGGGTGAGCTGGGACACCTTGAGCCTGCTCGAGCAGCTCACCGATCTCGGAGAAGACCCGGAGTCAGGATTCCTGTCCCTGCTGGAGCGGCTTCAGGCGAAGTGACGCCCGGCGGGCATCATCCATTGGAGGAAAACATGAAAACTGCCTACAAGATCAGCGGGTTTGTCCTTGTTCTATCGCTGGCGCTTCCCGCCGCCGGACTCTGCGGCGGCGCCTGGGTGCCGAAGCCGGGAGAGGGCGACGTTCAACTGGGATATAGCCGCAAGACGGCGAGCACCTCCTGGAACGTCGACGGCGACAGCTACACGAACCTCACGACTTTCCAAGGCCGGAGGGTGATCACCTACCACGACTTCCGCTACGTCTACCTCTCGGGCGAGGCCGGCCTGCTGCCCCGGCTCTCCGTACGGTGGCTGGGGACCTATCTCTACGGCCTGGAGGGTCCGCACGCGGACCTGGAAAGGAACGCCGGCCTGTCCGACGCCTGGTTCGGCCTCAAGTACGCGCTGGCCCAGGGGGACTGGCCCATGGCGCTCGCCGGCACCGTGCGCACCCCCTACTTCTACGACCAGCCGGGCGCCTACAACCGCTATCTCTTCGACGCCCAGGGGAACCGGCGGGGAGTGAGCCCCGAATGGCGCGGCCTGCTCAAGCGCGACTACACGCTGACCTATCTCGTGAGCCACTCCTACCGGGAGGGCGCGGGCTGGCTCAACCTCGAAGCCGGCTACACCTGGCGCGAGGGCTCGCCGGCGGACGCCATCCCCGTTTACCTGGAGGCCGGCTATCCGCTCCCCTGGCACGGCGTGGCGCTCAAGGGCATGGTGAACTACGTCGGCAGCATGGGCAACGACACGCTGCGCGAGCCCGACGACCGCTTCGGCTCCTCGGCGACCAACAACTTCAACGACGCCAGCATCTTCCGGGCCGGCGCCGGCTTCATCATCCCGGTGCGCGGCCGGACCAGCCTGGAGATAGGCTACAACCAGTGGCTGTGGGGCAAATCCGCCCGCCGGTACCGGGAGCCCTACCTCTCGGTGGGGAAGACTTTCTAGCCGATGAAACGAAAGGCGGGCTTCCGGCGCCAAAGAAGAGCAGCTCCTCCAAGGGGAGAGCGTAAGGGGGAACCATAGAGATGGAAGAGAACAGCCTTCAGAAGGCCGAGGTCAGCGTCGACGTCCTCATCATCGGCGCCGGGCTGGCGGGTCTGACGCTCGCGCGCCAGCTCCTGCTCGCCCGGCCGGAATACCGCATCCTGATGCTGGACCGCCTGGCCGAGATCCCGTCGCCGAAGCAGAAAGTAGGGGAGGCCACCGTTCAGGTCAGCGGCTACTACTACTCCCGGGTGCTCGAGATGGAGGAGCACCTCCTCCGCGAGCACTTCCTCAAGTACAACCTCCGCTTCTATTGGAAGACGCAGCGCGGCGGCGACGTCTGGGAAGACCTCAGCCAGTCGTACATCCGCAAGATCTCCAACATCGCCACCTACCAGCTCGACCGCAACCTGTTCGAGGGCGCGGTGCTGGAGAAGAACCGCGAGCACCCCAACTTCGAGCTGATCCATCCCATGGCGAACCTGCACGTGGACCTCGCGGCAGAGGGGAGCGGCGGGCTCCACGCCTTCCGCTTCGAGGCGGACGGCCGGGAGATCTCCGGCCGCGCCACCTGGGTGGTGGACGCCTCCGGCCGCGGCCGCTTCCTGGTCCGCAAGGAGAAGCTCGACCGCCCGAGCCCGATCAAGCACGGCTCCTCGTTCCTGTGGGTGGAGGGGCTCCTGGACCCCGAGAAGTGCACCAACCTCGACCGCAAGGCCATCCGCATACGGCCCGAGCGCTCGGCTCTGGGGCATTTCCCCACCTTCCTCGCCACCAACCACTACTGCGGCGAGGGCTACTGGTTCTGGGAGATCCCCCTCCACGGCAAGACCAGCCTGGGCCTGGTGTTCGACTCCGCCAACGTCAATTTCAAGGACGTCTCGACGGCCGAGAAGCTCGTCGAGTGGATCTGCCGCGAGTACCCGCTCTACGCCCGCGACCTGCCGAACCGGAAGATCCTCCACCACTCGGGGCTGACCAGCTTCGCCCTCGACAACGGCCAGACGATCTCCCCCGACCGCTGGGCCCTGGTCGGCGAGGCCTGCCGCTTCACGGATCCCCTCTACAGCCCGGGCGGCGACCTGATCTCGACCTACAACACGCTGGTCAGCGACGCCATCCTGACCGAGGGGCGCAAGGAGCTGGAGACCAAGATCCGCTTCTACGAGCCCCTGGCGCGGGCGATCTACGAGGCCTACGTGCCGAGCTTCGCCGTCAGCTACTGCACGCTGGGCGACCAGGAGTCCTTCTCCCTGCGCTACGTCTGGGAGCTCTCCGTCTACTTCTCCTTCTACGTCTTCCCGTTCATCAACGACCTGCTCACCGAGCAGACGTTCCTGCCCGGCTTCCTGCGGCGCTTCGGCCAGCTCGGGCCCATCAACCACGGCATGCACCGCATCCTGGCGGCCTACTACCGCTGGAAGAAGGAGAACGTGGTGATGGCCTCGCCGGAGCCGGTGTTCTTCGAGTTCACCGAGGTGGGGGCCCTGGCGGCGGCCGAGCTGACCTTCTACAAGGTCGGCGTCAGCCTCGACGAAGCCCGGCACGTGCTCGACGAGCAGCTCGAGAACCTCCGCGACCTGGCCCGCTGGACGGCGGCCCACATCGCCTCCGCCGTGCTCGACGACCCCAGGGCCACGACCAACGCCGCCTTCATCCGCGGCATCGACGTCAACGACCTGCAGTTCGATCCGGACGCCATGGCCGAGCGTCTGGAAGCTGCCTGCCGGGAGACCGACGAGGTCTACGTCTGGCGGTTCGACGTCCCCTGCATGGCCCGCTTCAAGACCGAGCGCCTGGCGCAGCCGGTCGAGATGGAGGCCATGGCCGGAGGCCGGGGATGAGCGTCGCACCTCCGATCGAGCGCCCGGCGGTGGACCACGCCCCGGGCCTCGAACGGGCCTTCGCCTGCGTGCCCGAAGAGCGTTCCGTCGAGCTGGCGGGGATCGAGGGGGAGATCCCCGCCTTCCTCCGCGGCACCTATTATCTGAATGGCCCCGCCCGTTTCCATCGCGGAGACGTGAGTTACCGCCACTGGCTGGACGGCGACGGCATGGTCTGCGCCCTCCGTCTTGGCGAAGGGCGCGCCCACCTCACCGCCCGTTACGTGCGCTGCACCAAGCTCGTCGAGGAGGAGGCCGCCGGCCGGGCCCTCTACCGCACCTTCGGCACGTCGTTCCCTGGGGATCGTCTGGTGCGGGGGATCGCCCTGGAGTCGCCGCTCAACGTCAGCGTCTACCCGCACGCCGGTACCCTCCTGGCCTTCGGCGAGCAGGGTCTCCCCTGGGAACTGGACCCGGAGACGCTGGAGACCCGCGGCCCCTACAACTTCGGCGGCGCCCTGAACCCCCTGAGCCCCTTCGCCGCCCATCCCAAGATCGACCCGGCGACGGGGGAGCTCTTCAATTTCGGCATCTCCTTCTCGGCCACCCAGCCGAGCCTCAACCTCTACCGCTTCGCCCCGGACGGCGGCCTTGTCTACCGCAAGCGTCTGCCGCTGGAAGAGCCCCGCTCGCTCCACGACTTCATCCTCTCCGGCCGGCACGTTGCTTTCTACCTGGGCCCCTACCGGCTGGACATGGCGTCTCTGGCGCAGGAAGGAAAGACTCTCCTCGACTCCCTCCGTTGGGAGCCCGAGAAGGGAAGCCGTCTCCTCATCGTCCGCCGCGAGGATGGCGAGCCCGTCGCCTCGGTGCCGGTCGGGAGCCGCTACGTCCTCCACGGCATCAACGCCTTCGAGGACGGCAAACACCTGATCGTGGACGTCCTGGAGCTCGACCGTCCCGTCTACGGCCAGTACAACCTTCCCGGCCTCTTCCCCGACGTCGCCCCCGGCCGTCCCGTCCGCCTCGTCGTGGACCTCGAAACCGGCACCCTCCTGGACCGCATCGAGATCGCCTACGACAAGGCCCCCGATTTCCCCGCCATCGATCCCAACCTGGCGGGCCACCCCTACGAAGACTTCTGGATGCTGGGCATCTCGAAGACCGGTCAGCCCGGCCGCAAGACGTTCGATCAGGTCGTCCACGCGAGTTGGAGTCACCCGGATCGGATGGATGTCTGGCAGGCACCGCCCGGCCAGTATCTAGGGGGGGAGCCTGCCTTCGCTCCGAACCCAGAGGGTGGGGGAGGGGCGGTGATCTGCCAGCGCTTCGACGCCGAGACAGGGGAGAGCGCCTTCCTGATCTTCGATGCTCTCGACGTGGCGGCGGGGCCGGTGGCGGTGGTGCGGGTGGGGGGATTCGTGCACCTGGGGTTTCATGCGATGTTCGAGCCGGCGGGGTGAGGCTGGTCCTCTGAGAACGGCGTCAGGCCCAGAGGATATCTACATCGTAGGCCTCCCTTGCCCCTCGAAAGCGGCTTGGATCTCCGGAGGCAGGGGAGCGTCGAAGTCTTCCGAGATACGCATCTGACCTTCCCATCCGCCGGACTGACGCGGCTTGGGAGACCGGTGGAAGGGCACGAGCTTCGCGAGAGGTTTGCCTGCCTTGGACAGAATGATCTCCTCACCGTTCGCGGAGCGATCGACCAGCCGCGAGAGAGAAGTTAGCCTCATACAGATTGTAGATGATCTCGGACATCCCAGAGCCCTCCCAGGTTGACCAACCTTGACCAAGACTACTACGCCAAGGGGCTTTCCGGGTCAAGTCTTAAAGGTGGGACGGCTCCGCAGAGGCCCTGCTCACGGCCCGCTACGTGCGATGTTCCAAACTGGTGGAGGAGGAGGCCGCCGGTTGGGCCCTCTACCGCCCGGCCGGCAGAAGACACCCTCAGGCGGCGGGTTCCCACTGGATCGACAGCTTCTTCCGGTGAGCCGCGCAATCCCGCAGGTACAGGTTGATCAAAGTCTGGTAGGGAATCCCCATCTCGTTCGCCAAGGCATGAAAATACTCCAGGGTCGATTCGTCGAGCCGAATCGTCACCTGCTTCTTGAGCCGTTTCGCGTAGGGGTTTTTCTGCGCCTCGGAAAAGTCGTAGTGCTCTCTCATCGTATCCACCTGCGGTTGTACAGGGCTCGCTCCTCCGGGTTGGCCTTGCGAGCCGAGATGATTCGGATCAGATCCTCTTGATCCCGGTAGCAGTGGCAGACCACCAGCGTCCGTAGTAGGGAACTGAGGCCAAGGAGCAGGAACCGGTCCTCGCTCTCGGAATGATCCGGGTCCCCCACGAAGAGGGCATGCTCATCCGAGAAGACGGTCTGTGCCTCCTCGAAGGACACGCTGTGCTTGCTCTGGTTGCTGTCATTCTTGGCCTTATCCCACTCGAAGCGAAGGTCGCTCACCGATGCCAGTGTAACTACAAAGTAGGGCAAGGGGAAGATGGATCTGGAGTGCTGACGGGCGGATGCCAGTCGCTTGGCCTCCGACCCAAGTTATACGCCAGAATCAAGAAGCTGCGTATAACCGCCGGAGCGGGTCCATGCTGCCGAGCATGTCCTTCAAGATCCGGGGCCGGGAGTTGCGAGTCGACTTTCTGATGCCGATGTTCGGCCGGGAGTCCGCGAAGCCGGTGTTCCTGCCCGCCCTCGGGGTCTCCGCTCATCCCTTGCGGTTTCTCGACTACCTGATCCGCGAGCCTGTCCAGGCGGCCGTCATCGGTGGCTCCAGTATCCTGGTCAACGTTCCTCATCCCGCGCGCTTCGCGTTCCACAAGCTCTGGATCTCCGGGAAGCGGCCAGTCTCAGAGCAGACGAAAGCCATCAAGGATCTGCGCCAGGCCGGCGATGTCCTCGAGGTTCTGGTCTCGGACCGCCCTGGCGACCTGCCGGCGGCCTGGGAAGAGCTGGCGCGAAGCCCCTCAGTGCTCAAGACCGTCCGGCTCGCTATCAGCCGATTGCCCTCCGGGCTGCAAGAAGGTCTGGTCCGGAAGGGTGTCTCCTAATATCCTCATCGTCCGCCGCGAAGTCGGTCTGCCGCAACTTGCGCCGAGCCGTCGTCGAGGTACGACGGTTCATCGTCTCGCGGCGACGGTCTGCCGCAACTTGCGACGGACCGTCGTCGCAATACGACGGTCTGCCGCCACTGACGACGGTTCGTCGTCGAGGTACGACGGGTCGCCGCGATTGGCGGCAAGCCGTCGTCGATGTCCGACGGTTCATCGTCTCGCGGCGACGGTCTGCCGCCATTTGCGACGGACCATCGTCGCAGTACGACGGTCTGCCGCCACTGACGACGGCTCATCGTCGATGTACGACGGGCCGCCGCAAACTGCGACGGTTTGTCGTCGAGGTACGACGATTCATCGGCTCGCGGCGACGGTCTGCCGCAACTTGCGCCGGACCGTCGTCCCAGTACGACGATCTGCCGAACGCGGCGACGGACCATCGTCCCAGTACGATGATCTGCCGCCATTGACGACGGTTCATCGTCGATGTACGACGGTCTGCCGCAACTCGCGCCGGACCGTCGTCGCAGCACGACGGTCTGCCGCCACTGACGATGGCTCATCGCCGATGTACGACATGCCGCCGAAAACAGCGTCAGATCCTCGTCTCGGGAGGAAGACCGGATCGGGACGAGAAACGCGCCGCCGCCGGGGGAGGGGAAGAGGCCCCATGCTATCCTGTCGTCCAGGAGCGGGATCGGGGCTCGCATCCTCCTTCCCTTTTCTCTCCATGCGGAATAGAGTTCTCCAAAACAACGACTCCGAAAGGGAGCATGTCATGGGCCAGCCAGCTTTGTCGGCGCTTGCGCCTCTGCCTTTTGAGCTCGTCTACAGCGACGGAGAGCCTTTGGAGACCGAGTGGCATAGCTTCCAGTTTCCCTTCCTCCGGCATCTGATCCGCCAGGCCATGGTGGAGCAGGGGCGGAGCGACTTCTACGTCGGCGGAGACATGTTCGTGTACTACTCCATTGACCAGGCGCGGGACGTGGCCCAGGGACGGCCCTATTTTCGGGGCCCGGACGTCTTCTGGGTGGACGGCGTCGACTCTCAGCGCAATCGTAAGGGGTGGGTGTCGTGGGAAGAGGGCGGGCGTCTTCCGGACGTCATCGTCGAGCTGCTGTCGCCTTCCACGGCGGAGATCGACCGCAATGAGAAGAAGGCTCTCTACTCCCGGATCTGGCGGACGAAGGAGTACTTCCTCTACGAGCCGGAGACTCTGAAGCTGGAGGGATTCCGGCTGTCGAACCGGTCCTATCTGCCCATGGCGCCTGATGCCCAGGGACGTTTCCGGAGCGAGCAGCTCGGGGCTTTCCTCGGCCTCTGGCATGGGGTCCACGAGGGCAGAGAATACGACTGGGTCCGGCTGTTTCGCCCGGACGGCAGCCTGGTGCCATCGACGGAGGAACAGGCGGAAGCGGAGCGTCAGCGGGCCGAAGCAGAGAGCCGGCGGGCCGAAGCGGCTGAGGCTGAGCTCGCCCGCCTGCGAGCTCAACTCCAAGAGCACAGCCAGAGCTAAAGCTGCGCCGCTACGAAGCGGACGCTCCGCCGGCCCTCTCAGAGCCGATGATGCCTAGTACGACGTGCCCGAAGTTCGTTCCGGGTATCCGGGACTTGTGACGTCGGGAGGTGTTGGTGGGATTCCACGTTTTTCCCGCCGCGGAGACGCCCCGACGTTGTCGATTCCGAAGCGGTATGGGTGACTCGTCTGGGACGTCTCTACGGGACGATCACGCGTTGGCGCAGGGTGGGGTCAAGGCGACACCGTGCCCTCAACCCCGTTC
>DATFNZ010000071.1:0-16995 GCA_035266085.1 Thermoanaerobaculia bacterium
GGCCTCGGCTCCGCTGGCCGAGCCCGCCGGCCAGGTAGGTGCCATGCGGTCGGGGCCCGTGCTGCTGGTGGACGGCGGCCGGCTGGCCGGCCTCGCCTGGCTCGAGGGGGACGGCCCCCGGTCGTTCTCCGTGCGCGCCGCCGCCTGGACGGGCAGCCGCTGGCAGGCGCCGCAGCGGGTCTCCCATCCGGGTCCCGGCAGCCAGCTCGCGCTGGCCGGCGCCGTGCTGGCCGACGGCTCGTGGCTGCTGGCCTGGAGCGCCTTCGACGGCACCGCGGACGAGATCGTCTGGAGCCGCCGCGTAGGGGGCTCCTGGCTACCCGTGAGCCGCCTCTCGAGCCGCAACTCCGTGCCCGACATCACGCCCGCGCTCGCCGCCACGCCCGGCGGCGGCGCGCTGATCGCCTGGAGCCGCTATGACGGCAACGGCTATCAGTTGAGAACGGCCCGCTTCGCGGCCGGCGAGTGGCGCGGCGAGCGCGCCGCCGCGCCGTCCGGCTCGCTCTTCCCAGCCTTCGTCGACGGCGGTGACCGCGTCAGCGTCCGCCTGCTGTACATGAATGCCGTGCCCCGGGCCTGGTCGGTCCTCGATCTCGACGGCGAGGGCCGGATCCTGGCCAAGGCGACGGTCCCATCGGCTCTCGACCGGCCGGTGGTTTCCTTCGACGGCAGCGGCGCCGTCAAGATGCGCTGGCCTGCCCAGAAGCGGCAGGCCGACGCGCACATGGACGCCGTCCACAAGGACAAGCAGCCTTGAGACTACGAGCTCTCGCCGCCTCGCTCCTGGTCCTGGGGACGCTGCCCTCCCCCGTCGCCGCGCAGACGGCGCCGAGGAAGTACCTCGCCTTTGGCGACAGCATCACCTTCGGAGTCGGGGACAACCCCGACCGGGCCCGGCTCGGCTACCCCCCCCGCCTGGAGACCATGCTTCAGACCGCCGGCGTGAGCGCCACGGTGCTGAACCTCGGCGTTCCCGGCGAGAACACCACGGTGGGCGTCACCCGGATCGACTCGGTCCTGCCCCAGGGCGGCCCCGGAGACGTGCTCATCCTCATGGAGGGGACGAACGACATCTCGAGAAACATCGGCATCGAGACCACCATCTTCGACCTCCAGGCCATGGCCCGCAAGGCCGAGAACCGCAACATGCGAGTGATCCACGCGACCGTCATTCCTCGTGATCCGAGCGCTCGGGTCGACGCGGACAACTCGCTCACCGACGACCTCAACGGGCGCATCCGCGACCTCGCCGGCACCGAACAGCGGGGCCTGGCCGATCCCAACGAGGTCTACCGCAACACGCCTGACCTGTACGCCGTCTACTACAGCCCCCTGGAGCCGGATCCCGTCGGACACCCCAATGCCGCGGGCTTCCTGCTCCTCGCCCAGGTGTTCTTCAACGTCATCCAGGGGATCGACACCGTGTCGCCCGTGCCCGGCGTCATCACCCCCTCCCCCGGTGCCCGCAACGTCCGGTCGGACATCCCGATCGAAGTGGACATCTGGGATTTCGGCGCCGGGATCGACCTCGCTAGCACGTTCCTTCTGGTCAACGGCCAGGTCGTCACGGCGGCGCCCATTGGCAACTCGCGCCGGGCGCACCTCAGCTACCAGTCGCTGGCGCCGCTCTCGGGCACCGTCACCCTCGGCCTGCGCTCCCGCGACCTCGCCACCCCGCCCAACACGATCGACCGCGTCATCGGCCGCTTCACCATTCTAGGGTCCGGCTCCGGCAGCCTCCAGGGCGATCTGAACAAGGACAACCGGGTGGATGGCACGGATCTCGTGCTGTTCGGCCGCAGCTTCGGCGCGCAACGCGGCGAGGCGGGCTACAACACGAACGCGGACTTCAACGCCGACAACAGGGTCGACGGCCAGGACCTGGCCGTGCTGGCGGCGAACTTCGGCCGCACGGCGACGGCCCCGTCGTAGGCGCCCCTAGTTCAAATACCCCAGAGCCCGCAGGGCCCGCTCGGTCTCCGCGTCCCCCTCCTCCTCGTCGCCGAGCGAGCGCGCCTTCTTCATCCAGTTGACGAGGTCCCGCCTCAGGCGGCGGACCTCCTCGGGATGAGTGGCGGCGAGGTTCCTGGTCTCCAGCGGATCCTCGGCGAGGTTGTAGAGCTCGAAGCCGCCCGTGGCGGAGGACGCGGCGCGCGAGCGCTTGCCGCCCGAGTTGAAGACCAGCTTCCAGGTCCCCTCCTGGACGCTGTGGTAGAGGTTCGGATGCCGGCCGGCCGCGGAGAACGCCTGGCGGAAAGCGTCCGCACCGCTCGGGTTGCCGTCCCGTAAGAGCGGCCAGAGGCTCTTCCCCTCGAGGCCGGGGACTTCGCGGTCCGGCGCGATCAGCTCGCGCAGCGTCGGGTAGAGGTCCACCAGCTCCACCGGCCGGTCCACCCGGCGGCCCGCCGCCAGGCCGTCCATCACGAAGAAGAGCGGCACGTGAGCCGTGGTGTTGTAGGGCAGCGGCCCGTGCTCGAACCACGAGTTGTGCTCGCCCAGGCTCTCGCCATGGTCGGCGGTGAAGATCACCAGGCTGTCCTCGAGCAGCCCGAGGGAGCGCATCTCCTCCAGCAGCTTCTGGATGTAGCCGTCCGCCACCCGGACGTTGGCGTCGTACTGCGAGACGTAGTAATCGAGGTCCGCGTGCCCTTCGAGGGTGTAGCCCTTGGTGACCCGGGCCGGCAGGGTCCGGCCGGTCTTCGAGAGACCGTCTCCGAGGAAGGGATTCGTGGCGCCCTCGGGCAGGATGTACGGTGCGTGAGGGTCCGAGTAGTGGATCCAGGCGAACAGCTTGTCGGCCCCGGCGTACTTCCTGAGCAGCGGCAGGGCGAGGCCGTTCACCTTGATGGCGCTCGCCAGGGGACGGAACGCCTTGGGATCGTCCGGGAACTCGCCGCCGCCCCAGGTCTCCTGAAACTCGTCGAAGCCGGTGTTCCAGCCGAACTGGGCCGCGAGGACGGCGTTCGAGACCACGCCGAACGTCTTGAAACCGTTCTCCTGGAAGAATTCGGGCAGCGTCAGGTACTCGGCCGGAATCCGCAGGGCCGCCTTGTGGGTAAGGCCCGTGGTGTGAGGGTAGAGGCCGGTGAACATGGCGGCGAACGAGCTGCCCGTCTTCGGCCACTGGCAGATCGCCCGGTCGAACGCGACGCCGGTGGCTGCCATCTTCTCCAGGTTCGGCGACGTGGCCCGGGGGGAGCCGTACAGGCTCATGTGGTCCGCCCGCAGGGTGTCCACCGTGATCAGGAAGACCCGGCGGGGAGTGTGGAGGCCGGGATCAGCGGACGCCACCTCCCCTATCCCCTCCTTGCCGCGGCAGCCGGCGGCCAGGATGAGCAGGGAGACGATCCAGAGGGATTTCAGGAGCTTGGACGGCATCGGCGGCATCTCGGCGGACGGGAGATGCTACTACAGAGGGGCTCGGCGCAGGGTGCTAGCATCGCTCAGGACGCGAGCCCCGCGCTCCGAGACCCGGGAGGGAGTGATTCATGCCTTCGGATCCGTCCAAGCTGGCCGGCAATTTTCCCCACCACCTCCGGTTCCATACTCCCCATCTCCACCTCTCCTCGGCTTTCGGCAGCGACTGGTTCGGCCAGAAGGCGGAGAAATTCGCCCGCTTCTTCGGCACGCCGGCCTTTCTCATCACCCAGACCTTTCTCGTCGCGGCCTGGATCGCCTACAACGTTTGGAGCGTCCGGCATTTCGATCCCTACCCGTTCATCCTCCTGAACCTGGCCTTCAGCCTCCAGGCGGCTTATGCGGCGCCGCTGATCCTCCTCGCCCAGACCCGGCAGGCGGACCGCGACAAGGCCATGTCCGAAGCGGACGCCCGGCACCGGGAGGCCTTGGCCGCCGCCAGCCTCGAGCGGCAGGAGATCGCCACCCGCCAGCAGGAGCAGATCCTCCAGTTGCTGGAGCAGAACACTGAATTGACGCGGATCACCCGCGAGCTCACCCAGCACGTCGAGGAACTGACGCGGGAGATCCACGCCCAGACCTGCAGGGACGGACAGGAGGCAAGGGCGTAGCACCCAAGGGCTGCTTCAGGTCTCCAGCAGCCAGCGCCACGCGGGCACGATGCGGGCCGTCCGTCCACCAATATCGGCGGAGCCTTCTTCCCTCAACGTGATCACGGTGGCTTTCTCGCAGGAGGCCTCTTTCATGCCTTCTTCCAGTGCGCGGAGCTCGCGCTGGCGCGTCGAAGGGGATTCCAGGCCGGCGCAGACCTGGATCAGCTCACGGGAGCCGCTGGAGTCTTCGGCCAGGAAATCGACTTCGTAGCCGGAGCGGGTCGTGAGATAGCCCAGAGACCACCCGCGCCGCCGGAGCTCCAAGTAGACCGCGGTCTCCAGGAGGTGGCCAAGATCTTCGGAGGCCCGGAAGGAGACGGCTGCCGCGAGCGCGGGATCGACCGGATAGCACTTGCGGGGATTGACCTGGCGGACCCGGACCGAAGGGGCTGCGATGGGAACCGTGAACAGAAGGAAGCTGTCCTCCAGATGGGCAAGGTACTCGTACAACGTATCCTTGCCCACTTTGACACCTTGCGACTTGAGGTCGTTGAACAGCTTGCTGACACTGAACCGGCCGGCCGGGCTCGCCAACAGGCTGCGCTCCAGATAGCGCAAAGCCTGGAGGTTCTCTACGCCATGACGCTCGATGACGTCGCGGAAGATCACCACGTCCACGTACTCCTGGAGCACGCGGACCCGGAGATCCTGCGGAATCCCCTGGACCTCTGGAAACCCCCCGGCCTCCAGGTAGTGCTCGAACCGGTTCTCCAGCAGGGAGCGCGCCTTCGCTCCGGGCGGCCAACTCGCGGGTGGCTCCAGACCCTCGTGGCGCAGCGATTCCGCAAAGCTGAACGGCAGGATCTCGGTGGCCAGGCTCCGCCCCCGCAGGCTGGTGGCAATCTCGCGGCTGAGGAGCCGGGCCGAGGAGCCGGTCAGGACCAGGGACAGCTTCTCCGTGTCAAGAAGCCGGCGGACGAAGCTCTCCCAGCCCGGAACGTTCTGGATCTCGTCGAAAAAGAACCAGCACGGCTGCTCGCGGCTGGAAGGAAACCGGCGATAGAACGCCTCGGCGATCCTGGACAGGTCAGGGGTCGCGAGAGGAAGGAGCCGCTCGTCCTCGAAGTTCAGGTAGAGGAGCCGGCTGCGCTCGACCCCCTGGGCCAGCAACTCCCCGATCTTCTGATAGAGAAAAAAGGTCTTTCCCGACCGGCGCATCCCGATGACTACATCCGCCTTGCCCGGGAGCGACGGGAGCGAGAGGCTTCGAGGAGTCACCCGCGGGATCTCCCTTTCATGGAAGTCCGCGATCAGAGCCTCGATGACGGTGGTGCGTCCCTCTTGTCCTTCCATGAAGGACAAATTAACAGAGCTTTGTCCTTTGGGGAAGGACTATCACTGACGGTATCTTCGCGCCCTACCCCTCCCGCCACACCGGCCGGGTCAGACATGTCGGTCCGCCCTCGGCCTTGAGCGAGATCTCCCGGCCGCGGTAGGTCTGCACCTCGCAGCCGGCCTCCTCCAGGCGCCGCCGGGTCACGGGGTTGCCCTCCAGCATCAGGAGCTTGCGAGGCGCAAGGGCCAGGACGTTGGGGCCCTGGGTGGGAAACTCCTCTTCCGGCACCTCGATCAGACGGATGCCCCGGTCTTGCAGCCAACGCCAGAAAGGGACGGCGAGGAGGGGCGCGTAGACCACCGCGAGGTCGTGGTCCACCATGCTGATCATGGAGAGAAGGTGGAGGCAGGCTTCGGGGCCGCCGAAGTAGGGCAGCTCGACGGGGAGGACCTCGACGCCCAGGGGACCGAGGATCTCCCGGAGCTGGCGGAGCCCCTCGGCGTTGGTGCGGAACCCCTGGCCGGCGGCCAGCGTGTGGCGGTCGAGCCAGAGGAGGTCTCCCCCCTCGGCCGTAGCCTCTCCCTGGAGACGCCCAAGGATGGGGACTCCGGACTCCTCGAGACGGCGGCCCAGGGCTTCCTCCTCGCCACGGCGCAGGGCCTTGCCCATCCGCAGCAGCACCGTGCCTCGCTCGGTGATCAGGACGGGGTCGAAGACGTAGATCGAATCCGCGCGGTCCGGCTGGGGCGCGGAGTGCTCGATCACCTCGGCGCCGGCGCCGCGCAGCAGGTCCACGAGGGCGTCGTGCTCGCGCCGGGCAGCTTCCAGATCGACCCGGGAGGTGTAGTGCCAGCGCACGGGATCGGCGTCGCCGAAAGCCTCGTCCGGCCGGCGGACGAGGACGCGGCGCAGGGGAGCGACCATGGATTGACAGCCGTATTCAGGAGGGCTCATGGGAGCGGAAGGATAGCGCGTTCCGGCCCCGTGCTAACCTCCGGCAGCCTCCAATGCCCCCTCTGCGCGTCCATCCCGAGAACCCCCGCTACTTTCAGGACGGCCAGGACGGCCAGGACGGCCAGGACGGCCACGGCCGCGCCGTCTATCTCGTGGGCTCCCATCATTGGGACAGCCTGATGGACAACGGCGAGCGCCCCGGCGGCTTCGACTTCGAGGGCTATCTGGACCGCCTCGCCTCCTGGGGCCACAACTTCATCCGCCTCTGGGCTCACGAAGCCTGGACGCACGACCTCCATCCCCGGCCCTGGCTTCGCACCGGCCCGCGGTTCGACCTGACCCGTTTCAATCCCGAGTACTTCGAGCGGCTCCGCCAGCGGGTCGTCCGGGCCGGCGAGCGGGGCTTTTACGTCTCCGTGATGCTGTTCAACGGCTGGTCGATCCACGACAAGGGCGAGGGCAACCCCTGGGACCACCACCCCTTCAACCGGCGCAACAACGTCGATGAAATCGACGGCGACCCCGACGCCCGGGGCGAGGGCTCGGACGTCCACACCCTCCGAACTCCCGCGATCACCCGTCTCCAGGAGGCCTATATGGAGAAGGTCGTGGAAACGGTGGGCGATCTGGACTTCATCCTCTGGGAGATCTCCAACGAGAGCCCCGGCACCTCGCGGGACTGGCAATACCACCTGATCCGCCATCTGCGGGGCCTCGGCGTCCGGCAGCCGATCGGCATGACGGCCTGCTTTCCCGGCAACCGGAACCGCGACCTCTTCGAGAGCCCGGCGGACTGGGTCTCCCCGGGCAACAAGGGGGGCTGGAGGAAATCCCCGCCCCCGGCGGATGGCTCGAAGGTGGTGCTGGTCGACACGGACCATCTCTGGGGGATCGGCGGCGGCCGGGACTGGGTATGGAAGACGTTCCTGCGGGGGCATCATCCCATCTACATGGACCCCCTCGACGGCGATCCCGTGCGGGAGGCGGCCCGCCGGGCCATGGGGGACACCCTGCGCTTCTCCAGGCGGATCGATCTCGCCGCGTGCGCGCCGGACTCCGAGATCTCCTCGGCCGGCTACGCCCTGGTGAACCGCACGCCGGGACTCGAGGAGATCCTGGCCTACCTGCCGCGGGGACGAGGCCGTCTCCACCTGTCGTCCGTCCCGGGAGAGCTGAGAATGGAGTGGTTCGACCCCGCGACCGGGATGGTGGCGGACGGAGGACGGATCGAGGGGGGCCGGACGCGGCGGATCGCGTCCCCCTGGGGCAAGGAAGCGGTGGTGCTGCTAGAGCGGGCGCCCTAGCGAGTCGGCGACCGCCTGCGCCATCAGCCGGTACCCCGCCGGCGTCAGGTGCTGGTCGATCGGGTAGTAGATCTCCTCCCCTCTCCGGATCGCCTGGGTAAAGGGCCTCGTCAGATCCAGGGCCGGCACTCCGTGACGGGCGAAGATCTCGCGGAAGAGCCGGGTAGGCTGGTCGGAGTCGTAGCTCCGGGGCTCCAGGCCGAACCGCTTCAGGCTGGCCTGCCAGCGGGTGGCGTCGACCTGGACCAGGGACGGGATGATCACGGCCAGGATCCGGGCTCCCCCGGCGCTTTCGACCAGCCCGGCCACGGCCTTCTCCGTCGCCGCGCCGCCTTCGACGGCGATCTTCGAGGGCCTGCCTTTCGCGTACAGCTCCATCTCCGAGCGGAGCTGCCGCGTCTCCAGCGGCTCGGGGAGGCCGAGGAGCCGGCGGAGGGGCCCGCCCAGCGCCGAGCTCTTCAACAGGACGTAGAGATGGGAGTGGTAATAGAGCCAACGCGAGAGGCTGCGGCCCTTCTCCCCCTCGACCAGCAGGGCGCCGTCGGCCACCACGACCTTGGGACCGCCCGGCGCCGCGTCCTGGAGGTCGTTGCCGACGAAGACGGCCAGCAGGATCATGTCCGGCTCCAGCGGCCGCCCCCAGCGCTGGAACCAGGCGGTCTCGTCGGGCACGCTGAAACCGGGCGCCCCCGCATTCAGAACCTCGGCACGCACGCCCCGGGACCGCAAGATCTCCTCCAGCCGCGCCGGATAGGTCTCCCGTGCCTGGGCCCCCACGCCGAAGGTGAAGGAATCCCCCAGGGCCAGGAGGCGCAGGGTCCCTGGCGCCTTGGCCCCGACCTCCGGCCCCCGCAGGCCGGCCTGGTTGATCGAGACCTTGGTATCGAACTCGACGCGGTTGGTGAGACTGCCCGTGAAGCCGGGCTGGAGGCGGTACCGGCGGGGCGGGTCCGGCTCGTAGAGGCCCCGCGAGACGACCATCACCGGCTGGGGACGGACCAGGCGGACGGCAAGCTCCGCGGCGAGCAGGCCGAGGAACGCGCTGATTCCCAGCAGGAGGAGGCGCGCGGCGACTCGCCGGAGGGGAGGCAGGGGCATGGCCGGGCCGGATGGTATCGGGCTCGAAGGGTGGCCGCAAGGCGCGCGAGCGCTTGCCCGCTCCCGTGAAAACCCCTATAGTGGAAATTACCATAGTGGCCGCAGGTGTGCTCTGTCCACCAACCAAGGAGTAGAAACTGTAATGAAATTTTCGTCTAAAGCTCTGGCCGGAGTCCTCCTGCCGCTCGGACTCGCAATGGCTACAGCCGTTCACGCGGGCACCGTCTATGTGCCCCTGCCTGGAGTCAGCGCGGTAGGCCCGGTTCCCTACGAGACCCAGATCACCGTCACCAACACCCTGGCGCAGCAGCGCACGGTCAATTCCCTGCAGCTCGCGACCGGGGTGAACGGCACGATCCGTACAGGCCTCACCCCGACGGCTCTGCCGGTCGCGGCCGGCCGGACGACGGTGCTCAAGCCGCCGGCCACCGCCCGCGGTCTGCTGGAGCTGAGCTCTCTCGTCGGCGTCCACTACAGCGCCCGGCTGGTCGGCACCGGCGCCACGGCCAGTCTTGGCGTCGAGCTGCCGGTGATCTCTTCGGAAACCATGGGCCGCGCCAACGAGCGCCTGGTCGTTCAGGGCTTGAAGAGCCTGGGCACCCGGACCGCCGACCTGGTGGTCGTCAACCTCGGCAAGACCCAGGCGAGCTGCCTGGCCCGGGTCCTGCGCGCCGACGGCACCCTGGCCTTTCCCGAAGCGCCGCTCACGCTCCTGCCCCTGTCGCACCGTCTCTTCGCCAACATCTTCAGCGGGGTCCCGGCCGGCATCGCCGACGCGCGCGCGGAAGTCACCTGCAACACCGATTTCTACGTCTACGCCCACATGACCGACACCGCGACCGGTGAATTCGCCGTCGCCACGCCGTCCGAGTCGAGCGCCTCGCTTCTGACGCTGCCCGGCGGGACGCCGACGGGGCTGGAATGCAGCGCCGGCACCGCCTGCTACGTCTTCCCCGGCCTGGTGCACGCCTCGACCGTCGCGACTCCGGACCGCGCCATCACCCTGGCGCCGCCGGCCGCCACGTACAGCGCCGTGAAGGTCCACCTCGAGGTCACGGTCGGCCCATGGAACCCGGTGGCCGTCACGGGGGCTCATGGCATCCTGTACTTCGTGAAGAACCGGAACCGGGACATGTTCGGCAACCTCTTCCTGAGGGGGCCGGTCACCAACCAGTTGACCTTGCGGCACGGCTTCAATCAGGCCCACGTCGACAAGGCGAGGATCGATCAGAGCCTGGCGGCGCAGGCGGGTGAAACCTACGTGATCGATTACGTCTACGACACGGCACGCAGGGTTATCACCCTGAAGGCGACGCGCGACGGCGTGCTGGTCGTCGATCTGGTGGGCACGCCCAACATCAACCAGATCAGCATCCTGGCAACGGACAAGATCAACCTCGGCCTCAGCAACCCGGGCACCAACCCCACGATCGAGCCGGCGTCGATCGGCTGGAGATACTCCAACCTGAAGGTGGAGTTCTTCCCCTAGACCCCGCCGCTACGATCGGAACCATGTTCGGCGGGCCCGCTCCGGTGCGGGGCCCGCCGGGCTTGTGGTCCAATCATCGGGCCCATGCCGGAATCCTTCCCCCGCGTCGCCGCCGTCGTCGTCAACTACAACGGCAGGGAGATCACCCTCCAGGCCGTCGAGAGCCTGCGGCGGATGACCTATCCCAACTTCGACCTGGTGGTGCTCGACAACGCCTCGACCGACGGCTCTCCCGAGGCGCTCGCCCGGGCCTATCCGGACCTCCGGCAGGTCCGGGTGGAGGTCAACCGCGGCAGCTCCTCCGGCTATGCCCAGGGCTTCCGCTGGGCCTTCGAGAACGGCTACGACTACGTGCTGCTGCTCAACAACGACATCGAGGTCGAGCCGGCCATGCTGGACGAGCTGGTCAAGGTGGCGGAGTCGGACCCCGCGATCGGCTGCGTGGGCCCCAAGTGCTACTTCCATGGCGACCGCCGGCGGTTATGGTCGGCGGGAGGAATCCTCCGCTTCCGGGAGTCGATCACCCGCGAGCGCGGCTACGGCGAGATCGACCGCGGCCAGTACGACCGGGACGCGGAGGTGGACTACGTCAACGGCTGCGCCATCCTGATCCGGCGCGCCGCCGCCCAGGCCGCGGGGATGTGGGACGCCGTCTTCTACATCTGCGTCGACGACGCCGACTTCTGCACCCGCGTCAAGCGCCACGGCTTCCGCTGCGTCTACGCGCACCGGGCCGTGCTCTACCACATGGTGGCCTTCACCACCGGCGGCTACAGCCCGGGCCGCAACTTCCAGTTCGGCAGGAGCGGCGCGATCTACGTCCGCCGCTACGCCGGGCCCTGGCAGTGGCTCACCTATCTCGCCTTCAACGCTGCCGCCTTCCCCGTCGCCTGGCTGCGCGAGCTGCGCAAGGGGAATCAGGCGGCCGTGGTCGCCAAGGTCAAAGGGATCCGGGAAGGGATGAAGGCCGAGGTCCCGCCGCCCCCGGCCCTCGGGGCTACATCCCCGCCGTAGGAACGGCGGCGGCCGGCGGCTTGTAGACCAGCCCCTCCCGGTCCTCGGGCGGGTTCGGGTCATACAGGCGGATGATCTCCTCGGGGACGGGCGACAGGTCCGAAGCCCGCCGCAGCTCGAAGAGGGTGGTGCCGGTGCACTCGCGGTCGATGCTCGGCGCGCCGCCCAGCGCCGCCAGCTCGTCGAGATGGGCCGTGCGGAAGTCGATGCTGAAGCGCGACCGGCCCGAGGAGTTCGGCACGGACGAGTGCAGATGGGCGCCCGAGAACAGGATCAGGCCGCCCGGCGGGCAGACGACGCGGAGCTCCGGCTCCAGCTCCAGCGGTCCCAGCGGCTTCGGCTGCTTGCGGGTGTCCGTCTTGACCTCCTTCGAGGCGTTGGCGCGGCCGACCTTGTTCCACTCGTAGTGGTTGTACTCGTTGGAGCTGTTGGGGACCGGCTCGTTCCAATACTTGGGATGAAAGGCGAACGAGCTCTCCGACTCGAAGGGATAGACCGGCAGCCACCAGTTGAGCTGGGACGGCGGCGACGAGTACCAGATGTCCCGATGGGGATGGAGCACGTAGGCGACCCCCGCCGTCAGATATCCGCCGCTGGTCGCCACCCGCATGCGGGGCACGTCGAAGTAGGTCTTGTCCATGTCCGCCCCGAGGTCGCGCAGCAGCTCGAGAAGCAGCTCCTTGGTGCGCGGATGGTGGATGAACCGGGGCTTCAGGGGCCCGACGATCTCGACGAACTTCTCGACCGGCAGGCTGTCCTGGGCACGCTGGGGATCGAGGGGATGGAACGCCTCCTCGATCAGCTCGCGGGCCAGCTCGGTGAGCGCCTTGGTGCTCGGGCGCGGCGAATAGACGAAAACATCCCCGGAATAGAGGCGGCGGCGGCGCTCTTCATCGCCGAGGTGCGTGTCGAAGTAGATCGTGCTCATGCTTGGGCCTCGTTCTAGGCAATCTCGTGTGTTTCAGGGAGCTTGGAACGGAAAAAAATCGGCCGGGCCAGTATATGGAGGAGGCGGGAGGGGGGTCAACCCGGGTGCCTACGTGCCATGGATCTCCTCCAACCGTTCCTTGGTTTTCGCCTTCTCGATCAGCTCTTGTGCAATCTGGCGGCCGTGACCAGCGATTTCCTGGATTACAGCCCTCGGATCTCCCTCCAGCCGGGCAAATTCTTCGTCCCGCTGACTCCAGAGACTTGAAAGCGATCCCCTGGACACTTTGAGCCCGGCCATGGAAAAGGCAGCCTGAGCAATCGATCGTGCATCATGACCAGATTCAAGAGCCAGTATTGCCAATTCAGCCCATCCGTTATCGGGGGTATCATGGAGGGGCTCCTCATGAAAGCGACGCAGTTCTTTGGATTGCAGGAGCTCTCTGTAGACGCGAGGATTCTTGTTGACCAACATTGAGACCAGAGGGCTAGGGATCTTTCGACCTTCAAGATCCTTCAGAAGTAGGATCCTCTGATCCTCATCCAAAACAGAGACCGCTTTAGAGAACGGCCCTTCCTCTGCAAGGAAGATACGATCCGTACCCTCCTGAAGGCGAATGCGCAACCAGTCGAAAGCCAGATCCTTGTCGCCTCCAAAGATTTCCCCGAACCAATACCTCATCCCCGAGTGTTCACCCAGCTTCGACCGGAGAATGGCATTCCTCCAAGATTCCGCCACGTCCTCCCTGACGGTTCCCTTAGGATTGGCCAGCCATTCGCCGACAGCCGCGGAAAGAGCCACCTCCCAACTCGGATGATCCAGGAGCGCTCTCAGATTCTCCAAGGGGACTTGGCCCCTTAGACAGAGCGTCTCGATGAGATGGGGAAAAGAGCCAGCCTTTTCGAGCACCTGCTGAAGGAGATAAGGCGGCGTCTCAGTAAGCTCCAGAATGAACTCTGCAGCGAGCCATAGGTACTGGTCAGACTGCAGACAGCGAAACAGGATCTCATCCGTACTCTTTCCCTGCCGATCACGAGTCGCTCTCAAGAACGGCTCCAACAAATCCGCAGGAGCTCCCTCTTGAACGAACACGTTCAGCCAGACTTCCGGCTCAGCGACCACTGCGGCTAGAGCTCTGCAAAGGCCCGGCGTGTTTCTCGGCCAGTTTCGCCCGATCCTCTTCGCCTCATGCTCATATCCAACCACTTTACGTGCGATCTCAGTGGGAGATTCCTCCCTCCAACTCTCAGCTAACTCTCTGACTGTTGCATGCTGACGTGCCTCCCAGGCTTGCCACTCCTGGGAATCCTTGAATTCCTCTGATGGGTAGAGCTTTTCGAAATCAGGATCCGCCCCGAGCGGCAATTCAAGGTCAATCCTCGTGGCGAGATCCCGAAAGCCCGCCGCCAAGCCTGGGCTCCCTTGCGCGAGCGGAGCAAGATCTTCAAGAACCTGGGCCGCGAAGGTGTGCATGGCCGCTTCCACCTCACTGGGAATCTCGGCGACCCGGGCAGAATATTCCGGATAGATCCACTCCCAGAGCATAGCCTTGACATGTTCCCAGGAAGGGGTGTCGATCGCGCTTATGGAATCTCGTATGTCCTTCCATACTAGTTCGATCTCTCGCAGTTGCTCGATCGGTAGGAGCCCCGAGGAGATGGTGTAGGTGCGGCCAGCCGCCGGGTCCAAGCTGCCGCCCTCCAGGGAAGGCGTCAAAGCCAGGCATATGCCGTGAACACCTACCGAGAGCTTTCCTCCCTCAAGGATGTACCTTTTCGAGGCTTTGGCAAGTACCCTTCGCCGCTGAATCATGTGAATGAGAGGGATATCAAGCTCTCGCACCCAGTCGCTCAAAATCCTCATGGGGTGGCCAGGGTTCGAATGAATCGGTCCAGCGGCAGAAAATGCACGCTCCAGAAGAGCCCGAACCACAGGCTCTGGAGCCTGCAGAAGGATACTTCCTCCAACGTCTACGACGTCTCCAGGGTAGTTCTCAAGCACCCATCGCGCATCCTGCTCGCTTAACCGCGCGAGACCGTTCCAAACGCGAAGCGACCCTACACCTGCCACGAGATGCCTCAACTCCTCCGCAGGGATCTCGGCTCCTACGGACTTGGCTGCGATCAGGGTCTCGACAGCCCTGCCGGGGCTTGGGGCTTTTTCAATAAGCTCCTTATAGGGATGCCGAGGCTGGCCTGGCGGCGGAAAGAAGACAGTCCGGATCAGTGCAGATCGGAGCGGTCGCGGCCAGACGGCTAGGACATCTCTATCGACCTCAGCAAGAACGCCTCCCGCGGAAAGCCCCGCCGCGATTTGCCGGATTTCCAGGCGGCTGAGACCAAGGAAGTCGCGAACGGCGTTAATACCCATGCCTCGGTCTCCACCGAGACTGAAAGCCGCAAGAACGTCGGTCGCTTCAGGGCCGACGAACTCCTGGAAAAAGGCCAACAGGGTCCGGCCGAGGACTTTTCCCTCAAGAACTTCCCGCCAAGAGCCTGCCAGCCAGAGAGTTGCAATTGTGACGGCGAGGCCCGGCTTGTTGGCGGCCTGATCAATCAAATACCGCATGGTGCCAGGGTCTTCCTCGACCCCAGCGCTATGAAAGACCTCCAGGATTTCGGAGCGGGTCAGCAACTCCAGCTTTCGAACTTTGTCTGCCGGTATGCCGCCCATCGCCTCGACCACCTCTTCCCGAGCCCCCTCCCAGGTTAAGGCAACGATAGAGAAATTCATCCCAGTTTCCTGACGAAGGTGCCTCAGCTTCACCAGAGTGTCGGGTTGAGCGTGGGCGTCATCGACAATAACGATGCCGGGCCGCTGTTCCCGGAGGGCGCCGGCGACATCTCCTTCAGAATCGACGAGAAAGAGGCCCCAACCTTGCCGGGCCAGGTAGTAGAGGAGGAAGGTCTTTCCAGAGCCGGGCTCGCCTGAGAGGATGCGATCCCCGGTCGCCTGCCGAAGCCATTCCAGGTCCCGATCCCTCCCGATGGGCTCGAGGTCCAGAAGTGGCCGCCGGGAACGAGGAACCACGGAGAGGGCGGACGGCTGGCCCGACAGGCCGAGGAGTTTCTTATACCAGCTAGGACTCTTTTGCAGGAGGTTCGCAACACCGCGCTGCTCGACTACCTGTACCAGCGTGAAACCTCGCTCCCTCGCCAAGTCCATCAGCTTTAGCCGGCCCTGGGGTGTCAGGGCCTGAGACGTGGCGAAGACCACTTTCCGGCGTGGCTGTTGCCGCTCCACAAAAGAATCAAGGCTATTCCGGAGATTCCTCTCCACGTCCTCCGCCGTAGTCGTCACCAGAGGAAAAGGCTCGCCCTCACCATCAGCGATGGCGCCGTCCATACCCGAATCCTTGCCGCCACGAACTGGGACGAGGGTGGGAAATGCATCCCGAAGGAGATCCGCCATGCAATCCTCGAAGTCTTGAGGATTGAGGGTGCCGCTCAAGCCAGCGAGAATCTGTTCGTAAAAAGCGTCCTGCGACATCAGAAATCCTGGCTCGATCTCGATTCCTCAAGGAGCCTACCCAGTTCCAAGAGGAGGTCCCGTTCGGGTTTGTCATTGAATCCGCGTCGCTCGATCAGATCCACGGTCTCCCGGGCGATCCGCAGATCGTCGTCCCCCATTGCACGGATCAGGACTTGAATATGCTCCATGTCCTTCATTCTTCCCGCGAGAACCTTGAGAGCTACGAGGTGCCCGGCGCGAGCAACGGGAATTACGACACCCGGCAAGACTTCCATGGGAGTGGCGGCGGCGACAACCTCCGCCTCGACACCAGCGCAAGCGATCAGGAGGTCGATCTCGGACCCTGTGTTGTCCTCATCCAAGGGAGGCGAGACGAGGCGCACGGTTGCCAGACGGCCATCTTTCCCCTCAATCATTCCACCCTTCGGATGGTCCCGGTACCCACGCAGCCTGAGGGACAGAACGACGCTTTCTGCTTCACGCTCTCCCGAAACGGCGAGCGCCACGTCCAGGTCCCGGGTGGACCTCGACTCAGCCCGCAGGATGACGGCGAAGCCTCCGACAAGAGCCCACCGGGCTCCTACGGCCCGGAGGTCAGCGTCCAGACGGATCAGAGCTTCCTTGAGACGGGTCAGCAATTCGGAGCTAGCCTCCGCTACTGCTCAGGAGCAGAGGAAGGCTCGACATAGGGACGCTTCTCCACCCAGGCGATGAAGCGCTGGCGGATCTCCTGCTCGCTCGCCTGCGGATGCCGACGGCGGAGGTTCTGGCGCATGATGTCCTCGGCTGTCTGGCAGAGGTCGAACGCCGCTTCGGCCCGGGCCAGGATCTTGGGATCGCGAATCAGCTCCATGTGCTTCATTCTACTATGGTCCAGCTCTTCTGTGGCTCCGTGCCTTGAGTAAGAGCAGACCCGATCCAATCCAAGTGGCCAGGGACAGCGCCACCCCCGCGATCCAGGAGGTCGGCAGGTACCGGAGCGTCACCGTCCGCGTGCCCGCGGGAACCCGAACGGCAACCAGAGCGCCGTCGGCGATCGCCACCCTTGCCAGCCTGCCATCGGCGCGGGCTCGCCAGCCGGGGAGGAACGCCTGGGAGACGACCATCCAGGCGTCCTGCTCGACCCGGGTCTCGATCGTGAGGCGGTCGCCGTCCACCTTCCAGCGCAGAGCTTCGGCGCGGCCGTTGGGGCGGGGCGACTCCGGACCTTCGATCTCCAGGGTGGCCATCCGGAGGGGACGGCCGGCGGCGAGGAGAAGCTCCCGGGCACGGCGCGCTGAGCCGGCGGGGACGACCGTCTCGGGGAAGAAGGCCCAGCGGGCCTCTCCCGGCAGCTCCCAGAGGCGGGTCTTGCGGAAGAGGCCGCGGTCGATCCAGGGCGGCCCGGGACG
>DATFNZ010000072.1:0-14955 GCA_035266085.1 Thermoanaerobaculia bacterium
GCCTCCGTTGGAACCGCCCCGGGAGCCTCGCTCCTCTCCTTTCGGCGGGCCTTCAGGGACTTCGTCTTGTCGAGAAAATCCTGCAGCACTTCCCGGTAGGGGCCGAGGGCAGGACGGGCCTCTTCGTGCTCCTTGAGGTCGGCCAGCAGCTGGGCCCACTTGCGATGCATCCGGTTCTTTGCCATGCTTCGTCTCCTTTCAGAGCACCGGATCAGGGCTTGACCGGAGTGTCGGGCGTCTGCGGCGGGGCCGGGACCTGCACCTCGATGATCTTGGTCTTGCGGGGACGCCGGCGGATGGGAGGGATGGCGAACTGCGTCAGGAGCTCGCTTCGCGAGCCGAGACGGATCTTGACGAAGGCGCGGAGCTTGCGCGCTCCCTCTTCTCCCTCCAGGATCAACTGCTGCAACCGCTGAGTGGTCACCTGCCGGTTGCCCTCCAGGAACTCCTGCTGCGCCTTGGCCTCCCTCGCCTGGGCGAGGAGGGACTCCAGATCCGCCCGGAGGGCGTCAATGCCGGGCAGCAGGTCGCCGTTCTTGATACAGGATGCGATCAGGCTCTCCCAATCGCGGAATACCTTGGCCTGTGCGGTAATCTTTCCCATCGTGTTCTCCTTGTCTCGTTAAAAGGTTTCCATCCGCGCCCATCAGCCGATCTGCTGGGCGAATCCGACGACTTCCTCGGTGAGGGCGCCGAGGCGGCCCCGGTTGCGGCGCGCGTGCAGGGCGATCGCCACCTTCCCGCCGCAGAGGCTCAGGCTCACCGGCAGCTCGTGAGCCTTGGCGAATCCCGTCACGAAGGTGCCGTAGAGCATCGCGACCTCCGGCGAGGGGAACGACCTCACGCGGTTGATCCCCTTGCCCTCCAGGATCTGCTGCCACTGCGGCATCGCCCGGAGCATCTCCTGCACCCGCTCGGCCTTGAGCCGGGCCTCGGCGGCCGGGTCGAGGCCCTGAGCCACCAGCGCCTCCTCGTCGAAGTCGCGCCGGGGCCGGCGGCGCAGGCCCTGGACCGGCGCCGATGCCATCACCTTCCCATCGGTTTGCGTCGTGTTCGTGCTCATACAGCGTTCTCCTTTCAGAACATCCGGGCCTTCATGGCCTCGGAACTTGATTTTGTACCTATCAATCAATCTTACCGGTCAAAGGAGCTTCTCCATTTCTGTGCTCGATCCCGGGAGCTCGAAGCGGGGCATGGGCGGACCCGCGGACCCCTTCAGGGACTGCGGCAATTCCTCGAAGACGAGCAGGGGATTGCGGCGGTAGCGGCGGAGCAGATCGGCCGCGGAGGCGACCACGTCGTCCATCTCCGCGCGCCGGCCGCTGACCAGCGCCGCCTCCACCCGGCCGAGCACCTTCAGGGCCCCCGCCTGGCCGACGTCCGACGGGAAACCTTCGACGACGTCGTGGATCAGCGGGTGGATGCTCTTCAGCCGGCCCGACCTGGACTGCGCCGCCGCCAGGTCGAGGGACGCGAAGACGGCGTCGTAGAGCTTCCCGGCTTTGAGGAACGACTTGCGGGCCGTGTCCAGGAGGCCCGGCGCGTCTTCCAGGTTGCCGGTGAGCGCCGCCACCTTGCCCTCCATCCAGGTGACGTGCGCCATCTGCTCGGAGAAGTCGTCGACGCGGCCGTACATCGCCCGGGCGGAGCGCAGGATGCGCAGCGCCTTGACGGAGTGCCCCAGCCGCGCGTGGCAGACGGCCAGGGCGAGGCGGGCGCGCACGGCCAGGGTGGCGTCCCGGTAGAGGTCGA
Organism: Thermoanaerobaculia bacterium; assembly: GCA_035266085.1. Lineage (GTDB taxonomy): Bacteria > Acidobacteriota > Thermoanaerobaculia > Multivoradales > UBA5704 > DATARR01. The sequence continues at coordinate 1,753 of DATFNZ010000072.1, forward strand.
GCACCTCGCAGGCCCGGGTGAGGGGCAGAGTGGCCCGGTGCACCTGGTCTTCGGCTACGAAGAGGAACCCCAGCTCGGCCAGGCACGCCGCCTCCTCGAGGAGGTCCGCGTTCTCGTTGTAGATCAGGGCCGCCCGCCAGAGCAGGCCCGAGTCCTCGTCCTCCTGCCCCTGGTCCCGCCGTAGCGCCGCGAGCATCTGGCAATAGAAGGCGCGCTCGACGGCGTCCGGCGGACAGGTGAGGTGGGACACGGCCTGCCGGAAGTGCTCCTCCGCCGCCAGCCGGTCTTTCGCGAGCCGCCGGGCGTTGCCCATCAGCACGCAGGCGCGGGCCTTGACGTCGTTCACGTGACCGGCGCACTCCACTGGATAGCGTTGAACGGCCACCCGGAAGGCCAGGCGCGCCCGCTCCTCCGACAGCGCCAGCTCGGCGGGCTGGAAGGCCCAACTCTCCTCCAGCAGCAGGTCCGCCAGCTTCAGGTTGCCGTAGCCCGGGCCGCCGGCGAGCGCGGCCCGCTGGTCGGCGGGGCTGTCGAGCAGCCGGTCGAGCAGCCGCCTCGCCTCGGCGTTCTGCTCCTGCATCTCGCGGATCAGGCCCGGCGTCCGCTCCTCCAGCTCCCGCAGGAGGCGGTCGTAGGCGGGATCGCCGGCGAAACGGGCCCCGTGCCGCTCGCGGCGCAGGCGTTCCTGCGCGGCGCCCTGGCAGGCGGTGCAGTCCAGGAGGTGGAGCAGCCCCTCGGCCTGGCCCTCGCCCAGCTCGTCCAGAAGCTCCGCCGTCCTCTCTTCATGGTCCACCAGCTCCAACATGGCCGTTCTCTCCTCGAGCGTCTCCGCTCTGTCCAGACCGCGGTTTCGGTCTACATCAGCAAGCCGCACAGCGCCTCCAGGTGCTGCGTCACCGCCTCTCGATCCCCGGGAGCCAGCCGTTTCCCGGCCGGCGCCACTCCCGTCACCAGCTCGTCGATCGAGACGCCCAGCACCCTTCCCAGGGGGCCAGCATCTCGAAAGGCGGCGCATTCAAGCCCCTCTCCCAGTTGCCGATCCGCGGCCGGGGAGCTCCCAGCCTCTTCGCCAGATCGCATCTCGACCATCCCTTCTGCGTTCGAAGCCGTACGATCCGGAGGCCAAGCTCGGCGAGCAGATCGTCCCGCGGGTCTTCTTCATCCAGGACTTCCAGGGCTTCGACACCCAAATCAACACATTCCGATAACGACGTAGACATCTTCGGTATCTCCCGTTGTTGAAAGCAGTCTACGGGAGGCTCGAAGCGTGCGTCTAGTCCCTTGGTGAAGATTCCGTCAACGAAATTGACAGTTCCGGTGCATGGCGGCTATTTTCCTCCTTCCGGCAACGGTCCATCGCCTCCTGGTGCGGGTTTCGGAGACGAAGTGTTCCTTCCGGCATGGGTGCGGAAGAATCTCGGACGCGGGCGCAAGAAATCTTTTCTCGCGTGCCAAACTTGAAGGCCTTTGCAAGGAGGAGAGAGATGACTCAGCGCTGCCTTCGACGAGCCGCCGCCGCCGTGGCCCTGGCCATGGTCCTGGGATTCACCGCTCCCGCTCACGCCGCCGGCCGGCAGGTGCCGTCGGATGGGTGGGGATGGATTGCGGAGGCGTTCCAGTGGATTGCCCGCGTGTGGACGGCGGGTGAGGGTGGGAAGGAGGAGCCGGGGCTGAAGGCTGGGATGGGTATCGACCCCAACGGCGTGGTGGCGCCCGTGCCGCCGCCCCCTCCCAGCTCCGACGCTGGCTACGGGATCGACCCCGACGGCTAGGAGTCTGCACGGCTGGGGTGTGGACGTTTGGAGGTCTGGGTGAATGGGGGCGTTTTCCCCGCTCCGGAGACGCCCCGACGTCCCCGTGGCCGCCGAGGCGGTGTCGTATCGGGGATGGGGCGTCTCGGCGCGGGGGCGGAAGGGGGAGAGATCCGCCCGACCTCCTGGCGGTGTATTTCCGTTCCCTCTTTCTTCTTTCTTGTGCGAGAATCGCGGTTCCTAAAAGGAGGCGACTTGAGCGAAGACCCAAGCCGGGAGCAGGAAGAGGTGCGCAAGGTCCTCAAGGCTTTGGAGAAGAAAGATTCGAACGGCGTACCGGCCATAGCCCGGACCGTAAGCCCGCTCGCGCGGATAAAGGCCCTCCTCGAGTGGAGCTGGCGCCTTCGCCATGAAGATCCGCCTCAGATGGTTCAATTCGCTCTGTACGCGACGTTGGTCGCAGACGAGCTCGATGCCCGGCGGTACGGAGTGGCGCAGATTTTCGACATCCAGGCCCGTGCCTACGCCGAGCTCGGCAACGCCTATCGCGTGCAGGACCGGCACTACGATTCGGCGAAAGCCTTGGGCCGTGCCCGGGAGCTCTTCGAGCGTGGCGCGCGCGACAGGACCCTTGAAACCCGGCTTCTGGAACTCGAAGGGTCCCTGGCCGCTGATCGCCGCCAATTCGGACGCGCTTCGGAAAAGCTTCTGAGGGTCCTCGAGTTTTACGAGCAGCAAGGCGACTTCCATCTCGCCGGCCGGACGCTGGTCAAAATCGGCCTCTACGCTGGCTATGCGGGCGATCATGAAAAAGGCATCGCCCTGTTAAAAAAGAGCTTGGCGCTCGTAGATGAAGAGCGCGACCCGAGCCTCGCGTGTGCGGCGGCCCACAACTTGATCTTGCTTTTCCTGGATACCGGACGTTTCTGGGAAGCGAAAAAGGTCCGCCTCCTCTACTCGCGCCATCTGGCCGAAGCCAGAGGACGCGTCAATGAGATCAAGTTCCGTGCCTTGGACGGCCTCATCGATGCCGGCCTGGGAAATCATGTCCGGGCTGAAGCTATCTTTCGTGAGGTCCGAGAAGGTTTTGAAGAGGTAGGCCGCCACTATCATGCCGCCATCGCCGGCCTCGACCTCACGGCTGCCCTCCTAGCCCAGGGAAAATCCGAAGACGCCACGATCACGGCCTTCGAAGCCGAGGAGGTCTTCATAGGCCTCCAGATCCAACGCGAAGCCCTACAAGCGGTGATCCTGCTCCGCGACGCCTTCCGGGCGCAGACCGCGACGCTCGAGATGGTCCAGGAGGTGGCAGGCTTCCTGCGGCGGCTCGAGATCGAACCGGCCCTTCGTTTCGAAGGACGGGCCTGGGAAGACCCTGACCGGTAGGTACCTAGCCGCTGAGCCGGGCGAACATCTTCGCGAACACTTTTGCCACGATCCGCTCGAGCTCTTTCTCGAGCGGCGAAGTTTCCCCGGATTCGGGCGGCTCCGCCGAGGCCGGAACAGCCGCCGCTCCGAGCGCCTCCCGCAGGCGCGACACCTCCGGCTTGACGGGCGCCTGCATGGGCGGAAAGGCCAGGCGGAAGACCTCTTCCGGCTCCAGGCCGATGGCCTCCGCGATCTCGGCCACGTGATCGAACCGCAAGTCCATGGCTCCCGAGAAGAGCCTGGACAGGTATCCGCGGGAGACTCCAAGCCGCTTCTCCACTTCGCGGTGGGTGAGCCCCACCGCCCGGATCGAGGTTCTGAGAACGCCGATCATGTGCTGGGTCTGAGACTTCATTGAACCAGGAGCCTACCTGATCCGGCGACAGGGATCAAGATCAGCGTACTTGGAATAGGAGATTGACAGAATCCGTGCATAGAGATAGAACTTGGTCCAGTCGGTCGCGTGGCCACGGTACTTGTTCCGGAGGGGCACGCCGAATCGGAGGATTCATGGACACGGAGCTGTCGGAATTCGAGACGACGCTGGAGAAGCAGGGGAAGACGCTGTGCTTTCCCCTGGACGAATCCCTGGAGGCGGCCTTGCGGCGGCACGGGTTCGAGGAAGGGCAAGGGGTTGTCATGCGGCTCGCGCCGGAGAGGCTGGAGATCCGGCCGCGGAGGTCGCCGGAGGCGATCCGGGACAAGCTTCTGGGCGCCGCCGGGGAGGTCAAGGAGCTCCGGGAAAGGATCCTGGCGTTCATGAAGGATCTGCCGCAGGCTTCGGACGAGGAGCTGGAGGAGGACGGCAGCCTGGAAGGTGAGCTCCTGGGGATGCTGGAGTGCCTCGTCGAGGACAATCTCACTCCCGCCATCGTGAAGTTGGAGTCCGTCGTGAAGCTCGGGCCGCTCTCGGCTTCGAACCGCCTCGCCCCTGCGGCGGGGCCGGAAGGGAAGGTGAAGAGCTGGAAACCCAGGCGGAAGGACGGCGCCTGAAGGCGGGCGGTCCCGCAACCCTGGCGGCCGGTCCGCCAGACCAGGCGATGGTTTCGCCGGCCCCGGCGGGCCTGCTTGTAGCCCTGGCGAGCCGGCGGTAGAGGCTGGCGAGTTGCTCGCCAGCCTCGGCGAAGCTTCCTGAGACCTTGGCGGGTCGACGGCCTGCCCTGGCGGACCGGCCGCCAGCCTTGGCCGGACGACCACCGGCTCTGGCGACACTCCCGCCAGCCTCGGCGGATCTGCCGCCAGCCCTGGCGAGGGTTCCGCTGGCGAAGCGCCTGGCACCTCCCTCCGCGGGGTCTCCGCCGCCCGGAAGGGCGCCAACTGAATTTGAGAAATGCAGCGAACAGATGATAAGCTGCCCCCAAGCCTCTCGCAGACTGTTGGTGGCTTCTCACAACGGGGGCTCGCTCCGATTCCTGGTCGGTTTCTACGCCTCAGGAGGGTCTCGACATGAGTTATCTGAATGCGCTCAGGCTGCATTTCGCAGGGCGGTTCCAGGCCAATGTGTCCACGGTCAACAACGACCCGGCGCATTTCGACAACGCCATTTTTCAGCCCAGCTATCAGCAGATGGAGGGGCCTGGGATGAATCCGCCCAACGGCTGGTTCAACCCGCAGGGCGATGCGGCGTGGAGGCTTCTCGGCTGTCGCGTGACGTCGGCATGGACGCCGTTGGGCGCGGTGGCGGCCGGCGACCCGGTGCTCAACGCCATCGTCGCCGATTCCGACAGCCAGGCTCCAGCCAAGCTGGTTGATCTCGACAGCGAGCAGCAACTGGTGTCCGAAGTCTGGGGCCTTCAGGTGCGCATCGCCAATGCCGAGGGCACCACGCTGATGGCTGGCAGTTTCGAACCTGCCGCTTTCATCGACATCTGGGATCGCTCCACCGCGTCGAGCGGCGGCGACACCATCGCCGGGGCGATGTATCAATCGGTGCTGACGAATCTGCAGTGGGCCGATGTGTCGGCCTCGGCGTTCCTCACCGCGTTGAAGCAGGCCGCGAGCGACGGCGTGCTGTCGATCAAGTTCAACGTCGACACTTTCAACATGGATTTCACGTCGCCCGACTTCATGACCGGGCGTATCGTCGGCACGATCGGTCCGGCGACGCTCGAGGAACCGCAGCACCTGCTGATCGGCCGCCAGTTCATGGCCGCGGCCGGCTCCGGCGGGAACTTCTTCAAGCCGGCGGGCGGCATCAACTTTTTTGCGGGTGTCGTCGACCCGTCCGCCGGGTGCATCTATCTCGACCTCGGCAACGCGCTGACCACCGGCGCCGGCGACGCGATCAACGATCAGGGCGATCTCACCCTCGGCGTCTACGACCCGCTGCTGTCGCCGTCCAATCCCGCTGGCAGCATGATTCCGGTTGGCACCCTTCCGTCGAAGGGAGCCGGTGGCTACGCCTCCGACCCCGAATGGTACGCGCGCACCGCCGGCATCGTCGTGCTGCCGATCGCGGCAACGCTGCTTCCGCGCGTACAGACGTCACCGCTGGCCCTGTCGGGCACGGGGAACGTCTTCATCAGCGAATGGAGCAGCGGCGCTTTCGTCCGCGCGGACCGCTTCGTGTATCGGCTCAGCCCGGGCGATCTCGTCGAGATCCCGACCTACGCCATGCAATGGGGGCAGCCGCTCGCCGGGGTTGAGCTCTCCTTCCCGCTCGACCCCTCGCAACTCCAGCCGGGCAGCGGCTTTCCGTACGTCGCGCCCAGCCCACCCGTCGCGACGCCGGCCACGGCGCTCACCTTCGACGCCACGGTTACAACGGATGGCAACGGTCGCGCCGTGCTGGGTCTCAGCGTCACGGATCCCGGCACGCCGCGCTGGTTCAACAACGGCACCGACTACGGCATTGACGGACAGGTCTATGGCATCCGTCCCGGCTTCGCGAATGGGGCCCAATACAGCGGGCCAATCAGTCCATGGAACTTCGTGAGCATCCTGCTCTGGAGCGGCTTCACGCCATCCACGCCGGTAACCTGGACCGACATGCAGCCGATCTTCCAGCAGTACGCCAACCTTTACCCGGTGATGAACCGGTTCCTGAACCTCGCCGACTATAAGTCGGTGGTCGCCAACGCCAACCTCCTCCTGCTCGCGTTCGGACTTGATCCGGCCGACCCCAACGCGATGCCGGTGACACGCGACCTGTCGCCGGCCAAGCGACAGTCGATCCTCGCCTGGTTGAAGGACCCGCTGCCCGGCGTTGCGCCAGCGCCGAAGGCTACAGCTCCGGCCGCCGCCGCGATGCCAGACGCCACGCCGGCCGTGGCGCCTGCCATGGCGATACCGCAGGGCGGCAAGGCTGCCGCAGCCGCACGCCGGCTTTTTCTGCAGACGCGATAAGGAGAGACCCCAAATGATCCTTCTAAAACGTTCGATGATCGAAGGTCTGCAGGGGCCGGCGATCACTCCTCAGAGCGTATGCGACTCCCTGCAGAGCGCGATCGAGCTGGAGCATGCGACGATCCCCGTCTACCTGTACGCGCTGTACTCGCTGGACGCCGACCTCAACGCGGAGATTGCCGAAGTCATCGAGTCGGTCGTCATCGAAGAGATGCTGCACATGACGCTTGCCTCCAATGTGCTCAACGCGCTGGGCGGTTCGCCGCAAATCGATGGACCCTCTTTCATCCCGAGCTATCCGGGCCCGCTGCCCGGCGGCGTCGATAGCGACCTCACCGTCAACCTGGCGCCGTTCTCGATGATCCAACTCGAAACGTTCCTGCAGATCGAACAGCCCGAGGATCCGCTCAACATCAAGGCCCTGGCCGCTCCAGACGACAGCATCACGATCGGCGAGTTCTACACGGCCATCTCCGACGCGATTGCCGTGCTCGGCAACGGCGCCTTCGTCAATCCTCCGCGCAATCAGGTCGGGCCGGACCTGATGCGGGAATCGGTCGTGGTGGTGAATGTAGCCACCGCGCAGCAGGCCATCACCACGATCATCGAACAGGGAGAGGGCACGACGACTTCGCCGGAGGAAGTGGTCGGCGACGGCTACGCGCACTACTACCGCTTCATGCAGATCAAGAAGGGCCATCTCCTGGTGCCTGCACCGGGCAGCAATCCGCCATGGGCCTACGCCGGCGCGCCGTTGACGTTCAACCCGGCCGGCGTGTACAACCTTCCGGTGAACCCGGCGCTATCGCCCTATCCTCCTGGTTCGGCGCAGGCGTTCGCCAACGACAACTTCAACTATGCCTACACCAGCCTGTTGTTTGCGTTGCATGCCCTGTTCAACGGAGACTCGTCGCAGGCCCGGTTCAATCGGGCGATCGGTTTGATGATGTCGTTGAAGGGACAGGCGAAGGCGATGGCGGCCGGCATTCCGAACCCCGCCGTCGTTACCGGGCCGAGCTTCCAGTATCAGCCGGTAAACCCGCAAGACGTGGCACCTTCTTCTTGAGAAGGAGAGGCGCGGCGGGCTCTGAAACTTCCGCCCGTTCCAGGCGTATCTGGCTCTCCATGAGGGAGATCCTGCGCATGCGTAACGCGATGCTCGCCATCCTGTTGACCCTGTTCGTCTCGACCACCGCCGCCGTCCGCGCCGAGGACGCCCCAAAGGGCGACAAACCGCCAGGCGACAAGGGCGCGGAGAAGGCCGCGGCGGCGCCAGCCGCACCCCGCAAGTTCGTCACCCGCCACCGCTTCACCGCCGGCGGAGTGGACATCCCCTACACCGCCACGGCGGAGGACATCGACCTCAAGGACCGCGACGGCAAGCCCACGGCGCGCTTCTTCACGATCTCCTACATCGCGGAGGGTGTGAAGCGGCAGGAGGACCGGCCGATCACGTTCTTCTTCAACGGCGGGCCGGGCTCCTCCTCGGTCTGGCTGCACCTCGGTTTCGTCGGCCCCAAGCGCATCGACATCCCGAGCGACGCGCAGGACCCGGGCGCGCCGCCCTACCGGCTCAAGGACAACCCGTCGAGCCTGCTGCGCTTCACCGACCTCGTCGAGGTCGACCCGGTCGGCACCGGCTTCAGCCGCGCGCTCGGCGAGAAGAAGGACGCCGACTTCTGGGGCTACGACGAGGACGCCGACTCCGTCGCCAACTTCATCCGCGCCTTCCTCACCGTGCACAACCGCTGGAACTCGCCCAAGTACATCCTCGGCGAGAGCTACGGCGGCATCCGCGGCTCGATGCTCATACCGCGGCTTCAGGGGCAGATGAACATCGGCCTCAACGGCGTGATCCTCATCTCGCCGGCGATCAACATGGGCGCCCTGCCTTTCGATACCGGCGGCAACGATCTCACTTACGTCACGCACCTGCCGACGCTCGCCGCGACGGCGTGGTACCACAAGAAGCTCCCCGATTCCTGGCCGAGCCTGCAGGCGCTGCTCACCGAGGTCGAGCAGTTCGCCTCCGGCGAGTACCTGCAGGCCCTCTTCCGCGGCGATTCGCTCTCGGCGGCGGAGAAGGGGCTTGTCGCCGACAAGCTGCACCGCTACACGGGCGTGTCCAAGCCGTACATCCTCAACAGCGACCTGCGCCTCTACGCGCCCCGCTTCGCCAAGGAGCTGCTGCGCGACGAGGGGATGGCCACAGGCTTCCTCGACAGCCGTTACGCGCAGAAGGAGCTCGACAAGGCATCGGAGTTCCCCAACAGCGACCCGTTCGAAGCCAAGACGGGGCCGATCTACGTCTCGCTCTTCAACCAATACCTGCGCAATGAGCTCGGCGCCGACATCCAGGAGCCCTACCTGCCCCAGAATGGCGAGGCCGGCCAGAGCTGGAAGCGGCGGAAGAACTCGGACGGCGCCTTCGCCGGCTTCGTCGACGTCACCGGCGACCTGGCGCAGGGCACCAAGGACAACGAGGCGCTGCGCGTGTTCACCGCCAGCGGCTACTACGATCTGGCGACGTCCTACTTCGCAAATGGCTACATGCTGCACCACAGCGGCATCGACCCGGCGCGGATGACGATCCGGAACTACCCGGCGGGGCACATGATGTACCTCCACCAGGATTCTCTCGAGCAACTGTCGAGAGACATCGGGGAGTTCATCCAGAACTAGCTACGGCTCCGCAAAGATGACGTCGAACGTCGGCCAGGTATGCACGGCCCCCGAGGGCGTGCGCATTCTCGAGCTGGACACGTATCGGAACCAGTTGCCGAAGGAATCCACGATTCTGGTCGTCCGGTAGGCGTACTCGAGAGACACGACGCCGACCTCGGCGAGCCCGTGGATTTCAATGGGCTGGCTGATGCCGTCCCTGTTGGTGTCCACCCAGGCGCAAAGAGAGTGGAAAAGCGGGTCGGCGGCATCGACCTTGCCATCCCGGTTCCCCCCGAGCTGCCGCTCGTCGAGCTCGGCGAGAGCTCGGTATCCGACTTTCGCGCGATTGCCGGAAAGGAGACGGGTCGCGTATCCGAAGAGCTCCGCGCCATTGTCGATGACGCCGTTGCCATTACGGTCCAGGCAAAGGAAGGCGTCGTCGTCGCCGGACCGCGTCCAGGCGATGCTGTCGAGACTTCCGTCGGCGTCGATGTCGAAGTCGACCGGGAGGTCTGGGCCGGAAAGATGAAAACCGTCCCGCTCCAGGTCGAGGAGGATCGGGCAGTTCTCGTCGGGGACGTCGGGCTCGGGAGTCTCTACCGGCGGAATGCACTGGGCAGGGGCGAACAGGAGGATATGAAGATTGTAAGCGTTCGCATGCGCTCCCAGGCGCGCCTCGTAACAACGGTCGAACTCACCTTCCATGTCTCCAGTGCGGCTATTGGCGTAGCCGTTGTCAAATACGACGGAAGCATGGAATCGCAGGACCGAGCTTTCGTCGATGACATCGTGCCCGAGGATGACGGGCTCGTAGACTCTCCGGCCTCTGCCATCGTAGAGAACGCCCCGTGCAAAGGAGCTCACGACAGGCTGCCGAAAGACGATGCGCGCGCTCAGAGTCAGCTCAGGGTCGATGAAGTGGCCACCCTGGGCCTCGAGGCTCCCGGAGCCGGCGAGGAGCAGCAGGCTTCCCAGGGCAGCCCGGCGAAGGGAAACCGATCCCCGAGTCATCGGCAGCCTCTTTCCTGAAAGCGCAGATCCGCGGCGGTCTTCTCGTCGAAACGGTACGCTTTGACCGCGGAGGGGGCAACGCCCACGTAGAGCAGGCGAAGGAAGGCTTCCTCGCCAAACTCGGCCTTCGCCGCGGCGATCGCCGCGGCCCGCGTCCGGCACCAAACGAGATCCTCGCCGTCTTTCATGGAAGGCGGGGAAGGAGAACGGGCCTGCTCTTCGTCTTGCCGCTGGAGCTTCAGGAAGGGAGCCGCCGCCTTCTCCAGCCGGGTCCACAGATCCTTGCCGAAACCGAGGGCCGCCGCGCGGTCCTCGATCTTCCGTCTCGACTCACGCCGGCTCTCTTCATCCCCGGAAAAGGCGCGCGTCATCAAGGTATGAAAGAGCTCCCAGGTCAGGAAGAGCTCAGGCGTCTTGCTACCCTCGATCACCATCGTGTCGGCGCTGTCCGGCGGTATGGAAAAGAGCGGGTCGGAGCCGCCGTTGCGCTTACTCCAGGCTTGCCTCTCGGCAGCCTGCTCGGCTCCGCGCGCCTTGATCGCCGCCGGATCAAACCTCCGCGCGAGGCGCTCTTCGACGGACCACTTCCAGACTGGCTTGGCGGGCTTGCCCCCGGTCGGAGGCTGCGCCGCGGAAACTCCGCCGAGGAACAAGAGAAGCACGAAAACCAGCCATCCACGAAGGCCGCGGCGGGTACCCTCCAAACAGCTCGACAGCATTGGCTCTCCTTCACGGAGCAGGGAGATTGAGAGCTCCATTCAATACAGAGGGTACGTGTCGAGGCGATTTCGGGACAGGGACCCCGAAAAAAGTTCTGGCCGCCGGTACATCGCTCTCCCCAGAGTGAGCTGCATCGCCATAGCGGGAATCCCTGTTATCTTGACGGCGCATGACCACGCTCGCGAAAGTCGCCGTCCCCCTGGGCGCTTTGCTCTGCCTTGTCCCCATGGTTCCCTCCTGGCTCGCCCTGCTCGCCGGTATCGCGGTCGCGGTCGTGCTCGGCAATCCGCACTTGGCGGGCACAAAAAAAGCGACGGCGAAGCTGCTGCCTTACTCGGTCGTGGGCCTCGGCGCGGGGATGAATTTGAGCGTCGTCGCGCGTGTCGGCGCGTCGGGGATCGGCTATACCGTCGCCGGCATCGCGCTGACTCTCGGGATCGGCTGGATTTTAGGGCGGATTTTGCACACACCGCGCGACACCTCGACGCTCGTCAGCGTCGGCACCGCCATTTGCGGCGGCAGCGCGATCGCGGCGGTCGGGCCGGCAATCGAGGCGAAGTCGCAGGACATGTCGGTGGCCTTGGGCACGGTATTCCTGCTGAACGCCACGGCGCTCGTCCTGTTTCCGCCGATCGGCCACCGCCTCGGGCTGAGCGAGCCGCAGTTCGGACTGTGGGCTGCGCTCGCGATCCACGATACGAGCTCGGTCGTCGGCGCGGCGATGCAGTACGGACCGGAAGCGCTCGCCGTCGGCACGACGGTGAAGCTGGCGCGCGCCTTGTGGATCGTCCCGGTGACGGTGCTGTTCGCCTATGCTCATCGGCGGCGGCATGCGCAGACCGGCGCGCCGACGGCGAAGCGGCCGTGGTTCATCCTGGGATTTCTGATCGCGGCGGCGGTCGTGACCTGGATCCCGGCCTTGCACGATGCGGGGAAGCTGGTCGAGGCGGCGGCGCGGCGAGGCCTCGTGGCGACCTTGTTCCTGATCGGCGCGAGCCTCACCAAAGAGGCGCTGAAAAGCGTGGGGGTCCGGCCGTTCCTGCAGGGGCTGCTATTGTGGCTGCTCGTGGGCTCGGCGACGCTGGCCGCCGTGGTTTTCGGCCTGATCGCTTGAGCTTCAGCGCGGCATGTGCGATCGCTCGGGTGCCTTCGCAGACATTGCAGACATCAGGTTCTCTTGTTCTCCAAGCTCTTCTTGACTCTGATCTCCACAATCCTACGTATCAAGTCAAAGGGAATCGGCTTTCCCAACGGAAATTGCACCGTACTCTTTTCGCCGCCATAACCAGACAGCTCATCCTTGAGCTCCTCAGCCTCTCTTGGCACGGGATAGAGCCCGATATGATTTTTGTAGGCGCCAAAATGAACCAGATTGCCGTTCAGAGTGAAGGTCGGCATCTGATATTTGATGGCCTCCTCCGCGCCTGGGGCCGCTTTTCTGATCGTCGCCCTGATCTTTTCCAGAATCTTCTGGATGTCAGGGGCGAAGCCCGCAATGTACTCGTCGATGTCTTTGGGTGCCGCTTGATTGGTTTTCATCCCGCCTCCTTTGAGGCCCGGGGCCCCTTACCGGTTCATTTTACTCCATGCTTCACGGCAACGTTCCTGTAGAGACGCTCCATCCCCGTTACGACATCTTTCACGGCGCACGGGGACGTCGGGGCGTCTCTCTCGGAGGGCATGCCGCTCCAGACGGCAACCCTTCCATGGGCGCCCAGGACGCCAGGATTCTGCCTCGGCCCCGGTGGGGCGGGAATGGCCGCAGGATTCTGCCTCGGCCCCGGCATGCCCGTCCGAAAAGGCGTGCCCTCCGAAGCCCCGGTGGGGCGGGAATGGCCGCAGGATTCTGCCTCGGCCCCGGCATGCCCGTCCGAAATGGCGTGCCCTCCGAAGAGACGCCCCGACGTCCCCGTGCGCCGTGAAGGGTGTCGTATCGGGGATGGGGACGTCTCTACAACGGTGTCGTTGGGTAGGACGGTGTCGTTGGAGGGTGCCGTGGGGTGGGAGGGTGTTCGTGACCGGTGATCTGGCGTTCTGACAGGGGGCGAGCCCTCCTGAGGTACAATTCTCCCTTCCGAGTCCTGTCGTACCTCTCATCCCGAAATCAGGATCGCGGTTCAAGAGTCCATATATAGGAGTCAACATGTCCGAGCAATACATCTACGTCATGAAGGACCTGCGGAAGGTCTACCCCCCGAACCGGGAGGTGTTGAAGGATATCTGGCTCTCCTTCTTCCCCGGCGCCAAGATCGGCGTGCTGGGCCTCAACGGGGCCGGCAAGAGC
>DATFNZ010000073.1:0-23379 GCA_035266085.1 Thermoanaerobaculia bacterium
CCACGCGCTGCCCGGGCACCAGCCGCATCTTCCACCGGCGCCCGATCGTCGCCAGCAGGAGCACGCCTTCCATCCACGCGAAGCCCATGCCGATGCAGAGCCTCGGGCCGCCGCCGAAGGGGAAGTAAGCGAGCTTGGGGAGCTTGGATTCGAAGTCCGGCGTCCAGCGCTCGGGGCGGAAGGCGAGGGGGTCCTCGAAGAAGCGGGGGTCGCGGTGGGCGATCCATTGCGACATGAGGACACCGGAGCCCGCGGGTACGGGGTAGCCGCCGATCGTCACCGGCTCGATGGAACGCCTGGAGACGGCCCAGGCCGGCGGGTAGAGGCGCATCGACTCGGCCAGGACCTGGCGGGTGTAGGGGAGGGAGGGGAGGTCCCGGGCTCCCGGCAGGCGGTCCCCCAGGGCGGCGTCGACCTCGGCGTGGAAGCGCGCCTCGGCCTCCGGGTGGCTGGCCAGGAGGTACCAGGACCAGGCCAGAGCGTTCGCCGTGGTCTCGTGGCCGGCGAGGAAGAGGGTGAGCACCTCGTCGCGCACCTGCTTGTCGTCCATGGCGCCGCCGCCTTCCTCGTCGCGGGCGGCCAGGAGCAGGGAGAGGAGGTCCTCGCCGCCGCCGGTGCGGCGCCTTTCGGCGATCATCCGGTAGACCAGGGCGTCCAGGGTCTCCCGCCCTTTCTGGGCCCTTCGGACCGAAGGGAAGGGGAGCTTCCGGAGCAGGCCGGCCCAGGGCACGGCGACCAGGGTGAAGGCGGCGACCAGGGCGTCGAGCGCCCGGCCCACCTCGCGCGCCGACTCGTCCTCGACGTCGACGCTGAACAGGCTCCGCGCCACGATCCGCAGGGTCAGGCGCATCATCTCCCGCGCCACGTCCAGGGTCTCGCCGTCTTGCCAGCGCGCCGCCGCGGCGGCGGCATCGACGGCCATGGCGTCCGCGTAGGCTTCGATCCGCCGGCGGTGGAACGCCGGCTGGATCAGCCGCCGCTGGTGCCGGTGGAAGTCGCCCTCGCTGGTCAGCAGCCCCTGGCCGAAGACGTCGCGCGCCTGGTCGAGCACCCGGCCCTTGATGAAGCTCGCGTCTTTCGTGACCAGGACCTCGTGGATGAGGTCGGGATGGTTGACGAAGACCAGCCGGTAGGGGCCCACCCGCAGATGGGCGAGGTCGCCGTAGCGGGCGGCGATCCGCTCCAGGTAGGACAGCGGATCCCGGCGCAGGGCCAGGACCGTCGACCAGGGGCGGCTCTCGCCGGGAGGCATTCCGGGGCTCATGAGCGGTGCCGGTCCACCCACCAGGCCCAGGGGGCGATGAGCCAGAGGACGAGCGCCGACCCGGCGAGCGTGCGCTCGTCCGGCGGGGGAGGCCCGAAGACGGCCGCGAGCCAGAAGACGGGCAGGATCGCGAGCAGAATCCACAACCCCCAGCGGCCGGCCGCGTCGCGCGCCGTCGTGGCCCGCACGTAAAGGAAGGCCCCGAGGCCGTAGAGGACCGCCTCGAGCGCGATGGCGACGGCCGGGACGTTCCACAGTCCCAGCCCGACGTAGGGGCCGCGAGGCAGGATCGGCAGGTCGGGGCGGTGGGTCAGGAAGTCGAGCAGCCAGTGGCTGAAGACGCCGGCGCCCAGCAGGAGCGCGCCGCGGCGCCGCTCGCGCGGTCCCGCTCCGCCGCGCCCCAGGATCAGATAGCCGATGGCGAAGACGACGGACCAGGCGAGCGCGCCGGCCAGGCTGTGGGAGATCGGGTAGTCGTAGAAATCGAGAGGGGTGAGCCTGGTGATGCCGGGCGCGATCCGGACGTGCTCCCAGCCGAGCAGCAGGAAGATCGGCCACAGCAGGTCCAGGAACTGGACGGCGAGGAACCAGGTGCCGAGCGAGATCCGCGGAGCCGTCGTCTTCGCCCTGCCTGCCAGGCCGACCGCGTAGTGGCCCACGAACATGGGGAACCTCCTCCCGGAAAGACCCGATCCTATCTCTTCAAGCGCTGGTCCGGGCGATCACGATTTCAGGCGTAATGCTTGGGTGATTGATCAGCTTTCATAATCGATCGAATCCAAGAATTTTTCGGCTCGCTTTGGACGGCTCCCAACACCATACCCAGTAGGAGCAGTTGTTCAGCGTGGGTGGCAGGTTCAGAGCGGTTGTGCCGTACCTGTGGATTCGGGACCGGAGCTTCGCGATAAAAGCCCTGGAGTGGGGCTTTTGGCGATCCTCGGCGACGGTCCCTCTGTCCGCTTGAAGGAGGATTGGAGAATGAAGAGTAAGTGGATCAAGAGGTTCATTGTTTCTGACGGACTCGTGATGGCCCTTCTCGTAGCTCCCGTAGTGTTCGCCATCACCGCCGTGGAGGCCCCCGCCGGCTTCGATGACCTGACGAACGGCTTCACGACGCAGACGCAGTTCGACCTCGACCGGGAAGTTTTCGAGGAGTTCGAGGGGATCGACGACGGCCTGGGTCCGGTCTACAACGCCCAGGCTTGCCGCGAGTGCCACCAGAACCCCGTGACCGGCGGTCCGAGCCAGATCACCGAGCTGCGGGCCGGCCGGCTGGACGGCTTCGGGACGTTCACCAACCCGCCCGGCGGCTCGCTGATCAACGACCGCGCGATCGATGCCGCGATCCAGGAGCGCCTCACCACGGCGGAGAACGTGGTGGCCAACCGCTCCTCGCTCAACCTTCTGGGCGACGGTTTCGTCGAGGCGATCCCGGACAGCGAGTTCACCCGTATCCGGAATGCCCAGCCGACCTCGATGAAGGGCCAGATCATCAACGTGCCGGTCCTCGAGTCCCCGGGCACCACGCGGATCGGCCGGTTCGGCTGGAAGAACCAGCAGGCCAGCCTGCTCTCCTTCTCGGCCGACGCCTATCTGAACGAGATGGGCATCACCAGCCCGCTCCAGCCCACGGAGAACACCAGCATGGGCGCCTCGGTCGCGGCGTTCGACACCGTGCCCGATCCTGAGGAAGCGCCCACGGCGACGGAGCCCTTCGGCCCCGACGTCGAGATCTTCGCCCGGTTCATGCGCGCCACCAAGGCTCCGCCGCGCGACACGGCCCTGGCGGCGACCGCCGCTGCCCAGTCCGGCGCCACGCTCTTCGTCCAGATCGGCTGCGCCAACTGCCACACCCCGACGATCACGACCGCCCCGGCGGGGACCGTGTTCAACGGCGGCAAGTTCACGGTCACCGCGGCGCTCGGCGACAAGATCATCCACCCCTACAGCGACTTCATGCTGCACGACGTAGGGACGGGCGACGGCATCGTTCAGAACGGCGGCTCGGCGACCCGCAACAAGCTGCGGACTCCGCCCCTGTGGGGCCTGCGCACCAAGTCCCGGCTCATGCATGACCTGTTCAACACCACCCGCTTCAACACCATCCTGCGTCACACCAATGAGGCGGAGCCGGTCATCCAGAATTTCATCAACCTGAGCACGACCAACCAGAACAACCTGCTCACTTTCCTGAATTCGCTGTAATAGTTTTTCCGGACCGGCTGGGCGCTTTTGCCCGGCCGGTCTTTCTCGCTCCGCCGGCTTTCCCCGTTCTCGACTCCCCCGATTCTTGACATCCTCCGCGAGGCGCGCCAAGGTTGAGCCTTGCCAAGCCCTGAGCGCCGTTTTTCCGGTTTCCTGCTCTTCCTGGCCCTGGTGCTGCTCGCGACGCTGCCGCTGGTGCTGCTGAGCGGCGTGCAGGGGGTGATCTACGTGCGGGACCGGTCCGCCGCGGCCGCCGGCCGGCTGGCGGAGGCCGCCGAGGCGATCGCCAACCGGACGGACGAGTACCTCGAAATGCACCGGCAGGCCATGGTGGCCCTGGCGGCGGGCATCGCGCTGAACCGTGCCGCCGCGGCTCCGCCTCTCGACGCCTGGCTGGCCCATCAACGCGCGGCCTACCCGGGCTTCCTCACCCTGATCGCCACCGATCGCGAGGGACGGATCATCGCGGCCAATCCCGCCGCGGCCGCCGATGGGCGCCCGATCGTGAGCACGGGCCTGGCGGTGGCCGACCGGGCCTATTTCCAGCAGCCTCGGGCGACCGGTCTGCCCTACGTCTCGGAAGCGTTCCGGGGCCGCGGCTTCGGCGGCGATCCCATCGTGGCCGTCAGCGCGCCGGTGCTGGGCGCCGGCGGCGAGTTCCTGGGGATCGTCGAGGGGTCTCTGAACCTGCAGGCGTTCCAGCGCTTCGGCGGCGTCTACCACCGGATCGAAGGTACCGAGATCTTCATCCTCGATGCCGCCGGCAAGGTGCTCTGGTCCAGCCCGGGCTTGGGATACCCGCCCCTTGCGGACGCCCGCGCGCTGGCCCGGCTGGCCCGGCCGGGCGCCGTTGCCGATGTGGAGATCGATGGCGAGTCCTACCTGCTGGCGAGCGCGCGCAGCCGGGCCAAGTCCTGGCTCGTCCTGGTCCGCCGGCCGCGCAGCGAGGTGCTGAGCGGGCTGATCGCCAGCTACGTCCTGATCGCCTTGGGCGTGGTGGCCGCGGTCGGGCTCTCCGCCCTGCTGGCCCGGATGATCGTGGCGCGGGCGAGCCAGCCCCTGCGCGAGAGCGAGCGCCGCTACCGGGAGGTGGTGGCGCACAGCTTCGGCATGATCTGCACGCATGACTTGCAGGGCCGGCTCCTGATGATCAATCCGGCCGCCGCGGACCTCCTCGGCTACCGGCCCGAGGAGCTGGTGGGCCGGAACCTCCGCGAGCTCCTGATGCCGGAGGTGCAGGAGCAGTTCTCCCGCTACCTGCGGCAGGTGGAGACGGGCGAACCGGTCGAGGGGCTGCTGCGGCTGAGGACCCGAAGAGGTGAGGAGCGGGTGTGGATGTACCGCAACCACCTTGCCGAGGAGGATGGGAAGCTCCTCTACGTCGTGGGGCAGGCCATGGACGTGACCGAGCAACGGCGGGAGGAGAAGGTGCTCAAGCGGCACGCCGCCGAGCTCGCCCGCATCAACGCCGCCCTGCAGGCGGAGATCGAGCAGCGGGCCCAGGCCGAGGGGGCGCGCCACCGGTTCTTCGACATGTCGCTCGAGATGCTTTGCATCGCCGGCTACGACGGCTACTTCAAGGAGCTCAACTCCGCCTGGGTGGGAACCCTCGGCTGGAGCCTGGAAGAGCTCAAGGCCCGTCCCTTCGTCGAGCTGGTCCACCCGGACGACCGGCAAACCACCAATACCGAGAGCCACCGGCTGCGTCTGGGCGGCAACGTGCTGGACTTCGAGAACCGGTATCTGACCAAGGACGGCACCTACCGCTGGCTTTCCTGGCGGTCGAGCCCGGCACCGGACCGCGGGCTCATCTACGCGGTGGCGCGCGACGTTCAGGAGCAGAAGCGGATCGAGCAGATGAAGAACGACTTCGTGTCGGTGGTCAGCCATGAGCTGCGCACGCCCCTGACCTCGATCCGGGGCTCGCTCGGCCTGATCGCCGGCGGGGTGGCGGGCGAGCTGCCGGAGAAGGTCCGCTCCCTGGTCGATATCGCGGCCAAGAACAGCGAGCGGCTGGTGCGGCTGATCAACGACATCCTGGACGTCGAGAAGATCGAGTCCGGCAAGGTGGGCTTCCGCTTTGCTCCACTGGAGCTGATGCCTCTGATCGAGCAGGCGGTGGAGGGCAACCGGGCCTACGCCGAGGCGTACGGCGTCGAGCTGCGGATCGCGCGCGCCGTGCCGGGGGCGCGGGTGTGGGCGGACGCCGACCGCATCCTCCAGGTGATGACGAACCTGCTGTCGAACGCCGCCAAGTTCTCGCCGCGGGCCGGGGTCGTGGAGGTCGCGGTGGAGCGGCGGAACGGGCACCTGCGGGCCGCGGTGACGGACCAGGGCAAGGGGGTGCCGCAGGAGTTCCTGTCCCGCATCTTCGAGAAGTTCGCCCAGGCCGACGCCTCGTCGACCCGGCAGAAGGGGGGGACGGGGCTCGGCCTCAGCATCTCCAAGGCGATCGTCGAGCGGCACGACGGCCACATCGGCTTCGAGGGCGGGACGGGCGACGGGACGACCTTCTTCTTCGAGCTGCCGGAGTGGCTGGCCGGCGGCAGCCGGGAGGCCGCCCCGGAGCCGGACGAGCGGCCCCGCATCCTGGTCTGCGAGGACGACCGGGACGTCGCCCGGCTGCTCTGCCTGATGCTGGAGCGCGAGGGGTACCGGGCGGACGTGGCGTTCGACGGCGCGGAGGCCAAGCGGCTGATGCGGGAGCGGGTCTACGCCGCCATGACCCTCGACCTGATCCTGCCCGGCCAGGACGGCGTCTCCCTGATCCGCGAGCTGCGGCAGGAGGAGGCCACGTGCCGCCTGCCCATCGTGGTCGTCTCGGCGCGGGCCGAGGAAGGGCGCACCGAGCTGAACGGCGGCGCCCTGGGCGTGGTCGACTGGCTGGTCAAGCCGATCGACGAGGAGCACCTGATGCTGGCCGTCCGCCGGGCCGTCCAGCGCCGGCTGGGCCATGGTGCGCGCGTCCTCCACGTGGAGGACGATCCCGACCTGCAGCGGGTGGTCGCGGCCATCGTGGACCAGGACGCCAGGGTCGAGCAGGCGCTCAACCTGGCCGAGGCCCGCGAGCGGCTGGGCCGGGAGCGGTTCGACCTGGTGATCCTCGACCTCGCCCTGCCGGACGGCTCCGGCCTCGAGCTGCTGCCGTTCCTGGGCAACCTCGCGCCGCCGACGCCCGTGCTCGTCTTCTCGGCCCACGAGCTGGAACCCTCGATCGCCGGCCGCGTGGCCGCCGTCCTGGTGAAGTCCCAGACCTCGAACCGCGAGCTGCTGGAGCGCATCCGCTCGGTGCTGGCGGGTGGGGCCTGAGCCTCTCCCGGCCCATTCGGGATATACTTTTCTGGAATTCGAAAAATAGCCGAGGGGGCGCTGGATGGCACGGGTGTACATCTCTTCCACCTTCAAGGATCTGCGGCGCGAGCGCGAAGCCGCGGCGGAGGCCGTGCGCCGGCGCGAGCATTTCGCGGCCGGCATGGAGGTCGACCGGGGCGACGACCGGCCACCGGTGGAGAGCTGCCTCGAGAACGTGCGCTCCTGCGGGATCTATATCGGGATCTTCGCCTGGCGGTACGGTTTCGTGCCGCCGGGAGAGACGCGCAGCATCACCGAGCTCGAGTACGAGGAGGCAGGCCGGCTCGGTATCCGCCGATTGATCTTCCTGCTCCACGACGAGGCTGTCTGGCCTCTGGAATGGACGGAGAAGGACGAGCGCATCCAGGGCCTGCGCTCCCGTCTCGAACGCGCGCACACGGTACGCCGCTTCAGCTCGGCGGAAACCCTGATGATTGAGATGCTCACCAGCCTCGAACGGGAAGCTCGGGGAACTGCTGTTCCCATCCCCCGGCTGCTGCCCTACCTCTCGGACCGCAGCGCGCAGGAAAGCGAGCTCGAGGAGGCGGTCGAACTCTGGCGCGGCCAGGAGAAGCCCCGGCCGCTGGTCTGTATCGTCCACGGCGACGAGACGCAGTGTCACGATCAGTTTCTGGAGCGTCTCGCCGACCTCTCGCTGCCCCGCATGCTCAGCCGGGACGCTCGGCGGTCGGCCATCACCCGCCACGCGCTCAACTGGCCGACGGATTGCTCCGAGCTGAGCCAGTTCCAGCGCCGTCTGGAGAGCGGCCTCGCCCGCAAGATCCTGGAGCGGCCGGCCGGCCCGGAAGAGCTGAACCAGGCGCTGGCCCGCAACCCGGGGCCGGTGCTGATTTGGACGCGGGTGCTGTCCGACGAGTGCCGGCCCGCGGGCGCGCTGCAATGCTTCCTCGACCTCTGGCAGCGCTGGCCGGATCTCGGCCCGGGCCAGCAACTGCTGGTCTTCCTGCTGGTCAAGTACCAGGTCAATCGCCAGGCCGGCTGGTTCCGGAAATGGCGCGACCGCCGCCTGAACGAGGACCTCGGTACCTCCCTCCAGTCGCTCGGTCTGCCGCGTCTGGACCGGGTCGAGGGCGTCCTGCTGTCGAAGCTCGAGGACGTCCCCCAGTTGGAAGTCGAGAACTGGGCCGACCAGCATGCCTCCGAGCTCTGCTCCAAGGACCGGCTGTTCGGCGAGATCCGCCGCCTGTTCGACGGTTGGGAGGCGAAGAGCTCCTCCCGCCGGATTCCCATGGAGCTGCTCGCGGCGGAGCTCACGAAGATCCTGCGCGTCTGTAGCACGTAGTCTGGAGGAGAGCCTCGATGACTTGGAAGCGCCCGTTCTACCAGGGAGATACGAAGACCGCGCCGGCTGCGCCGGCGGAGCTTCCCGCCTCGCGCCGCGCCGAGCTCACGGCCCCCGCGGGATACTGGGCGGACGAAGGCCTGGTCGACGCCGTCAACGTCGCCATCCTGCTGGGCCAGCCGCTGCTGCTCACCGGTCAGCCGGGCACCGGCAAGACGCAGCTCGCCTCCAGCCTCGCGTGGTCGTTGGGGCTCGGCAAGCCGCTGAAGTTCGAGACCAAATCCACCAGCACGTCTCGCGACCTCTTCTATACCTACGACGCCCTGGGGCGCTTCCAGGCCCGGGAGAGCGGCGCCAGCTCGCGGGCGGTGGACTACCTCACGTACGGAGCGCTCGGCTTGGCGATCCTGCGGGCGAACGAGGAGGCTGCCGTAGCCGCCTTCCTGCCGGCGGGAACCGAGCACGGGGGACGGCGGCGTTCGGTCGCCCTCATCGACGAGATCGACAAGGCGCCACGAGACTTTCCGAACGACATCCTGAACGAGATCGAGGAGATGTACTTCCGCGTCCCGGAGCTGGGCAACGCCGAGCTCCGCGCGGAGCCCGCGATGCAGCCGGTCGTGGTGATCACGAGCAATTCGGAGAAAGACCTGCCGGACGCCTTTCTCCGCCGGTGCGTCTACTACCACCTCCCCTTTCCCGACCGCGAGCGCCTGACGGGGATCGTCGAGCGCCGGCTCGGAGCGCTGGGCAAGGGAGGAAGCGAGCTGCTGGCCGATGTCATGGACCTCTTCTTCCTCCTGCGGGACCCGGCGAGCAATCTGCGCAAGCAGCCCTCCACGGCCGAGCTGCTCGGCTGGCTCATCGCCCTGCGGCAACACGGTGAGGAGGCGAACCCGCTCGCGGCAGACCCCGGGCTCGCGCTGCGCACCCTGAGCAGCCTGGTCAAGACGCACGAGGATCAGGAGCGCACCGAGCAGGTCGTCAGCCGATGGATCCAGGCGCGCCGTCCGCGGTGATCTGGCCCTGGGCCCAGCCCGAGGCGCTGCTCGACCTCGTCGACGACTTGCGGGCCGCCGGCTACAACATCGGCGTGGAGCAGTACCTGGCGGTGCAGGACCTCGTTCTCGTCCTTGCCGCCCGGGGCGAGGATCTTGCCGATCCGGGAGGTCTGAAGCGTCTGCTCGGGCCTCTTCTGTGCAGCTCGCCGCGGGAACAGAGCGATTTCGGTCCGCGGTTCGACCGTTGGCTCGAAGGCCACCGTCCGGAGCCGGAGCCGGCGAAGCCGGGACCCGTTCCTGCGCCGCGGGTGTCGGAGTGGAAGCACGGCCTGGAAGGATTCGACCGGTGGGGGCGTCGTCTCGCCTGGGCCGGTGGATTCCTCGCCCTGATCCTTGCCGCGGCGGCGGTGCTGCCCCTCGCCTCCACGTCTTCCGGGCCCTCGCGTCCGTCCACGGCGGAGCTGCTCTTCAGCCATACGGCGCTCCTTCTCCTGCCGGCCCTGGCGCTCGTGGGCTGGCTCGTGTGGCGATGGCAAGCCCGCCGCTTCCTGCGGCGACGGGTGACCCCTGGTCTGGCCGAGACCGCGCGCATTTCCCTAGGCCGCCTGCACCTCGATCTGTTTCCGCGGCTGACGCTCGGCCGGATCGCTCAGGATCTCCGTCGCCGGCGGGAGGTCGCCTCGACCCAGTTGAACGTGGCGGCGACGCTCGACCGCACCGTGCGCCAGGGCGGCTGGCTGACGCCGGTCTATGGGCGCCGCCAGGTGACGCCGGAGTACCTGGTCCTGATCGACCGCGTCAGCCCTGAAGACCAGCAGGCCCGCTTCTTCGAGGAGATCCTCGACGGCCTGGCGGAGAGGGGCGTCTTCCTCTCGCGCTACTTCTTCGATCGCGATCCGCGGACCTGCTTTCCCAGTGACGATCCCTCCTCGCCCGTAGCGCTGCAGGCCCTGGCGGCCCACGCCGGCTCCCACCGTCTGCTCGTCTTCTCCGACGGAGCCGGGCTCTTCAGCCCGCTGCGTCCGGAGCTGGAGCTGTGGACCGATCTGTTCTCCGCCTGGGAGGAGAGGATGCTGCTGACCCCTGAGCTCCCGGAGCACTGGGGTTTCCGCGAGTCAGCCCTCGGCGGCCTGTTCAGGGTCTTCCCGGCGACTCTGGAAGGGATGTCCTCGTTGGTCCGGTCTGCCGGGAGAGGCACGAAGGAACGGCGGGCAGAACCCTGCGAGAGCTGTCCCTTTCCGGAGGATTTACAGGCGTGGCCCCTGGCCTGGATCGATCGCCGCTCCCCGGAGCCTTCCCGCGTGACGGAGGTTTTCGCGGAGCTCGGGCGCTTCCTGAGGGATCCGGGCTTGTACTGGCTGAGCGCCTGCGCGGCCTATCCGGCCATGGACTGGAACCTGACGCTCTTCCTGGGGGATGCCCTTCGGGACGAGAAGGGAGACCGGCTTCTCGACCCGGGACGCCTCGCCGCCATGGTCCGCACGCCCTGGCTCCGGCACGGCTACATGCCCGACTGGCTCCGCATCCTGTTGCTCTCCCAACTCCCCCGGAATCACGAACGCGAGGTCCGGCTCGCCGTTCAGGCCTGGTTGCTCACGGGCCGGGAGGGGGTGGCCGACGCCTCGGTCCTGGAGGTGGCGCGGCAGCACCGGGGCTCGTTCGGGGCCCTGGCCCGGCATGCGGCCCGCTGGCTCGCCCGGCGCGAGCCGCCGGAGAGCCCGCTCCGCGACCGCGTCTTTCTCACCTTCCTGGCGGGTCACAGAAACCTTGCCGTCCGGCTTCCCATGGCTTTACGGCGGGTCATCCCAAGACCGCTGACGCCCCTGGTGGGGGAGCGCGCCGGCAACCCCTGGGAGCGGCGGCGTGAGATCGGGGTCTGGCGCGGTTTCTTCCAGACCCTGCGGCTGTTCACCTTCTCTCCGGTCCGGGGGTTCTCCCAGACTCGAGCGAGTTTGCCTGACGCCCTTCTCTTTCTTCTGCTTCAGGGGGTGTTCTGGGTTCCGTTCATCGCCCTGCTTTCCAGCCTTAGCGGTGGCTCAATTTCGCTGCTGTTCACGAGTCCGGTGGTTGGATTCGGGATGCAGTTCCTGACCCCGCTCACTGCGGGACTGATGTTCCATGCGGTCCTGCGGGCCGTCGCCCGTTCACGGCCTTTGAAACAAGGACTCCGCGGGACGATCTGCACCCTCTGCTATGCGAGCGTGGCGTTCGCCCCCTACAATTTGTCCCTCGCTGTCCCGGGCCTCACTTGCCTAGGCCTAGGGGTGCTGGTCTTCATCGTTTGGTGGTACTTCCTGTGTATCCTGGGGCTCTCGAAAATTCATGAGCTGCGGATATGGCGAGTCGCGATCGCCGTCCTCTCACCCATCGCCATCGTGCTGCTCTTCGCGGCTGGCATCTACTTGTCCGTCGCTGACTAGCAAACTTAACCGACCGGCCGCAGCCCGGCGAGGAAGTCCTCGATCTCTCCGATCTGGGGCTCGCCGGGCGGCGTATCTCTTTTCAGCAGTCCCGCGAGGAGGTGCTCCAGGCCGCGGGCGATCTCGCTCACCTCGGGGAAGCCGAAGGTGGCGCCCGCTCCCGTGAGCGAGTGGACCAGGCGGTGAAAGGTGCGCAAGGGCTCGCCGGTCCAGCCGGCGTCCCGGGCGGCGCGGCAGGCATCCTCGATCTCGGCGAGCCGGTGAGGCAGGCGTCCCGCGAAGTATTGCCGCAGCTCGTCCGGTTCCATGCGGCTCAGGGGTGAAGCGAGCGCCAGATCGACTGGACGGTGTCCGCGAGGGTCATGGGATCGAACGGCTTGGCGATCACGTCCGCCGCCCCCATCTCGCGGTAGCGGGCGATCTCGTGGGCCTGCACCCGCGCGGTCATGAAGACGACCGGAACACCGGCGCCGTCCGGCCGCCGCCGCAGCGTCTCGAGGGTCGTCGGGCCGTCCATGCCCGGCATCATGACGTCGAGCAGGACGAGGTCGGGCGAGAAGCCGGCGAACCGCGACAGCGCCTCGTCCCCCGAGCCGCAGGCCAGCACGGCGAAGCCGCCGAGCGACTCGAGGGCCATGGTGGCGATGCTCTGGATGTCGGGGTCGTCCTCGACGAAAAGGATGCGTTTCAAGGCTGGGGGAGCCATGGCGGCCATGTCATACCAGAGGAGTCCGCGGCGAGCAAGCGGCGTGTGCTGCTCAATAGGAGGAGGGCCGCTACCGGCCGTGCCGTCTCGTCCAATAGAAGGCCAGGTTGTCCATGGAGCGGAGCAGGTTCTCGACACACCGGAACTCCACCTCCAGGGCCGTTTCGATGGCGCCGCGGCGAAGCCCGGCGGGGCCCATCAGGGAGCGATGGCCGTGGACGAGCGTCAACTTCTTTGCGGCCGGGGCGGTGCGCATGGGAAACTCTCCCTGGTTGTCAAACTGAGGCCATGCTAGTGGCGAAAGATTACGAACCGAATTACGGCAAGCCCGAGCGCCGCATCCTCGCCGTCGAAGACGATCCCGACCTGCTGCGCCTGATCCAGGGGGAGCTGGAGTCCGCGGGCTTCGAGGTGTGGGCCTGCGCCTCCGCCGAGCAGGCCCTCGATCTCGTCGCCCGGCGCGGGCTGCCGCACCTCGCCCTGGTGGACATCCTGCTGCCCGGCATGGATGGCATGTCGCTGGCCCGCAAGCTCCAGGAGTGGAGCGATCTGCCGGTGCTCCTGCTGACCTCGGTGGACGAGGAGGACACGGTGGTGCGGGCGATCGAGACCTTCGCCGAGGACTACATCCGCAAGCCCTTCGCGCCCCGCGAGATGGTGGCGCGGGTGGAGCGGGTGTTCCGCCGTATCGGCAACTTCGGCTACACCCTGCAGCCGGTGATCCGGGTGGACGACCGCCTGTCGATCGACTTCGCCAACCAGAAGGCCGTGAAGGACGGCCGGCCGGTGCCGCTGACCTCCACCGAGACCAAGCTGCTCTACGTGCTGATGCGCAGCGCCGGCCGCGTGGTCGCGACCGACTTCCTGCTGCGCCGGCTGTGGCCTTCCGACGAGGTTTTCGAAGACACCCTGCGGGTCCACGTCCACCGGCTGCGCGGCAAGATCGAGCCCGAGCCCGCGCGGCCCCGCTACGTGCTGACGGAGCGCGGGACCGGCTACCGGTTCCCGCCGGTCTCGTGAAGCTGCCGCGCCTCCGCCTGGGGCTGCTCGCCCGCATCGCCCTGGCGCTCGCCGCCGCCGGCCTGCTGCCGCTCGCCATCGCCTACTTCGGGCTGGTGGGAGTCAACCGCGACGCTCTCTTCGACCAGGTGCTGAACACCCATGCCCTGGCCGCCCGCACGGCGGCGGCGCGGGTGGGCGCGTTCCTCGACACCCGTCTGGCCCTGGCGCGGGGAGTCGCCGGCAACCCGGCGATGGCCGATCCCCGCTCGCCCGAGGCCCAGGAGCTTCTCGCCGGCAGCCTGCAGGCCTGGGCCGACCTCGGGGTCGAGGCGGTCGCAGTGGTCAACGCCGGGGGCGAGGAGGTCCTGCGGGCCCAGCTCAAGGGCGAGGCGGCGCGGCGGGCCGGCGAGGCGTTGCGCTTGGCGGGGGAGGGCGAGGTGCTGGCCGTGCCGGGGGTCCGGCCGCTCCTGCTGCGGATCTCCGCGCCGTTGTCCGGGGGAGCGGGATGGCTCCGGCTGGTGTGCGACGGCTCGGCGCTCGAGGACGTCCTCCATCCCGAGGAGCTGGGCAGGGAAGCCGACCTCGCCATCGCCGATGCCGCGGGCCGGGTGGTGCTCGGAGACTCCTCCTCGCTCGACGCCTACCCGGCCCGGCTGGTGGAGCAGGCCCTCCCCGGCCGCTCCGAGGGCGCCGGCCGCTTTCTCGGCCGAGGCGGCGCCGAGGTCCTGGGCGCCTACGCGCCGGTCCTCGTTCCGGAACGCGGCGGCTGGGTGGTGCTCTCCCGCCAGCCTGCGCGGGTGGCTGAGGCGGTCGCGGTCCGGCTGCGGCGGCAGTCGGCCCTTGCCCTCGGCGCGGCCTTGCTGCTCATCGCGGCCCTCCTGGCGGCGGCCTGGGCCGTGGTGGTGCGGCCCGTCCGCGAGCTGGCGGCGGCGCAGCGCGAGCTGGCCGGCGCCGCGCCGGTAACCGCGACGGCGGGCAGGAACGAGATCGACGACCTGCGCCGCAGCTTCGAAGCCTTGAGGCGCGGCCTCGCCGAGCGCCGGGCGCTGGACGACGTCTTCCTGGGCCGCTACCAGGTCGTCGAGCTGCTGGCCACGGGCGGCATGGGCAGCGTCTTCCGCGGCTGGGACCCCAAGCTCCAGCGCCCGGTGGCCCTGAAGACCTTGCGGCTGGGCGTCGACCTGCCGGAGGAGAAGCGGCGCCAGAGGATCGAGCAGCTCGTGCGCGAGGCGGTCACGGCGGCCCGCTTCAGCCACCCGAACGTGGTTGCCGTCTACGACGTCGAGGACGTTCCCGAGGGCGCCTACATCGCCATGGAGCTGGTGGACGGCATCAGCCTGGAGCGCCTGCTGCTGCGGCGCGGCCGGCTGACGCCCGAGGAGGTCATCCCGCTGGGGGCCGCGATCGCCCGCGGCCTCGCCGCCGCCCACGGCCGGGACATCGTGCACCGGGACGTCAAGCCGGCCAACGTGATGCTCGGCCGCGACGGCAGCATCAAGGTCACCGACTTCGGCATCGCCGACCTCATAGCCGCCTCCAGCCGCGCCGAGGGGCTCGTCTTCGGCACCCCGGGGTATCTGCCGCCCGAGAGCCTGCGGGGGGAGGGCCAAGGCGCGGCCGGGGACCTGTTCGCTTGCGGGGTCATCCTCTACGAATGCCTGAGCGGCGCCAAGCCGTACGGCGGCCTCGAGGTGTCGGACATGGTGCAGGCGACGCTCTCCGGCCGCATCCGTCCCTTGGATGGAAGAGTGAATGGCGACCTGCCCCCGGACCTCGAGACCCTCGTGCTCCTCCTCCTCGAGCGGAACCCCGTCCTCCGGCCCTCGAACGCCGCCGCCGTCGCCGAAGAGCTGGAGCGGCTGGCCGCCGGGAGCGGGCTGCGCTGGAAGCTCCAGGAGGGCGGCGCCGCGAAGCCCCAGGCGCAGGCGGCAGCCGCCAGCCTTACGGTCGAGGCGCAGTGGGTGCCCACGGCGCCGGTGAAGACGGAAGCGTAGAACACTGCATCCCGCCGCAACCCTCCCGAAAATGCCGCAACCTGGATCAAGGTTGCGGTGAACAATCTTAGGTTGCGGCGTAGATCCCGGAGTTGCGGCAGAGATTTTTGTTCACCGCAACCAGGGCCAAGTTGCGGTGAGCTCTCTTGAGTTGCGGTGAACCGTCTTAGGTTGCGGTGAGTAGTTCCAAGTTGCGGTAGACATTCTTAGGTTGCGGCGAATAAGAATCTCCACCGCAACCTAAGATCAGGTTGCGGTGAACGCTTCGCAGTTGCGGCAAAAATCTCCAGGTTGCGGTGAACGTCTTCGAGTTGCGGCGAAATTTAAGGTTCACCGCAGCTTGCGGCGAAGTTGCGGTGGATAGAAGTAAGTTGCGGTGAAGATTTTTATCTGTCGCAACCTAAGAGTGCCCACCGCAACCTAGGGGTATTCACCGCAACCTGAGAATCTTCACCGCAACATATCGTTAGGTTGCGGCAAGTGCGCGGCGCCTTCTTCTTCTTCCGCTCGCCAGCGAGACCTTCGCTCTGGCGGCTCCTCTCCCGTAGAGACGATCCCAGGTCGTAACCACAACCGTTCTTTGGGTCACCACGACCGCGGGACGTCTCTTTCGGAGGGCATGGCGCTCCAGCCGTAGACAGACTACCGCCCCACCGCCCCCTCCCGCAGCACGATCTCCTTCCTGCTCACATTCCCCACCAGGTCGGCCGCCTCGACTTCCAGCACCACCTGATTCCCCTCCACACGGGTCCGGAACGTCAGCCGGTCCACCCCGGCCCCCGCGTCGTCCGCCGCCACCCACAGGAAGCGTTCCTCGCCGATGCCCTCGGTGCCTTCCTTCTCGTCTTTTACGGTGATCGCCGTCCGCGGGGCGGAGAAGAAGGCCTGGGGATGGTCGCTCGTGATCTCGACGGGGAAGCGGGCGACCCGCTCCATCTCGTCGGCCCGGGCCCAGGGGACGGGGACCAGCCAGACGCCGGCGAGGGAAGGCCAGGCATCCCGGGAGGCCTTGCCGCCGCTGCGGCGGTTGCGCAGGCGCCGCCGCTCCTTCTCGGTGTCGGGAGCCAGGCGGTCCTCCAGATCCTTCGCGTCTCCCACCTCCCAATGGATCGCGGGCGCCGCCGCGTCCACCACGAAGGCGAGGGGCGCGATGGTGCCGCGGTTGCCGCAGCCGTCGATGGCCACGGCGCCGGCCGTGTGCTCGCCGGCCGTCCAGGAGGCGGGCCAGGCGGTCTCCTCCTTGCCGCCGATCAGCGGCGCCGTGCGCACCGGGCTGCCCGTTGAGTCGAGGGCCGTCGCTTCAAGGCGGGCGGCCGGGCTCACGAACAGGCGTTCCCCGACTCGCACCTGGGGTCCCGCGACCTTGAGAGACCCGGTGGGCAGGGGGAGGGCCGTGCGGTCGGAGGTGACGGCCAGGAGCAAGGCTTCGCTCGGATAGCCGTCGAGCCCCGAGGCGGCGCGGGCGGTCACCCGCCAGTAGAGCTCGCCGGTGGGCAGGCCCTCGGGGCGCCACTGGGCCCCGGTCTCGCCCGTGCGCCGCTCGACCAACTCGCCGCAGCCGGTATCGCGGCAGACCTCGACGGTGTAGGAGACGGCCTCGGCGACCGGCTCCCAGGAGAGGAGGGGATCGGCGCAGGCCCGCTCGGGGCCGGCGGCAGGATCGGCGAGCCGGGGCGCGGGCAGGAGCTTCTCGGGCGGCGAGGGCGGACCCTCGGCGGCGACCGACGTGCCCATGCCGCGCGCCACCTGGACCTTGGCGCCGCCCGCTTCGACCTCACTCTCGCCGCCGTAGGCCATCAGCTTGGCGCCGCCCTCCTCGGAGCGCCGGGCACGGGTCTGGGCGGGTCCGGAGCGGTCGGCCCGCGAGGTCGCCCGGGTGTTGCCGAGGACGATCTCGACCTCGGGCGCCGGGGTTGCCGCCGAGGCCGCGCGCGCCTCCAGGTCGGCCTGGCCCTGGACGATCTCGATCGACTTCCGCTCGATGCCCCGCAGCGCGGCGCCCGAGCGGCGCAGGAAAACCAGCGAGTCCTCGGTCACGGTCAGACGGGCGCCGTCCGGGAACTGCATCTCCGCCGAAGATTTTCTGCGCGTGCGGACGCCGTCGCGCTCGAGCAGCATGTCGCCGAGCTGCGCGGCGGCCCAGGCGATGGGGGAGGGCTGCTCCTCGACCTGGCGGGACAGCCGGCTGAGCCGCGCCGCCGGAACGGCGGACTTCACGGCCGGCATGCGGATGCGGTTCCCCGGCTCGATCCGGTCGGGATCGGCGATCTCGGGGTTCAGGCGGTGGATCTCCGGCCAGAGCTCGGTGGAGCCCAGGTAGCGCCCGGCGATCTGGCGCAGCGTCTCGCCTGGGCGGACGATGTGCCACGCGGGGGAGGCGGCCGCGGGCGGCGCCTGGGCGCCTGCTCCCATGGGGGCCAGCAGCAAGGCCACGAGCGCTCCGGTTGCAGGAATCTGCCTTCGGTTCAAGTCCCACCCCTTTCGTTCTGTCTTTCGATCCAGCCCGTATACTAATCCGCCTCAGGGCAAGACTGAAACGAGGGCGGTGAAAACGATGGCAGGACAGCGTGTCAAGGGCCGGGTCGAGAACATCACTCTCGCCTCCTTCCTCCAACTCCTGGAGCAGGAGCGGAAGACCTGTGCTCTCGCGGTCGCCTCCCTGGGCCGCCTGGGTCTGCTGTACCTGCGCGAGGGGCGGCTGGTGGGGGCTGAGACGGCGGGCCTGCGGGGGCAGCCGGCGGCGCTCGAGGTCGTCACCTGGGAGCATACGGACATCGAGATCTCGGACTCCCTGCCGTCCTTCGAGCCGGAGATCGAGGCCGGCCTGCGCTTCCTCCTCATGGAGGGGATGCGTCTCAAGGACGAGCGGGAGAAGGGCAACGGGCCGGCGCCGTCCGCCGTCGAGGCCCCCCCGGCGCCGGCTCTGCTCCAGGCCCGTGCAGCCGTCGACGGCTTCGTCATCGGCCAGATCCTGAAGCGGGGGCAGTCGATCAAGGGCGCGGCGGGAGTCCTCCTGGTCGAGACCGACGGCGGCGAGGTGCTCGGCGCCGCGGGTTCCGCCGAGGGAGTGGACCTCGGCTCCACCATGGCCCTCCCGACCGCCCAGTTCCTGCGCCAGGAGCGGCGGGTGGCGGAGCGGCTCAACCTGGACGACCCCCTGCAGGTCATGCTCGTCTCCACCGTCAGCCGCTACTTCCTCGCCCGCGCCCTGGGCGCCGCCGGGGAGCACTTCCTCCTCCTCGTCCTCGACCGTGACAAGGCCAACCTCGCCCGCGCCCAGGCCGACCTCCTGGTGATCGAGCGGGAGCTGGCGGCGGCGATGGCGCCCACCTGAAGTACCGTCCCGGCGGCAGGAACGGGCCGGCGTTCCCGGCCTGTTCGAGCTGCGCAGCTATTAAATATATTCACGGGCCAATATTGCGGTATTGCTCACAGTCGAGCCTTTGAAGAAAAGCTTGACCGGCGAGCACAACCCATGTACGCTTTATTTTAGAGTTTCAAAAGAGAGCTCCGACAGGAGGCGTATGCGAAGACGAGTTGCCGCTCCGGTCGTATCTTTCGTTCCAAGCCTGTAACGAAGCGACTGTGCGGATCGCCTGATCCGAACAGCCGCCATACCTCTTGGCGAACGCTGAGCCGTCAGCGTGCGTACGGGACAGAACCGGCTCTATCGGGCAGAGAGGACTCTCCATGCCAGTGACAGTCAGTTTTCCAGGCGTTTACATTGAGGAGATCCCGAGCGGCGTCCGCACCATCACCGGGGTGGCGACGTCGATCACCGCCTTCCTCGGCCGGTCGCTGCGCGGGCCGGTGGACAAGGCGGCGACCATCAACAGCTTCGGCGACTTCGAACGCATCTTCGGCGGCCTCTGGGCGGACAGCTCGATGAGCTTCGCCGTGCGCGATTTCTATCTGAACGGCGGCAGCCAGGCGGTGATCGTGCGGATGTTCCGTGAGGAATTCGACAATGCCAGCCAAATCGCCGCGCACAATAAGGCGCTGACTGCCGCGGGCGATGTCGCGGGCGCGGTGAAAGGAACGGAAGCGGATGCCAAGGCTGCTGCTGCTGCCGCTCTAGCGAAGGCTGCTGAAATCCAAGGGTCGAAGGCGGAAAAGGCCGCCGCCAACGCAGTGGCCAGGGCGGCCGTGGCAGCCTCGCAACTCAAGAACGCGACGGTAGCGAGCGTGAAGGCAGCAGCAGATGCAGCGGTCCAAGAAGCCGCCGATAGGGCGGCTGGCTTTGCCAAGGCGGAGTTGTCCGTCAACGGCCTCAACCTGAAAGCCGCTGACGCCGGCGCCTGGGGGAATTTCTTGCGGGCTCGCGTCGATCACGAGACGGAGCCACCAACGACGGACCTTTTCAATCTTTTCATCCGCGACGACCAGACGGGGCAGCTCGAGTCGTTCCGCAATGTCTCGGTCCTCCCCGGGAGTCCCCGCCGGATCGACAAGCTCCTGGAGAGCGAGTCCAAGCTGGTGAGAGTAGAGACGCTGCCCGCGAGCCGGCCGACTCCTCACGGTACAACACCGGACGAAGGCAAAGGGATCTGGGACGACAACTCAACTCCCACGAACAGCAAGGTAACCACGAAATTCTCTTCGGATGGAATCGACCTCGACCAGGAGGATCTCATCGGCCACGAGAACGATAACCGAGGCCTCTTCGCCCTGAAGAAAGTCGATCTTTTCAATCTCCTCTGCATTCCGCCCTACAGGAAGCCAGGCCCTCCCGACAACAACGACGTCGACCAGGCGGTGATCACCCGAGCCATTACCTTCTGCAAACAACGCCGGGCGTTCCTGCTGATCGATCCGCCGCTCAAATGGAAGGACAAGGACCAGGCGAGAGATGGGATCGGTGACTTGGGCGAGCCGATCAGCTATTCCGCCGTCTTTTTCCCGCGGCTGCGCCAGCCGAACCCGCTGCGCGGCAACGCGGTCGAGGATTTCGCCCCATGCGGAGCGGTGGCCGGGGTCTTCGCCCGCACGGACGCTCAACGCGGAGTCTGGAAGGCCCCGGCAGGTTTGGAGGCGACGCTCATCGGCGTGCCGGAGCTGAGCGTTAAGCTCAACGACCCGGAGAACGGCGAGCTGAACCCGCTGGGCATCAACTGCCTCCGCTCCATCCCCGCAGCCGGGCCGGTGGTCTGGGGTGCCCGTACGCGAGAGGGGGACAACCGGCTGGCTTCGGAATGGAAATACACCCCCGTCCGCCGCACGGCGCTGTTCATCGAGGAGAGCCTTTTCCGTGGCACCCAGTGGGTGGTCTTCGAGCCCAACGACGAGCCGCTGTGGGCGCAGATCCGGCTCAACGTCGGCGCCTTCATGAACAACCTGTTCCGCCAGGGAGCGTTTCAGGGCAAGACGCCGCGCGAGGCCTACCTCGTCAAGTGCGACAAGGAAACCACCACGCAGAACGACATCAATCTGGGGATCGTCAATATCGTCGTCGGCTTCGCGCCGTTAAAGCCCGCGGAGTTCGTGATCCTCAAAATCCAACAGCTAGCCGGCCAGATCGAGACCTAGAGAGGGGTTCTCCAATGCCTGTCACACCCACGTTTCCAGGCGTCTACATTGAAGAGATCTCGAGCGGCGTCCGGACCATCACGGGCGTCGCGACGTCGATCACCGCCTTCCTGGGCCGGGCTCTGCGCGGACCGGTGAACGAGGCGGTGACGATCAACAACTTCGGCGATTTCGAGCGCATCTTCGGCGGGCTCTGGGCGGGCAGCTCGCTCGGCTTCGCGGTGCGCGACTTCTATCTGAACGGCGGCAGCCAGGCGATCGTCGTCCGGCTCTTCCATCCCCTCTTTGGGTCCACCTCTCAGGCACAGGCACGGGCGGGCGCGAAGGCTGCCGCGGACCTGGTCGCCGCCGCTGCGCTCGCGAAAACCGATCCTCAGGAGATGAAGGACGAGGCGGACAAGAAGGCCGATGAGATCGAAGCCGATCCGGCCAGCAAGCCATGGGTCAAGGAAGCTGCCCGCGCGGTCGCCAACGCCGCGCTTCATGGCGGCGCCACGAAGGAGGAAGTCACGGCGGCCGTGACCAAGGCCCAGGGCGATGCACCCGCCCAGGCGGCCCCGATCATCCGGGCGAGCCTTCCCGCGGACAAGGACTCGAAGCTTCTTCTCGAAGCCGCCTCCGAAGGCGCCTGGGGCAACGAGCTCCAGGCGCGGGTGGATCACGACCTGTCGGACGCGGCCAATCTCGAAGGACTGTTCAATCTTTTCGTTCGGGACGGTGGCACCGGCCTGATCGAGGTTTTCCGCAACGTTTCGGTCGATCCCGCTCATCCCAGGTCCGTCACCAGAGTGCTCGCCAGCGAATCGAAGCTGGTGCGCACTCAGGGCACGCCGCCTCCGAAGCGGCCAGACACGCATCCTCCTCCAGCACAGGGCAAGAGCGTCTGGGACGACGACAGCACCCACACCAAGGTCGCCGAAGACAAGAAGGCTTCGGACGGCACCGCTCTCGACGTCCTCGACTTTACCGGCCCCGGAACCGAAAGTGGCAACCTCGGCCTCTTCGCTCTCCAGAGGGTCGATCTGTTCAACCTGCTCTGCGTTCCTCCCTACAAGGCGGCCACCGGGATTCCGAATCAGGATATCGACGTTTCGCTCATCGATGCGGCCGCCGCCTTCTGCAAGCGGCGCCGGGCCTTTTTGATCATCGATCCGCCGAGCGCCTGGACGGACAAGGACAAGGCGAAGACCGGGATCGTGGCGGGGGGCGCCGGCTCTCCCACCAACTACGCCGCCGTGTTCTTCCCCCGGCTGCGCCAGCCCAACCCGCTGCACGACAACCAGATCGAAACCTTTGCGCCCTGCGGCGCCGTGGCCGGGGTCTTCGCCCGGATCGACGCCCAGCGCGGCGTCTGGAAAGCCCCGGCGGGCCTCGAGGCCACACTGATCGGGGTGCCGGACCTGAGCGTCAAGCTCGACGACCCGGAGAACGGCGAGCTCAACCCGCTCGGCGTCAACTGCCTGCGCTTCATGCCGGCGGCGGGCCGCGTGGTCTGGGGCGCCCGCACCCGGGAGGGGGACGACCGGCGGGCCTCGGAATGGAAGTACATCCCCGTCCGGCGGGTGGCTCTGTTCATCGAGGAGAGCCTCTACCGCGGCACCCAGTGGGTGGTGTTCGAGCCCAACGACGAGCCGCTGTGGGCGCAGATCCGCCTCAACGTCGGGGCCTTCATGCAGAACCTTTTCCGCCAGGGAGCGTTCCAGGGCGCTTCGCCGCGCGAGGCCTACCTCGTCAAATGCGACAAGGAGACCACGACGCAGAACGACATCAACCTGGGCATCGTCAACATCGTCGTCGGCTTCGCTCCACTCAAGCCAGCCGAGTTCGTGATCCTCAAGATCCAGCAATTGGCCGGCCAGATCGAGACCTAAGGAGACATGGCAATGGCCCAGTTCACCGTCAACGCGCAGCGCTTCGATCCCTACAAGAACTTCAAGTTCCGCGTCTATTGGGACGGCGTCACGACGCCGGTCGCGGGCATCAGCAAGGTCGGCGGCCTCAAGCGCACCACCGAGGTCGTCGAGCACCGCGAGGGCGGCGACCCGAGCTCGTCCCGCAAGTCGCCGGGGCGCACGAAGTACGAGGCCATCACTCTGGAGCGCGGGGTGACCCACGACACCGAGTTCGAGAAGTGGGCCAACAAGGTCTGGAACTTCGGCGCCGGCCTGGGCGCCGAGGTGTCACTCAAGGACTTCCGGCGCAACGTCAACATCGTGCTCTACAACGAGGCCGGCCAGGAGGTGCTGCGCTACCGGGTGTTCCGCTGCTGGGTCTCGGAATTCCAGGCCCTGCCGGACCTCGACGCCAACGCCAACGCCGTGGCCATCCAGCACATCAAGCTGGAGAACGAGGGCTGGGAGCGCGACGTCGAGGTGGCGGAGCCCACCGAGCCGCAGTTCACCGAGCCGGCGACGTAGACGGCCATGCGTCCCCTGTCCGCCCCCGAGCTGCTGGAGGCGTGGGAGCGCGGCCTCGCCGGGCACCCCGTTCAGCGGGCGCTGCTGCTGGTGGCCGCCGCGTGCCCCGGCACGCCGCCGGAAGAGCTCGCCCGCGAGAGCGTAGGACGGCGCGACGGCCGGCTGCTGACGCTGCGGGAGTGGACCTTCG
>DATFNZ010000074.1:0-2606 GCA_035266085.1 Thermoanaerobaculia bacterium
CGTGCCATGTCCACGGCACCCATGTAGATGGTGCAGTCGAGGCCGAAGCGTGCGCACACGGTGGCTGTGGCCACGCCGTGCTGGCCGGCACCGGTTTCAGCGATGATGCGCTGCTTGCCGAGGCGCAGCGCCAGCAGGGCCTGGCCGAGCGCGTTGTTGATCTTGTGCGCGCCGGTGTGGAGCAGGTCCTCGCGCTTCAGGAAGATGCGCGCGCCGCCCAACTCCTCCGAGAGCCGCTCGGCGAAGTAGAGCGGCGTCGGCCGGCCGGCGAAGTCGTTGAGCAGGGCCGTCAGCTCGCGGCGGAAGGCGCGGGAGCGCTGCGCCTTGTCGTAGAAGCGCGTCAGCTCCGCCAGCGGCGTCATCAGCGTCTCGGGGACGAAACGGCCGCCGTAGCGTCCGAAATAACCCTCCACGTCAGGAAGGGGTTTGGGTCTCGCCATGCCTCACCTCCAGAAAGAGCCGCCGCAGCAGCTCGAGATCCTTGACCCCCGGGGCGGATTCCACCCGCGAGCAGACGTCGATGGCAAAGGGACGGACGCTCTCGGCCACGCGCCGGGCGTTGTCCGGCCCCAGGCCGCCGGCCAGGAAGAGACGCTCGGGCCTGTCGCCACCGACAGAGCCATAATTCCAAGCCTCTCCCGTGCCACCGTACAGCGAGCCGTGGGGCGCATCGATCAGGACTCCCCAGACCGGCCCATAGGCCGCGATCTCTTCGCGGCCGGGGAGCCCGCCGGTACGGAACGCCTTGATCGCCCTGCCGGCGAAGGGAGACACCGTCTCCGGCCCCTCGTCGCCGCTGAACTGCACGAGGCCGAGCCCGACGCGGCCTTCGGTCTCCTCGACCTCGGCGGCGGACGCGTTCACGAACACGCCCACCAGCGGCACCCGGCCCGCCACCGCGGCGGCGATCTCCAGGGCCCGCCGGACGTCGACGTACCGCGGGCTGCCCGGATAGAAGTTTAACCCCAGGTAATCGGCGCCCAATTCCACCGCCGCCAGGGCGTTGGCGGGATCGGTGACGCCGCAGACTTTGACCTTCACCGGCACCGGTCAGATCTCCGGTCCGATCAGCAGCGAGCGGAGCTTTTCCGCCGGGTCGGCGGCGAGCAGGAGCGACTCGCCGATCAGGAAGGCGTCGAAGCCGCTGTCGCGCAGCAGGGCGACGTCGAGGCCGTCGCGGATGCCGCTCTCCGCCACCTTCACGGCCTCCGCGGGCAGGCCGGGCAGCAGGGAGATGGAGCGGTCGAGGTCGACGTCGAACGTGCGCAGGTCGCGGTTGTTGATGCCCACCATCTCCCACGGCTCGCCGCCCAGCTTGGCGATGTCGTCCGCGTCGTGGGTCTCGACCAGCGGCACCAGCCCCAGGCCGCGGGCGAGGCGGGCGTAGCGCGCCATCTCTCCCGCCTCGTAGAGGGCGGCGATCAGCAGGATGGCGTCGGCCCCGGCGTCGCGGGCCCAGAGGAGCTGGACGGGGTCGACGATGAAGTCCTTGGCGATGGCCGGCAGGCCGGAGGCCTCCCGGCAGGCGGCGAGGACGTCGTAGCCGCCATGGAAGAAATCGGGCTCGACGACCACCGACAGGGCCGCCGCGCCGTTCCCGGCATAGAGCCGCGCCTGGGCCACGGGGTCCACCCGGCCATGCAGCGAGCCGAGCCGGGGCGAGCCCATCTTGACCTCCGCGATGATGTTGGGTACGCCCCTGCGCTGCCGGAGGGCGGCGAGGAAGGCGTTGTCCGCCGGCGTGCGAGGAGAGCCCTCGACCAGTTCGGAGGGATCGGTGCCGCCGGCTTCCGCGATCCGCTCGCGCCGCCGCCCGGCGATGCGCAGCAGGATGTCCGGGACGCTCATCCCGGGAAGCTCCGCAGCTCTTCCAGCTTCCTCTCGGCGGCGCCCGAGGCGATCGCCTGGCGGGCGAGCTCGACCCCCTCCTCGAGGGTGGCGGCGGCCCCGCCGACGTAGAGGGCGGCGCCGGCGTTCAAGGCGGTGACGTCGGCCAGCGGCCCCGTCTCGCCGCCGAAGACGCGGCGGACGGCGGCGGCGTTCTCGTCCGGCAGGCCGCCCGCGAGATCCTCCAGGCGGGCGCGGCGCAGGCCGAAGCGCTCCGGCTCCAGGTCGTAGATCCGCACCTCGCCGCCGCGCACTTCGGCGACGCGGGTGCGGCCCGTGGTGGTGATCTCGTCGAGGCCGTCGCCATGGACCACCATGGCGTGCTCGGCCCCGAGGTCGCGCAGCACGTGGCCGATCGGCTCGACCAGGCTCTCGGCATAGACCCCCATGAGCTGGCGCCGGGCGCCGGCCGGGTTGGTGAGCGGGCCGAGGACGTTGAAGATGGTGCGCAGGCCCAGCTCGCGCCGCACCGGCATCACCTCCCGCATGGCGGGGTGGAGCAGGGGCGCGAACAGGAAGGTGATGCCGACGGCGTCGAGGGTGCGGCCGGCCGTCTCGGGGTCGATCTCGATCTTGACGCCGAGGGCGGCCAGCACGTCGGCGCTGCCCGAGCGGCTGGAGACGGAGCGGTTGCCGTGCTTGGCCACCGGCACGCCGGCCGCCGCCGCCACCAGGGCCGCCGCGGTCGAGATGTTGAACGTGCCGCGGCCGTCGCCGCC
>DATFNZ010000075.1:0-6599 GCA_035266085.1 Thermoanaerobaculia bacterium
CGGCCGTTGGGAGCCTCGGACCTCGAAGGGGCTCTCGGCTGGCTCGCCGAGCGGCTGGGCGATGGCCCGGGAGGAAAGTATCCGCGGGTGCTGTTGATCACCGACGGCGTCGCCACGGCCGGCGACACCGAGACGCGGGCGCTCAAGGCGGCGGTGCGGGCCCTCGGCCAGAAGGGCGTCGAACGGCTCGACGTGCTGGCCGTCGGCGGCCTGCGCGACGAGGCCGTGCTGCGCGAGCTGACGGCCGGCAACCTGGCGCACGACGGCCAGCGGATCGATGGCTCCGCGCCTCTTTCCGAGATCGCCCGCCGGTTGACTCTCGCCTGCCGCTCCGGGATCAAGGTGGCCGTCGACGGGGCGGCCTGGGTGTGGCCCGAGAGCCTCGACGGCGTGCAGCCCGGCGACGAGGCGCTGATCTACGCCGACCTGCCGGCGAGCCGGCCGCTGCGCCTCACCCTGGATGGGCGCCCGGCGGCTCTCGCCGGCGAGCTGGCGGCCACCGAGCGGCCCCTGCTCGAACGGGCCTGGGTCCAGGCACGGATGGACCGCCTGATGCACCTGCGCGAAGGCGCTCTGGGCAGCGACGACGACCTGCGCCGTGCGCTCGGGCGCGAGATCGCCGAGCTGAGCATCCAGCACCGGGTGCTGAGCCCGTTTACGGCCATGCTGGTGCTCGAGACGGAATTCGACTACGCGCGTTTCGGTCTCGACCGCAAGGGCCTCGCCAACATCCTGACCGTGGGCTCGGGCGGACTGGAAGTGCTCGCCCGCTCGAGGGTCCGGTCGCCGTCGTCGGACGTGCTGGCGCAGAGGGCGAAGCGCGGCGATGCGGTTGCCGACGGGTTCGGGTTGGAGGCCCCCGAGGAAAGCGATGGGCCCGAAGGTCTGCAGGATGGCGTGGTCGGCAGCTTCGAAGGTGGGGTCGCCGGCGGCGTTGTCGGCGGAGTGGGGGACGGCGTGGCCAGCTCTGAGCCCGTGCAGCCGGTCGAGGTGGATGCCCTCGCCATCCCGCCGCCGCCTCCACCTAGCCTGGCGTCTCCCCGGCTCGAGGAGCCGGAAGGGGGAGTCGAAGAGGTGATCGTCCCCGATAGCCCGGCTCCCTGGGAGGAGCGCGCGGAACAGAAAGAGCGCCGGGCCGAGCCGTACACCGGGCAGTTCGCCCAGGTGAAGAGACATCTGGCCGCCGGCCGGGTCGCCCAAGCCCGCACTCTCGCCGAGTCCTGGACCGCCGAGGCGCCGGGCGACGTGCTGGCCCTGCTGGCGCTGGGCGAGGTGTGGGAAGCCGCCGGGGAGAAAAGCGCGGCGGCGCGGGCCTACGGCTCGCTCATCGACCTCTTCCCGAGCCGCGTCGACCTGCGGCGTCTGGCCGGGGAGCGTCTCGAGCGTCTGGGGGAGGAGGGGCTCGACCTGGCGATCGATACCTACCAGAAGGCCGTTCTGGACCGGCCGGACCACCCCACGGGCCACCGTCTCCTGGCCTGGGCCCTGCTGCGCGCCGGGCGCTTCGAGGCCGCCTTCGAGGCGCTCGAAAAGGGCATCGAGCAGCACTATCCGGACGGGCGTTTCGCCCGCGTCGAGTGGGTCCTGCAGGAAGATCTGGGCCTCCTCGCGGCGGCCTGGCTGCGAGCCGAGCCGGCCCGGCGCCAGGAGGTGATGGACCGCCTCCAGGCCCACGATGCCAAAATTGAGAGCGAGCCTTCCCTGCGCTTCGTCCTCACCTGGGAGACCGACGCCAACGACGTCGACCTCCACGTCTGGGACCGGCGGCAGAACCACGCTTTCTACGAGCACAAGACGCTGCTCTCGGGTGGCGAGCTGTACGCCGACGTGACCACGGGATACGGACCCGAGTGCTTCATGGTGCGCGAGCCGGATGCCGCACCCTATCGTCTGCAGGCGCACTACTACAGCCGCGGGCCGATGGGTTACGGAATGGGGACCCTCCAGGTCGTCACGCACGACGGCAAGGGCGGGCTCTCGATCGATCCGCGGCCGTTCGTGGTGATGGCCGATGGGGCCATGGTGGACCTCGGGTCGGTGGGGGAGGGGAAGACGGGCGTCAAGGCGGGGGGACGGTAAACCGACCGCCGAGCCCGAAGGGTGTCAGCCTCGCGGCCCAGGGCGTCAGCCCTGGGCCGTGGCTGGCAAAGTGATCCGCACCCTCTAAGAGACCGGGGCGCCGAGGCAGCGCTGCAGCAGGCGAGGGTCTCCGAGCCGCTCCGCGTATGCAGCGAAGGCGGGGGTGGGGCCGAGCCAGCGTAGCTCGTCGATATCGCGGAAGAGGGGCGCGTCGGTCCGGAGCGTCGCCAGGTCCTTGAACCGCAACGCCAGATCGCGGTCCCGCAAGACATCGGGAGGGAAGCTCTCGATGATGCCGTAGCGGTTGAGGAGCCGCGCCGCCGTCTGGGGACCGATTCCAGGAATGCCTGGATAGCCATCCGC
This sequence comes from Thermoanaerobaculia bacterium, assembly GCA_035266085.1. GTDB lineage: Bacteria > Acidobacteriota > Thermoanaerobaculia > Multivoradales > UBA5704 > DATARR01. The sequence goes on from DATFNZ010000075.1 coordinate 2,443, forward strand.
GGCATCGCCGACGAGAGCAAGAAAATCGGGGATCAGGACGGGGTCGACCCCGAACTTCCCACGGACTCCTTCCGCCGTGAAGATCTTGTTCCCTCGGCGGTCGACCTGCACGACCCGGTCCTCGCGGACGCACTGCGCCAGGTCCTTGTCAGGTGTCCAGATGCAGGCCTTCTGCACTCTCTCGTCGGCTGCGGCGATGCGGGCGGCGGAGGCGAGCGCGTCGTCCGCCTCGAGCTCGGTCATGGGCCAGACCGGGACGCCCATGGCGGCGAGAGCCTCTTCCAGAGGGTGGAACTGCGCGAGGAGCGCGCGCTCGACTCCCTGCGCTGTCTTGTAGCCGGGCCAGAGACGGTTCCGGAAGGACTCGATGACATGGTCGGTCGCCACGCCGAGGTGTGTCGCCCCCTTCTCGATCATTTCCAGCACCGTATGCAGCACGCCGGCCACGGCGCCGAACGGTGCAATTTTTCCTTGGTCAAAGCGGCGCCGGCCGTAGTAGTGGCGGAACAGCTCGTACGTGCCGTCGAGGAAATGAACCATCATGGCAAGATCCGCTGGCTTCAGTATAGCGGCCAGAGGGGGCCTTGCGGCAAGGTCCCGGCGCCAGTTCAGACTTGGCGCCCTGAGCGGTCGGCTCACGGCCAACGGCCAAGGCCCTACCCTAAGGAGAGCTCTGATGCGCGTGCTGCTGTCGACGATCGGATCGCGGGGCGATGTCCAGCCGCTGGTGGCGCTGGCGTTGGAGTTGAGGACCCTCGGGCAGGAGGTCCGCCTGTGCGTGCCGCCCGACTTCCACGACTGGATCGACGGCCTCGGCCTCCCCGTCACGCCCATCGGACCCGAGTTGCGCAAGCTCACGGCCTCCAGCTCGGCGGCCATGCCGGCGCCACTCTCGCCCGAGCGCCGGCGTCAGATGGTCGAAGCCACGGTCGCCACCCAATTCGAGACGATCGCGGCGGCAGCCCAAGGCTGCGACATCATCGTGGGAGCCACAGCCCTCCAGATCGCCGCTCCCTCCGTGGCGGAGCGGATGGGCATCCCGTACGTCTTCGCCGCCTACTGCCCGACAGTCCTGCCATCGCCACACCACGCGCCAATCCCACTGGGCATGCTGGGAGACGCACCGGCGCCCGCGATGGCCGACAACCGCGAGCTCTGGGCCCAGGATGCACGACGCTGGAACGACACCTGGGGCCCCGTGCTCAACGCGCATCGGACAGCAATCGGCCTGGCCCCGGTCAGTGACGTGCGCGGCCACGTCCTCACCGACCGGCCCTGGCTGGCTGCCGACCCGACGTTGGGGCCCTGGCCCGATCCTGCGGACCCGGCCGTGTTCCAGACCGGCGCCTGGATCCTGCCGGACGAGCGTCCCCTGTCTCCCGAGCTCGAGACGTTCCTCGAAGCCGGCGAGCCGCCCGTCTACTTCGGCTTCGGCAGCATCCGCGCGCCGCAAGATCTCAGCCGGGTGATGATCCAATCGGCCCGCGCGCTCGGGCGCCGTGCGATCTTGTCCCGTGGGTGGGCCGACCTCTCCCTCGTCGATGACGAACCCGGCTGCCTGGCCATCGGAGAGGTCAACCAGCAGGCGCTGTTCAAACGCGTCGCAGCCGTCGTCCATCACGGCGGCGCGGGGACCACGACCGCAGCCGCGCGAGCCGGCGCGCCCCAGGTCGTCATCCCCCAGATGTACGACCAGCACTACTGGGCCCAACGCATCCACCACCTCGGTATCGGAACCGCGCACGCACCCGGCACACCGACCGCCGACTCGCTGACGAGCGCTCTCGAGCGCACCCTCCAACCCGATGTGGCCGCCCGTGCCCAATCCATCGCCACCGCAGTGCGCAGCGACGGCGCACGGGCCGCCGCCCAGCGCTTGATAACCGCCGTGCCGCACAGGGATCTTTGACTGCGAATGGCTCCAACCCGAGTCCCCTGCGTTCGATCCCGAATCACTGACCCGCCGCTTGGCGCAGATGCAGGTCAGCGATCCGGAACTGTTGATGTTCCACGCCCCCAGGGGGGATGATAGTGTCTCCTTTGGATATTCGTATCAGCGAAAGGAGAGACTATGAGCAAGCGCCTGGGTTTCATGATCGTGATGTCGCTGTTCGTTTTCCTGCCCACCTATGCCGCCGAGTTGGATCTGGCTTCGGACCCGCTCTGGAGGGCCTTGGTGTTAGAGGGTCCGGTCAGCGGAGAGCCTGTTCAGGGCGCGGAGGATCTCAGCACCAAGGCCCTCTGCACCGCTAATTGCGGCACCAGCACGGTCTCCTGTTCAACCTCGGGAACCTGTACAGCCGTCGACCGCAACTGCTCTGCGGGGCAACGCGGTTATGTGCAGTGTGGCACCACGAAGACGAACTGCCCGTCGCTGTGTCCGGTCAACAATTGTGGGGCGAATGGCATCTGTGCCACCAACTGCCCCTCCCCGGATCCGGACTGCACGCCCACCAATCCCTGTAGAGACAATCCCGCTCAGGGCTGCTATTACGTTTGGAGCCCGCAGGATCTCTGCTGCTACACCTCGAATCCAGGCTGCTTTGATATCTGCCTGTAGGCCCGGAGGCGTCGCCAGGTGAGTCAACCGGGGGGAAGGAGCGTCGGCTTCTCGCCCTCCGGACCCCGCCGCCCTGGTCATGACGAGGGGCCGCGCCGCCCGCACAGGTGCTCCGCGAAAAGGATGGCAACTATTCGGGGCGGCCCCGTCTGACGGTCTCATTGAGGCCAGGGTTAGCTGGAACAAAGTTCAACAAGTCTGTTTCCGACTGCTGCCAAGCTGTCGTCTATCTCTTCACGGCAATCTGAGTAAACTAGCATGCTCATGTATGTTGGCAGGTCTGCTGACTTCCAGTATACAGGAAAGATTACATTGCTATTGATATTTCTGCCTCGTGCCCAGGCAATATTGAACTCTTCCTGACATACCTTTGACTGAACATAGGATGGCGAGTAGAGTGCTAGAAGCCTCTTGCATCTGTCGATGGCAGAAAAATGTGTGCCTGCCAAGCACTTCCTTCCTGCAATTCTTGGCGATCAATGAAAACTCTCAGAGAAAGCTTCTCTAGATAAGCAGCCAATATATCAGCCGGCCGGCGATCCTCATGAGCATAACTAACGAACACATCGTATGTATAAGCTCTCGCGCCCACCGTGCCAGAGCTAAGCCTATTCTTCATCTGCCTGAATACCTCATGTGCAAGTTGTGCCTGTCGCTCCCTATGGGCAACAATCTTTAACAAAGAAAGGGGCATGCCTGCTTGCATCCAGTTGATGGCAGCCTCCAACAGAGGCTTCAACATCTCCTCCACCGCATAGCCTTGATCGCCGGCCGCCACTAAAGGCATAGCCACCGACTCCAATTTTTGTGGGCCGCTGAGGAACGGAGCCAGGGAGCGGAATATATCGCCAACGAGTTCGGGTGGTCGTCCCCGAGAGCCTGGCTCGAAGCACAAGATTCTCTTGTAGGGAATACCCGGGTTTGATGCCAGTTCTTGAGACAGCCAACACGAGAACGCGTGTCGCAGGTCAACAGCTTTATCGTTCGCTAGGCTATTAACCGAAACACCTTTCCGAGCCAGAGCGCCAATCAGAGAAGAAATAGTCGGGAGATAGTCATTGGGGAAGGCTGATACCACCAGGAGGTCAACCTTATCTTCCATTGGAAGAGATGTGAGATCACCCTGGCAGAGTTCAATCCTGCTCTTCTTGCCAAATGAGTTTACCGCGATTGAATCAAGGGTCTCCATGGCTCCTATCCTAATGCTTGCAGCTAACGGTGCGTGGCTAAACGGTTGCGTCAGCAGTCCACTCGAGCCGCTGTGCTAGCGGCTTCCTACCGATTATTGCTCCAATTCACTGAAGAAGCTAGTAAGCCCCGGAGAGCCCTGGTCTTGGTAGTATAGCCGGTTGAAAGCATTTGTCCACTGAACAGGAACAACGACCGTCCCTATCCTCTGTTCGCCTACCAGTGCGGCGAAGGTGGTTACGCGCAGATGACGCCGAACGAGGTCTAACCCGAAGTTCTTCCAAGGAAGAGCCAAGAATTGGCGCAACCGATTGACTTGGCTGAGTTTGTGGCTAAATCGCCGGAATCATCTGTAGCCATGTAAATGGCGTGGATGGGTGCTACTTACGGCCACCGTGCTATTGCATGT
>DATFNZ010000076.1:0-11602 GCA_035266085.1 Thermoanaerobaculia bacterium
GAGGATGACCCGGGCATTCTCGGGTACGCCGGGCACGCCCAGCCGTTCCCGCGGCAGAGCGGTCCGGGACCGGTTCCGGAAGTCGTCCACGTCCACGGCGTAGGGGAAGAGGCCGGTGCGCTCGGGCGGCACGCCGAAGGCGCGCAGGTAGTCGAGGGTGAGGGTGCCGACGCCGAGGAAAAGGTTGTACATCCGCTTCATATAGATCGAGTAGAGGAGCCGTTTGGCGAGGTTCCGCCCGGGCGAGGCGCCCCAAAGGACGGAATCGAGGCGCAGGGCCGTAGGGCATCCCGCGCGCTTCGCCAGCCTGGCTCCGAGCCGGTAGAGCGGCTGAGTGTAGCCGTTGACGATCGCCAGGTCACATTTCTCCGGCCGGAGCCGCTCCTGGAGCCAGCGGGCGGCGTCCGCCGGCGGGCAGACCTCGTGGGGGTAGCCGCCCAGGAGGTCGATCCCCCAGGAGACGGGTTTCCCGAGCTCAGGATCGAAGACGGGCTCCGAGATCCCGGTGCCGGTGTAGAGGACACGCAGCTCGTGCCGCCCGTCCCGGGCGGCGAAGCGATAGAACGGCGCCTCGAATTGGGTGGGGCGCTCGACCAGGAAGGCGATCCTCATCGGATCCCCTCGTACAACAGTTCCATCTCCCGGGCGACCGCCGGCCAGCCGAAGCGCTCGCGCACGGCCTCGGCGCCGCGCCGGCCCATGGCGTCGAGCCCCTGCGGGTCGGCGAGCAGGTCCCGCAAGGCCGCTCCGAGATCTCCATCCGCGATGACCCCCGCCCCGGTCTCGCGGACGCTTGCCGCGAGACCCACCTCGGGAGTGACGGCAACCGGCCGGCCCGCGGCCCAGGCTTCCAGGACCACATTGCCGAAGTTCTCCGACCGCGAGGGGAGGACGAGCGCCGCCGTCCGGTGGAGGAGGGCGGCTTTGTCCGCGCCCCGCACGGGCCCCAGGAAGACGGCGCGGTCGGCGACGCCGGAGTCGCGGGCCAGACGTTCGAGCTCGGGCCGGATCCCCTCCTCGTCGTTGCCGGCGATGGCGAGCAGGACACCGGGGACACGGGACATGGCGGGGATCAGCCGGTCGAGCCCCTTCTTCCAGCTCAGCCGGCCCAGGTAGAGGAGGAACGGTTCTCTGCCGAGCACCGCGCGGACGGGCGTAGAGAGGGCCGCCTCCTCCCCGTCCCATGGCTCAGGATCGACGCCGTTCGGCACCACGGTTACCGACGGTAGAGACAGGTCGAGACGGGCGGCGTCCTCCACCTCCAGCGCGCTGGTGGCGTGGAGGGCCGCGGCCCTTTCCAGGGTGCGGCGCTCGGCGAGGAGCATCCAGGCGAGCTTGCGCCAGCGCCCGCGGGTCCGCATCAGCTCCGGCACCAGCATGCCCCTGGGGGAAAGTACGTAGGGGACCCCCGCGCGCTCGGCCGCCCGGGCCGCGGCGTAGGTCGGCCAGAGGAAGACCGAGTGGAGATGCACCCGGTCGAAGCCGCGCACATGCGTCGCCAAGGCCTTGCCCATGGCTGGCGAGCGGTAGAGCCGACGTGGCGGGCCGACGGGGAAGTACCAGACCTCGACCCCGTCGAGCGCGGCCGGCCGGCCGGTGGGCACGGCGCCCTCCGTGTCGACGTCCGTGGTGAACACCGTCACCTCATGGCCCCGTTGCACCAGGGCCTTGCACAGCCCATGGACCGAGCGGATTGGCCCGCCGTGCTTCCAGGCCGGCACGTAGGTGGGGACGACGTGCAGGACCTTCACGCCACCAGGCTCCGGAGGAGGCGTGGCAGGCGCTCGCGGTAGACGGACCAGTCCGCGTCGGCGGCCGACTCCAGGCAGGCGGGGCGCATGCGGCGCAGCTCTTCACGGGCTCGCACGCACCGGAGCATCCGCTCGGCCAGGGCGCCGGCGTCGCCGGCCGGCACCACCCAGCCGTTCCGCCCCTCCTCGATCAGCTCCGCCGCCCCCACCCGGTCCGACACCACGGCCGGCAGCCCCGCCGCCAAAGCCTCGGGCACGACCATCCCGAACGATTCGTTGCGCGAGGGGAGCACCAGGCAATCCGCCGCCCGGAAGCGGCTCGCGAGCTCCGCCTGGGAAAGAGAGCCCAGAACCGAGACTCCCGCCAGGGCCGGAGGGCCGAGAAGGGCCGAAGCGTCACCGGGTGGACCGATCACCAGCAGGCGCGACCCGGGCTCGGCGGCGTGGACCTGGGCGAAGGCCGCAAGGAGGATATCGAGTCCCTTGACCCGGCTCGCCGCCCCCGCGAACACGAATTCGGCCCCCTTCCCCTCCTCCGCCGGCGACTCCCTCGCCACGGACCCGAAGAGCGCCGCCTCCACTCCCAGGGGGACGCGGTGGACCCGCTCCGGCGGCACGCCTGCCTCGACATAGCTCCGGCGCGCCAGCTCCGAGACCACGAGCACGTGGTCGGCGAGCGCGATCTCCGCGTCCTTGACCGCCGTGATCCGGCGGTGCAGGTCCGCCGGCTCGGCGAAGCCGTGGAAGCGGTCCTGCGTCGCATGGTGGGTGGCCGGGGCGTCGAGGAAAGTGGCCATCCCCAGCCGCCTCGCCTTGCGGAAGGTCGCTTGGGCCGAGATCTCGCAGGCCATGACGGCATCGGCCATCCCCGGCCGCAGCCGGGCTGCCGCCCAGCGGTCGAAGAGCCGGCAGGCGAGGAAGTCCGCCAAGGAGCGGGCGCGCGGCGGCAGCGGGTCCGCCGCGCGGCGTAGGGCCGGCACCCAAGCGGCCCAGCGCACGCCCTTCTCGGGCAGGTCGACGGGCGCGTAGCGGATGAAGCGGCGCCATAGCGTTTCCGGCACCCATCGCCGGTAGCGGGAGACGGCCGGCACCCCCGCCCAGTATCCGGCGAGCATCCCGGCCCGCGCGAGCGCCAGAGCGGCTTGGTGGGAATGCTGACGTCCCGGGTGAGTCACCAGCACCCTCATCCGCTCCCCCGTAACGAGACCGGCGCGGCGGCGGCCGGACTCGCCGGCCGCGGCGCGGCCAGGACGGAGGACCGGGCGAGGACCGCCTGCCGGTCGAGGCGCACGGCGAGAAAGACCAGGCCCGCCAGGAACCAGTAATAGACCCCGGCCGTGACGTCGAAAATGATGCCGCCGGGGATCTGGACGAGAAGAAAGAGCAGGGCCGAGATGGCCACGGCGCGGTGGAACAGCACACGCAGCCGCAGGGCCTGCCGGAAGGCGAAGAACGCCAGAGCCAGCCTCACGAGGTAGACGGTGAAGAACCCCAGAGGACCGAGCTCCAGCATCACCCGGCCAGTTTCCGCTTCGGGCGTCACATTGATGAGCCAGGGGTTCTGGATGCCTCCCGTCAAGGTGGCCGCTGCCTGGTGGGTCGCCCCGATCCCGTAGCCGAAAAGGCCGGCATAGGGGAGCATGTGAGCCGGAGACACAAAGGGAAAGGTCAGACGGGAGGAGACGTCCTCGGACGAGGCCCGCTGGCTGAACGCCGTCACTGCCTGATCGCCCGCCGAGGTGAGGCCGGTGACCAGGAGCCCCACGCCCAGCAGCAGGCGCACGAAGGTCTGGCTGCTCTGCCTTTCTCGCACTACGGCCAGCCACCAATAAACGGGGAAGACCACGGCGAGCAGGAAGACCGGTCCCCGCGAGCCGCTCATCATGATGCCGAGCATGACCATGCCGAGGGCTGCGTAGACCACGAGGTTTCCCCGGAAGCGCCAGCGGGTGGTGGTAAGGATGATCAGGATGAGGATCGTGGTGGTGAGCAGGTACGAGGTGTAGCCCGATATGTAGGAGAAGGTCCCCGTGGTGCGCACGAACTTCGAGCTGCCGAATGTCGAGATGGACCCGGCGTCGGTCGGCTGCGCGTAGGTGTTCAGGATGCTGCCGGCGGGACTGAAGAACTGCGCCACGGAGAGCAGCACGACCGGGAAGACGATCAGCACGTAGCGCTTGAGGAAGCGGGCCAGCTCCGCGTCGTCGCGGAAGACCCCCGGGACGACGAACAGCAGGGGCACGTAGAGGAAGTAGGCCTTGAAACCCAGCATGCCGACCAGGAAGTTGGGCAACTTGGGATTGAAGATCTGGAACAGTCCGAGGAGCGCGGCGAAAGCCAGCCCGGCGTAGAGGACCGGCGCCTTGGGATAGGGCCACCGCGAGCGGCTGCGGAAGTACCCGGCGTAGGCGCCGAGGAGCAAGGCGTCCTTGGCGAAGTAGACGAGGTCCTGGGCGCCGGGCAGGAGCCATTTGCGGATCGCCCCTTCGAAGACGAGGAGGAGCATTGCCGCCTGAACGGCGGCCCGCCACCGCTTGACGGACCAGCCGACCGCGGCGCAGCCCAGGGCCAGCAGCAAGACCCTCGTGATCACGCCTTCGCCTCCTCGATCACACGGATGTAGGCTTGCACCATCGCCCGGCTCCCGTGGCGGGCCAGGTGGCCGGCCACCTTCTCGGCCGGTGGAGCGAAGCGGTCCGGATCGGCCAAGACCACCTCGAGCAGGCCGGCCAACTCGCCGGGATCGCCGTTGCGGAAGAGCAGGCCGCAGTCTCCGATCGCTTCCTTGAGGCCGCCTCCCCGGGAGCCGATCACCAGGCAGCCGCAGGCGATCCCCTCCAGGGCGGCGATACCGAAGGGCTCGTTGTAGAGCGAGGGGACGACCAGGACCCGGTGCGCGTTGAGCAGGCGCACGATCTCCTCTCCCTGGCGGCTGCCCAGGAAACGCACCTGGTCCGCGATCCCGAGCTGGCGGGCCTGGGCTTCCAGGGCTGGCCGCTCAGGGCCGTCACCGACGACCGTGAGCCCGGGCCGGAGGCCGCGGGCTGCCAGGAGCCCCAGCGCCTCGAGCAGGATGTCCACTCCCTTGTCCGAGACCAGCCGGCCGAGGAACATCAGGTCCTTCGTCCGTGGCACCTCCGGCAGGAGGCGGAAGAGGTCGTCCCGGTAGGCATTGGGGACCACCACGGACGGCGTGGCGAGGTCGTCGGCCACGGCCTGGCTGGCCGAGATCGACCGGCTCCAGCGCAGCAGGAAGCGCTTGATGCGGTCCTGGGGCGCGCGACTGCCGTCCGGGCGGCTGTACCAGCCCTGATGGGAGACGACCCAGGGCCGGCGGACCAGCAGCAGGGGCCACAGCCCCCGGAGGCCCACGTTGGCCTGGAAGAAGACGTTGCACCAGCGCACCAGCCGCAGCAGCTCCCGGCGCGAGGGCCGGCGGACTACTCGGAAGTCGAAGGGCTCGCGGTCCGGGGTTTCCGTCCGGGCCACGACGACGACCTCGTGGCCGGCGTCGTGGAAGCCCGCCGCCAGTTGGGCGACGTTGACCTCGAGGCCGCCGAGGCTGGGGTAGAACACGGGGCAGTAGACGAGGATCTTCACGGAAACAGCATGTCCCTGTAGGACACCGCGTGCCGGGCCAGGGAGTGGCCTCCGTACCAGGCGTGCGCCCGGTCGGTTAAATCCTGGAGCTGGTCCCAGTGCACTTCGCCGCCCTGCCGCGGCGTCCAGAACGGCGGCGGCGGCTCGACCTGGCGCCGCGGCCGGGGCCAGGCGCAGACGGGCAGCACCCGATGGGCGGAGTAGGCGGCGAAGATGGTGGACTTGGGCAGGAATGGCGCGGGGTACGCGATGAAGCCGGCCAGGGAGCCGGCCAGCAGCTCGCTCACCTCGGCTGCCGGCAGCGGGCCGAGGCGGCGCACGCGCACGGGAAGGTCCGACGCCCCCGGCCCGTCGCCCGGCCCGACGTCGCAGACCTCCTCGATGCCGAGCATCCTGCAGGAGCTCTCGATCGCCGGCCTCAGCTCGCGGTACGCCTGGGCGCGGGTCCCCGGGCCGCCGAAGACGACCATCCGGCGCGCGCGCGCCGCCAGCGGCGTGGACTCGGCAGGCTCGCCCACGGTCGAGAACACGGGCATCAGGGCGATCTCCTTGCCGGGCACCCACTGCAGGAGGATACGCCGGTAGTACCCCATGCTGGTCGCCAGCCCGTCGCTCAGGCGTGCCAGCGAGGCGGCGAGCCGGCGCTGAAGCGGCGAGAGCCAGAAGGAGCTGCGCCAGGGAAGCCCCATCGCATGGACCTCATGGAAGACGGTCACCAGCCGGCCCCGGCTCCGGCCCTTCCACTCGGTGAGGCCGTCGACCAGCCACGAAGGGCAGCCGCGCGGCTCATAACCGTAGTTCGCATAGTGCAGGAGCACGGTGGCTTGCGCGCCGTCTCCTCCGGCCGCCTCCTCGAGAGCGCCGCGCAACGCGGCCGGCTCCGCGTTCGGGATCTTCACGGCGGCGAGAAACCGGCTCTCGATGCCATGGCGAGCCCGCAGGGCTTCCGCCAGTGTCATGGCGAAGCTGCCGACCCCTTCTGGCGGCGGCGGGAGATTGGGCACGACTTGCACCACCCTTCGGCTCATGGTTCGCGGCTCATGGCTTCTCGGCGACCACGATCGAATAAAGGGCAAACCAGCGTGTGAGGAAGCGCCAGCGGTCCAGGAGGTGGAGCTCGATTGGCGGTTTGGCGGGGAGTGGGATGAGATGCCCGATGGCATCGACCCGGATCACCCGCAGACCGGCCCGTTTCGCGAGAGAGCGGGTCCAGGGCAGCATCATCAGGTTGTTCACCGGCTGGCCGGCTTCCTGGAACACGCGCCCCCGCAAGCGGCAGTACAGGCGATAGAGGCCGCTCGTGCTCAGGTAGTTCGGAGTGGTCAGGAGGAGCCGCCCCCCCGGTCTCATGACCCTCGCCAGTTCGCGGAAGGCCCGTTCGGGGTGTGGGACGTGCTCTACCGTTTCGCACGACAGGATCGTCTCGAAGGTGCCGTCCGGGTGCGGCAGGCGAGTGATGTCCGCGACCTCCCATTCGATCCCTCCGCTGTGCCGGCGCCGTGCATAGCCGGCTCCCTTGCTGACGGCGCTGCCGGCGAAGTCGGCCGCCACGAGCCGGCGGGGAGGCGCCGGCCGGGAGGCCAGCCAGCGCGACAGCTCGCCTCTGCCGCAGCCCACCTCGAGGACTACCCGGCCCGCGACGTCACGGGAGAGGTCGAGGTGCTCGCGAAGCAGCCGGTGCCAGGGCATGTTCGCCTCGTCGTCGACAGGGAGGTCACGGTGCCAGGTCTCGTAGGCCTCCCTGGATCGTTGGTCAAGCGTCATGTCACGTTCTCTTTTCTCAGGCCTGAGAGAGCGGCTGGCGGCCGCAGCCGGTAGAGGATCTCTGCCTCGTAGCGCTCCGCGATCGCTTCCCAGGTGAAGTGCCGATAGTAGCCGCCGAGACCGTCTGCGCGGCAAACGGGCGGATCGAAGTCGAGAGGTGGAGGAAACGGCAGGAGCGTCTCCGGAAAATAGGGCCTCAGGTCACGTACGCCGCCGACCTCGGTGGCGAAGACCGGCATGCCCGACTCGAGCATCTCGTTGAGCGACAGCCCCCAGCCCTCCGACTCGCTGGTGAACAGGCCCACGTCGTGGCTGCTCAGAAGGCCGGTCAGCTCCGCTCGGGAAAAGTGGGGAACGATCCGGATTCGGCCATGACCCCGCAACCCGGCCGGCAGCGACTTGTCGACGCCGGTGCCAGCGCCGGCGATGGTAAAGGAGTCCTGCGGCCGCGCTGCCTTGCGCTGGAGGAGGAAGTGGACGAGCCGCGCCGTTCCCTTGTGCGTCGCCCAGCGGCCGATCCACAGGAAGCGCAGGCCCGGCCCGGGAGGCGCCGTACGCGCGCGCCGAACCAGCGACAGCTCCGCCTGCTCCGCCTGCCCCACGGCGTTGAAGTAGTGCGCCAGGCGGGAGCGCGTCCAGGGCAGGCGGCGCTCCATCCATTCCCGTTCCGCGGTACCGAGGCAGAGGATGAGCGATGCACGCCGCCAGCCGCGCACCACCGCGGCGCTGAGGCGGGCGTTCTGCACGAGGTGGGCGGCCGTGGTCAGCGGCGCTGAGGCCGCCTGCCGAAGGGCTGCCCGCGCGTCAGCGAGGAAGTAGAGCAGGGCCGGCTGGACGCTCCGAACCACCAAGGGCGCGTGCCGGGCGACGCGGTGACTGCTCGCGAGCGCCGGCAGGTCCACCACGTCGAAAGCGGGGACAGCGTCGAGGTAGTCCTCCAATTGCTTCCGCCGCCAAAGCCAGTCCTGCCACCATCGGACCTCCTGCGGGACCGGTTCAGGCGACCAGGGGATGACCTCGTGGCCGCGGCCTGACAGAGCGTCCGCGAGGTTCAGAGCCATCTGGGAGGCGCCGAGCTCCGCACGGAGCGGCCCGTAGCTGACCATCAGAATGCGGCTCATGGCTTCAGGCCGGCCCGCAGGGCGAGGGCATCGCGCCAGAAGATGTGGCGCACGGCGCCGACGTAGTGGCGCGCCGCCCAGGGCCGGCCCCGGAACGAGGGCCCCAGGGAAACGCGGTCCTCCTCCCAGAGAGCGATCTCCTCGGCCGGCCAGATGCGGGCCCCTAGCCGGTGGTCCATCTCGGCCAGGATCGTCTGCTCGGTGACGCCGATCCCCCGTTCCGCCGCATGCTCCAGGAGAGCCGAGACATCGCAAGCGGCGAGCAGATCCCCCTCGGCGTAAAGGAGGCCGGCGCAGAAGTACGGGGGATTGGCGAGGTGCGGCAGCCGGCCGGGGACCAGGTCCCGGTCGTATGTCGGCTGGTAGTCAGGCGACATCGCGAGCTTCGTCCCGGGCGAGACGAGGAGCCTTTCGAGGGTCGGCGGGAAGCGGAACCACAGGATGTCCACGTCGCTGTAGAGGGTCGGGCCGTCGAGGGCACTGGCGACGACGGCGGCCATCTTGCGGCCCATGGCGTCGCGCTCGGCGAAGCGCACCAGTGTGGCGAATCGCGGCTCTGCCAGGCGCTCCGCGACATCCCGCCAGGACACGCATTCCAGGCTCCCCCGCCACCAGGAGAGGTCCCGCCGGACGACCGCCGGGTCCAGTACACCGTCGGTGACCACCCGCACGCGCGGCAACTGAGGCCAGGCGAGCTGCAGGGAGGCGAGGCATTCGCGGATCATCGGCCGGTGGGCGTCGCCGCCGAAGGTCAGAAAGGTGAGAGGCATCCGCGGCTTTTCCAGCGACGGCGGCGGCAGCCACTCCAGGACAGGCCGGTAGAGGAGCATGGAGCGGTAGGCGAGCGAGCCGCGCACCCGGGCGAGGGCTTTCATGGCAGGACGGACCGGTACCCTTCCAGCGTCTCACGCAGCCCGCCATCGAGATGGGTGCTCGCCTGCCAGCCGAGCAGCTCCTCGATGCGACGCGTATCGCAGAGGAAGTCGCCCGTCTCCACCTTCTGATGCCCTTCCGGCCAGGGCGTGTCCTCGATCCGTCCTGCTCCGGCGAGCTCCACGATCCGCCGGGCGACTTCGCCAAGGCTCACCGACTGGCCCGAGCCGACGTTGAGCGTCTCGCCGACGGCGCGCTCCTCGGCGCTGGCGCGCAGCACGGCCTCGGCCGCGTCGCGGACGTGGATGTAGTCCCGGAGCTGCGGCCCGCCACCGTAGAGCTGAATCGTCTCGCCTGCGATCGCGGCCATGATGAAGCGGTTGACGATCCCGTAATGGCGCCGGTGGGGAAGCTGGAAGAGCCCATAGGGATTGGTCAGGCGCAGGATGGTATAGGGGATGCCGTAGTGCTGATGATAGATGCGGTAGTAGTGCTCGACGGTGAGCTTGTGCAGGCCGTAGAGGCTGGTGGGCCGGAGCGGGTGCTCTTCGTGGACGGGAATGGAGCCGGTGACGCCGTAGACGAGCCGGCTCGAGACGAACACCACCCGCGGCGACGAGTCCCCGACCCGGATGGCATCCAGCAGGTTGAGGTGGCCGGCGATGTTGACCTGCATGTCGGTCTGGGCTTGGCGCAGGCTTTTCACGGCGCCCGACTCGCCGGCCAGGTTGATGACGAGGTCCATGCCGTCGAGCCAGCCGGGCATGCGCTCCGGGTCGGCGATATCTCCTTGGATGATCTCCACGGCCCGGCCCGCCCGCAGGTGGTCCAGCCAGGAGAGGGCGAGGTGATCGAGCGTCCGGTTGAGGACGCGGACCTCCGCTTCCGCGGCGAGCAGGGGCGGCACCAGGTTGAGGCCGAGGAAGCCCAGGCCGCCAGTGATCAGCACCCGCCGGCCCGCGAGCCCTTCCATTCCAGGGATCCGATCCATGATCATGACAGCAGGGCCCGGACCCGGTGGAGGAGCCGGCGCAACTCGAGCGTCACGTGGCGCATCAGGAACAGATGGATGCGCGGGACCAGCCCGAGACGGTGGCGCCGCCGGTTGATGAACAGGGTGTCGGAGTGGTCGCCTCCCGGGCGGGAGGCCACGACGCAGAGGAAGCCGGCCCGCTCCAGGCGCCTCTTGAGGGCCGCGATGGGGGCGCCGTCACGGAAGCCGTCGAGAAAGTCGTGGAACTCCACCGTGATCTGCCCAATCCGGCGGAGGGTGCCGTCGCTCGCGCTTTCGAGCACCGCGATCTCCGAGCCCTCGATGTCCAGCTTGAGGAGGTCGGGCTCGGCGACGCCGATCCGCTCGAGAAACCGCTCCAGAGAGGTCAGGCTTGCCACGACGGTGCCCCGGCTGCCGAAGCCCTCGGCGATCGCCGCGTGGACGCTGTTGGCCTGAGGGTTGCCGGAGAGGTGGAGCACTACCTCGCCGTCGGAGCCGCCCAGGGCCAAGGGAAACCGGCGCACCCGGGGGTGCTCGGGGATACGGCCGAAAAGCTCCGGCACCGGCTCCAGGGCATAGCAGAGGCAGCCGAAGCGCTCGACCATCTCGCGAGAGAACTCGCCGACGTGGGCGCCGGCGTCTATCACCACCGACGAGGAGGCGAGGCCCGGCGCGAAGAGGTGGTGCCCGTGGATGGACGCGAGCCCGGCGCTCCGGCTCTGCCAGCGCAGGCAGGAATCGAGGAGCCGCCGGGGCAGGACGCCGGCGCGAATGAGCGACCTCTTCATGCATACCTCCAGTGGACCCAGGCCGGCCGGCGGAAGCCGAGCGCCAGGAGGATGCACTGGCACAGCAGGCCGGTGGCCGCGCTGAGGAGGGTGAAGCGCAGGACTCCCGCCGTCGACGACAAGGGCAGGAGCTTCACGAAGAGGATCTGACCCGCCAGCTCCACGAGCACGGTGATGCCCTGGAACCGGGTCCAGCCGCGGGCGAGGTTCACGTTGACGAAGTAACTGCCCAGAACGGAGAGCCCCGATCCGGCGACCATCAGCAGGAGCTCGCGGTGGAGGCCGCCGTAGTGCGGCCCGAGCAGCATCAGAAACAGGCGCGGCGCCAGCGCCGCGGCGGCGAGGAGAGAGGCCGCCGCGAGGGTGAGTAGAAAGCCGTATTGGAGGCACCGCCGCCGGTACAGCCCGTCGTCGGTGATCGCCGCGAGGCGCGGCAGGAAGACCACCCCGGTGAGGCCCGAGAGCATCCCCACGACGAGCGCGAGCCGGCCCAGGGCCCCCACTTCCGCGATGTTGCGCGTCGAGCCGAAAGTGGCCGAGAGCCAGACGATCAGCGGCCCCTGCATGGAGAAGTACAGGGCGCTGGGCAGAGTCGGCAGCAGATAGCGCAGGATCTGCCGCCGGTACGGCCGCAGGTCCTCGACAGGGGCCGCCGGTCGTCCGGGCCGGGAGAGCGCCGTAGTCAGCCCGGAGGCCGCGGCGGACGCCGCG
>DATFNZ010000077.1:0-25481 GCA_035266085.1 Thermoanaerobaculia bacterium
GCCTTTCGAGCGCCACCCAGGCCGTGGGGACCATGTACTCCGGAAGGCTCCGGCGCAGCCAGGCTCGCAGCTCGTCCGAAATGCGCCCCACCACGTAGGCCACCAGGCGCTCGTCCCGCGCCACCACCACGGCGGCCGTCACGTCCGGGTGACGGCCCAGCGCCGCCTCGATCTCCCCCAGCTCGATCCGGAAGCCGCGAACCTTGACCTGGTGATCGATGCGGCCCAGGCATTCGAGCGTCCCGTCGACGCGATAGCGGGCCAGATCGCCCGTCCGGTACAGCCGCGAGCCGGGCGATCCGAAGGGATTCGGTACGAGCTTCTCCGCCGTCAGATCGGGACGGCCGAGATAGCCGCGCGCCACCCCCTTGCCGCCCAGGACCAGCTCGCCCAGTGCGCCCACCGGCACGGGGTTCCCCCGGCTGTCGAGCACGTAGGCTTCGGTGTTGCCGATCGGCCGACCGATCGAGAGGGGACCGCGGATCTCCTCCACCGTCGACCAGACCGTGGTCTCCGTGGGGCCGTAGACGTTCCACAACGAGCCCACCCGATCCAGGAGGCTGGCCGCCAGGGACGGCGCCAGCGCCTCGCCGCCGCACAGCGCTTTCAGGCTTTCACTGCCTTGCCAGCCCGAGTCGATCAGCAGACGCCAGGTCGCCGGGGTGGCCTGGAGAACCGTGGCTCCCGCGAGCAGATCCTGAAGGCGCCGGCCGTCCGCCGCTTCCTCGCGGCTGGCAAGCACCATCCGGCCACCCTGCATCAGGGGCAGGTATAGCTCCAGTCCGGCAATATCGAAGGACAGAGACGTCACGGCCAGCAGCACGTCTTGCGCGCTGAACCCCGGCCTCTCAGCCATGGAGGCCAGGAAATTCGCCAGGGCCCCGTGCGGGATCTGCACGCCCTTGGGCCGCCCCGTCGAGCCCGAGGTGTAGATCACGTAGGCAGCGTTGTCCGGACTCAAATCAAGACGTGGAGCCTCCGAGGCCTCCTCGAAATCGACCGACTCCAGCACCGCCGCCAGCCCGGCATCCGCCTTCATGAACGCCAGCCGCTCCGACGGGTAGGACGGATCGAGCGGCACGTAGACGCCGCCCGCCTTGAGCACCCCGAGCACGGCCACCACCATCTCGAGGGACCGCTCCAGGGCGATGCCGACACGCACCTCGGGGCCGACACCGAGACTCCGCAGCCGCCAGGCCAGGCCGTTCGCCCGCCGGTCGAGCTCGCGATAGGTGAGCGACGCCGCGCCGAACGTCACGGCGACCGCCTCCGGCGTCCGCGCCGCCTGGGCCGCGATCCACTCGTGGACGAGGCCCGCCGGCACCGGCCGGTCCGTGGCGTTCCACTCCAACAGAAGCTGATCCCGCTCGCCGGGGCCGAGCAGGGGCAACTCCGAGAGGCGGGCTTCCTGGTGGGCCGCGATGCCTTCCAGCAGGTTCCCGAAGTGGCGGGCCAGACGCTCGATCGTCGCCGGATCGAAAAGGTCCGTGGCGTACTCCCAAGACGTCGAGAGGCCGCGGGAGGTCTCCGTCACGTAGACCTGGAGATCGAAGAGAGCCGTGCTGCCCGGGGACTCCAGGGGCGACAGCGACAGGTCCGCCGACGCGACCTTCTCGACCGGCGCGTTGAGCAGGTTGAACATGAGCTGGAACAGTGGGTTGCGCGACAGGTCCCGCTCGGGCTGGAGCCTTTCGACCAGGTACTCGAACGGCAGGTCCTGGTGGGTGTAGGCGCCGAGAGCCGTCTCCCGCACCCGCGACAGGAGCTCCACCACCGTGGGATCTCCCGCCAGGTCCGTGCGCATCACCAGGGTGTTGACGAAGAAGCCGATCAGCCCTTCGAGCTCGCTCCGGGTGCGGTTGGCGATGGGCGAGCCCGCCACCACGTCCTCCTGCCCCGTGTAGCGGCTCACCAGTGCCTGGAAGGCACCGAGCAGGACCATGAACGGCGAGACGCCGCGCTCCCGCGCCACCGCTCCCGCACGGGACGGCAGGGACGTCCGGTACACGGCGCCCCGGAAGGTCTGGACGGGTGGACGCGGCCGGTCCGCGGGCAGCTCGACCGGCGGCGCTCCGGCCAACTGCTCCTTCCAGTAGCCGAGCTGCCGCTCCAGAGCCTCGCCCTGAAGCCAGCCGCGCTGCCAGACGGCGAAGTCCGCGTACTGGACCGGCAGCTCCGGTAGCGTCAACCCCGCGTAGAGCCGCGCCACCTCGCCGACGAGGACTCTCATCGACCAGTTGTCCGAGATGATGTGGTGCATCGAAAACAGCAGGACGTGCTCGGCCTCGCCCAGCCGCAGCAGGCTCACCCGCAGCAGCGGCGGACGGGAGAGATCGAATGGACGGCGCGCCAGCTCGGCCGCCATCTCGCGCACCTGTTCCGGAAGCACCTCGACCAGCGGCACCTCGAAGGCCGCCGCCGGCTCGATCCGCTGGACGGGCTGGCCGTCGACGCTGACGAAGCCGGTGCGCAGGGTCTCATGGCGCCGGACCACCTCCGTCACGGCCGCCCGGAACGCCTCGACGTCCAGGTTCCCCGCGATGCGCATCGCCCCCGAGAGGTTGTAGAAGGGGTTCCCCGGCGCGAGCTGATCGAGCAGCCAGAGCCGCTGCTGGGCGAAGGAGAGGGGCAGGTCTCCATCCCGCGCCGCCCGTACCAGCGGCGGCGCTTCGAGCCCCTCCGTCCGCGCCATCTCGATGGCCCGCGCGAGACCCGCCAGGGTCGGCGACTCGAACATCCGCCGCAAGGGCAGCTCGACTCCGAAGGCCTCGCGGACCCGCGAGACCACCTGGGTCGCCAGCAAGGAGTGGCCGCCGAGATCGAAGAAGCTGTCCTCGGCTCCCACGGTCTCGCGGTGCAGCACGTGCGCCCAGATCCCCGCCAGCACCTCCTCGGTGGGCGTGCGCGGAGCCACCTCGCTCCCTGCCTCCGCAGCGGGGGCCGGCAGGGCCTTGCGGTCCACCTTGCCATTGGGCGTCAGCGGCAGCTCGTCGAGCGCCACCCAGGCCGTGGGGATCATGTAGTCCGGAAGGCTACGGCGCAGCCAGTCCCGCAGGTCGCCCGAGATCCGCCCCACCACGTAGGCCACCAGACGCTCGCCGCGCACCATCACCACGGCCGCCGCCACGTCCGGGTGACGGCCCAGCGCCGCCTCGATCTCCCCCAACTCGATGCGGAAGCCGCGGACCTTCACCTGGTGGTCGATGCGGCCCAGGCATTCCAGGGTGCCGTCCGGACGCCAGTGCGCGAGGTCGCCCGTGCGGTACAGCCGGGACCCCGGCGCGCCGAACGGGTTCGGCACGAACTTCTCCGCCGTGAGATCGGGACGGCCCAGGTAGCCTCGTGCCACTCCCTTGCCGCCCAGGACCAGCTCGCCCAGGGCGCCCACGGGAACGGGATTCCCCCGGCCGTCGAGCACGTAGGCCTCGGTGTTGGCGATCGGACGGCCGATAGAGATCAGACCCTGGATCTCCTCCACCGTCGACCAGACCGTCGTTTCCGTGGGGCCGTAGACGTTCCACAGTGAGCCCACCCGCTCCAGGAGGCTGGCCGCCAGCGAAGGCGCCAGCGCCTCGCCGCCGCACAGCGCCTTGAGCCCCTCACCACCCTGCCACCCTGAATCGATCAGCAGGCGCCAGGTGGCCGGGGTGGCTTGGAGCACCGTGGCCCCTGCGAGCAGCTCCTGGAGACGCCGGCCGTCTGCCGTCTCCTCGCGGCTCGCCAGCACGATGCGGCCGCCCTGCATCAGGGGCAGGAACAGCTCCAGGCCGGCGATGTCAAAGGAGAGCGACGTCACCGCAAGCAGCACGTCTCCCGCTTCAAGGCCCGGCTTCTCCGCCATGGAGACCAGGAAATTCGCCAGGGCACCATGCGGGATCTGCACGCCCTTGGGCCGGCCCGTCGAGCCCGAGGTGTAGATTACGTAGGCCGCGTTGTCCGGACCCAGATCGACCCGCGGAGCCTCCAGGCTTTCCTCGAAGTCGAGCGACTCCAGCACCGCCGCCAGTCCGGCATCCTCCTTCATGAACGCCAGCCGTTCCGCCGGGTACGACGGATCGAGCGGCACGTACGCGCCGCCCGCCTTGAGCACCCCGAGCACCGCCACCACCATCTCAAGGGATCGCTCCAGGGCGATGCCGACGCGCGCCTCGGGACCGACGCCCAGATCCCGCAGCCGCCAGGCCAGGCCGTTGGCCCGCCGGTCGAGCTCGCCATAGGTCAGCGACTCCGCGCCGAACGTCACGGCGACCGCCTCCGGCGTCCGTGCCGCCTGGGCCGCGATCCAGTCGTGGACGAGGCCCGCCGGCACCTCGCGGCCCGTGGCGTTCCACTCCACCAGGAGCTGGTCCCGCTCGCCGGCCGACAGCAGAGGCAGGTCGGCGACGCTCGCGCCGGGCTCCGCCGCCACCGCCTCCAGGAGCCGGACGAAGTGGCCCAGCATGCGGTCGATCGTCGAGCGGTCGAACAGGTCGGTGTTGTACTCCAGGGATCCCGCCAGGCCTCCCCCCCGCTCGACGGCGTTGAGCGTCAGGTCGAACTTCGCCGTCCCGATCTCCGTCGCAAAGGGCCGCAGCGTGAGCCCCGGCAGCGACAGGCTTCCCGTGGGGGCGTTCTGCATGGCGAACATCACCTGGAACAGTGGCGACATGGCGAGGTTGCGCTCGGGCTGCAGCTCGAAGACCACCTTCTCGAACGGCAACTCCTGGTGAGCGAAGGCCGCCACCGTCTCCCGGCGCACCCGGGCGAGGAGGCCCTCGAAGCTCGGCGCGCCCGTGAGGTCCGTCCGCAGCGCGAGGGTGTTGATGAAGAAGCCGATCAAGCCCTCGATCTGGGCGCGCGTCCGGTTGGCGACCGGCGATCCGATGGCCACGTCATCCTGACCCGAGTAGCGGTGGAGCAGCGCCGCGAAAGCGGCGAGCAGCACCATGAACAGCGTGCCGCCCTGGCCCTGCCCCATCGCCTTGAGGGCCGCGGCCGTGGCCGCTGGCACCGTGAAGCCACGCATGGCGCCGCGGAAGGTCTGGAACGGCGGCCGGGGCCGGTCCGTCGGGAGCTGCAGCGCCGGAATGCCGGCGAGCGCCTGCCGCCAGTAGGCGAGCTCCTGCTCCAGCCTCTCCGGGGTGAGCCAGCTACGCTGCCACCGCGCGTAGTCGAGGTACTGGACCGGCAGCTCCGGCAGCGGCGAGGGCCGGCCTTCCAGGTAGGCGGCGTAGAGCGCCGACATCTCGCCGATCAGCACGCCCATCGACCAACCGTCGCTCGCGATGTGGTGCATGGTGAAGAAGGCGGCGTGCTCGTCCGCCTCGAAGCGCACCAGGACAGCCCGCAGCATCGGCCCTCGGGTGAGGTCGAACGGCAACCGCGCGATCTCCCGCGACAGCCGCCGTGCCTCGGTTTCCCGCACGGCGGGCGGCAGGGCCTCGAGATCGATCGCCGGCAGCGGCACCGGCTCCGAGGCCATCACGATCTGGACCGGACCCTCGACCCTCTCGGAGAAAACCGACCGCAGCACGGCATGACGGCGGACGATCTCCGTGAGGCTCTCCGCCAAGGCGCCGGCGTCCAACCGGCCGCTCAGGCGCACGGCCACGGGAATGTTGTAGGCCGGGCTGCCCGGGTCCATCCGGTCCAGCACCCACAGGCGCTCCTGGGCGAAGGACAACGGTCCAGTTCCCCGTTCCGCCGGGTAGCCCAACCGCTCGGCCAGCTCCCACGCCGGCCCGCCCAGGAAATCCTCCTGGTACTCGTCGCGCCAGCGGTCGGCCGTCCGCCGGTTCACCCCGGAGTGCTGGTGGAACTTCACGTCCCCGAGCATCCGCGACCAGGTGTGGATGCCGTCCGTCATGCGGGCCGACTTCTCCTTGTACGGCTCCGCCATGTCCGGGTGGTACTCCACCCCCAGGAACTCGCAGATCTCCCGCAGAACACCCTCCGGCTCCGCCAGCAGCTCCTCGAAACGCACCTGCTTCTGCCGCCCGGCCGGCACCCCGGCCAGGAACTCCAGGATGTTCTGCTGGCTCACCAGCCAGATCAGCTCCGCCAGCTCCCGGCGTGGGTACGGGTGCGGGTGCCGGAAGAACACCTGCTCCAGCTTCGCCTCCTCGAACGAGCGGATCATGCCGTAGGGATGGCGCAG
This sequence comes from Thermoanaerobaculia bacterium, assembly GCA_035266085.1. Classification (GTDB taxonomy): domain Bacteria; phylum Acidobacteriota; class Thermoanaerobaculia; order Multivoradales; family UBA5704; genus DATARR01. The sequence goes on from DATFNZ010000077.1 coordinate 6,137, forward strand.
GAGGTGGATGTAGCGGGCGTCCTCGAACGTCGCCTCGGCCCGCCGCAGCACCGACAGGTCGAGAGCGTAGGACGGCGTCTTGTCCACCAGCAGGCGCCCGCCGATCCACTCCTGGAGCTTGCGATAGAGCCCGCGGGTGGTCATCCCCTCGCGCTCAATCTCCTCCAGCAGCGCGTCGGCCTCCTCGGCCGTACAGCGCCTCACCTCCATGACCGCCCGGGTCACCCCTTCGAGCCAGAAGCTGTTGCGCCCGGGGAACGCCTCCCGGCGCTCGGCCAGGGTGTCGAACGACAGCAGCTCCAGCTCCGGCGGCGCGAAGAGGTTCGGGTTGCCCCCCAGCATGACCCGCAACAGCGTCGAGCCCGAGCGCGGCGGCGACAGCACGAAGGCCGCCGGCGGGCTTTTCTCCACCGGCCCGGTCCCCTCAATGTCAATCAGAGTCGGCAGCATCGGGATCAGGGAGCGGAATTCGCTCACCTGGGCGGCGTCGACCCGCTGGAACCAGGTCTCCTTGCGCTCGCCCAGGGCGTCATGGCCGAACAGCCTCGCCACGGCCTCCGGATAGTTCTCCGTCACCCAGGCGGCGAGCTGCTCCACGGTCGGCGCGTCGAACATCACTACCACGTGGACGATCTCGCCCAGCTCCTGCTGCAGGCGGTTGACGAACATGGCGCCTGTGATCGAGTTGCCACCCAGCTCGAAGAAGTCGTCGTGCACGCCAATGCCGGGGATACTCCCGACGCCGAGCACGTCCTGCCAGAGCCCGGCCAGGAAGCGCTCGAGCTCCGTGCGGGGCGCCACCAGATCCCGGACCCGCGCACCTTCGGGTGTGGGCAGGGCCTTACGGTCCACCTTGCCGTTGGGGGTGAGCGGGAGGGCCTCCAGGACGACCACGGCCGCCGGCACCATGGGCTCGGGGAGGGACGCGGCGAGGGCGGAGCGCAGCGCCAGGGGATCCAGACCGGCGGGCGTCACATAGGCCACCAGACGGGCCGGACCCGTGCCGTCCTCACGGGCCACGGCCACGGCCTCGCGCACACCGGGCAGGGCGAGCAGCGCGGCCTCGACCTCCCCCGGCTCGACGCGAACGCCGCGGATCTTCACCTGGTGGTCGATCCGGCCCAGGAACTCCAACTCGCCGTCGGCCAGGAAGCGGGCGAGGTCGCCGGTACGATACAGCCGCTCACCGGCGGCGATGGCGAACGGGTGGGGCACGAAGCGCTCGGCCGTCAGGTCGGGCCGGCCGCGATAGCCCCGGGCGAGGCCGATGCCGCCCACCAGCAGCTCCCCGGCCACGCCGGCAGGCACCGGCTGGCCAGCCGGGTCGACCACGTAGGTTTCAACGTTTTGGATCGGCCGGCCGATCGGCAGCCGGGAGCCGCCGGCGTAGAGCGCGGTCGTGGCGCAGACGGTGGCCTCCGTGGGGCCATAGGCATTGAGCAGGCGCCGTCCCGCGGCCCAGCGGCGCGCCAGCTCCGGAGCACAGGCCTCGCCCGCCACTATCAGGGTCCGTAGGTCTGGCAGGTCCGCCTCCGGCAGCGCTGCCAGCGCCGTGGGCGGCAGGGTGACCGTCGTGATCGCTTGGCCGCGCAGCAGCTCGATCAGCTCCCGACCGGGCAGCAGCGCCCGCCGCGGTGCGAGGTGCAGCGCCGCGCCCGCCCGGAACGCCATGGCGATCTCCGACACCGAGGCGTCGAAGCTCAGCGAGGCGAACTGCAGCACCCGGCTCTCCGGTCCGACCTCGAACAGGCGCCCCTGGGCCTCCGCCAGGTTGTCCAGGCCGCGGTGGGACACCAGCACGCCCTTGGGCGTTCCCGTCGAACCTGAGGTGTAGATCACGTAGGCGAGGTTGTCCGAGCCGGTCCCGGTATCGAACCCGGCCGCGATCTCCTCCACGTCCTTGTCCAGGAGGACGGTCCTGGCCCCGTGCGCGGGCAGCTCCGCGAGCAGCCGCGCCTGGGTCAGCAGCACCGGCGCCCCGCAGTCGGCCATCAGCCAAGCGAGGCGCTCGGTGGGATAGGCGGGATCGAGCGGCACGTAAGCCCCGCCCGCCTTGAGCACGGCGATCAGGCCGATCACCATCTCCGGCGAGCGCTCCACGCAGACGCCGACCGGCACCTCCGGCCCGACGCCCAGGCGCCGCAGGCGGCGGGCCAGCCGGTTGGCCCGGCGGTTCAGCCCGGCATAGGTGAGCTCGCCGCCCTCGAAGACCACGGCCGGCGCGTCCGGACGCCGCTCGGCCTGCGCCTCGACCATTTCGTGCAGGCCGCGGATGCCCGGGGCCGTTGCCTCGCCGCGGCTCCACTCGTGGAGGAGTTGATGGCGCTCGAGGGGAGAGAGCAGGGGGAGGCCGGCGACGGCCCGGGCGGGGTCCGTGGCGATCCCCTCGACCAGGATTCTCAGGTGATCGGCCAGCCGCTCGATCGTCGAGGCGTCGAACAGCTCGACGTTGTAGCGCCACTGGCAGAGCAGCCCCCCGGAGCTCTCGGACGCGGTCAGCGTCAGGTCGAACTTCGAGATCTCCTGCGGCTTCCCCTCCGCCCTCAGAGTGAGCCCCGGCAGATCGACGGCCGAGCCGGGGATGTTCTGGAGAACCAGCATCACCTGAAACAGCGGCGAGTGGGCGAGGCTGCGCTCCGGCTGCAGCTCCTCGACCAGCTTCTCGAAAGGCAGGTCCTGATGGGTGTAGGCCCCCAGGGCGGTCTCCCGCACCCACGCCAGTAGCTTCTCGAATGACGGGGCGCCCGTCAGGCGCGTACGCAGGGCCAACGTGTTGACGAAGAAGCCGATCAATCCTTCCAGCTCGGCGCGGTCGCGGTTGGCCGTGGGCGTGCCCACCACCACGTCGTCCTCGCCAGCGTGGCGGCCCAACAGCGCGGAGTAGGCGGCCAGCAGGGCCATGAACAGCGTCGCCCCCTGGCGCTGGCCGGCCGAGCGCAGGGCCGACACGGCCTCCGGTGGCAGCCAGGAATCGACCCGGGCGCCCTGGAAGCGCTGTACAGCGGGACGCGGATGATCGGCCGGCAGGCGCAGCAGGGCTGGCGCGCCCGCCAGCCGCTCGCGCCAGTAGCCGATGTGGGTGGCCAGGACGTCGCCCTGCAGCCAGCTCCGCTGCCAGACGGCGTAGTCGGCGTACTGGATCGGCAGCTCGGGGAGGGGTGACGGCTCGCCCGACACGAAGGCCGCGTAGAGGGCGCCGACCTCGCGGACCAGCACCCCCATCGACCAGCCGTCGCTGACGATGTGGTGCATGGTGAACAGCAGGACGTGCTCCTGCTTCCCCACTCTCGCGAGGGCGGCCCGCAGCAGCGGCCCGCGGGCGAGGTCGAACGGCAGGCGGATCTCCGCGCTGAGCTCTTTCAGGGTGGTCTCGCGCCCAGCCTCGGGGAGGCCCGCCAGGTCCGCCAACAGCAGGCCGGCGGGCCGGGGCGGATGGATCACCTGAACGGGCTCGCGCTCGCCCGCAGCGAACGTCGTCCGCAGACTCTCGTGGCGCCGGACGATCTCGTCGAGGGCCGCCCGGAGGGCCGCTACGTCGAGCCCGCCCGTGAGCCGCACGGCGGCGGACATGTTGTAGGCCGTGCTCTCGGGGTCGAGGCGGTCCAGGAACCAGAGTCGCTGCTGGCCGAAGGAGAGGGGCAGATCCCCATCCCGTGGCGCGCGCAGCGAATAGCCCAGCCCTCCGGCCACCTTCCAGGTCACCCCGCCCAGGAAGTCCTCCCGGTACTCCTCGCGCCAGCGGTCGGCCGTCGGCCGGTCCACCCCGGAGTGCTGGTGGAACTTGACGTCGCCCAGCATGCGCGACCAGGCGTGGATGCCGTCCGTCATGCGGGCCGACTTCTCCTTGTACGGCTCCGCCATGTCCGGGTGGTACTCCACTCCCAGGAACTCGCAGATCCCCCGTAGCAGCGGCTCCGGCTCCGCCAGCAGATCCTCGAAGCGCACCCGCATCCGGCGCTCGGCCGGCACCTCGTCCAGGAACTCCAGGATGTTCTGCTGGCTCACCAGCCAGATCAGCTCCGCCAGCTCGCGCCGGGAGTACGAGTGCGGGTGCCGGAAGAACACCTGCTCCAGCTTCGCTTCCTCGAACGAGCGGATCATGCCGTACGGATGGCGCAGCAAATGGATGTAGCGGGCGCCCTCGAAGCCCGCCTCGGCCCGCCGCAGAACGGAGAGGTCGAGCGCGTAAGAGGGTGTCTTGTCCACCAGCAGGCGACCGCCGATCCACTCCTGGAGCTTGCGGTAGAGCCCGCGGGTGGTCGTCCCCGCGCGCTCCAGCTCCTCAAGCAAGGCGTTGGCCTCCTCGGCCTCGCAGCGCCGCACCTCCATCACCGCCCGCGTCACGCCTTCCAGCCAGAAGCTGTTGCGCCCGGGAAACGCCTCCCGGCGCTCGGCCAGTGTGTCGAAGGACAGCAGCTCCAGCTCCGGCGGCGCGAAGAGAGCCGGGTTGCCTCCCAGCATGACCCGCAGCAGGGTCGAGCCCGAGCGCGGCGGCGACAGCACGAAGGCCGCCGGCGGGTTCTTCTCCACGGCCTCCGTAGCAGGCGGCAGCGGCGGGACCAGGGAGCGGAGCTCGAGGACCCGGACCGCGTCCACCCGCTGGGCGCGGACCTCTTTGCGCATGCCCAAGGCGTCGTGCCCGAAGAGCCGCACGACCGCCTCCGGATAGTTCTCCGTCACCCACGCGGCGAGCTGCGCCACGGTCGGCGCGTCGAACATCACGACCACATGGACGATCTCGCCCAGCTCGCGCTGCAGCCGGTTGACGAACATGGCGCCGGTGATCGAGTTGCCGCCCAGCTCGAAGAAGTCGTCGTGCACGCCAAGGCTCGCGCAGCCGAGGACGTCCTGCCAGAGCCCGACGAGGAACCGCTCCAGCTCCGTGCGGGGCGCCACCAGCTCCTTCTCGCCCCTGCCTTCGGGCGCGGGCAGGGCCTTGCGGTCCACCTTGCCGTTGGGGGTGAGTGGAAGAGCCTCCAATACGACCACGGCAGCCGGCACCATCAGCTCGGGGAGAGACGCGGCGAGCGCGGCGCGCAGATCCGTGCCATCGAGACCGGTCCCCACGGCGTAGGCGACCAGACGGGTCGGACCCGCGCCGTCCTCGCGAGCGACGGCGATCGCCTCGCGCACGCCGGGCAGGGCGAGCAGCGCGGCTTCGACCTCCCCCGGCTCGACGCGGACGCCGCGGATCTTCACCTGGTGGTCGATCCGGCCCAGGAACTCAAGCTCGCCGTCCCCCAGGAAGCGCACGAGGTCGCCGGTGCGATAGAGCCGCTCGCCGGGAGTCGTGGTGAACGGGTGCGGCACGAAGCGCTCGGCCGTCAGGTCGGGTCGACCGCGGTAGCCCCGGGCGAGGCCGGGGCCGCCCACCAACAGCTCTCCGGCTACGCCGGCGGGCACCGGCTGGCCCCCGGAATCGACGACAAAGGTCTCGACGTTCTGGATCGGCCGGCCGATGGGTAGCCGGTCGCCGCCGTCGTAGAGCGCCGCCGTGGCGCACACCGTCGCCTCGGTGGGGCCGTAGGCGTTGAGCAGGCGCCTCCCCGCGGCCCAGCGGCGTGCCAGCTCCGGAGCGCAGGCCTCGCCCGCCACCACCAGAGTCCTCAAGGCAGGCAGGCCGCCTTCGGGCATGGCCGCCAGCGTCGTGGGGGGCAGAGTCACCGTCGTGATCGCCTGCCCGCGCAGCAGCTCGATCAGCTCCAGACCGGGCAGCAGCGCCCGGCGTGGGGCCAGGTGCAGGGCCGCGCCGGCCCGGAAGGCCATGGCGATCTCTGAAACCGAGGCGTCGAAGCTCAGGGAGGCGAACTGCAGAACCCGGCTCTCCGGCCCGACCTCGAACAGGCGACCCTGGGCCTCCGCGAGGTTATCCAGGCCGCGGTGGGACACCAGCACGCCCTTGGGCATTCCCGTGGAGCCCGAGGTGTAGATCACGTACGCTAGGTTGTCAGGTCCCACGCCGGGCTCGATCCTCTCCGCGCTCTCCCCCCGGGAAGCGTCCAGCTCCGCGGTCAGCCGCTCCTGGTTCAGCAGCAGGGGCGCTCCACAGTCGGCAGCCAGCCAGGCGAGGCGCTCGGCGGGGTAGGCCGGATCGAGCGGCACGTAGGCCCCTCCTGCCTTGAGCACCGCGATCAGGCCCACCACCAGCTCCGGCGAGCGCTCAACGGACAGAGCAACGGGCACCTCTGGCCCCACCCCCAGGCGCCGCAGGTGGCGGGCCAAGCGGTTGGCCCGGCGGTCGAGCTCTCCGTAGCTGAGCTCGGCGCCCTCGAAGACCACGGCCGGCGCGTCCGGGCGGCGGACCGCCTGCTGTTCCACCATCTCGTGCAGGCCGCGCACGCCGGACGGCGACGCCTCGCCCCGGCTCCACTCGCGGAGGAGCTGATGACGCTCGAGGGGCGAGAGCAGGGGGAGGCCGGCGACGGGCCGGGAGGGGTCCGCGGCGATCCCCTCGACCAGGACCCGCAGGTGATCGGCCAGCCGCTCGACAGTCGAGGCGTCGTAGAGCTCGACGTTGTAGCGCCACTGGCAGAACAGACCCGTGGAGGTCTCGGCGACGTTCAAGGTCAGATCGAATTTCGAGATCTCCTGCGGCCGGCCCTCCGCCCGCAACGTCAGCCCCGGCAGCTCGATGGCTCCTCCCGTCGCGTTTTGGGCGTTCTGGAGGACGAGCATCACCTGGAACAGCGGCGAGTGGGAGAGGCTGCGCTCCGGCTGCAGCTCTTCGACCAGCTTCTCGAACGGCAGGTCCTGATGGGCGTAGGCGCCCAGGGCGGCTCGCCGCACCCGTGCCAACAGCTCCTCTGAGGTCGGATCGCCGGCGAGGCCGGTACGCATCGCGAGAGTGTTGACGAAGAAGCCGATCAGGCCCTCCAGCTCGGCGCGGTCGCGGTTGGCCGAGGGAGTGCCGACCACCAGGTCGTCCCCCCCGCCGTGGCGGCCCAGAAGAACGGAGTACGCGGCCAGGATAGACATGAACAGGGTGGCTCCCTGGCGCTGCCCGGCGGACCGCAGGGCGGAGTGCGCCTCCGGCGAGAGCCAGGAGTCCACGCGAGCACCCCGGAAACGCTGCACGGCCGGGCGCGGATGATCGGTCGGCAGGCGCAGCAGGGCGGGCGCGCCGGCCAGTTGCTCGCGCCACCAGGCGACGTGCCCGGCCAGAACCTCTCCCTGGAGCCAGCTCCGTTGCCACACGGCGTAGTCGCCGTACTGGATCGGCAGCTCGGGGAGAGAGGGCCGCTCGCCCGACACGAAGGCGCGGTAGAGCGCCCCCACCTCGCGGAACAGCAGGCCCATCGACCAGCCGTCGCTGACGATGTGGTGCATGGCGAAGAGCAGGAGGTGCTCCGCCTCCCCCACCTTGACGAGGGTGGCCCGCAGCAGCGGCCCGCGGGCGAGATCGAACGGCTGGCGGAGGTCCGCCAGCGTCAGGTGCCGCGCCGCCGCCTCGCGGCCGGCCTCGGGTAGGCCCGTCAGGTCCACCAGCGGCAGGACGGCCGGCCGCGGCGGATGGACGGCCTGCGCCGGCTCGCGGCCCGTGGCGACGAAGGTCGTCCGCAGAACCTCGTGACGCCGGACGATCTCGCCCAGGGCCGCCGTGAGCGCCGCTCCGTCGAGCCGCCCCTGGAGGCGCACGGCGCCGGAGAGGTTGTAGACCGGGCTGCCGGGGTCCAACTGGTCGAGGAACCAGAGGCGCTGCTGGCCGAAGGAGAGCGGCAGGTCGCCGTCCCGCGGCACGCGCGCCAATGAAGGCGGGGGCGGCGCCGTCCGTTCCGCCGGATAGCCCAGCTCGCCGGCCAGCGTCCACGTGGCCTCGCCCAGGAAATCATGCCGGTAGGCCTCGCGCCACCGCTCCGCCGTCTGCCGGTCGACCCCGGAATGCTGGTGGAACTTGACGTCGCCCAGCATCCGCGACTCGGCGTGGAGGCCGTCGGTCATACGGACCGATTTCTCCTTGTACGGCTCCGCCATGTCCGGGTGGTAGTCGATCCCCAGAGCCGCGCAGAGCCCCCGCAGCACCTTCTCCGGTTCGGCCACCAGGTCCTCGAAACGCACCCAGTGCTGGCGCCCGGCCGGAATCGCCGACAGGAACTCCGCGACGTTGCGGTGGCTCGCCAGCCAGATCAGCTCCGCCAGCTCGCGGCGCGCGAACGAGTGCTCGCGGCGGAAGAAAAGCTGGTCGAGCTTGGCCTCCTCGAAGGAGTGGATCATCCCATAGGGGTGCCGGATCAGGTGGATGTAGAACGGCTCCTCGAAGACCTCCTCGGCGCGCCGCAGCACGGCCGGGTCGAGGGCATAGGAGGGCGTCTTGTCCACCAGGATCCGCTCGCCCAGCCACTCCTGGAGGAGACCGTAGAGCTCCGCCGTCGTGACGCCCCGCTCCTCCAGGTCCGCCATCAGCGTCCTGGCCTCGTCCGGGCCGCAGCGGCGGATCTCCATGACGGCCCGGATGGCGCCTTCCAGCCAGAAGCTGTCCCGCCCCGGGAAAGCGTCGCGCCGCTCGGCCAGCGTGCCGAAGCCCAGCAGCTCCAGCTCCGGCGGCGAGAACAGCTTCGGGTGGCCGCCCAGCATCACCCGCAGCAGCGTCGAGCCCGAGCGCGGCGGCGAGACCACGAAGACCGCCCGCGGGATCTTCGCCGCGGGCGCGGGCACAGCCGTCAGCGGCACGATCAGCGAGCGGAACCGCTCGATCTCCGCACCGCCGATCCGGCCGGCTCCCATCTCCCCAGCCGCCACGGCGGCGTCGAGGACCTCCGGACCGAAGAGCCGCGAGGCCGCCGGCGCGTGCTCGCGCACCAGGTGGGCGCCCATCTTCGCCACTGTCGGCGCGTCGAAGAGCACCACCACGTGAACGATCTCGCCCAGCCGCTCCTGCAGCCGGTTGATCAGCACGGCGCCGGTGATCGAGTTGCCCCCCAGGGCGAAGAAGTCGTCTTGGATGCCCACGCCCTCGACTCCGAGGAGCTCGCTCCACAGCAAGGCCAGGTAGCGCTCCAGGGCATTGCGCGGAGCCATGGCCTCCGTTCCCGGCTCCAGCGGCCTCTCCTCGCGGGGCAGCGCACGGCGGTCCACCTTGCCGCTCGGCGACAGTGGCATCGCCTCCAGCGCCACCCAGGCCGAGGGCAGCATGTACTCCGGCAACGCCGCCGCCAGGAACGACCTCAGCCCGGCCGGATCGACCTCGCCGCCCGCCTCCGGCACCACGTAGGCCACCAGGCGCCAGTCCCCCGCGCCAAGGCCGGCCGAGCCTTCGCGCGCCACCACCACCGCTTCGCGCACCGAGGGGTGGGCTGCCAGGGCGGACTCGATCTCCCCCAGCTCGATCCGGAAGCCCCGGATCTTCACCTGGTGGTCGATCCGGCCCAGGAACTCGATCGCGCCGTCCGCCAGGTGCCGCGCCAGGTCCCCCGTCTTGTACAGCCGTTCTCCCGGCTCGCCGAACGGGTCCGGGATGAACCTCTCGGCTGTCAGGCCAGGTCGGTCCAGATACCCCCGGCCCACCTGCACGCCACCGATGTGCAGCTCGCCCGCCACGCCGATCGGGACCTCCTCCAGGAAGCGGCCCAGCAGGTGTATCCGGGTGTTGGCGATCGGCCTTCCGATCGGCACGGCCGCACGCCGGCCGTCGCGCTCGCAGGACCAGACCGTCACGTCCACCGCCGCCTCGGTCGGGCCGTAGAGGTTGAACAGCCCTGCCCCCGTCCACCCCAGCCGCTCGAAGAAGCGCCGCTCGAGGTCCTGGGGCAGAGCCTCGCCGCTCGCCACCACCCGCCGGAGTGAGCCGCAGCCGTCCAGCCCCGGCGCCTCCAGGAAGACCTGGAGCATCGAGGGCACGAAGTGGATCGTGGTCACCCCTTGCTCCGCGATCAGCCCCATCAAGTAGGCCGGGTCCTGATGCCCACCGGGGCGGGCGATCACCAGCCGCGCTCCTACCATCAGCGGCCAGAACAGCTCCCATACCGAGACGTCGAAGCTGATCGGCGTCTTCTGGACCACCCGGTCCTCCGCCGTCAGGCCGAAGGCCTCCTGCATCCACAGCAACCGGTTGACGATCCCCCGGTGGCTGTTCATGGCGCCCTTCGGACGCCCCGTCGAGCCGGAGGTGAAGATCGCGTATGCCAGATGATCGGGGCGCGGCTTCCCGCCGATCGCGGCTCCGGCCTCCGGCAGCGGCTCGTCCAGGCAGATCGTGCGCGCGGAATGCTCCGGCAGCGCTCCCAGCAGCCGCTTCTGCGTAAGCAGCACCGGCGCCGCGAGGCCGCGCTGCGAGTCCTCCAGCATGAAGGCCAGCCTCTCCACGGGATAGGACGGATCGAGCGGCACGTACGCCGCGCCGGCCTTGAGGATGCCCAGTAGCCCGACCATCATCTCAAGCGAGCGCTCGACGCAGATCCCGACTCGCGTCTCCGCTCCGGCTCCCAGGCCCCGGAGCACCCGGGCCAAGCGGTCCGCCCGCGCGTCGAGCTCGCCGTAGGTGAGCGCCTCGCCTTCGCAGACGACGCCCACGGCCGCGGGCGTGCGGGCCGCCTGGGCCTCGATCCATTCATGGAGGCAACGCTCGCCCGGCCCGCCTGAATAATCCGCCGCCGTGGCGTTCCATTCGAGGAGCTGCTGGCGCTCGCCCCCCTTGAGCAGAGACAGGTCCGAGAGACGCGCGGAAGGCTCGCCGGCCAGGGCCGCCAGCAACTGCTCGAAATGGCCGCACATCCGCTCGGCCGTCGCCGGATCGAACAGGTCGCCGTTGTACTTCCAGTAACCGGCGATGCCCTCGCCCGCCTCGGCGAAGCTGATCGCCAGGTCGAACTTTGCCGTCGCCCCCTCGATGCCTGGCATGGGAAGCAGGGTGAGCCCGGGCAGCTCCAGCCGCTCGAGCGGGGTGTTCTGAAGGACCAGGAGGACCTGGAACAGAGGCGTATGGGAGAGGTCCCGCGGCAGCTCCATCTCGTCGACCAGCTTCTCGAACGGCAGATCCTGGTGCTCGTAAGCTTCGAGCGACACGTCGCGCGCACGGTCGAGGAGGGCCAGGAAGTCAGGATTTCCCGGTAGGTCGGCGCGCAGGACCAGGGTATTGAGGAAGAGCCCGATCAGGTCTTCCGTCTCCGCCCGGCCGCGGCCGGCGATGGGCGTGCCGAGGACGACGTCTTCCTGGCCCGTATACCGCCGCAGCAGCGCGGTAAGGGCCGCGAGCAGCGCCATGAACATCGTGGCTTCCCGCTGGCGCGCCAGGCTCCGCAGACGGCGGACCAGATCCTGGTCGAGGACGATCCGCCGCCGGCCGCCCTGGAAACGCTGCACCGCGAGGCGGGGCCGGTCCGCCGGCAGCTCGAGCAGGGCGGGAGCACCCGCCAGCCGGCGGCGCCAGTAGGCGATCTGCCCTTCGAGGACCTCGCCGCGCAGCCAGTCGCGCTGCCAGCGGCTGAAGTCGGCGTATTGGAGGGGCAGCTCGGGCAACGGCGAGGCCTGGCCCGCCGCGAACGCCTGGTAGAGCGCCGCCATCTCTCGGACCAGCACGCCCACGGACCAGCCGTCCGCCACGATGTGGTGCAGCGTGAGCAGGGCGACGTGCTCCGCCGGGTCGAGCCTGAGCAGGCAGGCGCGCAGGAGCGGGCCGCGGTCGAGGTCGAAGGGTTGCCGCGCCTCTTCCGTGGCGAGCCGCTGGGCCCGCTCGGACCGCTCGTCACCGGGCAGTCCGGAGAGGTCCACCACCGCCAGCCGGAGGGGCCGCGCGGGATGGACTTGCTGAACCGGTTGGCTGCCTTCCGCCCGGAAGGTCGTGCGCAGCGCCTCGTGGCGGCGGACGATCTCGCCCAAGGTCCGCTCCAGGGTCGCCTCGTCCAGGCGGCCGGCAAGGCGGACGGCGAATGGGATGTTGTAGGCGGGGCTCCCGGGCTCCAGGCGGTCCAGGAACCAGAGCCGCTGCTGGCCGAACGACAGCGGCAGGGCCCCGTCCCTCGGCGCTCGCGTCATCAGCGGCGTCGGCAAGGGGTGCTCTCCGGCCCGCCAACCCTCGATGGCCTGGGCCAGCCGGGCGACGGTGCGCGCCTCGAAGAAGGTGCGCAGCGGCAGCTCGACCCCGAGCGCCTCCCGCACCCGCGAGGCCATCTGGGTGACCAGGAGCGAATGGCCGCCGAGGTCCGAGAAATCGTCGTGGATCCCGACTTCCGCGATGCCGAACAGATCCTGCCAGACGGCGGCGAGGGCCCGCTCCGCCTCCGTATGGGGGGCCACGTAGGCCGTGCCCAGGCCAGGCCGGGGATGGTGCGCTGTCTCCTCGGCCGGCGCCTCCTCCTCCAGGGCCTCCAGCTCGGAGGCCCTGGACACCAGGTTGTCCGGCCGTGGCTCGATCCAATAGCGCCGGCGCTCGAACGGATACGTCGGCAGCGGCAGCCGGCGGCGGCGTTCCCGGGCGTAGAAGGCGCGCCAATCGACGGGTGCCCCGGCCAGCCAGAGCTGCCCCAGCGTGCGCAGCAGCGCTTCCTGGTCCTCCTCCCCGTCCTGGGGATGGCGGGCCGAGGCCAGGGCCGTGCGCCCCGTGGTCGCGGGGTGCTGGCGTGCCAGAGTGCCGAGCGTGCGCCCCGGGCCCACCTCGAGAAGGACGCCGTCCGGCGCGGCCGCAAGGAGCGTCTCGAGCCCCGCCGAGAAGCGCACGGCCTGCCGCATGTGCCGCGCCCAGTAGGCGGGATCGGCAGCCTCGGCCGGGGTGATCCAGCGCCCCGTGACGTTGGAGACGAAAGGCAGGGCCGGCGCCTTGGGCCCGATCAGCCGCACGGCCTCCGTGAAGGCGCCCAGGATGGAGTCCATGGCCGCCGAGTGGAAGGCGTGGGAGGTGTGGAGCGGCCGGCACTCCAACCCCTCTTCGAGGAGCGGCTGGACCTCGGCACGCAGGCGCTCGATCTCCTGGCGGGTCCCCGACACGACGCACATCGAGGGGCCGTTGACGGCGGCCAGGGACACCCCGGCCCCCAGCAGCGGCTCAAGCCGCTCCGGCGGCAGAGGCACGGCCAGCATGGCGCCTCCGGGCAGCTCCTGGATCAGCCGGCCGCGCAGGGCCACCAGGTGCAGGGCGTCCTCCAGGGAGAAGACCCCCGACAGGCAGGCGGCCACGTACTCGCCGAGGCTGTGGCCGATCATCCCCTGGGGGCGGACGCCCCATTCCATCCACAGCCGCGCCAGCGCGTATTCGACGGCGAACAGGGCCGGCTGGGTGAGCGCCGTCCGCCCCAGGCGCTCCGCCGCCTCGTCCGCCTTCTCCGGCGCCGGAAAGAGGACGTCGCGCAGATCGAACCCCAGCCGGGGCCGCAGCAGCTCCACGCAGCGGTCCAGCTCCTCCCGGAACACCGGTTCGGACTCGTAGAGGCCGCGGGCCATGCCGGGGTGCTGGGCGCCCTGGCCGGGGAACAGGAAGAAGATGGGGCGCTCGCGGTCGCCGCCCGGGGCCGTGAGGACGCGCCGCGGATCGCGCTCGGCGAGCAGCCGGGCGGCCTCCTCGCGCGAGGCGGCGAGCACGAACCGCCGCCGGCCGAAGCCCCGGCGCCCGGCGTGCAGGGTATGGGCGACGTCGGCGAGGTCCATCTCCGGATGGGCCGCCAGGTGCGCCGCCAGCCGATCGGTGGCGGCCTCCAGGGCCGCGTCGCTGCGCGCCGAGAGCACGAGCATCTGCAGGGCCCGCGACGGCGTCGTGGGCTCCGGCTCCGGCGCCTCCTCCAGGACGACGTGGGCGTTGGTTCCCCCCATGCCGAAGGAGCTGACGCCGGCACGCCGGGGCTCGTCCCCGCCCGGCCAGTCGAGGAGCTCGGTATTGACGAAGAAGGGGCTGGCGGCCCAGTCGATCTGCGGGTTCGGCGTCGCGAAGCGCAGCGAGGGCGGGATCGTCCGATGCTCCAGGGCGAGCACGGCCTTGATCAGGCCGGCGACGCCCGAGGCCGCGTTCAGATGCCCGATGTTCGGCTTGATCGAGCCCAGGGCGCAGAAGCCCCGCCGGTCCGTGCCGGCGCGGAAGGCCTCGGTGAGCGCGGAGACCTCGATGGGATCCCCCAGCGGGGTGCCGGTGCCGTGGGCCTCGACGTAGCCGATGGTGCCGGGCGCCACCTCGGCCATGGCCTGGGCCGCCCGGATGACCTTGGTCTGCCCCTCCATGCGCGGCGCCGTGTAGCCCATCCGGCCGGCGCCGTCGTTGTTGATGGCGGAGCCTTTGATGACGGCATGGATGGCGTCGCCGTCGGCCAGGGCGTCCTCCAGGCGCTTGAGCACGACGACGCCCACGCCGTCGCCGAAGACCGTGCCGCCGGCCTGGGCGTCGAAGGCGCGGCAGTGGCCGTCCGGCGACAGGATGCCCCCCTCGCTCCAGAAGTAGCCCGACCGCTGGGGAAAGCGGATCGAGACGCCGCCCGCGAGGGCCATGCCGCACTCGCCGTTGAGCAGCCCCTGGGCCGCCAGGTGAACGGCCACCAGCGAGGTCGAGCAGGCGGTCTGGACGGCCAGGCTGGGCCCTTCCAGGTTCAGCTTGTAGGAGACCAGGGTGGCGAGATGATCCTTGTCGATCCCCAGCATGCCGCCCAGCAGGTCGATGCGGTCGCGGTTCGACCAGAGGTTGGACATCATGTAGGTGCTGAAGCTCACGCCGCCGTAGACGCCGATCGACCGGCCGCAGGTCTCGGGGTCGTAGCCAGCCGCCTCCAGGGCCTCCCACGAGCACTCCAGGAACAGCCGGTGCTGCGGATCGATCACCTCGGCCTCGCGCGGCGTGATGCCGAAGAACCCGGCGTCGAGCAGGTCGGCCCCTTCGAGGACCGTCCCCGCCTTGACGTAGCGCGGGTTGGCCAGCAGCTCCGGCGACGCTCCCGCCGCCGCCAGCTCCTCGTCGGAGAACCGGCTGATCGACTCGACGCCGTCGCGGAGGTTGCGCCAGAGCTCCTCGACGCCGCCGGCGCCGGGGAAGCGGCCGGCAAGGCCGATGACGGCGATCTCCAGTCCGGTACGCTCGCTCATCGGCCGCCTCCCGTACGGCTCTTCTCCAGGCGCTGGCGCCGGCGCGCCTTGCCCTCCTCCAGCTCCTCGGCGCGCGTGTCCGTGGCCGCCGGAGGGGGCGCGCCAGCGTTCCGGGTGAGGTGCTGGGCGAGCGAGCTGATGTCGGGGTACTTGAACAGATCCATCATCGACAATTCCTGTCCGAACCGCTCCCGCAACCGGGCATGCACCCGCACGAGCAGCAGAGAGTGGCCACCGAGGTGGAAGAATTTTTCGTGGATGCCCACCTTATCGAGTTGCAGGACTTCCCGCCAGATCTCCGCGATGGCTTGCTCCACCTCGGTCCGGGGGGCCACGTAAGAGGCGGCGAGGTCCGCCCGCGCCGAATCCGGCTCGGGGAGGGCCCGGCGGTCGAGCTTGCCGTTGGGCGTCAGCGGCAGCTTCGCGAGCTCGACCCAGGCGGGGGGCACCATGTACTCCGGCAACCGCTCGCGGAGGAAGTCCTGCAGATCGCTCGCCGGCGACAACCTCTCGCCATGGAGCACGACGTAGGCCACCAGGCGCTTCTCGCCCGAAATGCCGGGACGGGCGATCACCACCGCCTCGCGCACCGCCGGGTGCCGGGCGAGCGCCGCCTCGATCTCGCCCAGCTCGATGCGGAAGCCGCGGATCTTCACCTGGTTGTCGGCGCGGGTGACGAACTCCGCCTCGCCGTCGGGCCGGTAGCGGCCCAGGTCTCCCGTGCGGTACAGGCGGTCCAGGGGATCGCCCGTACCGAGCGGGTTGGCGACGAAGCGCTCGCGGGTGAGCTCCCCATCACCGAGGTACCCCGCGGCGAGATGCGGGCTGCGCACGGCGATCTCTCCCAACTCGCCGACGCCGGCGAGCCCGCCGCCGCCCCGCGCCAGCACGAGGAGCTGCACGTCGCGCATGCCGCGTCCCAGCGGCAGGATCTCCCGCGCGTCCGAGGCCGCCGGGTCCTCCCGGACGACGTGATGGCCGACGGCCCGCTGGGTCTCCGTCGAGCCGTAGAAGTTGACGCAGGTCACCCCCGGCGCGAGCCGGCGCAGGCGCGCCACGTCGAGGCGGGTCAGGACGTCGCCGACCAGGAAGGCATAGCGCAGGGAAGGTACCTCGACCACCGGATCTCCCGGTACCGATTCCGTGAGGAGCTGCCCCATGGCCGGGGTGAGGTGGGCGATGGTGACCCCCTCGCGCCGCATCCACCCGGCGATCCGCCCCGGCATCCCGATGTCCGCCGGATCGGGGATCACGATCGTGGCGCCGAGTTGGAGCGGCGTGAACATGTCCCGCTGGAGGGGATCGTGCGCCAGCCCGGAGAGCATGGTGAAGCGGTCCGCCTCGCCGAGGCCGAATTCCTCCCCCATCCAGGGGACGAAGTGGGTCAGGGGGCCGTGCCGCCCGAGCACTCCCTTGGGCACGCCGGTCGATCCGGAGGTGAAGGAGACGTAGGCGATGTCGTCCGGGCCGACCTCGACGCCGGGATCGCCGTCGGGCTGGCCCGCGAGCACGCCGGAGACCTCGATCTCCGCCCGGCGGCCGATGCCGATCCGGCAGGGGATCTCCGCCACGGCCTGCTCGACCTCCTCCGGCAGCGGCCCCGCCGCCGAGATCCGCACCAGGGCACGCGGCGCCACGAGAGCCAGGCACTGGAGCTGGCGCGCGGCCGGGTAGGCCGGATCGAGGATCACGAACGCCGCGCCGGCCTTGAGCACGCCCAGGACGGCCCAGACCAGGGCGGCGCTGCGGTGGCCATAGAGAGCGACGGCGTCGCCCTTCGCCACCCCTCCCGCGGCGGCCAGGAAATGAGCCAGCCGGTTGCTCTGGGCCTCCAGCTCGGCGTAAGTCCAGCTCTCGCCGGGGTCCGCCACGGCTACGCGGTCCGGCACCCGGCGCGCCTGCCGCGCGAAGAGTGAATGCACCGCGCCTTCCCAGGCCGGCGACAGCGCGGCCCGCGGATCGGGCAGCAGCGCCGCGGCCGCCGGGGTGACCAGGGAGAAGCCGCCGAGGGGCCGCTCCGGATCGGCGACGGCCTGGCCGAGCAGGCCCTCGAACTGGCGCAGCACCTCCGCCATCCGCTCCGGCGCGAAGAGGCCGGCGTTGTAGACCAGGTTGATCCCCAGCCCGCCGGCGTTCTCGCCCAGGTAGAAGGTCAGGTCGAACTTCGCCGGCAGCTCCCCGTCGCTGACCAGCTCGAAGGAGAGGTTCGGCAGCTCCAGCCTCTTCTCGGGGAAGTTGAGCATGTTGAAGAAGACCTGGAAGAACGGCGTCCGGGAGAGGTCGCGCTCCGGCTGCAGCGCTTCGAGGAGCTTTTCGAACGGCACGCTCTGGTTGGCGTAGGCGCCGAGCGCCGTGTCGCGGACCCGGCCGAGCAGGTCGAGGAACGTGGGATTGCCCGCGAGGTCCGTCCGCAGCACCAGGGTGTTGAGGAAAAACCCGATCAGCCCCTCGGTCTCCGCCCGGTCGCGCCCGGCGATGGGCGAGCCCACCACCACGTCGTCCTGTCCGCTGAGGCGGGCGAGCAGCAGCTTGAAGGCCGCCAGCAGGGTCATGAACAGGGTGGCTCCCTGCCGGCGGCTGAGGGCCTTGAGGCCCTCCGTGACCTCCCGGGAGAGCTGCAGGGGCAGGCTGCCGCCGCGGAACGTCTGCACCGCCGGCCGCGGCCGGTCGGTGGGCAGGTCGAGCACCGGCAGAGGCCCGGCGAGCTTCTCCTGCCAGTAGGCGAGCTGTCCCGCCGTGGCCTCCCCCCGCAGCCACTGGCGCTGCCAGTGCGAGAAGTCGGCGTACTGCACGGGCAGCTCCGGCAGCGGCGAAGGACCGCCCGCGGCGAAGGCGGCGTAAAGCGGCGCGAGCTCGCGGATCAGGACCCCCATCGACCAGCCGTCCGAGACGATGTGGTGGACGTTGAGCAGGAGCGCGTGATCCGCCTCGCCGAGCCGCAGCAGGGTGGTCCGCAGCAAGGGCCCCTCGGCCAGGTCGAAGCCGCGCCGCGCCTCGGCCGCGGCCAGCCGCTGCATCTCGGCCTCCCGGACGGCCAGGGGCAGGGCGAGCAGATCGACCACCGGCAAGGGCATGGCCAACCGGGGCCGGATCACCTGCACCGGTTGACCGCCGGCGGAGCGGAAGACCGTGCGCAGGGATTCGTGACGCCGCACCACCTCGCCGAGGCTGGTTTCGAGGGCATGCCGGTCGAGGGCGCCGTGCAGCCGCACGGGCGAGGGGATGTTGAGGGCGGCGCTGCCGGGCTCCACCTGGTCGAGGAACCAGAGCCGCTCCTGGGAGTACGAGAGCGGCGGCGGCGCCGTGCGCGGCACGGGCACGATCGGCGGCGGGCAGGCCTCGTTCCCCGCCACCGCCGCCGCCGGCGCTTCGAGCTTCGCCGCCAGGCCGGCGACGGTCGGCGCCGCGAACAGCTCCGCCAGCGGCACCTCGCGGCCGAAGGTCCGGCGGATGCGCGAGACGAGCTGGGTGGCGAGTAGCGAGTGGCCGCCGAGCTCGAAGAAGTCGTCGAAGATCCCTACTTGCTCGACGCCCAGCACCTCCGACCAGAGGCCGGCCAGGATCTCTTCGCCGGGCGTGCGGGGTGCGGCGCCCGGCGATCCGGCCTCGCTCAGCTCCTCGGGATCGGGCAGCGCCTTGCGGTCCACCTTGCCATTGGGCGTCAGCGGCAGGGCCGCGAGGAGCACGAAGGCGGACGGCACCATGTGCTCCGGCAGCTTCGCCGCGAGGTGGGTGCGCAGGGTGCCCGGCTCGGGCGTCTCCGGACCGCCCACCACGTAGGAGACGAGGCGCCGGGAGCCGCCGGGGCCCACGGGTGCCAGGACCACGGCTTCGCGCACGGCCGGATGGGCCATCAGCGCCGCCTCGATCTCCCCCAGCTCCACCCGGAAGCCCCGCACCTTGACCTGGTGGTCGATGCGGCCCAGGAAGTCGAGCCGGCCGTCAGGGCGCCAGCGCGCCAGGTCGCCCGTCCGGTACAACCGCACGCCCGCTTTTCCGGCCGGAGGGCCGAAAGGATCGGGCACGAAGCGCTCGGCCGTCAGGGCGGGCCGCCGCCAGTAGCCGCGGGCCAGACCGTCGCCGCCGAGCAGCAGCTCGCCCGCGACCCCCACGGGCACGGGCTGGCCGTGGCGGTCCACCACGTAGGCCGTGGTGTTGGCGATCGGGCGGCCGATCGGCACGCCCGCCGCTCCCTCCGGGACCTCAAAGAGGCGGCAGCACACGGCGTACGTGGTGCTCTCCGTGGGTCCGTAGCCGTTGATCACCCCCTGCGGCGCGCCCTTCCCGATCGCCTCGCGCACCCAGCGCGGATCGAGGGCCTCGCCGCCGGCGAACAGGTGGCGCACGCCGCGGAACG
>DATFNZ010000078.1:0-34768 GCA_035266085.1 Thermoanaerobaculia bacterium
CCTTCCCAGCCCGGCTGCGGGTCGCCGTGGTGGGTCCCGCCACCGCGGAAGCCCTCAAAGCCTGGGAGATCGAGCCCCACCTGACGTCCCGCAAGGCCGACGCCGAGTCGCTCGCGGCCGACCTCGCTCCCCTGGTGGGACGGCGGCGCCGCGTCCTACTCCCGCAGGCGGCGGATGCCCGCCCCACCCTCCAGGACGGTCTCAACGCGGCGGGCGCCGAAGCGATCGCCATCGTGGCCTACGACAAGCGCCTCCCCGAGGGTGCCGGGCGTCGCGCAGCGGACCTCTTCGCCAGCTCCCCCCTGGGCTGGGTGACGTTCACCAGCCCGCGGATCGTCCAGCACTTCGCGGAGATCCTGGGCGCGGACTGGGACCGGCGGCGCGACGAGCTGCGCGCGGCCTCCATCGGGCCGGTCACCAGCGCCGAGCTGCGCCGGCGCGGAGTCGAGCCCATGGCCGAGGCCACGCGGCCGGGTTACGAGGGGCTGGTGGAGGCGGTGGTGGCCGTGCGGGCCCACGAGATGTAGGCCGCCCTACCCCAGGAACCGGGTCCGCAGCTCCGGGGTGGGCACCCAGCAGGCCTCCACCTTGCCGAACCAGCGGTAGCGGTTGCGGGCGATGAAGCGGTAGACGCGGTCGCGCAGGGAGCGCGGGACCAGGCGGGAGATCCCGACCACCCTCCAGAGGCCGCCGAGGCCGCGGGCGATGCGCAGGACGGCGTCGCTCTCCTGGTACCAGCGCCCGTCCGCCACCAGGATGACGCTGTCGAGGGCCTGACCGTCGATTCCAAGCTCGCCGCGGAGCCGCTCCCCCACCGGCGACTGGAGCGAAGCGAAGCGGAACCGCGCTTCGGGGTCGTGCCGGATGATGAACTGGACGGCGCCGTTGCAGAGGTTGCAGACGCCGTCGAAGAGCACGACCGGATTCGTGGGCGCTTCCATGCCATTCATTCTAGAATCAGAACCGAGGAGGATTGAATGGCAGAGCTCAGCGGCGCCCAGAAGAAGCACCTGAGGGGATTGGCCCACCACTTGAAACCCATCGTGCACGTTGGCAAGAACGGCCTCACCGACCCGGTCGTCGAGTTGATCGGCAAGGCGCTCGACGATCACGAGCTGATCAAGGTGAGGATCATCGATCCCCAGGGGCGCAAGAAGGAGCTGGCGGAGGAGATCGCCGGCCGGTCGGGAGGCGCCCGGATCGGCTTGGTGGGCAACGTGGTGACGCTCTACCGGCGCCAGCCCGATCCCGAGAAGCGCAAGATCGAGACCGACTAGCCGCGCAACTACCCTGGCAACTATCCTCGCAGGAAGCGGCCGACGGCGCCGCGCAGCTTTTTTGCCAGGCTGGGCTGCTCCGTCCGGTAACCTTCCTTCGAAGGCCGCCGGGCCACCAGGTGCCACACCGCCACGGCGTGATCGCGGACGATCGCCGTGGCCTCCCGCTCGGCCGCGGCCTCGTCGCCGGCGGCTTCCAGCTCGCGGAGCCGCGCCACCCTTTTCCGGAACCCCGCGACCGCCGCCGCGACGGCGTCGCGCACTTCCCGGTTCTTGTCCTCGGTGAGCCTGGAATCGTTGAAGCTCGCTCCGCTCTCCTCGATCTCCCTGAACTGCGCCTCCAGATCCTGAACGCGCTGCCGGGGCGAGCCCTCGGGCACGTTGATGACGTCGAGCTCCAGGCCGTGGCTCTCGATCAGGGCGCGGTGGTCCTCCAGCTCCAGGTAGTCGCCGACGTCGTACTCGCGCCAGGCCGTGGTCGAGAAGTAGTACTCCCGCGCCGAGTCCCGGGGCAGGAGCACGATGCCGAAGTACTGGAAGTGCGGGTCCTTGCGGATGAACTCGGGGCACATCCGGTTGGGCGCCGCGATGTAGACGCAGCCGCCCTCGTTGACTGCGCCCGCCAGGCTTTCGACCAGCCGGGGGATGCTGTCCACGTGCTCGATGACGTCGTTGCAGGTTATGAGGTCGAAGCCGCCGAGGGGCTTCATGAACGCCGGATCGGAGGCGTCCCCCTTCGCCACCTGGTGCGGGATGCCGTAGGCGGAGAGGAACGGCCGGGCGATGTCGAGGAACCGGTCGTCGACGTCGATGCCCACCACTTCCTTCGCTCCGGCCTCCGCCGCCGCGGCGAGGAACCCGCCGTAGGCGCAACCCGCGTCGAGGAACCGGATCCCCTCAATCGCGCGGTAAGGCCGGATCTCCTCCATCGCCAGCCGCCCCCGCAGCACCGTCTGCAGGGCGTAGTTGACGTAGGTCCTCTTCGGCTCCGTGAGCTCCTCGACGGCGGTGCCCTCCGGCACCTTGTAGAGACGCCGGACCTCATTCTCGAGCGTGGTTTCGGCTTCTTGCATACCCATGGCGGGGCGCATTCTACCCGGATTCTGGCAGCTTCTGCGGGGTCTCCCCCTCGCTGGTCCGGGTCTTGTTCCACTGTTTGGCGCTATCGAGGAAGGCCTTGGTGACGCTGCCCTGAGATTCCACGGAGAGCTTGTAGAGGTGGATCTCGTCATCCTGCGCGTACCAGCCCCAGCCGACCGAGCCGTAGTACTTTCCCTTGTCCTCACCCTCCACGGCCAGGGCTGTGGTCTCGAAGACCTGACTCGAAAACGTCGTGACGTCTCGGAGATGAGGAACGTCGCGCAGCCACGCGGGCTTGACCTTCCAGGTGCTTTTCTCCTGGTACCGGTAGCCGTGCTCTCCCGCGTTTTCCTGCACGGGGGTCTCGCCCAGAGCGCCGGTCGCTCTGTCAGGATCGTCCGCGTACAGGGGGCTACGGCTCCGGGAAACCTGATCGATGCTCATCCCGTTCACGGAACGGGCCTCGGTCGTCTCGCTCCCTTGATAGAAGAGTCGCTGGTTCTTCATCGCCGTGACGCTCTGCACCAAGACGATCTTGGTGGCGTTGGCGGGGTGCTCCGGCGTGAACTCCAGGTTCATCGACGCTCCCCAGGCCGGAGCGTGGGCGAGCCGCTTCACGGCCGCGTAGCGCTTGGCTTTCCAGGTGCCGCCGGCCGTCTTCACGGTATCGCCGTCACGAACCGTGCCGATGATGTTC
The DNA here is from genome assembly GCA_035266085.1 of Thermoanaerobaculia bacterium. GTDB lineage: Bacteria > Acidobacteriota > Thermoanaerobaculia > Multivoradales > UBA5704 > DATARR01. The sequence goes on from DATFNZ010000078.1 coordinate 3,055, forward strand.
TCGGGCAGCTCGGATTTTACGCTGGTGATCGTCTCCTCCATCCTCTGAATGGCCCGCGAGCCCGGCCCGCTGGCCGGCGGCGGCTGCCGGACGTGCACGGGCGGCGGCGGAATCACGCGCCGGGGAGGTGGAGCCGCCGCGGCTTTGGGCTGCGCCACGCTCTGAACGGCGGCCTGGACGTGAGGAGCCGGAGGGCGAACCGGCAAGGCAGGCCTTCCGGCCGTGGGGGCCAGGGTGGCCTGGACGACATGGGGAGCGGGCGGACGGGCCGGCAACGGCCTCTCGGGCTGCCGGGCCTGCACCGCGCGCCCCACCGCCGCCTGGACGTGAGGCGCCAGCGGCCTCGCGGGAGGCTGGGGGCAGGAACGCGGCTGGATAGGCTTCATGCGCTCGGCGGTAAGTCCTTCTCTGCCTATCCTACACCGCGGAGGAGGGCTCGGCCGCGTTCACTTCGGCCGCCGAATCCATTCGTTCCAAATCCAAAACCAGTGGATTCCAGGTCCAACCCTGCTCCCGCGGAATCCCGACTCACTGGACCGAGATCAGAATCCATGGATTTGAAAGCAGAACTCACTGGATTCGAGGTTGGAATCGACCCAACCCAAGCTGAAGCTCAACGGTTCCGGATTCGAAACGACCGGCCTGAGCCTGGAATCCAGTGGCTTCGAGATCGTAATCGACCTATGCGAGGACCGGATCGAAGGCGGCGGGACTCACAACCTTCGTTCCACTTCTCCATCCAGCCGACAAGAGCGCTTAGCCATCGGGCCAAAATTCTTTGCAGACCTGTTGGAACTCGGGAAGAGGCTCAGAGAGAGAAAGCGCGTCCCCTCTCGAGATCAGTCGGGCTCTGCCTTCGAAGAGGGCCGTACAGACCTGATTGTCGTACTTGGACTGGTAGAGCACGCCTGCCGCGCCTTCCTCGAACAACGCTCGCGCAATGGCCTGGGTGACTTCCCGGCGGCTGCCCTGGACCACGTCCAAGTCCAGATGCTCGATTCCTTGGTCAAGAAGCAACCGCACGAGCTTCCGTTCCAGGTCTCTACGCAGGCTCACATCGTCGAGAGAGTACAGGGTGCCGGAGAGAATTTCGACCGTCGCTGGCACGAGCACTCTCTTGGCCCGCCACTGGTCTGGTACGGGACTCCAGGATTTGACCCCCGTTTTTTCGAACTCGTCAACTGCTTGGAGCGAGGGGCGGAGATCAGCCAAGACCTCACGAAGGCAGGTCCGGGCGTCCGGGGCGCAATACAAACAGCGAAACTCCCGAAGGGGATCGTCAAATCGATTCTTGCCTAAGAATGCATGCGCAGGAACGTCCAAGGGTGAGGGCAGCCGCCCCACCCTCCACGCCGGATCTCCGCTCTTCAGCTCTAGAGCTCCACGAACGCTTGAGCGGCCTCGACCACAGGCTTCCAGGTTTCCGGCCCGACTCCATGCCTCAGGACATGTGCGGGAGCCTGGTCATCGAGCCAGCGGTTCCTGCCAAAGAGCCAAGCCTTGGCCGTCTCGCCGCCGTAAGCCTCGACGATGTACCGGACGGCCTCGTCGGCCGAGCGGAGACGGCCCAAGACAATGGGGTCCGGCTCCTCCTCGCTGGAAGCGCAGCGCTCCAGGAGCTCGGCTTCGATGCCTGCAAGGTAGGCCGTGACGTCAAGTCCGACGCTCTCCTGAAGGGAGTAGGCAAGCTGCGCCATCTCTGGAATCTCAGGCTGGGCTCGTTTCAGCAGGTACGACATGGCCACTGCTCCTACGGCAGCACCGACGGCGGCGCCCGCGAGCTTCATAGCCCGATCACCCCTGGAATGCAGGGGGTCCGGGGAAACGGGTTTGGGTCCGTCGCTCATAGGCTCGTCGGCTCTCAACTTACGCCTCGTAAATTCTACCCTCAATCACAGGTAAAGAAAAGTTCTCCCGCTCCTCAGGGATCCCTAGACTAACCTGACAGTCTCACAGATCCACCAAGACTACGATATCCACCCACTTTCCACAGGCCTTTCTCCGTCGAGCGGCTTCGCTTTCCAGAGGTTGAACACCTTGTCCGATTGCCCTCCAAGGATCTTGTCTCCTGGAATCGGAACCCGGTCTGCCGCTCGTCCTGTCTCCAGCTTGGAGATGAAACTGACAAATTCAGATAAGCTTGGGTGAGGAGGTCCCTTGGACGAGACAGAATCCAAAAAAAAGGTGCGCAGCCCGTCGTTCCCGTTCATCGGGCTGCGGCAGGCTTTGGAGCGGGCGCGGGCGTTCTACGAGGCGGAGCAGCGGAACGCGGCCCGGCCGGAGACGGCGGCGTCGCACTGGGGGTATTCGCCGAAGAGCAGCGGCGGCAAGCAGACGATCGCGGCCCTGCGGTCGTTCGGGCTGTTGGAAGGGGACTCGCTGGTGAAGCTGTCGGGGCGGGCCCTACGGATCATTTTGGACGAGGGCGAGGGCTCGGACGAGCGGGAGCGGCTGCTGAAGCAGGCGGCGCTCCTACCCCCTCTCCACTCCAGGCTTTGGGAGCGCTATGGGCCGGAGCTCCCCTCCTCCCAGACCCTGCGGCTGTCGCTGATCCTGGACGAGGGGTTCAACGAGAACTCGGTGGACGACTTCCTCACGGAGTACAAGGAGACGCTGGAGCTGGCGAAACTTCGCCCCGCGGAGGGACCGAAACCCAAGGCCGAACCGGCGTCTCTCCCCCATCGCGATGTGCATTCTCTTTCCCTCCCTGAGTCGAAGCCGCCGAGGTCCGGTTCGGGCGAAATCGAGAACGCCGTCTTCCCTCTCCTCGACGGCAACGCGGTCGAGTTCCGGATCCGGCGGAAGATTTCACCCGAAGAGGCCGAGGACCTCCGCCTGATGTTCGAGCTCTGGCTGCGCAAGATCGTGGACAGGTAGAAATCCTAAGCGCTCCCGCAGGCGCACGACCTCGCCGACGACGATCGTGGCCGGCGAGCGCAGCCCCGCCCGGGCGGCGTCGCCGGCGATGGTCCCCAGGGTTCCCACTACCGTCCGCTCCCCCGGCAGCGTCCCCTGGGCGATGACGGCCACGGGCGTGTCCACTCTCCGGCCGTGAAAGAGGAGGGCGGCGGCGATCTCCGGCAGCCGGGCGAGCCCCATCAGGATGACCAGCGTGTCCATCCGGGACAGGGCCTGCCAGTCCTGCCGGTCCCCCTCGGCGCAGTGGCCGGTCACCACGGCATAGCCGCCCGCGACCTCGCGGTGGGTGATGGGGATGCCGGCCCGCGCGGGCACGGCCACCGGGCTGCTGACGCCGGGCACGACCTCCCACGGAATTCCCGCCTCGGCGCAGGCGAGGGCCTCCTCCCCGCCGCGGCCGAAGACGAACGGATCGCCGCCCTTGAGCCGCACCACGATCCGCCCCGCCCGCGCGTGATGAATGAGCAGGGCGCTGATGTCCTCCTGGCGGCACGAGTGCTCGCCGGGCGCCTTGCCGACGAAGATTCGCTCGGCTCCGGGCGGCGCCTCGGCCAGCAGGGCCTCGGAGATCAGCCGGTCGTAGATCACCACATCCGCCTGGCGGAGCCGCTCCAGGCCCAGGACGGTGATCAGGCGCGGGTCCCCCGGCCCGGCGCCGACGAGATAGACGATTCCTTTCATAAGGAAGGTGCGAGCTCCGGCCGGACGTCCAGGATCTCCTCGATGCGGGCCAGGGCCTTGGTCTCCTCTCCATCCCGCAGCAGGTGGAGCACGTCGGAGTCGATCAGCCGGTACCAGAGGTCCCGGCGGGTCTCGAAGTCCGGCCAGCGCCGGGCGAGGGGGGCGCGGAGGTTGCCCGCGATCTCCAGGAAGCGGGCGTGCTCCTGCCCCACCTCGACCTCCAGGCGCTGGCGCAGGCGCACGGCCATCACCGGCGCCTTGCCGCCCGTCGAGATGGCGATCGAGAGGTCGCCCCGCCGGACGATGGCGGGAGCGATGAAGTCGCAGTGAGGCACGTCGTCGAGGGTGTTGACCAGGACGTTGCGCCCCCGCGTTTCCTCCCAGACCGTCTCGGCCACCGGCTTGCCCTGGTTGACCACCAGCACGAGGAAGGCCCCGTTCAGGTCCCCCCGCCGGTAGCGGCGGCCGATGACGTCGACGGTCCCCTCGACCGCCAGCTCGCAGAGCCCCGGAGTGAGGTCCGGCGCCACCACCGTCACCCGGGCGCCGGCCGTCAGCAGCCCCTTCACCTTCTCCTCCGCCAGCGCGCAGCCGCCGAGGACGAAGCAGCGGCGGCCGTTCAAATCCAGGTACACCGGGTAATGCGCCATTCGCTCAGACCTCCAGGCTCTCGACGGTGACGCCGTGACGGTCGATCTCCAGCGTGAGACTGCACCGGTCCGTCCGCAGGCCGAGGCGGAAGACCCCGGGCCCCTGGGCGGTGAACAGCATTCCCTCGATCGTCTGCCCCTGGAGGGTGGCGAGGGCCTCGTTGACGGCCGCTGTGGCCCGGCGGGCGGCGCTGCCGCCGGGGGTCTGATGGAAGAGCCGCAGCAGCGACTGCTCGATCTCGGCGCCGTGGACCCGCCGGGCGCGCCCGGTCTGGAGCGTCATCTCGAGCACTTTTTCGAGGCGTCCGAGCAGATCCTCTTCGACCTCCCCGGACTCGACGGCGGCCGCCAGGTCCTCCCAGGGGGCGCGTGCCAGCGGCTCGTGGACGGCGCTCGCGATCGTTCCGATCTCCTCCAGGAGGACTTCCCGCTGGGCCGGATCGAGGGCGAGCGCCCCCGGAGCCGCGATAACCGAGGCAACCGCGCTCATACCGCCCTCGGGCCGGGGTGGAGCATGGCTTCCAGCTCGTGCTCGAAGGCGCCGGTCTCGATCGGGCAGTGGATGCCGCACTCCTTGGGCGCGTTCTTCTCCCACCACCAGCGGCCAGCCCGCAGGTCTTCGCCCGGCTTGGTGACCCGGGTGCAGGGAGCGCAGCCGATGCTGGTGAAGCCCTGGGCGTAGAGCGGATGCTCGGGGACGTCGTGGGCCAGGTTGTACTCCTTGACCTCGTCCAGGGTCCAGTCGGCCAGCGGGTTGATCTTGGCCAGCCCGCCGTGGTCGTGGTCGATCTCGACCTTGCGGATGTTGGCCCGGCTCGCCCACTGGTCGCGGCGCAGGCCGGTGATCCAGGCGTCGAGCCCTTCGAGCACGCCGCGGATCGGCTCCACCTTGCGCACGTTGCAGCAGTGCAGGCGCGCCTCGACGCTGGTCTGGAAGAGGTTGGGGCCGAAGCGGCGCACCATCCCCTGCACCTGCTTGGCGTCGGGGAAGTAGACCTCCACCTCGATGCCGTAGCGCTGGCGCACCGTCTCCATCACGTCGTAGGTCTCCTGGTGGAGCCGGCCGGTGTCGACGGTGAACAGCCGCACCTTGGGATCGATCCGCCAGGCCATGTCGAGGATGGCCATGCCCTCGGACTGGAAGCTGGTACAAATGGCGACCTGCGAGCCCCAGCGCTCGAGCGCGTAGGCGATCATTTCCTGCGGCGTGGCGTCGTCGAGCTCGACGGCCAGTTGTCCGGCCTCGAACTCGTCCAGCAGGTCTCGCTCATCAACACGGATCGCGGTCGCTACGTCGAACATCGTCGGTCTCCTTCAACCTTGAATGGAAACGACTTCGCCGGCTCCAAGGGCCAGCAGCGTCTCGTCGCTGTGGCGGGCGAAGAATTGCTGAATGCGCTCGCCGTCCACGCGCCCTTCCAGGTAGGCGCGGAACAGGCGTTCGATGACGAAATGAACTTCCGTGCCCGGCACCCGCTTGAGGATGGGCCGGCCGATGGCCGCGTCCCGCCCCAGGCCGCCACGGAGGAAGAGGTCGTAGCCCTGGATGCGCTCGCCCGCGGCGCTGCGCTCGCGCAGCGTGGTGCCCTGCAGGCCGACGTCGCCGATCCAGTGATGGGCGCAGGCGTGGGGGCAGCCGTCCAGGTTGATGCGGAGGCCGGCCGCCTCCTGGCCGAACACCTGCTCCAGGTGCTCGACGATCTGCTGGAGCCGCCCCTTGGTCTCGGCCACCGTGTAGTTGCAGAAGGGGTCGCCAGTGCAGGCGATGCTCGCCCCGCGCAGGCCCATGCCCTGCCGCGGGAAACCCAGGCCCTCGGCCGCGGCCACAACCTCGTCCAGACGGCCGGCCGGGATGTCGCTCAGGACGAAGTTCTGCCGCCGGGTGAGGCGGATCCCCAGGCCGTGGGTTTCGGCGAGGTCCGCCAGACGGAGCATGGTCTCGCCGTTCATCAGCCCCAGGTAGACGGGGAAGCCGGCGTAGAAGAGCCCCTCCTGCTTTTGGGCATGGATCCCCGCGTGGTCGTGCTCCTCCGCGGGCGCGGGCGGCACGGCGCCGTCCGGCAGGCGCCGGCCCAGCCGCTCCTCCACCCGGGCGCGGAACGCCTCCGGCCCGAGGTCGTTGACCATGAACTTGAGGCGGGCCTTGGCGCGCGACATCCGGTATTTGATGTCGAGCCGCCAGACGTCCACGATGGCCTGGAGCACCGGCAAGGCTTCTTCGGCCGGCACCCAGACCCCGAGGTCGTCCGCCAGGCGCGGCCAGGTCGAAAGCCCGCCGCCGACCCGCACGCCGAACCCGGGCCGTCCCTCGCGCAGCGCGCCGATCAGGGCGATGCAGTGGATCTCCGGCGCGTTGCACTGGTGCGCGCAGGCCGAGATGGTGATCTTGTGCTTGCGGGGGAGGTCCGAGTACTCGCGGTGGTCGATGAAGAAGCGGGTCGCCTCCTCGACCAGCGGCCGGACGTCGAACAGCTCCTCCCGGTCGATGCCGGCGACCGGGCAGCCCGTGATGGTGCGGACGTTGTCGCCGCAGGCCCCCACCGTCGTGAGGCCGGCGGCGTCCAGGATCCGCAGCACCTCGGGCAGCTCGGCGAGCTGGATCCAGTGGAGCTGGATGTTCTGCCGGGTGGTCAGCTCGCCGAACCCGCGCCCGTAGCGCTGGGACAGCTCGCCCATCGTGCGCAGGCTGCCGGCGGTCATCACGCCGCCGGGCGTCTTGACCCGCAGCATGAAGTGCCCGAGCTTCGGCTTGTCGTGGTACAGGCCGTACCACTGCATGCGCACGAAGTCCTCTTCCGGCACCGCCTCATAGCCAGCGTCGATCATGGACGGCAGGCCGTCGATCACGGCCAGGCCGCCCTTCTCATGCTTCAAGCGCTCCACGAAGTTGCGCTTGCGCACCAGGTCCCAGGTGATCTCCGGGGCCTGGGATTCGGTCGACGCCATAAAGTCCTCCTGCGGCGGGACCGGCCCGCCAAAGCGAGATACACCTGCAGCGTCCGCGTCAGCGGCGCGGGTTGGGCTCTACATCAGCCCGTTTCTTTTTCGGGTCAGGGGATCGGAGGCGCGGATGCGAGCGGCTTCAGCCGTTCACATCCGCTTGAGACAGGTACAACACACCCATGAAGATGGGTAGGCGATCGCGGAGGTGGGGGTGCGGGAACTCATTTGTAACCAGGTTAGTCTTCTACTCTCACTTTGTCTAGTGCGAGCCGGCCGCCATAGCGGGACAACACCTGGAACCGCTTTCCTCCCTCATGATCACTGAATTGTCACCGGCCGGCCCGACCAGTCGATCCTCCGGGTCAGATACATGACTAGAGCGAGGATCACGAACAGCCCCACCGAGCCCATCAGCAGCGCGTAGTCCTCGAGTTGGAGCAGAACGTAGAGGTAGCCGTAGAGCGCGCCGAGCACCACCGTCATCAGCAGCGCCCGCACCGCTCCCCGCAGGATGGCGGCCGAGTAGCCGCCGATCAGCAGCACGGTGGCCGAGGCCGCGATGAGATAGGCGAAGCCGAAGGGGGAATGCTCGGAGATCGACAGGAGCAGGAGATAGAACAGGCACAGGGCCGAGCCGACCAGAAGGTACTGCACCGGGTGCAGCGAGAACGGGTTGAACTGCTCGTAGAGGAAGAAGGTCAGGAAGGTGAGGAGGAGGAAGAGCGCGCCGTATTTCCGTGAACGCTCGGTCTTCTGATAGGCATCGACCGGCACCAGGAGCTGGACGCCGAAGGCCGAGCCGTTGATGGCCTGCTCGTCGGCGACCTCGGCCGCCTCTTCGGCCCGCCACTGCTGCGGGTAGCTGCGGCCGAACCACGAGACGTTCCACAGGGCCTCGAAGCCCGTCCCCCGCACCGTGCGCTTGACGGGCAGGAAGGTTCCCGTGAAGCTGGGCGAAGGCCACGGCGACTTGAGGGCCACCCGCGTCTCCTTGCCGAAAGGGAGGAACGACAGCGATTGGCTGCCGTTCAGACCGAGGGCGAACGTGAAGGCGTACACCTCTCCCGGTTTCGACTCCGCCAGGCCGGGAATGAGAGCCCGCAGGCCCGACGCCCACAGGTCCATTTCGCCGCCTCCCGGGGCGAGTTGGAGAGTGCGGCTGCCCCACTGGAGCTCCACGCCCGAGGTGATGCCCCGCATGTCGGGCACGCCTACGGCGAAATAGGCGCCGTCCCACAAGACGTCTTCCGGCGCGATCCGCCACAGGTCGAAATCAGGCCGGGCGAAGAGACCCTTCCACCGCAGGTCCGTGTGATAGACGGCCGCCTCGAAGATGCCCCGGCTCCGCCGTTCCGTGGCGACGTTGCCCTCGACGTCCAGCGTCTGGGGCAGGAAGCGCGCGAAGGAGGTCACGGCAACCAGCTCGCCTTTCTCATTCTTGACGTGCTGCACGTACGGCACGGTCAACACCGGTCCCGCCAGCACCTGGCTGCTCCCCCAGGTGGCCGCCACCTCCTGGGCCACCTGGCCGCTCCGGGACTGACGCTCGTTCACCAATGACTTCAGCATGCTCAGGGGAATCAGGAGCACGACAATCAGGCCGCCGATGGCCAGCATCTTCACCATGGCGGAATCGCGGAGCCTGCGCTTTTCGGGTTCGACGGTCGAGAACATGGAGATCCCTCCTGGATCGTTGATTGATTCGTGTGGAGGGCATTGAACCGCGCCGCCGCGGAACGGCTCGGGCGGCATCGGGGAGAGATCCCGCAGGATTGTGGCGGAAATGTGGAAACCGGACCGGCGGCCGGCATCTAGGTTAAATTGTCTTCATGACAGTCCCTGCGGCCGGCGGGCGGATCGCCCTGGTGGACGACGAGGAGAGCCTGCGCGAGACGGTGGGCTTCGCCTTGCGCCGCGAGGGCTACCGAGTCGAGATCTACGCCGACGGCCTCGCCGCCTGGCAGAGCTTCGAGAAGACGCTCCCCGACCTCGCCATCCTCGACATCCTGATGCCGCGCATGGACGGCCTCGAGCTCTGCCGACGCCTGCGCGCCCTCTCCGAGCGCCTGCCCATCCTCTTCCTGACCTCGAAGGACGAGGAGTTCGACCGCGTTCTGGGACTCGAGCTGGGGGCGGACGATTACCTCTGCAAGCCCTTCTCGATGCGCGAGCTGGCCGCCCGCGTCAAGGTGCTCCTGCGCCGGGCCGCGCAGCGGGAAGAGCCGGCCGGCGGCGAGGAGCGCATCTTCCAGGCCGGCCGTCTGCGGCTCGACCTGCGGCGCTACCAGGCGTACTGGAACGATTCCCCGGTCGCGCTCACCGTCACCGAGCTCACCCTTCTCCACGCCCTCGCCCGCCACCCCGGGCACGTCAAAACCCGCGTCCAGCTCCTGGAGGAGGGATATCCGAACGACGCCTACGCCAGCGACCGCACGATCGACAGCCACGTCAAGCGGCTGCGCAGGAAGCTCGCGGAGGCGGATCCCGCCTTCGACGCCATCGAGACGGTCTACGGCCTCGGCTACCGCTTCCGCCCGGACTGACAGCCGTGCGCCTTCCCTCCCGGATCTCGATCCGGCTCCTGCTCTTCAACGTCCTGCTGGTCCTCCTGCCGGTTGCCGGCTTCCTCTACCTGGGTGTGTTCGAGGATCAGCTCCTGCGCGACCAGGAGGGCTCCATGGTGCAGCAGGGACGGCTGCTGGCGGCGGCCCTGGGCGGTCAGGGCCGCTTGAACCCAGCCGCTGCCGAAGGTCTGCTGCGCCGCCTGGACCGGCGGACGGAGTCCCGGTTGCGGATCTTCGGCGGCGAGGGCGGCCTCCTCGCCGACTCCAGCCGCCTGGGCCCCAGGCGGACGGGGTCAGCCGCTTCGTCATACCCGTCCGTGGAGGGCAGCCCGCGGGAGAATCTCTTGTACCGCGCCGCGGCCGGGCTGTACCGGTTGTACCGGGACGTCAGGGGGCGTCCCGCGTCACGGATTCCCGTTTCGCCGGAGCCCTACCCCACGCGGACGGTTCGCGCCGCCCTGGCCGGACGCTACGGCGCGGCGATCCGGCCGACCGGCGGCGAGACGTGGCGGCCTTCGCTGACCCTCCACAGCGCCATCCCCATCCGTAGCGGCGGCGAGGTGGTCGGCGCCGTCCTCGTCTCCCAGTCCACCGTCCGCATCCTGCGCGAGCTCGACGAGGTGCGGCTCGACATCTTCAAGGTCTTCCTCGTCTCCGTGGCCATCGCGGCCGTCCTCTCTCTCCTGCTGGCCGGCACCATCACCCATCCCGTCCGCCGGCTGCGCGACGAGGCCAACGCCCTGCTCGACCGCCGCGGGCGGCTGCGCGGAAGGTTCGGCGGCTCCCGCAGGACGGACGAGATCGGCGACCTCGCCCGCGCCTTGGAGCGGCTCACCGCCCGCCTCGAAGCGCACCAGCACGCCCTCGAAGCCTTCGCCTCCGACGTGTCCCACGAGCTCAAGAACCCCCTGGCCTCCATCCGCTCCGCGACCGAGCTGCTGGCCGAGATCGAGGAACCGGCGGACCGCGAGCGCTTCGTGGCGCTGGTTCAGAGGGAGGTGGCCCGCATGGAGCGGCTTCTCTCCGGAGTGCGCGAGATCGGCGAGATCGACGCCCGGCTGGAGACCGAGGACGCCGTCGCCGTGGACGCCGAAGCCCTGCTGCGAGAGGTAGTTGACGGGGTTCGTCGGCGCGCCGACGATGGTATTGAAATGGTGCTCGTCTCGCCCGGAAACCCGCTGCCCGTCCGAGCCTCGGCCGAGAGGCTGACGCAGGTCTTCGAGAATCTGCTCGACAACGCCCGCGGCTTCTCCCCCGCGGGCGGCACCGTGACCGTGTCTCTCGAAGCCCGCAACGGCGCCGTCCATATCCGGGTCGACGACGAGGGCCCTGGAACCCCTGAAGACCATATGGGAAGAATCTTCGACCGCTTCTTCACCTACCGTCCCGGCGAGTCTGGTGCCCGCGATGGCCGCAACGGTCACACGGGGCTCGGCCTCGCCATCGTGAAGGCGATCGTCGAGGGCTATGGGGGAACGATCACGGCCGGGAACCGGCCGGAGGGAGGGGCGAGGTTCGAGGTGCGGTTGCCGCGGGCGGCGCTATGAACCGCGCTTGAGCTCTCGCCGCAGTTGCTCCAGTTCCTCTTCCAAGGCACGCCGTGCGGTTGCTTCCTGGTCCGCCTTCTTCTCCGCTGCTTGCCGCGCCGCTCTCTCTCGGCTTATCTCCGAGTTTTTCTCCTCATCCCAGAGCAACGGCTCGCCTGTCGCGGCATCTACCAGGCGCAATCTCTTCCCCTCGGTCCGCAGCAGCAGGCCCGTCGTGAGGCTCCGCAACGAGCCGTCCGCTTCCGGGGTGATCCGGCGGTAGCGGCCGTTCATCAGGCGGAAACCCTGCAGAGATGGGTCGAGGTAATCCTGATAAGGATCATGGAGAAAGTACTCCTCGACTCCGAGGCGCTCGTAGCAGCGCTTCTTCTTGAAGAGATCCTCGTCCCGCGTGCTGTTGGACGTCAGCTCATGACCAGCGAAGGGGGCCGTCCCTCCTCCCAGAGCTTGTAGATCTCGCGCCTCTTCTTCTCTACTCCCTTGACGAGGAAGACGTCTGGAGCCACCACAGCCCGGGGATCTCCCTGGGCGTAATAGAAGAAGAGGTTGCCGCTCACGTACACGTCCCGCACATCCTGATACCGGCGCTTCAGCGCCTGGATCAGGTCGAGCATCTCATCGCGGTGGATGTCGGTCTCGGCCATGGGCTGGCCGTCGGAACTCGGATACTCGACATCGCGCTGGAACGGAATCGCTCCCATGCATGCCATCCTTCCTCCAACGGGTCGCCGCATGAGATCACGGTGGCGCGTCGAAGAGCAACCTACCGCTCCGAGTTTAGCACCGGCTCGATCATCACGTACTCGAAGCTCCCCGAGATCGCCTTGCCCCCCGGCGGGATCTTGGCGGGGCCGGCCACCTCGCACAACACGAAGTAGCGGTTGCCGAGCCGCACGTACGCCTCGTCCACCCTCGGTTTGGCCTCGACCCCGACGAGCGCGTGCTCGGGCACCAGGATCAGGATTGCCCGCCTGGGCAGGTGGCGCCACATCGCGCAGAAGGCGGCCGACTTTGAATCGCAGTCCCCGGCGCCGCGCGCCATGACCTCGCTCGGCGGCCAGAACCCCAGCGTATGCCGCCCGTGGTCGACATCCGGCGGCACCTCGTAGCGCAGCTCCTGGAAAAAGGCCAGAAAGAGGCCCAGCAGACGCCTTTCGCTGTCGCCGTTCCCCGCCTTCCGCAGCGCCTGGTAACAATCCTCGAGGGGCTCCGTGGCTCCAAGGGCAGCCTGCTCGTAGTCCACCGAGATCAGATCTTTCTGCAGCCGGAGCCCCCGCTCCCGAAGGTACGCCGCGATCATTTCGTCCTTCTCGCGGGGAAGATCCTGGTCCAGCCACTTGTCGAAAGCCTCGACGCGGCTCCTGAGGGCCGGGTCCAGGCCCGCGGGCGTCTCCCATCGCCACCGGTAGCCCGTCCGGCCGTAGACCTCGATCTCGAAATAGGTGAGCACGCCCCGCGCTCGGCCCTCCTGCTCGATCCGCGCTCGCAGACGCTCGTTGAGCGTCCGGTCCATCTCGGCCTCGAAGTAGCCGAAAGAGGCGAGGTCGTGGTCGTAGTCCCGCCGTTTGAGGATGCAGGAGACCTGATGTCTGCGGCCATGGTGGTCGATGAATCCGTAGGAGAGCCGGAGGCGGTCTCCGGCTTCGTCCCGCCGGAACTGGTTCAGGGCCTCGACCGGCCGATAGGCGTCGGACTCGTCCGTTTCGTCCGTCTCGGTCGAAGAGGGCGCCGGGTCCGGGAGAGAGGACACGTCGACCTGAGACAGCCAGGTTACCCCGGCGAGAACGACGACCAGGACTCCGGCGCAACCCAGAGCCGCGCATCCCGAGGCCTTCACGGCACGTGGATGACGCCGCCCCGGCCGTACGGGATGAGCGACCGGGAGAGGTCCTCGATCCCCTCGTTCAGGATGACGGTGATGGCGAGCAGGACGAAGGCGTAGAAGATGGCGACCGCCACGTTGTCCTTGAAGATCTCCTCATGCTCCGGCAGGTCCCCGGTCATGCGGGTGAAGAGCCATCCGGCCAGCCAGACCGAGCCCAGGGAGACGACGCTGATGGCGGCGAAGAAGACCGCGCACTGTCCGGCGACCATCACGATGGTGTAGAGGGAAGCCCGCTCGAGGAACAGATCGCGCAGCACCGCCATCACGGGGAAGACCGCGTGGCGCATCAGCAGGGCCTGGCTGAGGATCGTGGCGCCGAGCGCGATGGCGATCGAGCGGTTCCCCGCCAGCAGCAGCCGGTCCTGCGCCTGCCGCCCCCGCAGCATGGTGTTCAGCCGGAAGGTCACGAAGACCATCGTGGCGCTGACGAAAACCGCCACGCCGCAGGCCAGGAGGCCCGCCAGGATGCTGGGAAGGTCGAAGTTCTGCATAGGCGTCGGTTGCCATGAATCTAGCACAGGAAGACGGCTTCCCCTGTAGAATGAGGCCACTATGAGCACGCTACCTCAGCAGATCAAAGATGTCGTCCTCGAGTTGGAGAAGGGCCTGAAGGAATTCTATCGGGACCGGTTCCGGGGATTACTCCTCTATGGCTCCTACGCTCGTGGTACGGCTTGGGAGGGGAGCGACGTGGATCTCCTCTTACTGCTGGAGGGTCCAGTCAACCTGTCTAGGGAGATCGTGGAGACAAGCGACCTTGTCGGTGATCTATCTCTCGATTCAGGATTGGTCCTTGCCGTCATGCCGGCCGACTTCGGAGCCTACCAGCGCGGGGAGAGCATCTTCCTGAGCACTGTTCGCGAAGAGGCCGTTCCGGTGGCTGCGTGAGGGAAATTCAAGCTCTCCTGGAAAAGGCAAATAGGGCCCTTGAATCCGCAGAAGCCGAGGTTCGAGCTGGCAACCTGGACTTCGCAGCCTCCCGCGCTTATTACGCCTCCTTCTATGTCGCTCAAGCCCTCCTTATCGAGAAAGGGTACAGGTTCTCGAACCATGGGAAGGTCATCGGGCAATACGGACTGATTTTTGCGAAGTCAGAGGCGCTGGATCCACGCTTTCACAAGCTGCTGCTTAAAGCATTTAGACTCCGGCAAGTCGGCGATTACGCTGCTCTTGCCCAATTGGAATCTGAGCCTGTCTTGGAATTGATCCAAGGCGGTCGGGACTTCCTCGAAGCCGCCTCCCGCTATCTGGAGAGACTCCCGGAGGGTGCGGAGGGCGGCGAGAGTGGCGAAGACTGAAATCCCCTCCACCTGGAGCCCCCTCCGTCACACCATCTTCCGCTGGCTTTGGATCGCCAGCGTCGCCTCAAACATCGGCACCTGGTTCCAGAACGTCGGCGCGTCGTGGCTGATGACGTCGCTCACGCCCTCCCCTACCCTCGTTGCTCTGGTCCAAGCGGCCACCAGCCTGCCGATGTTCCTGCTGTCCCTGCCCGCGGGAGCCATCGCGGACGTCCTCGACCGCCGCCGGATGCTGATCGTCACCCAGATCTGGATGGCGCTCGCCGCCTTCGGCCTCTGGGGGTTCACGGCGACGGGCACCATCACGCCTGGGATTCTCCTCACCTTCACCTTCCTGCTCGGGCTTGGAGCAGCCTTGAACGCTCCGGCCTGGCAGGCGAGCATCCCGGACATGGTGTCGCGGGAGGACCTCCCCGCCGCCGTCACCCTGGGCAGCATCGGCTTCAACATCGCCCGGGCAGCCGGACCGGCGCTCGCCGGCGTGGTGGTCGCCACCTCCGGACCGGCGCTGACCTTCCTGGTCAACGCCATCTCCTTCGTCGGCGTGGTCGTCGTCCTCTTCTTCTGGAAACGCCCATCGGAAGAAGCGGTCCTGCCGGCCGAGCGCATCCTCGGCGCCATGACCACGGGCTTGCGCTACGTGCGCCATGCTCCGGAGGTGATCGCGCCCATCGTCCGGGGCTGCACGTTCGTCCTCTGCGGCGCCTCCCTCTGGGCCCTCCTGCCGCTGGTGGCGCGCCAGGAGCTGAACGCGGGAGCCATGGGCTACGGCCTCCTCCTGGGCGCTCTCGGCGCCGGAGCCGTTGCCGGAGCCTTCGTCCTCCCCCGCCTGAAGCGGAACAACTCGACCGACGGGGTGGTGACCATCGCCACGCTGGTCTTCGCGGGAACCACGGTGACCCTCGCCTACGTGCGGGAGTTCTGGCTGCTGATGATTGCCATGCTCCTCGCCGGCGGCGCCTGGCTCTCCCTGCTCTCCAGCCTCAACGTGGCCGTGCAGACCGTGGTGCCCTCGTGGGTGCGGGGACGGGCGCTCTCGGTCTACATGCTGGTCTTCTTCGGTGGCTTGGCGAGTGGCAGCGCCCTCTGGGGCACCCTGGCCGAGCACCTCGGCCTCACGAAGGCGCTGCTCATCTCGGCCGCCGGCATGATCGTGGGCCTGGCCGCCACTTTCCGCATCCACCTCAAGTCTGGCGAAGGGCTCAACCTCACCCCGTCCCGGCAGTGGCCCGCCCCCGTCGTGGCGCAGGATCTCGAGCCCGACCGCGGCCCCGTGCTGATCACCGTCCAGTACCGGATCGATCCCGCCCGCACCGCCGAGTTCGCGGAAGCCATGCGCGGCGTCCGCCGCATCCGCCTGCGGGACGGCGCCATGCAATGGGGCCTCTTCGTGGACTCCTCGGATCCCAGCCTCTACACCGAGGTCTTCCTGGGCAAGTCGTGGATCGAGCACCTGCGTCAGCACGAGCGGGTCACCGTCTCCGACCGCGACATCGAGGAAGCAGCTCGGGCCTTCCATGTCGGGCCGGAGAGGCCGGCGGTCAGCCATCTCATCGCCGTTCCAGTGCGGCGAGGGCGGTAAAAACACCCCTTTCGTGGACGGTTTGCCCTGCGGGGCGGACCGTCTGCCCCGCTTCGTGAGACACAACCGGCGGCCAGCGGACGGTTGGCAGCCCTCCATGGGAGTCCCATGAGGGGGATTGGACGGTTCGCCCTCCCTCGTCAACCGTCCGCTCTGGGGCGTGGACGGTTGGCCCCGCAGGGCGAACCATCCGGCCTGCCCAGCGGACGGTTGGCCCTCCGGGCAGCCCCACCCGCCCCGCAGGGCAACAGGTCGCCAGGCCGGGGCCAACCGTCCACGCCGGCCTGTTGGAGGGGCACAGACCGGGGCCGATCGTCCGTCCCGGTCCGATGAACGGAGGCAGAGCAGGTCAAGCCGGCCGCTTCCCAAGGCGGAAGGGCGACGGGGCAGGTCGAACCGTCTGCGCCGCATCACCACCTCCTGAGTTGGGTCTGAGTTATAATCACTATACAAATCCGGAATATCCGGGGGCCCGAGCGCACCGGAGAGAGCCTCACCAGAAGGAGTCCAGGGATGGTGTCTCGTTCCCTCGTCCCCCTCGTTGGAGCGGCATTGCTGCTCCTCCTCACGCCGGCCCTGCCTGCAGGGGCCGCGACGATCCTCGAAAAGTCCGTCGACATCGAGATCCAACCGGACGGCAGCACGGTTGAACGATCGACTCTGCGGGTGCGGATCGACACCTCGTCCGATCTGGAAGCGTGGTCTCCCTACCCCATCTACTTCGACGAGCACCGCACCATCGAGGCCATTGCCGCCTCCGCGTCCACGCCGGACGGCAAGACGCTCCGCGTGGCCGAGGGGGACATCGGCACGGTCGAGATGGCCGGCGACGGGAAGCTCAGCTCCTCCTCCAAGGTCCGCACGGTCCGCTTCCCCACCGTGCCGCCGGGCTCGGTGCTGACGGTCGAGGCCACGGCGCGCCAGCGCAATAAATTCCGCGCCGATGGAATCTCGCTGGCGGCCGAGAAGGCGCCCATCGAGCGCCTGCGGGTCGCCGTGCGCGGCGGCGGACGCGGCTGGCGCTGGCGGATCGGCGGCTCGCACGCGCGCCTTGCCGTGCAGGAGTCCGAGGGGGGCGTCGTCGTCACGGGCACCCGGCTGCCGGCCTGGAAGAAGGAGGGCTTCGCCCCCGGCAGCCGTTCCCGCGGCCCGATCCTCCGCTTCGCCTGGGGGGAGGAGGCGACCTGGGCACAGGTCGGCCACTGGTACGAGGGGCTCATCGCTCCCACTCCGCCCGACTCCGGCGCCGTGGGGAACAGGGCCCGCGAGCTCACCGCCGGCCGCGAGAACCGGCGCGAGCGCCTCGCCTCCCTCCTCGGCTTCGTCCGCGGGAAGGTCCGTTACGTGGCCGCCGACGCGGGGATCGACGGTCATCGGCCCACGGCGCCGCGCGAGGTGCTCGACCGCCAGTGGGGCGACTGCAAGGACAAGGCTTTGCTGCTCGTCGCCATGCTGCGCGAGGCCGGCGTCGAGGCCTGGCCGGCGCTCATCCGCCTGGGGTCGGAGGATCGCATCGACGCGGACTTCCCCTCCCCGTTCCAGTTCAACCATGTCGTCGTCGCCGTCGGGGCCGCGGGCGTCGCGGCGCCGGGCGATCCGGTAGCCGGCGGCTTCCTGTTCGTCGATCCCACGCAGAAGGGAGCCTCGATCCGCTGGCTCCACCCGGCCGTGCAGGACCAGGACGCCCTGGTGGTGCGGGGCGCCGGCAGCGAGCTGGTGCACACGCCCATCCGCCAGGATCTGGAGAGCGGGCGGATCGACACCCGGCTGACCTTGAGCCCCGAAGGCGATGCCCAGGGAGAGGTGAGCTTCGAGATCTCCGGCGATGCGGGAGCGGCCTTCGCCCAGGCTTTCGCCGGCAGCGGCGCCGCGGAGGTGGAGCCGGCGGTGCGGCAGATCTTCGGACAGTTGCTGCCGGGAGCGGAGCTTTCCAGTGTGAGGTGGACCTTCTCGCAGGCCGAAGTCCCTTCGGTGACCCTGTCCGCCCAGGTCCGCTTCGCCGCTCTGGCTCCGGGGCGCGGCACCTCCCGCTCCTTCGGCCTGCCGCGCATGGCGGGCACGCCCAAGGCCGCCGTGCTCCAGGATCGGGACCTTCCGGTGGTGCTGACGCCGAAGTCGAACCGCTTCTCCTGGCGCATCGAGCTCCCCGAGGGGTGGTGCGCGCCCCGGGAGGAGACGGTCGAAGTGGGCAACGCCGTCGGCACCTTCCGGCAATCGGTCTCGCTTCACGGACGGGTCATCGAGATCGGCCGCGAGCTCGAGATCCGGCAGCGCTGGATCGAGCCCGCCCGCTTCGCCGATCTGAAGGCGCTCTCGGACGCTGACCATCAGGAGAATCAGCAGCGGGTCCGGCTGGATTGCGGGGCCGAAGAGATCGCGGCGGTCGCTTTTTAGAGGAGGGAGAGGTGGGGCCGCTGAAACGAATTCCGCCCCACCAACACCTGTGTAAAGATACGCCTCCTCTCCTCCTGGATCCCCCATGCGCCGACTCGCTCTCCCGCTCCTTGCCCTGTACTGCCTGCTGGCGCTCGCCTGCAGGAAGGATGACCCCGCTCCTCAGACCGCCGCGCCCGTTCCACCGCCCGCTCCCGAGATCGCCAAGGCCGTCCGGAAGGCCGGGCCGGTGCTGTTCGTGGGGCTCGACGGCGCCGACTGGGAGCTGCTCGACGGCTACATGGCCGCCGGGGTGATGCCCAACCTCGCCGCCCTGGTCCGGGAAGGCCGGCCGGGCGTGCTCTCGACGATCCATCCTCCCCTCTCGCCGCTCGTCTGGACGACGATGATGACGGGCACCTCCCCGCTCGAGCACGGCATCCTGGACTTCACCCGGCGCAACCCTGAAACGGGCGCCGTCGAGCCCATCACCAGCGGCGAGCGGCTCGTGCCGGCCATCTGGAACATGGCCGCGGATGGGGGAAAGAGCGTCGCCGTCTTCGGCCTCTGGGCGACCTGGCCCGCCGAGCCCGTGCGCGGCCTCCTGGTGGCGGACCGCTTCTTCACCTCGCCGGGCGCCGAGCCCTCTGCCGGCGCCGTCTTTCCTCCGGAGCAGGAGGCTTGGGCGCGGGAAGCTCTGGGAAAGACCGAGGAGGCGGTGGGCTACGAAGCCCTCCACGAATACCTGCCGTCGCTGACCGAGGAGGAGTACGAGAAGTCGATCGCCGAGCCTGACCCGTACCACCCGGTCAGCGCGCTGCGGCGCATCCTGGTCGAGACGCGGGCCCATCACGGCCTCGCCACCTCCTGGCTCGCCAAAGAACGCCCGAGCCTCGCGGTCGTCTCCATCAGGGGCACGGACATCCAGGACATAGCGAAGCCTGAGGACTTCGAACGATTCTCCGGGGTGCCGCAACGCTACTTTGCCGAAGTGGACCGCATGCTGGGCGACTATCGCAAGCTCGCCGAGGCCTCCGGCGCGGTGCTGATGATCGCTTCCGGCCACGGCTTCTCAAGCGCCACCGCCGCGGCCGGCGGCAAGGGGAAGCGCGACGACGGGATCTATCTCCTCTGGGGTCCCGGCATCGAGGCCAGCCCGCAGAGGGATCGCGGCGAGGTGGCCCAGGTCTGCTCCACCCTGCTGGCGCTCCTCGGGCTGCCTCCGGGCCAGGGCGTCGCCGGCCCGCCTCTGCCTGGGGTCGAGGTGACCCGCGATACCCTCGCCGACTACCGGGCGAGCTACAGGACGGTACCCGTGCCGCCGGACACCACCCGCACCGCCGGCTCCTACGACAACGAGGGGCTGCTCCATCGTGAGAAGGGAGAGGTGGACGAGGCTGCCGCCTCCTTCCAGAAAGCCCTAGAGCTCGCTCCTGGCAACGCTTCGTCCCTCTGGAACCTGAGCGACCTCCTGCACTCGGCGCAGAAGGATCTCGACCGCTCGGACGACCTGCTGCTGCAGGCCCTCGAAGGAGGTCTGCCCGAGGGCATCGACTTCACCGTCGGCCGCACGGTGGCCTACGCCCGCGCCGGCGAGACGGCCCGCGGCCTCCGCCTGCTCGACCGCGCCCTCACGGCCAAGCCCAAGGAGCCCCGCCTCCTCCTGCTCCGGGGCCGCTACCGCCTGCAGCGCCACCAGTGCGAGAGGGCCCTCGGCGACTTCGAAGGCGCCTCTCGTTCCGATCCCCGCAACGCCCTCGCCTACGCCTCCGTCGGCCTCGCCCGCCTCTGCATCGGTGACGGCGAAGGCGCCGCCCAGGCCTTCCGCCGCTCGCTGGAGATCGACCCCAAGCAGCCGGAGATCCGGCGTGCGCTGGGGCAGATCGGGGGCGGGTAGGCTGCCGCCGATTCAAAGGTGGGCGAGGGGTTCCGGTCGACAACTTAAGGCTTCGAAGAAACCGGGCAACGGCGGTACGGTTGGAGCCGCCGCTGCCCTTGACCTCAGATGTGACGATAGGCTAGGCCGGGCAAAGGGTGTCCATCAGGGACATGAACGTCCGAATTGCGGTCTTCCATGCTGCAGGGATAAATGGGATGAGGAGGATACCCTGCAAAATAGGACGGATCACATGGTAGATCTGGCACACTTGCCCAAGTACGTTGCCCGGAGCGGCTGCCACCATGTCTGAGGTGACGTGGTGCTTACCTCCTGGTGCGAACGCTGCCAAATCAGCGTTCTTGATATGGGCGTCGATCGCTTCGAAGGTCAGCTCTTTCTCATCCGCCATGGTGCTACTCCTTTGTCATGGGACAGGACACCGGCTCTGACGCCCTGCCTTGGTTACGAGGCCGGCAGAGGCGAGCTCAGCTCCTGGACCGCCGGTCCCTTCTCGAATAGACGGACGTTGCCGGAAATTTCAGAAAGTGCCGTAAAGCACTACAAACGGGAAGAGAATTGCGTGTCGAGCCCTCCGTCGAGGAGGTGCAACCTGCAGAGGAGATCTAGCGGCGGCCTTCTACGATTCGAACCAGGGTCCACCGGTCGATCCGCAGCTTGGCGACCGGCACGCCGTCCCGCAGCAGGACGGGGACCAGGTCCGTGTAGCGAAGCCGCAGCTCCGGCTCGATGTCGACGTCGCGAAGGGAGTAGGTCAGGCCGTAGCGCGGCAGGACGTCATTGAGGACGGCCGCCATCTCGTCGCAGAGATGGCAGCCCTCGCGAGTGATCAGCTCGTAGACGCCGGTTGGGGACGGGTGTCGGAAAAGCATGAGCTCGATCAGTCCGGTTCTTCGGGAGGAACGAGGGGCTGAACTTGCTGGATCAGGGCAGGAATGTCGTCCACGACCGTTTCCCAGACCTTCTCCACATGGACCCGGCCGTATTCATGAACCAAGCGGTTCCTCATGCCGAGAATCTCGCCCCATGGAATCTCGGAATGATCCCTCCGGAGCTCCTCGGAAAGCTTCCGGGCAGCTTCCCCGATGATCTGGATGTTCCTCATCACGGCATCCTGGGTGCGCTCATCCTGTCGAAAGCTCTCCCAGGAGAAGCCTTCGGTATAGCGCAGCACCTTTCGCGACGCGATCAAGATATCTAGGAGGTAAGCGTCATCCCGCCACATAGATAGGTGCGAGGTTGGTCAGGATGTGCTTCCTGCGAATGTAGTTCTCACTATGCTCGACGGCCTTCCGCTCCACCAGATCGACCTGCCTGCCCAGGAGGACGGCGAGCTCATTTTGCATCCTGGCCAGGTCGAAGAGGCTCCACCGCGTTTCGGGAGAAAAGGTCACCAGCACGTCGACATCGCTGTCAGGACGGAAATCCTCTCGGATGACCGAGCCGAACAAGGCCAACTCGTCGATCCTCCAGCGCTGGCAGAAACTCTCGATATCGGCCATGGGAAGCTGAATCTTTATGGGCGCAATCATCTTCACTCCCACTCGATCGTCGCCGGGGGCTTGCTGGTCACATCATAGACCACCCGGTTGACGCCCTTCACCTCGTTGACGATCCGGTTGGCGACCCGGCCCAGGAGATCGTAGGGCAGGGGGCTCCAGTCGGCCGTCATGAAGTCCTGGGTCTCGACGGCGCGCAGGGAGACGACGCTCTCGTAGGTGCGGTAATCGCCCATCACCCCGACGCTCTTGACGGGGAGGAGCACGGCGAAGGCCTGGCTCACCTTGTCGTACCAGCCGCTCTCGCGCAGCTCGTTGAGGAAGATGGCGTCCGCCTCCTGGAGGAGGGCCACCCGCTCGGGGGTGACCTCGCCCAGGATACGCACGGCGAGGCCGGGGCCGGGGAAAGGGTGGCGGGTGAGGATCTGCTCGGGCAGCCCGAGCTCGCGGCCGAGCTGGCGCACCTCGTCCTTGAACAGGAAGCGGAGCGGCTCGATCAGCTCGAAGCCCAGCTCGGCCGGCAGACCGCCGACGTTGTGGTGGGTCTTGATGACCGCCGAGGGCCCCTTGACCGACACCGACTCGATGACGTCCGGGTAGAGGGTGCCCTGGGCGAGATAGCCGACGCCTTCGATCCGCTTTGCCTCGTCCTTGAATACGTCGATGAAGACGCGGCCGATGACCTTCCGCTTCTTCTCCGGATCCTCGACGCCGGCCAGCTCGCCGAGGAAGCGCTGGCGGGCGTCGATGGCGAGCACGGGGATGCCGAGGCCGTCGCGCAGGGTGTGGACGACCTGCGTCGCCTCGTCCTTGCGCAGCACGCCGTTGTCCACGAAGATCGCCGTCGAGCGCTCCCCCACGGC
This sequence comes from Thermoanaerobaculia bacterium, assembly GCA_035266085.1. Taxonomy (GTDB): domain Bacteria; phylum Acidobacteriota; class Thermoanaerobaculia; order Multivoradales; family UBA5704; genus DATARR01. The sequence goes on from DATFNZ010000078.1 coordinate 25,759, forward strand.
CCGCTTCAGGAGCGCCGCCACTACCGAGGAGTCGACGCCGCCCGAGAGGGCGCAGATGACCTTCCCCTCCCCCACCCGCTCGCGGATCGTCGACACCGCCTCCTCCAGATAGGAGGCCATTCGCCAGTCGCCGCGGGCGCCGCAGACGCCGAACAGGAAATTGCGCAGGATCTCGCCGCCGGAGACGGTGTGCGACACCTCCGGGTGGAACTGGATGCCGTAGAGCCCGCGCTCCGGGTTCTCGAAGGCCACCACGGGGGCGTTGGAGGTGCTGGCGGTCGGCCGGAAGCCCGCCGGCAGATCGCGGACGCGGTCGCCGTGGCTCATCCAGACGGTCTCGCACGCGGCGAGGCCCTCGAAGATCTTGCTCCGCTCGGCGATCGAGATCTCGGCGCGGCCGTACTCGCGGTGGCTCGATCCCTCGACGCCGCCGCCCAGCTCGTGGGCCATGACCTGCATGCCGTAGCAGATCCCCAGCACGGGCATGCCCAGGCCGAACAGCGCAGGGTTGGCGCTGGGCGCGCCGGGCTCGTAGACGCTCTGCGGGCCGCCCGAGAGGATCACGCCGATAGGTCCACGCCGGCGGATCTCCTCGACGGGCAGGTCGAAGGGATGGACTTCGCAGTAGACCCGGTTCTCGCGCAGCCGGCGCGCGATGAGCTGGGTGAACTGGCTGCCGAAATCCAGGATGAAGACGGTCTGGCGGGATTCAGATCCAAAATCGATCATAGCTCGGTCTCCGACTTCAAGCCGCGGGTCATCAGCTCCTCGACAGCCTTGCGGGGGTCCTTGCCGTGGTACAGGACGGCCACCATCTGCTGGGTGATCGGCATCTCGACGCCGCGCTGGGCCGCGAGGCGGGAGATGGCGATGGAGTTGCGGACGCCCTCGGCCACCATGTGGGTCTCGCCCGTGATCTCGGCGACGCTGCGGCCCGCCGCGAGGTCGAGGCCGATGCGGCGGTTGCGCGACAGGCCGCCGGTGCAGGTGAGCACCAGGTCGCCCAGGCCGGCGAGGCCGGCGAAGGTGCGGGGCTGGCCGCCGCAGGCGATGCCGAGGCGGGTGATCTCGTGCAGGCCGCGGGTGATCAGCGCCGCCAGGGTGTTGTGCCCGAGCCCCATCCCGGAAAGGGCGCCGGCGGCGATGGCGATGACGTTCTTGGTGGTCGCCCCCAGCTCGACGCCGACGACGTCGGAGGAGGAGTAGAGCCGCAGGAGTGGCGTCGACAGGACTTCGCGGACCTCGGTGGCGAAGACGGCGTCCTCGGAGGCGATGACGGCCGCGCTGGACACGTTGCGGGCCAGCTCGGCGGCGAAGGTGGGGCCCGAGAGGACGGCGTAGCGGATCTCACGGTCGGCGGCCATGCCTTCCTCGAAGGCGACCTGGCTCATGCGCGCCAGCGTCTCAGGCTCGATCCCCTTGGTCGCCGAGACCAGCGGCAGGGGGCTGCCGTCCGGGTGCTGCCGCAGGAACTGGCGCAGCACCTCCCGGAAACCGTGGGAGGGCGCGGCCACGAGGAGGATCTCGCTGCCGGCGAGGTCCGCCATGTCCGAGGTCGGCTGGATACCGTCCGGGAGCTCGACGTCGGGGAGGTACTCGGAATTGGTGCGGTCGGCCGCCATCCGCCGCGCCAGCACGGGATCGCGCCCCCAGAGTTGCACGGGATGGCCGCCGGCGCCCGCCAGGTGGACGGCGAGCGCCGTACCGAAGGAGCCCGCACCCAGGACGCCGATCCGTTTCGGACTGCCGTTCATCGTCGTCCTCCTCCTCCGAGCCGAGGCTCGGTTCCCTTGATCAGGCGCTGCAGGTTCCTGGAATGCTTCGTGACGATCAGGATGGCGATGGCTCCCGAAGCCAGCAGCAGCCAGGGTCCCCCGGACTCCGGCCAGCGAAACCGCAGGGTGATCCAGACCAGGAGCGGGAAGGACGCCGCCGTGACGATCGATCCCAGGGAAACATAGCGTTTCCAGGCCACCACGACCAGGAAGACGACCATCCCGAGCGCCATGGCGGGCGGCGCGAGGGTGCCCAGGGCGCCCGCCGCGGTGGCCACGCCCTTGCCGCCGCGGAAGCCGAAGAAGACCGGGAAGACGTGCCCCACCACCACGGCGACGGCCGCGCCGCTCACCACGGCCGGCGACGCGTCGAGGGCCCGCGGGACGGCGACCGCCGTGATCCCCTTGATGACGTCGAGGACCAGCACCGCCACCCCGGCCTTCCTGCCGGCGGCGCGCAGCGCGTTGGTGGCGCCGGCGTTGCCGCTGCCCACGGTACGCAGGTCGAGGCCCTGCATCAGCTTGACGATCACCACCCCGAAAGACACCGAGCCGAGGAGATAGGCGCCGAGCACGAGCGTGGCCGCGAACGAGGGGCTCATTCCTCTCCCTCGGGAACCATCATCGGAAAAGTTTCGACGGCCCGATAGCGCGCCCCCTTCGGCGACAACTTGCTCTCGAAGAGGATGCCGTGATCCGCCAGGAAGGGCGGCCCGATGGGGCCGGTGAAGGCGGTCTTGAACTTGTCGATCGCCTCCCGCCGCCAGGGATCTGGGCAGCGCGCCAGGGTGACGTGCGGATGGAAGCCACGCTCCTCGGGCTCGAAGCCGAGGGCCTCCACGGCGGCCCGGGTGATGTCCGCCTGGAGCGCCGTGAGCTCCTCGGGAGCCTCGACTCCGGCCCAGGCCACCCGGGCCGGGCGTCCCGGGGGGAAAGTGCCGCCGCTCCCGAGACGCAGGTCCAGCGGCGGGCAGCGGGCGAAGGCCTCGCGCAACCCGGCGGCAAGGTCCGGGATACCGGTCTCGGGCGTCTCGCCCAGAAACAGCAAGGTAAGGTGGACGTTCTCCAGGTCCACCCAGCGAGCCCGCGGCAGGCGGTCACGCACGGCGTCGAGCCGCCGGCGCAGCTCGCGGCGCGGCGGCTCGGGCACGTCCAGAGCGATGAACAGCCTCATGCGCGCTCCGCCGCTGCTGCCAACAGGCGCCGGCGCAGCATCTCGAGTGCGATCTGGGCCGAGAACCGGCGCACCCGGTCGCGGTCGCCCGGCAGGCGCAGCTTGCGGTGCTCCACCTCGCCGTCGCCCGGTCCGGCCACGGCGAGGTGGACGGTGCCCACCGGCTTCTCCTCGCTGCCGCCGGCCGGCCCGGCGATGCCCGTGATGCCCACGCCCCAGTCGCTGCCGAGGGCCCGGCGGACTCCCTCGGCCATGGCCCGGGCCACCGGCTCGGAGACGGCGCCGTGCTCGGCGATCATCTCCGGCGGCACCCCCACCATCCGGGTCTTGAGCTCGTTGCTGTAGGTGACGGCGCCGCCCAGGAAATAGTCGCTGCTGCCGGCGATGGCGGTGATCCGCTGCGAAAGGAGGCCGCCGGTGCACGACTCGGCGGCGGTGAGGGTCGCGCCCGCGGCGCGCAGCAGATCGCCGACCACGCTCTCCAGCGTGTCCTCGTCCCGGGTGGTGAAGACGGCGTCCCCCGCCAGCTCCGAGAGGCGCGCCACCATGGCCTGGAGACGGGCCCGGCGCTCGGCCTCGGGGCCCGACGCCGTGGCCTGGAGGCGGATCTCCCCCGCGTTGGCCAGGATGGTGATGGCCTCGCGGCCGAACTCTCCGTAGGCCGGCGCGATGCGCTCCTCCACCACGGACTCGGGAAGGCCGGCGATCTTGAGCACCGCCGTCTCCCGGGCGATGCCGCCGGCGCGCGCGGCGAGCCAGGGCTCCAGGGCGGAGGCCATGAGGCCTTCCAGCTCCGTGGGCACGCCGGGGAACAGGAACAGGGTGCAGGGGCCGCTCTCGATCCGCAGGCCCGGCGCCGTGCCCCGGTCGTTGGCGAGGACCTCCGCCCCCTCCATCACCAGGGCCTGGCGGCGGTTGACCTCGGGCATGCGCCAGCCCAGCGACTGGAACCGGCGCTCGAGCGCAACGAGGACCTCGCCGTCGACGCGGAGCTGGCGGCCGAGGGCGGACGCCACGGCCTCGCGGGTGACGTCGTCCGCCGTCGGGCCCAGGCCGCCGGTGACGAGGATGAGGTCCACTCGAGGCAGGAGGTTCCTCAGCTCGGCCGCGATCTCCTCCTCCGAATCGCCGATCACCGCCTTGCGCCGCAGCTCGACGCCGTAGCGGTCGAGCAGGGCCGTGAGGCGTAGCGAGTTGGTGTCCAGGCGGTCGGTGCCCAGCAGCTCCGACCCCACGGCAAGGATGGCGGCCTCCATGGCGGGGGATGATAGCGCAGGGATCAGGGAACCCGGGCCGCGATCAGCGGCGGCGCCGTGCCTTCGTCCCCGACCGCAAAGCACGCCGCGAAGAGACCCGCGAGCCGGTCGTCGTCCCGCCGCAGGTACACCCGGGCCAGCTCGTCCCCCTCCTGGACCTCCTGGCCGAGACGGGCCTTCGCCTCCAGGGAGATGCCGAAATCGACCGTGTCGTCCGGACGGGTCCGGCCGCCTCCGGCTTCCACCAGCAGGAGGCCGAGCTGGCGGACGTCCACGGCGGCGAGCCGGCCGGAGCGCCGCGCCAGTAGGGGGAGCTCCACCGGCGCGAGAGGAAACCGGGGCTGCCGCAGCCAGTCCGGGTCCGCTCCCTGGAGAGCGGCCCAATCCTCGAACCTCTGGCGGGCCCGGCCGGAGGCCAGTGCCTCCTCCATCTCCCGCCGGCTCACGGGCTGGCGGGCGAGACGCGAGACCTCCTCGCCCAGGGCTAAGGTGACCGCCATCAGGTCCTCCGGACCTTCTCCATCCAGGCACTGGTAGGTCTCCATCACCTCGGCCGCGTGCCCCACCCAGCGGCCCAGGGGCTGGCTCATGTCCGTCACCAGGCCCGAGGCGGGCGTGCCGAGGGCGCGGGCCGTCTCCACCAGGCCGCGGGCCAGCTCCACCGAGCGGTCGAGCTCGGGCATGAAGGCGCCGTTGCCCGTCTTGACGTCGAGCACCACGGCCGCCGCGCCCATGGCCAGCTTCTTCGAGAGGATGCTGGCGATGATGAGCGGCAGGGAGTCCACCGTTGCCGTAGTGTCCCGCAGCTCGTACAGGCGGCGGTCGGCGGGGGCGATCCCGGCGGTGGCGCTGCCGATGGCGAGGCCGCAGCGGTCGAGGAGGTCTAGACAGCGGGAGCGGTCGAGGCGGAGGTCGACCCCGGGGATGCTCTCCAGCTTGTCGATGGTGCCGCCGGTGTGGCCGAGGCCCCGGCCGGCGAGCATGGCGATGGGCAGGCCGCAACTGGCGAGAAGCGGCCCCAGGATGAGGGTGACCTTGTCGCCGACGCCGCCCGTGGAGTGCTTGTCGCAGAGCCGCGGCACGTCGCGGAAAAGGTCCCAGCGCTCGCCCGATTCCATCATGGCCCGGGTGAGAGCCTCGGTCTCACCAGGGTCCAGGCCGCGGATGGCGGCCGCCATCAGGAAAGCGGCGAGCTGCCCCTCGCTCCACGAGCCGTCGGCGGCGCCGAGCGCCACCGAGCGGATCTCCTCCTCGGAGAGCCGCATCCCGGCGCGCTTGCGCTCCAGGATGCGGTAAGGAAGGGCCATTGAATTGACCAGGGCGTGGAGGGCGCGGGGCGGATCAGCCCGGGAATCCGGGGACGCCCTGCATGCCGGGGGGCAGGCCCATGCCGGCGCCGGCCGCGGCCCGGGCGGGATCGAGGGCCGTGACCTTCTGCTGGGCTTCCTGATGGTACGGGGACTGCGGGAACTCGTCGACGATCCGCTGATAGGACAGCACTGCTTCCTGGGGCCGCTTGAGCTGCTCCAGGGTCTTGCCGATCTCGTTGAGGATCACGTCCTGAGGCAGCGGCGCGTCGGCTTTCTCCAGCATGCCCCGGAGCTCCAGGAGCACCTGCTCGCCCTTGCCCTGCTTGCGGTCGAGGTCGATCAGGTTGATCCGCGCCTCGCCGGCGAGGATGCTGTCGCCGTGGTCGTCGACGAAGTCGGTCCACAGCTCGCGGGCTTCCTCCAGCTTGCCCTCGCCGGCGGCGATCTGCGCCAGGTAGAGCCCGGCGATATCGGCGGAGTTGGTCGAGCCGAAGTCGTCGCGGACCTTCTGCAGCAGCTCCTTGGCCCGGACCTGACGGGCTGCCTCCGTGGGGAAGCTCGGCTCGCTGGGATCCGCCGGCTTGGCGCCGGTGGCCGCGATCGGGGCCTGGTAGACCGTCATGGCCTTGGCCAGTGCCTCGTTGGCGCCCTGCTGGACATGGTTGCGGTAGAAGTAGAACGCAACCCCCAGCGCCACCAGCAGGAGGAGCCCGGCGATGGCGTAGACCAGGGTCCGGACGTGGCTCTCGGCATAGTCCACGCCACGGCCGACGACGGTGGCGAAATCGTCGCGTTTGATCTCTTTGCGGGTCAGACGTTGGTTCATCGAAAAAGCTCCCTCAACCTGTTCAGGGGTGACAACGGCGATCAAGGCCGCTCACGAGTCCGCGGCCAGCGTGAGCGGCATGATGAGCGCGATAGGCTACCACATTCTCGGCTCCCCTCCCCCGCCGGCCCTCGCTCCGCGCTATCGGCCATGCTCGTCCACCCGATCCGCCCCAGCCCTCACTTTCGAGACGAGAAATACACCCGCTCACCCATTCCCTACCTCTTTGCCATCAAAGGCAGGAGCCGGTGGAGTATTCCGCTGCTGAGAATGGCGAGCCCGCGGCCGCTCGAACCGTTTTCCCGAATGCTTGGGCGGTGGACCGTCATGCCGTGGTGCTGGTGAGTTGGAGGCTGTCCGGCTTCCCATGGCCGCCAGCTCCGTTTCGATGGCTCCCACGCTCAAAGACAAGGCCCGCAGTTGCCCCTCCACGCCGCCGATAGCTGCGACAAGCTCCCGGAGCAGGCCCCTATCCTCATCCGCCAGCCGTAAAGGCTCAAGGGACAGCGTGGAGGGCTCGAGGCGTAGGGTAGAGGGAAAAGACGCGGCAGAGGCCGGGGCTTGCGCTTCAGCGGCTCTGGGACGCTTGCCAGGGGACTTTCTCACGGGTGCATTCACGGGATTCGGGGAAGATCCTCCCGCACGCCTACCAGGCTTGCTCTCCTTGCGTAGACGTTGAAAAACCTTGACGGCCGAACGGGGATACCTCTTGCCGCGTCCCTCTCCCTCGGAAGGGATATCGTCATTGTCTGCCGCGTACTTCGCAAGAGTCGCCTGGGAAATGCCGGTCTCATTGGAAATTGCCTTGAGGGTCAAGAGCTCTCTTTGCCTGGCCACTAAACTTATCCTCCCTTTCAGCAGACTATAACTCAAACCTCCCGTCGGATCGGCGGCAGTCCTACTCGTTGCTTCACATTTAGAATGTGAAGTTAATTACGATTGAGTTAATTTCTGGCATGCGCTTGACCACGTCCGCCTTCCATTTTTGATCTCGTATCGAGGCTCTCTTCTCTTCTAGAGGAGGTTTCGTGCCCCATTCCCTCCGAAGAGTGGGGAACAAGGCTTGAGATCCCGTTCTTCTGTGTCTGGCGGTCAATCCGGCTATAATCCCCCCGGCCTGCGGCTGTAGCTCAGGTGGAAAGAGCAGGAGTTTCCTAAACTCTTGGTCGGGGGTTCGAGTCCTCCCAGCCGCACCACTTTGAACTCAACGACTTACAAGAATACAACTTGTGGAAAACGAGGGCCGAAAGGCCCCTTTAGTTGCAATCTAGTCACACTGGAGCGACAATCTCCCTCGGAAGAGGAGAAATTTTCGTGGCCACAATCTCGAAGAGAACGACTAAGACCGGGGTTCGGTACGTCGCACAGGTGCGCTTGAAGGGGCACCCGCCGCAGTCCCGGGCCTTCGAACGGAAGACGGACGCCAGGGACTGGGCTCAGGAGACTGAGGCCAACCTCCGGTCGGGGCGGACTGCCGGTCTGACGGGACGCCAGAGGCACACGTTCGCGGAGCTGGTGAAGAAGTACGTCGAGGAGGTTCTGCCCGGCAAGCCGGCCGTGGCGGTGCCCTACGGGCGCCATCTGGCTTGGTGGGAGGATGAGATTGGAGCCTGCTATCTCCCCGACCTGACTTCCGAGCTCATCGAGGAGTCCTACAGGAAGCTCTTGCGGTACCCGGGGCCCACGGGGCGCAAGAGGAGCTCTACGACGGCGAACCGCTATCTTATCTCCCTCTCCTCCTGCCTTAGCTTCGGCAGGAAGAGGCTGAAGTGGTTGAGCCTCAACCCGGTCTCAGGAGTCGAGAAGGAGGGGGAGCCCAGAGGCCGCGTACGATTCCTTTCCCGGCCGGTGGACGGTCAGGACTCTGAATTGGATCGGCTTCTTGCCGCTTGTCGGGAGAGCGAGAACCGAGACCTCCATGACATGGTTCTCCTGGCGATCTGGACGGGATGCCGGGAGGGAGAGCTGATGGCCCTCAGGAAGTCCTATGCTCGGCTTTCAGAGGGCGGGTTCACTCTTCCCGCGGAGGTGACGAAGACGAAGCGAGAGCGCTTCGTGGCACTCGTAGGACCTGCCTTGGAGGTCATCGAGAGGCGTATCAAGAAGGCAGGCGCAGACTACCTCTTCGCCTCCTCTACGAGCCCTTCGCGACAGCCTTACTTTCCGCGCCGGGCCTGGAACACGGCGCTCAAGCGGGCGGGAATCCCGGATTTCAGATTCCATGACCTCCGGCATACTCATGCGAGCTACCTGGCAATGTCCGGAGCCACGGAGCGGGAGCTGATGGAATCTCTGGGGCATTCGACGCCCGCGATGGCGAGTCGGTATGCCCATCTTGCGAACGAGCACAAGAGGCGCGTTGCAAGCCGATTGGCAGCGGCCGTTGGGGAGTGGTCCAACTCCAGCGGTTAGGTTAGTCCGAAGTTCTTCCAAGGAAGAGCCAAGAATTGGCGCAACCGATTGACTTGGCTGAGTTTGTGGCTAAATCGCCGGAATCATCTGTAGCCATGTAAATGGCGTGGATGGGTGCTACTTACGGCCACCGTGCTATTGCATGTCGGCGACTTTCCTCTTATACTCGGTAGCCATGTACATCGAGGTCGTCCCGAACCGCAACTCCAAACCCTGCATCCTCCTGCGCGAGTCCTATCGCGACGGCGGCAAGGTCT
>DATFNZ010000079.1:0-7319 GCA_035266085.1 Thermoanaerobaculia bacterium
AGTAGCACCCATCCACGCCATTTACATGGCTACAGATGATTCCGGCGATTTAGCCACAAACTCAGCCAAGTCAATCGGTTGCGCCAATTCTTGGCTCTTCCTTGGAAGAACTTCGGGTTAGGAGAGGGCCGGGGTGAGGTCGCCGGAGGGCAGGCCGCTCCGAAAGGCAATAGGTGTGTAATGGCACTCCGAATCACGGGTCGCATAAGCACCGAGTCACCGGGCCATAGACACCGCCTCGAAGTGGCAGCCGTCACCCGAACCGATTACTGGAACAGCTCGCCGACCCGCAGCGACCAGCCCGGCAGCAAATCCGGCAGATCGAGGACGGCGTCGGCTCCGAGCACCTGGAGCGGGGCGCCCTGGCGATAGACCTGGACCGTCCGGGCCGCTGAATCGAGCACGAGCACGGCGCGGGCGCCGCTGCCCAGCCAGCCGGCAGCCGTGGCGTCGGCATTGGCGAGGTTGGCAGGGGCGAACTGGACCACGAGGTCCGGGGTGGCGGCCCGGCGGCCGCGGCTCACGAAGGCGAGGTCCGGGCTCGCCAGCTTCCGCGCGGCTCCGGCGCGCTCGAAGCGGGTGCCGGCCGTGTAGACGTCGCCCAGCCCGTTCTCCTCGGCGTACTGCGTCAGGCGCCAGGTCAGGCGCGCCGCCGCGCGGCCCTGCTCGGGCTCCGCCTGCCGCGGCTCCTTGTCGAGCAGCTTGAGAACGAATTCGGACTGACCCGCCGTCAGGCAGCCGCCGCCGCCGCAACCGGGTTTGCCGACGCAGATCCCGATGGCGCCGCAGGTGCTGGTGCCGGTCGCCGTGGTGCACAAAGCGGTGCAGGACATAGTGCAGGCGCAATTCGCGCACTGGGTGATGGCCTCGCTCCGCGAGGCGCTGAGCAATGCCACCAGGACGGCGGCGAGACCGATCAGACAGTTCTTTCTCGACATGGACTCCTCCTTTTCTTAATGCCTACACCCTCAAGGTGCGAGGAATGCCAAAAGTGGAGCCGGCCCGTGGCGCGCTTTCTCACCTCCGGCGCACTCTCAATTATGCGAGGGATCTCTCCGACGGCATGGCGCCTCCGCTGCGTGGGGCTCCGAGACAACTGTCACTTTTTTGAAAGCAAGGAGCTGGTATGGCAAAGCTATGGATTCGCTGCCTTGGATTGGTCTCTTCTCTCGCGCTCCTGGCGACGGCGGCTCACGCGGCCCCGGCTGGCAATGCGCTGTTCTCGCCCGTAGATGCCGTGGAGCTGCAGGGCAAGGCCCTGAACCTGGACACCTCCTACCAGGCCCTGGCGCAGGACCCCGCGTCGGCGTCCCTGCTGGTCGTGCGGGCCAATCCGGACGCGGTGAGCGAGGCGGCGGAATCGATCACGTTGAATCTCGGAGCGGGGCTCGACCTGCGGGCTCACCGCGTTGAAGCCCGCCGCGCGGATGCCGGCATCCTGGTGTGGTCCGGCGTCCTCGAGTACACCGGCGACGCGAGGGTGCCGTTCTCCCGTCAGGCGCTGCAGTTCGATCCCATCAACTCGGTCCTGCTGGTCAACAACGGCGGCCGCATCACCGGCAACGTCCATTACAACGGCGAGTGGTACAAGATCCGCCCCCTCAACTCCGGTGACCACGCCATCGTCGCCGTCGATTTCAGCGCCATGCCGCCCGACCATCCGGCCGAGTACGGCCAGCTCCGCACCATCCGCATGCCCAACCGCCCGGCCAGCCTGACCAAGGCGGACACCGTCATCCGCGTGATGGTCAACTACACTCCCGCCGCCGCCGCGGCCTCGGGCGACATCAACGGCCTGATCACTCTCGCCGTCGCGGAGGCCAACCTGGGCTATGACAACAGCGGCGTGCTGATCGACATCATCCTCGCCAACAAGTCGCAGACCACCTACACCGAGAGCGGCAGCTTCAGCACCGACCTGAGCCGCTACCGCAGCACCACCGACACCTACATGACCGCCATCCACACGACCCGCAACTCGTCGACGGCCGATGTCGCCGTCCTGCTGATCAACAACGCGTCGTCCTGCGGGCTGGCCTCCGGCATCGGCTCGACCGCGAGCACGGCCTTCGCCGTCGCGCACTGGGATTGCGCCACCGGCTACTACTCCTTCGCCCACGAGATCGGGCACCTCCAGTCGGCCCGCCACGACCCGGCGACGGACTCGAGCACCTCGCCTTACACCTACGGCCACGGCTACCGGTACACCGGCAGCCCGTCGTGGCGCACCATCATGGCGTATAACTGCCCGAACGGCTGCCCGCGCCTGAACTACTGGTCGAACCCCGCCAAGCTGTTCAACGGCGTGCCCATGGGCACGGCCGCGCAGAACGACAACGCCCGCGTGCTCAACAACACGCGCGGCACGGTCGCCGCCTTCCGGTAGGCCCTCCCCCTCGCCGCCCGGGCACCGATGCTGCATAATGCCTGGGCGGCCGGGTTCCACCAGACCAGATCAACTCCCGGCGCCTGTACGCTTTCTCTGAAGGAGAACCGCATGCGTTGGAGCCCTCGTGCGCGCAACCCGAATCTCGAAGACCGAAGGGGGAGCTCCGGAGGAATGGGAGGCGCCCTGCCGAAGATGGGGATCGGCGGCTTCGTCGTCCTGCTCCTGCTGAGCTTCGTCTTCAAGCGGGACTTCTTCGCACTGGTGGGCGGCGGGGGAGCTCCCCAGGGCGCTCCGGCGGGCCAGGAGGTCCCGGTGTCGGCTTCGCCCGAGGAGACCCAACTCGTCGAATTCGTCAACTCTCTCCTCTATGACACCGAGGAGACCTGGGGGCGGATCTTCGCGGCTTCGGGCAAGACCTATCAGCCGCCCCAGCTCGTCCTCTTCAGAAACGCGGTGCGCTCCGGCTGCGGCACCGCCGAGTCCTCCGTGGGGCCCTTCTACTGCCCGGCGGACGGCAAGGTCTACATCGACCTCTCCTTCTACGAGGAGCTGCGCGGCCGCTTCGGCGCCGACGGCGACTTCGCGCAGGCCTACGTGATCGCTCATGAGATCGGGCATCACGTGCAGAACCTGCTGGGGATCAGCGACGAGGTCCGGCAGGCACAGCAGCAGGACCCCGGCAGCGCCAACGACCTGTCGGTACGGCTGGAGCTCCAGGCCGACTGCTTCGCGGGCGTCTGGGCGAACGGCACCGAGCAGAGCAAGAAGTTTATCGAGCCGGGGGACGTCGAGGAGGCCATGGGAGCCGCCGCCGCCGTGGGCGACGACCGCATCCAGCAGCAATCGACGGGGCAGGTCAATCCGGAGAGCTGGACGCACGGTTCTTCTCAGGACCGCATGCGCTGGTTCCAGGCCGGCCTCCAATCGGGAGATCTCAAGAGCTGCGACACCTTCGCGGCCCGGTGACGGTGACAGGAGGCCAGAAATGCAAAAACATCTCTCAGTACCTCTCTCAGTATTGATCGTGCTGGTGATCCTCGCCTCGGCGACGACCCTCTGGGCCGCCACCGCGAGCTTCACTCCGCGGCCCGGCGGCGGCCAGATCTTTACGGTGATCAATTTCGATCAGGCTTTCGGCCAGAACCAGCCGACCTACGTCACCATCGATTGGGGTTCGACTCACAGGACCAAGCTGGTGACTCCTTACGGCAGGAGCTGCCGCCGGGTGTTTCCCGCCGGATTCGTCCTCAAGCTCAGGCAGGGTGGCACGGGTCCGCTCAAGATCACCACGACGGGGACCATCGTCCGAGGCCCCTATCAGGGTGAGCTCCCCCTGGAGCTGTTGAACGCCTGTTATCGGCTGAAGTAGCGCGGCTGAAGTCGCGCGTGGGAGAAAAATGAGAACGCCGCTGCTGATGACCGTCAGCTCCGTTCTCATGTTTCTTCTTGGAGCCTTGTTGTCGTTCCTGCCTCAGGAAGTATTGATCTATCTTGGCGGCGGAGCTTCGGCGCTCCCGGTCCTGCTGGTCCAGGTCACCGGCGCCCTCTACCTGGGTTTCGCCTTTCTCAACTGGACGGCCCGAGCGAACCTCCTCGGGGGCATCTACAACCGTCCCATCGCCCTGGGAAACTTTCTCCATTTCGCGGTGGTCGCGCTCGCCTTGCTGAAGGCCGTGCTGGGCGGCCAGAGGCATGGAGCGGTGCTTGCCGGCGCTCTCGGCTACGCCGTGATGGCGGTATGGTTCGGGCTCGTCGTCTTCACGCATCCCGCCAGAGCCGAAAATAGTTAGGCGCGACCCCCTGGACGGACCCATGCGGTACACTAAGCCCATGGAAAGAGTCGAAGGCTACACGGTGGTCTACCGGCAAGCCGAGGATGTCATTCTCGCCGAGGTACCTGCTATTCCAGGCTGCTTCTCCGATGGCCGTACCCTGGAGGAGGCCCGGGAGCGGGTGAGGGATGCGATCCTGAATTTTATTGAAGACCTGGAGGAATCCGGCGAAGGCATCCCCCCAGACGTTCTTTACGTTGAAAGATTGCTCCTCGGCGCGGCATGAGTCCGTCACTTCCGTCGGTCACGGCTCGGGAGTTGACACGGGCTCTCGAGCGGGCCGGGTTCGTACTTCGGCGGCAGAGAGGCAGCCATCAGATCTATCAGCACATTCAGACGGGACAGCGGGTTTCCGTTCCGGTTCACACCGGGGACATTCCGAAGGGAACCTTGCGCCAGATCCTCCGGCTGGCCGATCTCTCTGTAGAGCGCTTTCTCGATCTTCTCCGCGGCGTCTAGCCGAGGTCTACGCCCTCACGTACAGCGCCTCATGGAACGGCCGCCCCTCGCGGAGGGAGCGGATGCGGGCGGTGCGCAGCATCCAGCGCAGGATGCCTGAGACCTGGCGCGGTTTCACGGGTTGGCGGAGATCGTCGCGGTAGCGCCGGTTCACCTCCTCGGTGATGGCGGAGATCCCGAACGGCTCGCCGGCCTTCTTGTCTTCGATGACGCGGGCCACCAGACGGGAAACGTAGACCTTGCCGCCCGGGCCCTTCCTGGCGGGCGGCGGCTCCGGAGGGGCGGGGGAGAGGGGGGCCGGCAGGTCCGCCGCTTCGGAAAGGGCGGCCTTGAAGGTCGCCAGCTTGCGGGTGACGGTCTCGATCTCCGCCGCGTGATGCGCCCGCTGCTCTTCGTGCTGCCGGACCCGCTCGGCGTGAAACGCCTGCCGTTCCTGGTGGACGGCCAGGCTGGACTCCAGGCTCGCTACGATCTCCTCGAGAGATGGCAGGCTCGTCATGGGGACAGTATACCTCAAGATGACGCAAGCTGACCTCGGCTGGCGTTAAACCAGGCTAGGCAGGCGTTAAGCTGAGGTCAGCTCGCGGTATATTGGGTTGGGTACGCGTTAAAATTATCTTGGCAGGAGCCAAGCCTGCTCGACTAGGCGTCATCCTTGGATGAGTTCGCGTCAGGCTTAGCTGAGCAGACGTCATACCGGCCTTGGCAGGACGTATGTTTACCTCGGCAGGATGCAGATTTGCCTCGGCGGAACGACCGCTGAGCTAAGCAGGCGGCAGATTCAGCGCCCCGCACGCCTCTTGCCGCCTTCGTGCTCGCCGGGATCGGTGCCGTGCTTGCTCAGGTAGAGGTCGACGACTTCTCTCGTGGCGCCGTCGGCCCGGATCTGGCCGTCGTCCAGCCAGATGCAGCGGGTGCAGTTCTTGAGGATGGCGCCGGTGCTGTGGGAGACGAGGAGCACCGTCGAGCCGGCGTCGTGGAAGCGCTGGATTCGCTCCTCGCATTTCTCCGTGAAGGTCACGTCGCCGACGCCCAGGATCTCGTCGAGGATGAGGATGTCGGGCACCCAGGCGGTGGCGACCGAGAAGCCGAGGCGCGCCTGCATGCCGGAGGAGTAGTTGCGCAGGGGGGCGCGGATGAAGTCCCCCAGGCCGCTGAACTCGACGATCTCGTCGACCTTCTCTGCGATATCCCGCTTCGAGTGGCCGAGGAGGAGGGCGTTGAGGTAGACGTTCTCGAGGCCGGTCAGCTCGTAGTCGAAGCCGCTGCCGAGCTCCAGGATGGGAGCGAGGAGGCCCTGGACGGCGGCCGTCCCCTTGGTCGGCTTGAGCACGCGGGAGATCACCTTGAGGAGGGTGCTCTTGCCGGCGCCGTTCCTGCCGATGATGCCCAGCGTCTCCCCCTTGTGGATCGTCAGCTCGATGTCGCGCAGCGCCCAGAGCTGCTCGTAGGAGAGGGCGCCGCGCATGAAGTGGATGGCGTACTCCTTGAGCGAGGGGATCCGCTGCTTGGCCAGCCGGTAGCAGAGGGAGACGCCCGCGAGGCGGATGCTGATCTCGTCCATCATCTCTCGTCCATCATCTCGTCCAGCCGGATCAGATATAGAAAGGAATGCGGTCGCTGCTGCGGCGGAAGACGAAGGCGCCGATGGCGAGGGACACGAGCGCGATCCCGAGGCAGACGGTGAGGTGGCTCAGGGGCGGCACCTCGCCCTGGTAGATGGGATCGCGGAAGACTTCCAGGATCGACCGCACGGGATTGAAGCGGACCAGCGGCAGGTACTTGGAGCCCTCGAGGATCGACATCGGATAGATGACCGGCGTCATGTACATGAGGATGGAGAGCACCACGCCGATCATCTCCACCACGTCGCTGAAGAACACCGAGAGGGGGGAGAGCAGGAGCCCGGCCCCGAGGGTGAACATGCCGGCGAGCAGGATCGACACCGGCAGGAACAGCAGGGCCGGCGTCAGAGGGTGGCGGGTGACCACCAGGATCAGGAGCAGCGGCACGAGCGCGAAACAGAGGTTGATCACCCCGGAGAGCACCGTCGCCAGGGGGAAGACCTCCTTGGGGACGGGCAGCTTGCGCAGCAGCGGCGCGTTGCCCCGCAGGCTGTTCATCGACGCCACGATGCTCTGGCTGAAGAAGTTCCAGAACAGCAGCCCGGCGAGGGCATAGACGGGGTAGTTGCCGAAGCCGAGCTTGAACTTGAAGATCGAGCTGAAGACCAGTTGCAGCACCAGCATCATCAGGAGAGGCTGGAGCATGGTCCACAGGAACCCGATGGCGGAGCGGCGGTAGCGTACCTTCAGCTCCCGGGCCACCAGGGCGAGGACGAGGTCACGGTAACGGTAGATGTCGCGCAGCATGGGGGAGGGTTCCGGGGACGAGGCTTTGTACACCAATGGCGGCGTCTTGTACAAATCCCGATGACTGGGACTGGTGCCCTCCGGCGACCTCACCCCTGCCCCTCTCCTCCTGAGGAAGAGGGCTAGATTCGACCCGCGATCCGGCGCCGCCCGGGCATGAATGCCCGGGCTAGGTAAAACAGCCGGCTGAAGCCGACTGAGTCCCCTTCAGGGGGCTCTTTCGAGTAGCCCGGGCATTGATGCCCGGGCGATGTCGGCGTCCTGTTC
>DATFNZ010000080.1:0-73296 GCA_035266085.1 Thermoanaerobaculia bacterium
GGCCTTCAGCGCTCCAGCAGAGAACCCTCTCTCTGCTGGAAGTCATCCTCCCGGTGTAGCCAGCAGCGCGCAAGCGCGAGAAGCCTTAACATCATTATTTGCTATAATTTAAGGCTTCACCGTTGGAAGAACTTCGGGTTAGTAGTCGGTCGATACGAGACGCTTCCGCAATCCCCCGAGATACTGAAAGGCTGCTATACTGGTTGCAACGATGCCACCCCGCCGCGAACGCCCTCTGCCGAAGCTTCCAATTAGCTTGGAAGACCTGCCGCCGCCCGAACCCAAGCGGACCGAGCGGATGATGCTCTCGTTTTCCCCGAGCGAGATTGCCATGATCGAGAAGGCGGCCCGCGAGCGCGGGGAGCAGCCAGCCGTCCTCTGCCGCACAATCATTCTCACGGTGTTCCAGAACTCCGCGATGATAGCCATAGAGGAATAGAACCTCCTCTCACTTCTTCTGTTGAGCCCCCTGCCAGCGCTGGAGAGGAGGATCGCGTGAGGCCCACGCTAAACTACCCCCGTGCCCTCCGCCACCTATCTCCTCCCTGCCATCCCCTTACCTACGACTCACCGTCACCCTCCGCGCCCAGGCGGCCGCGTACCTGCCCCCCTTCAAAGGCTCCCTTCTCTGCGGCGCCTTCGGCCACGCACTGCGGAGGTATTGTCAAGAGTTGTGGACGGCCACTAGTGTCCGGTTCATTTGCTGTCTACCGACCGTAAGGCCAGTATCGACTGTAGTTTCGGGCTACTCAGGGGTGTCCACGATTTGAATTTTGGGGGAGGAGACGTCCCGGAGGGATTGAGCAATTTCTTGGGGGCGGGACTTCGGCTCCGGTCCAGTTGGGCGAGAGGGCTGGCCGGGGGAGCTCCCGGTAGCTGAACTCGGGGTTTTGTTACTCGTCCATGCCACGCTCTCGGGCTTGACCGACCCCGAGGTGACGCATGAACGTGGGCAAGACGCAGTTCGCACAGGTGATGGAGTTCGTCCCCTGGAAGACCTTCGGACGCATCGTCGAACGGCACAAGGGTGATGCGGGCGTGCGCACTCTGAGCTGTGCCGACCTGTTCCGCGTCATGGCCTTCGCGCAACTTACCTGGCGCGAATCGTTGCGCGACATCGAGGCTTGTCTGGTCGCGAACCAAACCAAGCTGTTCCACATGGGGATGAAGGCGTCGCCCGCGCGCTCGACGCTGGCCGACGCACTCAAGCGTCGCGACTGGCGCATCTATCATGCGCTGGCTCAGCGCCTGATCGCGCGCGCCAAGGCGCTCTACGCGCAAGATCCTTCGGTGCTCGAGCTCGATGCCAGCGTCTATGCGCTGGACTCCACCACGATCGATCTGTGCCTGAGTCTGTTCGACTGGGCGCCGTTTCGATCGACCAAGGCGGCCATCAAGCTGCACACGCTTCTGGACCTCCGGGGCTCGATCCCGACGTTTCTCCACATCAGCAATGGCAAGCTGCACGATGTCAACGTGCTCGACATCCTGCCGATTGAGGCCGGGGCCTTCTATGTGATGGATCGTGGCTACGTGGACTTCACGCGGCTTTACGCGATGCATCAGGCCGGTGCTTTCTTCGTGACTCGTGCCAAGCAAGGCATGGATGCCCGGCGCGTGTATTCGTCGCCGACGCAGCGCTCTACCGGCGTGATCTGCGACCAGCGCGTGATGCTCAACGGCTTCTACTCGGCCAAGGCCTACCCGGAGCATCTGCGGCGCGTCCGTTTCAAGGACCCCGAGTCGGCCAAGACGCTCGTCTTCCTGACTAACAACACGGTCTTGCCCGCCTTGACGATCGCGGCTCTGTACAAAGGCCGCTGGCAGGTCGAGCTGTTCTTCAAGTGGATCAAACAGCACCTGCGCATTAAGCGATTCTTCGGCACCAGCGAAAACGCAGTGAAGACGCAAATCTGGTGCGCCGTGGCCACCTACGTGTTGATCGCCATTGTTAAGAAAGAGCTTCAACTCAATGCCTCGCTCTACACATGTCTACAGATCTTGTCGGTCTCCATCTTCGAGAAAACCGAGCTTTCATGCGCCTTGCAGCTCGATAGGTCCCAACGAGAAGTAGACATACCCGCTAACCAATTGATTCTATTCGACTTCTAACCGGACACTAGTTGTGGACGGCAAATGATCAGGCAGCTTTCTTCCCTTCGCTGAGATCCTGTTCTTCGTGTCGCTCTTGCTGCACACCATCTTCGAACTGCACGCCAGCTCTGACGAGGGGAAGCAGGTGGGGAGCGTTGAGGCGGCGCCACCGCTGCTGGGCCATGTCGAGGAGCTTGTAGGCCATGGTCAAGGCCTTGATCCGTGAGCCGGCCCCCTTGGTCACTCGCTGGCGCAGGCGCACGGTGGCGAAGGCCGACTCGATGACGTTGGTGGTGCGCAGGTGCTGCCAGTGCTCCGCCGGAAAATCGAAGAACGTCAGAAGCTTCTCCTCGTCCTGGCGCAAGGAGGCGACGGCCTTCGGGTACTTCGCCCCGTACTCTTGGGCGAAGCGGCCGATCCCGGCCTCGGCGTGCTGACGGTTCGGGGCATAGAAGATCTCGTGCAGCGCCTCCTTGGCCTTGGGCTGGAGCCGCTTGGGCAGCTTGTCGAGCACGTTGGCCAGCCGATGCACCCAGCAGCGCTGCTCGCGCGTCTCGGGCCAGACCGCGCGCACCGCGGCCCAGAAGCCCAAGGCGCCGTCGCCTACGGCCACCACCGGAGCCTTCATGCCGCGCTGCTTGAGCCTGCGCAGCAGCGAGGCCCAGCTTTCCGTGCTCTCCCGGTAGCCGTCATCGACCCCCAGCAGTTCCTTGGTCCCGTCCGGCCGCACGCCGATGAGTACCAACGTACACAGACGATCCTCTTCCAGGCGGACCCGAAAGTGCACCCCGTCCGCCCAAACGTAGACGTAGTCGCGTTCGGCCAGCGAGCTCTCGCGGAAGACGTGGTACTCGGCCTCCCAGGCCGCCGTCAGTCGTGTGATCGTCGTCGGCGACAGCCCCGAAGCTTGCTCGCCCAGCAGCACGGGCAGGGCTTCCCGGAAGTCCCCCGTGGACAACCCGCGCAGGTACAGAATCGGCAGCACTTCGGCCACCTTCGGCGAACGCCTCATGTACGGCGGCAGGATCTCGCTGGTGAACCGCTGACGCCGGCCCGCCTCGTCGACTCGACGGTCATCGATCCGGGGAGCTTGGAGCTCCACCGTGCCGGCCCCCAGGGTCAACTTCCGAGCCTGTGCCTTGCCATTGCGCACCACCAGCCGGTGACCCTGGTCGTCGCGCTCAGCCTGGTGCTCCAAGACGTAGGCGGCCACCTCCGCTTCCAGCGCCGCCGCAAGCATCCGACGGGCACCTTCCCGAGCCAACTCGTCAAGCGTCGACACCATCGCGGCCCCTTCCACTCCGACCCTCTTGTCGTGTACCTTCAACATGGGTGGCGCTTCCTTTCTCTCCGGACATGCCGGAGTTACGTGCTCGCTACACGAAGGATACGCCACCCGACTTTCTTTCGCCCTCATCCACAACTTCTGGTTATACCTCATCCTTCGTGCTCCTCCCAGTCTGTGGGATCGATGTGGGGGGTAGGGGCTGGGATAGACTCGCGTCGGTCAGGCATGGAGGTCCTCCTTCATGCTTGGCTAGGCTCCCGTCCCGTGCTGAGCGGAGGTGACGATGTATTCGCCGCGGTCCAGATCGTAGGCGGAAAACGGCAGACGCAGCGCGCCTTCACCGGTGGGGTTGATGTAAGGGATCAAGTCCTTCGTCACGGTAACAGGATCGGAAAAGCCCTCACAAGCAACGCTGACCTTGACCTTCGGCGGTGCCGGAGCGTCGAGATACACCTCATTTCGTACCCAGCTCTCGCCTTCTTCCGTGGTGTCGAGGTCCACCCGCCCGTTGGACCATATCGCCGTCTTGCCAGGCTGGATCTCGCCGTCGCTGTCCCCCGGGTCCATGGCAATCTTCACCCCTTGCATGGTCGTGGTGGGCACCAACGAGCCTGGGAAGGAGAACTTGATGCTGCTCAGTTTGACCACGCGGTCCCGGTAGTTGTTGGTGATGACCAGCCGGAGCACGATCTTGACCATTTCCGGTTCACCGGCGGCCTTCGCCGCGATCGGGAGATAGAACGCCTTGCCGCTTTCGATAGGTTGGACGTCAATGCTGATCTCTGGGGCATCCATGGGTGGTCTTCTCCTCTGGTCATCTCACGTTCATAAGGCGTTGTAGATCGAGGCGCGCGGCCGCCGACACTTCTCCTGACCGCACGAGGGCGGTTGAAGACTTGGTCCGATCGTCTGCCATCTCATGAGGCGAGACACGGCGCCCGTTCGTTACACGCAGCGAGCGGGATTGCGCGGCCAGACTGCAGCGTTCAATGTGGGGTCCAGACCGCGAGGCTCGCCTTGGCCTCGTCGCACTCGCCGCACGCCCCGGCTGGATGAAGGAAGATCGTTTCGTTCTCCCGGAGACGAGCGAGGGCCGCCGCCACGATGTCGCGCGAGCGGGCAAGGCGGGCCTCTGCATGGCCGACGCCGCCGCGGCGCTGTTGCCCTTCGGCCTCGAGCCACCCGTCGAGGAGATTGAAGTTCTGACAGCAATGGTCGACCTCGCCGTATTCGATGCGGGCCGGCTGTCCGTCTAGGAGAACCGTCGAGTAGTAGGGGAGCCGGTAACGCACACCGGCCATGTTCTCGGCGAGGTGCGCGGTGGTGTTCGCGTCGTGCCCCACCCCGAGCAGGAGCACCTGTCCATCGAGGGCATGGACGCGGCCGACGGGACTGTCCAGGCCGTGGGGCACTTCGATGGGATGCGCCGCGGTGATTTCCTCTGCTCTCGGGCCGATGGCGGCGAACGCATGCGGGCTGTCGCTGCGAAGGACTCCTGGCATTCTCCAGAAGGTATCCGCCACCACGCCCATGCCGAGGCACGGAGTTGTCTTCGGGTCGAAAGGGTGATCGTCATCGTCCGACATGCTGGGCATGACCAGAGTGCCGGCGGGACCCAAAGCGGCCTGGAGCGCCTCGATCAAACCTTGCGGCCCACCTTCCACCGGAGCCACTTTCGAAAACGCCGTGTGCACGACCAGGACGCCGCCGGGTTGCACTCCGAGCGTGCGGAGTTGCCGGGTCAATTCATCCCCTCACCCGTTCCGCTTCTCGAACTCCCGCATGAACTCGACCAGGGCGTCGATGCCCTCCTCGGGGAAGGCGTTGTAGATCGACGCGCGCAGACCGCCGACCGAGCGGTGGCCCTTGAGGCCGTCGAAGCCGGCGGCGGTCGACTCCTTGGCGAACTGCTTCTCGAGGTCCTCGGAGGGCAGGCGGAAGGTGACGTTCATCAGCGACCGGCTGTCCGGGGCGGCGTGGCCGCGGTAGAAGCCGGTGCGGTCGATCTCGGCGTAGAGCTTGCCGGCCTTGCGCTCGTTCAAGTCCGCCATCGCCTCCAGCCCGCCGTTCGCGACCAGCCACTTGAGCACCAGGCGCAGGATATAGATGCCGAAGACCGGCGGCGTGTTGTAAAGCGAGTGGTCGGCGACGTGCGTCGCGTACTGGAGCATCGTCGGCAGCGACTCGGCGCCCCGCTTCGCCAGGTCCTCGCGGATCACCACCACGGTGAGGCCGGACGGCCCGAGGTTCTTCTGTGCGCCGCCGTAGATGAGGCCGTAGCGGCCGACGTCGATCGGCCGCGAGAAGATGTCCGACGAGGCGTCGCAGACCAGCGGCACGCCGCCCACCTCGGGCTCCGATTTCCACTCGGTGCCGAAAATCGTGTTGTTCGAGGTGTAGTGGACATAGGCGGCGCCGGGCGTCAGCTTCAATTCGTCCTGACGCGGGATGCGGGCGAAATTCTCCGCCTCGGTGGTCGCGGCGACGTTGACCTTGCCGACCTTCTTGGCTTCCTTGACCGCCTTTTGCGACCACGAGCCGGTGACGATGTAATCGGCCGTCCCGTCCGGAGGGAGCAGGTTCATCGGCACCATCGAGAACTGGGTGCTGGCGCCGCCCTGCAGGAACAGCACGTGGTAGCCCTCGGGGATGCGCGCCAGGGCGCGGAAGTCGGCCTCGGCGCCCTGGATGATCTCGTCGAAGGCCGGCGAACGATGGCTGATCTCGAGCACCGACATGCCGACGCCCGGCAGGGTGACGAGGTCGCGCTGGGCCTCCTCCAGAACCGGCATGGGCAGCACCGCCGGCCCCGCCGAGAAGTTGTAGATGCGAGCGCTGCTGGTGATCGTGGCGGTGGACATCGATGATCTCCTCTGGTCTTTTCTGTCAGACAATTAGAGCGCGATCAGTTGCAGGTCGAGCACGTCGGCGTTGCCGCCGCGGATCTCGTCCAGGACGGCCGGCGTGGGCGCGTGGTCGAGGTTGATGCGCGCCACGGCGGCCTCGGCGCCCTCGAAAACGATGTTCTCGGTTTCCTGGACGTTCAGGTTCGCCGCGCGCAGGTGCTCGAAGACGTGCGCCAGGACGCCCGGGCGGTCGCGATGCCGGACGACCAGCATGTGCGAGGCGGGGGTCTTGCGGGCCAGGTTCACGACGTTGGGCACCTTGCCCGTCTCCATGTAGGTGCGGACGATGCGGACCGTCTCGGCGGCGATCGCCTCCTGTGCCTGCGTGGTCGAAGCGCCGATGTGGTGTGTGCCGTAGACGCCGGGCAGGCCGATGATCGGGTCGTTCATCTCGCCGGTGGCGGTCGCGGGCTCGGAGTCGAAGACGTCGAAGCCCACGCGCAAACCTTTCTCTTGGAGAGCGGTGGTCAGCGCCGCGTGATCGATCAGCTCGCCGCGGGAGGTGTTGATCAACATGGCGCCCGGTTTCAGCTTCGCGAGGATCGCGGCGTCGACGAGCCCCCGGGTTTCGGGCTGGAGGGCCAGGTGCACGCTGAGGATGTCGCAGCGCGCGGCCACCTCGGCGGGCGACGGCGCCAGGGCAACCGGGATACCCGCAAGCTCGAGCTCCTGTGCCTCCGCGTCGGAGAGCGGGCGGTCCTCGCCGTCGAAGCGCCGGCTCCAGAGGACGATGCCGAGGCCGAAGGCGGCGGCGCGGCGGATCACCTCGGTGGCGATGTTGCCGGCGCCGAGCAGGCCGAGGGTCTGGCCATGGAGCCCCTGCGCCTTCGAGTACTCCTTCTTGTTCCACCGTCCGGCGCGCAGCTCGGTGACGTTGTCCGGCACCCGGCGGTCGAGCGCCAGGATCAGCGCCATCGTCAGCTCGGCGACGGCGATCGAGTTCTTGCCCGGGCAGTTCGACACGTAGATGCCGCGGCGCGAGGCCGCCGCCACGTCGATGGTGTTGTAGCCCGCGCCGGCGCGCACCACGAGCGAGAGCCGGCCGGCGTTGAGCATCGCCTCGGTGACCTTGGTGCTGCGCACCACCAGGACGTCGGCCTGCGTCTCGGCGATGGCGCGGGTCAGCGCCTCGTCCTTGAGCTCGGGCTGCTGGACCACCTCGCAGCCGGCGGCCTGGAGCCCTTCGATACCACTTTTCTCGAAATTGTCGGCGATCAGCACTTTCATCGCGTGATGTCCCCTGCTAGATCAGATGCACGATCAGGCCGTCGCGGAGCTTGGGTTCGAACCAGGTCGACTTGGGCGGCATGATGCCGCCGGCGTCGGAGATCGCCATCAGGTCGTCCACCGTCACCGGGTACAGCGAGAACGCGACCGCCGCGCGGCCGCCGTCCACCGCCTGCTCCAAGGCCGCCGTGCCGCGGGCGCCGCCCACGAAGTCGATGCGCGGGTCGGAGCGTACGTCGCCGATCTTCAGCAGGTCCGCGAGCACGGCCCGCTGCAGGATCGACACATCGAGCTGGTCGATGCGGTCGGCGCCTTCCTGGCGCGCCGCTTCCAGGTCGAGCGTGTACCAGTTGCCGTCGACGTACATCGAGGCCTCGCCCTTGCGCGACGGCGTCGCCGGCCCCGGGCGTACCGGCAGCTTGGCTCCCACCGCCGCCAGGAAATCCGCCGGCGAGCGGCCCGCCAGGTCTTTGACGATGCGGTTGTAGGGGAGGATCCGCACCTGGTCGTCGGGGAAGGCGACGGCGAGCATGGTGTCGAACTCCCCCGTGCCGCCGTCGCGGCCGAGGACCCCCCGCGCCCGCGCGGCGCTCGCCGCCCGGTGGTGGCCGTCGGCGATGTAGAGCGCGGGGATACGGTCGAAGGCGGCGGCGAGGGCGTCGGCGTCCGCGCCGGGGCCGACGCGCCAGAGGGTGTTGGTCACCCCGTCCTCGGCCGTGAAGTCGTAGAGCGGGTCCGTCGCGCAGACGCGCCGGGCGATCTCGTCGACCTCGGCCGAGGCGTGGTAGGTGAGGAACACGACGCCGGTCTGGGCCCGCAGGTCGATCATGTGGCGGGTGCGGTCGTCTTCCTTGTCGCGCCGGGTGAGCTCGTGCTTCTTGATCAGGCCCTGTTCGTACTCGTCGAGCGAGTAGCAGGCCGCCAGCCCGGTCTGCTCGTGGCCCTCGGCGCGGAGCCGGTAGAAGTAGAAGCCCGGCTCGGGATCGAGGGTCAGAGGCGCCGCGCGCCGCAGCTCCTCGAAGCTCTTCACCCCCTGCGCATAGACCTCGTCCGCGTGGGGATCGGTACCGGGGGGAAGGTCGATTTCGGGACGTGTGACGTGGAGGAAGCTGAGCGGGTTGCCGTCCGCCTGCGCCCGGGCCTCCTCGGTGTTGACGACGTCGTAGGGGACGGAGGAGACGCGGGCGGCCGTCTCGGACACGGGGCGCAGCGCTTGGAAGGGTCGGATCTTTGCCATGGCGCCCATCTTATGCGCAGTCGGCCCGGCCCGGGGAGGGGGAAAGGCGAACCCGCCGGCCAGAGCGGAGCGGCGGGTTCGCGGATCGGTGGATGCAGGGTCAGGCTTTAATCGTCGTTACCGTGCCCAATGATCAACGTGTAGTTGACACCGGTGTCCGGCTGGCCGGGCTGGATCATGCGCAGGTTGAGGGTATGCGTGCCGGGCCGCAGCGGCTTCAGGAGCAGGAAGTACCCATCGGCCACCGCGGTGGAGCGGTCTCCCGGAGCGAATCCGAGATCGGTGATGAAGGACGGATTGGGAACCTCCAAGGTGAAACCCCCGGGCTGGCTCTGGGCGCGGAAGGCCAGGAGGTCGTTCACAGGGACTCCGTCGAGTGTGACCGCGAAGGAGACGGCGGGTGCCACGGGGACGCCGCCGTTGACGTCACACCGTACCTTATCCAGAAGCGTCGCCATCTGAAGGCAGGGACTCCCCGCCGGCGGAAACTCGGGCGAGAAGCTCAGGAACACTCCGCCCAGAGACAGGAAGATCGCCTTGCCGCCGGGGATTTCACAGGTCCGGTTCACGACACCCCCGAAGGTGCTCGCCAGGAACCACACCTTCCCATCCTGGTTACGGTCACAGAACCTGCCATCGGGATCGAGCGCCGGGTTGGTCGCGATGGGCTCCGCGGACAACCAGTTGGCCCATTTGCTGGCGAGCTCGCTGTACGTCTTGCCCTGGTACTCCTCGCCAGGCTCGACGACTTTGTTTGCGATCAAGTTATCGTCGGCGAACGCCGCTCCCGCCATCAGAAGACCGATCACCGCGACTGCACTCTGGAAAACCTTCTTGTTCAGTTTCATATCCTTCTCCTTTTCAGTTTCGTTCGGTTTAAGCCGCGGCCCCTCGAAGAGGACCGCGGCGTTCGTTCGTACATAGGGGAAATCGGAAAGCGCGGGAAAAAGACGACAGGGCGAGGTCTACGCGGACAAAAAAGCCTACCGCCTGCCGCCCCGCACCGCCCGCACGCGGTTCGTGCTGCCCTTGTAATATCTGGATACGGCGCCGTAGCGGTCCACCTCCCATGCATCTCCGTTGGCACTGGCGTTGGACGTCGAGGTCCAGTAGTCCGTGAACGAGCAACTGCCGGTCAAAACGGTGGCGCCGGGCACGCAGTTGGTGTTGAACGCCGCATGGACCGCCCGCTCGCGTTGGAAGTCCACGATGCTCAGGAGCTCCCGCGCGTTCGGAATGCGCCAGTCCTTGTGGCCCCCGAAGGTCGCGCTGTTGACGTCCTCCAGCCAGTCCCAGACCGTTTCCTCGGCGCTGTTGCCGGACCACCAGTAGATGTTGTACTGATCGTGCAAGAAGTCGCCGTCGTTGCTCTTCTTCTCCCAGACCAGCCCGGTGTTGTCGTCGGTGATCGTGCCGTCGCCGTTGTCGGTGAAGCTCAAGGGCGCGCCCGCCCGCACCATGCCGTCGTCCGGCACGGCGACCGCTCCTGGAATGCCGTCGTTCTTGTCCGCGGGGTACGGCGTGAGCTGTCCGGTGGCCGGGAAAGCCCCAGGGCCGGACGAGCCTCCCCGCACCGCCCGCACGCGGCGGCCGCCGATTTTGTCACCCACGTACAGGTCGCCTTCCCAGAAGCTCACGTACCATGCCATGCTCGTGCTTCGGGCCCACGTCGTCGACGACCAGTAGCCGGCATCGGCGGTGCAGCTTCCGGTCAAGACGGTAACCCCGGCCACGCAGTGGTTGTTGAACGCCCTTCCGACCCTCGGCGAGGGGTTCTCGTAGTTGACGAGGCTTGCCAGCTCTTTCGCGTTCGGCAGGCGCCAGTCGCCGTAGCCCGCGAAGCCGGTGCCGCCTTCGGCGTTGACGTCGTCCAGCCAGTCCCAGACCGTATCGACAGGGGCGGCGCCGAGGCTCCAGGTATAATTCCTGTCCTTGTCGTGCAGCCCGCCGTCGTCGCTCTTCTTCTCCCACATGAGCCCGGTGATGTTGTCGGTGATCGTGCCGTCGCCGTTGTCCGTGTAGCTGAAGGGCGCGCCTGCCTGCACCGTGCCGTCGTCCGGCACCGCGACCGCCCCCATGATTCCGTCTCTCTTTTCCGCGGGGTACGCCGTGGTCTGCCCGGTGACCGGTAAATCAAGGGCCCCGGCGGCGCTCGCCGAGCCCAGAGCCAACGTCGCGCATAGGATCCTCAACAGAGACCGAAGTCTTCTCGAGTTCATTTTCGTTTTCCTCTTCAAAGGTTGTTAAGCCGCGGCCCTTGAGAGGACCGGCGGCGTTCGTACACAGGAGAAATCGGAATCCGCGGAGAAAAGACGACAGGGGTTTATTCGGGTTATCTCGACCTTGTCAGGCAAAGGCGGTGTCGCCCCCGTGGGCGCCCTCATCACCCCGGCCCTCTTCTCCCAGCCTCCCTCCCGGCCTCCGGGAGAAGAGGGAGAGATTTGTCTGATAGAGCTTTAAAGCTTCTTCATTCCCCTTCTCTCCCGGCGGCCGGGAGAGAGGCTGGGAGAGAAGGGGGTAGGGGTTATGAGGGCCGGCCCCGGAGGTGGCGCGTTCTTCGGCGAGTCAGCGCGGCGAGCGGTAGGACGCAGCCTTCCCGGGTCGTCCCCAGGTCTCGTAAAGCGCGGCAAGGCGGGCATGATTGTCCCGAGCCTCGCTAGCCTCGCGGGTCTCGGGGCGATCGGAGCCGGGCGCCGCCTGGAGGATCTCGGACGCGCGGAGCAGGCTGGCCTCGGCTTCGGCAAAGCGGGAGAGCCTCGTATAGGCCTCCCCGAGGAGGCTCTGAATCTCCCCGAGCCGCCAGTCCCCGGCGGGACCATTGCTCTGCTGGACCTCGAGCGCGTGACGGAGCAGAGGCTCCGCGGCGGCGGGGCGGCCCTGGGCGAGGTAGACGCGGGCGAGGCCCAACTCCTGGCGGGCGACGGCCGGATGGTCCGCACCCAGGGCCGGCCGGGAGATCGCCAAGGCTTCTTCGTTGCTCGCCGCCGCCTCGGCGAGCTTGCCTTGGTGCCGCAGGGCGCCCGCGAGGTTGGCGAGGCGCTGCCCGTTGATGGGATGCTTTCTTCCCAGGATGGCAGTGCTGATGCCCAGCGCCTCGCGAAACATCGCCTCGGCGGCCGCGTGATCGCCGCGCTCGTTGACGGTCAGGGCCAGGTTGGCGAGCGCCGTGGCGGTGTCCGGATGCCTCGGACCGCTCGATTTTCGCGTCACCGCCAGGGTCTCTCGCAACAGGGTCTCGGCGCCGGCCCGGTCGCCCTTCCGCCGCAGGAGGAGACCGAGATCGCTCATGCTGGTCGCCGTCTCGTGGTCGGCCGGTCCGAGCGCCTTGCGCCGGATCGCCAGGGCCGAACGGTAGCGCGCCTCGGCCTCGTCCAGATGACCCTGGTCGAAGAGCACCCGGCCGAGCTCGCTGTGCGTCACGGCGACGTCCGGGTGGTCCTCGCCGAGGACCTGCCGCCGCATCGCGAGCGCCTCTTCGAGCGTGGCGCGGGCGGCGTCGAGGTCCGCCTTCTGTTTCAGGGCGACGCCGAGGTCGTTCAGGCTCTGGGCCAGCTCGGGGCTCGGCCCGAGGGTGCGGCGCCCGATGGCGACGGCCTGGTCGAGCAGCGGCAGGGCCAGATCGTAAGCTCCGCGCCGCTCGTAGATCCGGCCCAGGAGGGTCAGCATTTCGCGCTGCAGCTCGGGCTGAGAGGCGAGGTCTTTCCGCACCCGGGCCGCGCCGGCGTCGAGCAGGCTCCTCACCGTCGGCTCATGGTGATCGGCCTCGTACGGATCGGCGTTGGTCAACAGGCCGGTCAGGAAGTCGCTCACCTGGGCCGCCTTCCGCGCCTCCAGGCGCACCCGATCCCGTTCGCCGGCGAGCCGGGTGCCGTAAAACGCCACGACCGCGGCCAGGGCAAAGACGGCCACCGCGGCAGCCGCCAGGCTGCGCGCGTTGCGGCGCGCGAACTTCCGGGTCCGGTAGGCCAGGGAATCAGGGCGGGCGAGGATCGGCTCCTCGGCGAGGTAGCGGCGCAGGTCTTCGGCCAGGGCGCTGACGGACGCGTAGCGCTCCTCGGGGCGTTTCTTCAAGGCCTTGGCGGCGATGATCTCGAGGTCGCCCCGAAGCTCGCGCCGCAGGCGTTGGTCGTGGACCCCGTCGGACAGGCGGTCGGGCTCGGTCTCCAGGATCGCTCGGAGCAGGCCGGCCGGCGAGGTCCCGGTCTTGCCGGCCGGATGGCGGCCCGTGAGGAGGAGATAGAGCAGGGCGCCCAGGGCGTAGACGTCCGTGGCCGTGGTGACGCTCTCGCCCATGACCTGCTCGGGCGCGGCGAACGCCGGCGTGAAGGCGCGTCCCGCTTCCCGCGTCAACCAGGTCGGCGCGCCGTCCCCGTCGCCGTCCCCCGCGAGGAGCTTGGCGATGCCGAAGTCGAGCAGCTTCACCCGGCCCTCCTTCGACACCATGACGTTCGACGGCTTCAGGTCGCGGTGGACGACGAGGTTCGAGTGAGCGTGCGCCACGGCGGCGAGCACGTCGAGGAAGAGCCGCACGCGGGACTGGACGTCGAGGGCCCGGTCGTCGCACCAGCGGTCGATCGGCTCGCCCTCGACGTACTCGAGCACCAGGTACGGCTGGCCGGCCATGGAGACGCCGGCATCGATCAACTGGGCGATGTGGGGATGTTTCAGGCGCGCGAGGATCGTGCCCTCGCGGCGGAAGCGGGAGGCGCCCGCGGCGCCCAGGAGCGCGGTGGAGAGCAGCTTGACCGCGGCCGTCCCCTCGAAGTTGCCGTCGTTTCGCCGCGCCAGCCAGACGCTGCCCATACCCCCGGTGCCGAGAGGTCGCACCAGCGTGTAGGCGCCGAAGGCCTGTCCCACGAGGTGAGACTCGGCGACGCCGGCGAACACCTCCTGCGCGTCGTGCTCCAGGTAGTTCTCGTCACGCACGGCCCGTTCTTCGCCGAGGAGAAGCTCGAGGTCCGCGGCAAGCGCGGGGTCTTCGCTCTCCAGGCCGGCGAGGTACCGCTGCCGTTCCTCGCCGGAGAGCTCGAGCGCCTGGTCGAGGTGGGGGCTGACGAGCCGCCAACGCTCGCTTTTCAATCGAGAAACCCTGCGCGCAGCGAATGGCGAAGATAGATCCGCGCTTTGTCCCAATGCCGTTGCACCGTGCGCTCGCTGGACCCCCGGAGGTTGGCGATCTCGGCGAAGGTGAAGCCGCAGAAGAACTTGAGGTCGACGACGTGCGCGATCTCCGGCTCCACGGCGGCGAGCTCGTCGAGCGCCTGACCGAGCCGCTCGATCTCTTCGGCGTCGCCCGGCGGGGCCGAGTTGCCCACGTCCTTGCCGTCGATCGAGGTGATCTCGAAGCCGCCGCCGCGCTTCCTGGCGTGACGGCGGCGGAGACCGTCGATGATCAGGCCGCGCATGACCCGTGCCGCATAGGTGAGGAACCGGGCGCGATCGGGGAAGGCCACCCCTTGACGCTGCGAGATGTCGAGATAGGCCTCGTGGAGCAGGCTGGTCGCGCCCAGCGAGGCGGCTGGACCCGAGCGCGCCAGCTCGCGTCGAGCGAGTCCGCGGAGCTCCCGGTAGAGCGCCGCAAAGAGCGCCTCGGAGGCTTGGCCGGCACCGGGATCGGCGGAGAGGGTCAGAGTCGAGAGGGGGAGCTCCAGTTCCACGGGTCGTCTCGCCGTCCTTTCGAGAGCGTGCCGAGTCCGAGGTTTTTGCGAAAAGCTTCGCTCACGCGGCTCTCGGCGCTGTCGAGGACAGGAACGTTCCCGCGGTCGGTTTCTCCTCACCCCACGCCCGAGTTCGTCTTACTTTGCCTTGAGTCCCGCCCTGCTAAGCGAGGAGAATTATGATCGCAACGAGGCAGAGAGCACTGGGTCGGCTTGCCCTGTTCCTCAATAGGCCCAACGGGCCGTGATCCCTCAGCCCAGGGCAACGCCCTGGGTCGGGTGGGCGGCACGGCGCCCGGGAAGGCCCGCGGGCCGATCCCACGAACCCAGCCCGATGGGCCGGGCTGAGGGAACCCAGGCCGTTGGCCCGGAATACGAGCGCTACTCGAACGTCACGGAAGCGCGAGGCACCATTTCGAGTTGATTTGGGGGTGCGATAAGCGGCGGGCTCGTCCCACTCTCGGGTTGTGCGCGGCTTTCATGGTGAAATCGGCGCCCTTCATCCCAAGAGGAGAATCACATGTCTCAAGTCGTCGCTTCCGTTACGTCCGCCGCGGGTCCGATCAACGGCAACGAGAACAACTCGAGCCCCGACTTCCAGTTCGTCGAGCTGCCCGCCAGCGGCAACCTCACGGTGACCGTCTCGGGGAACCCGAATTCCAACTCGATCTCCTTCAAGCTCTGGCGCGACATCAGCAACTGGCCGGACAAGGAGGCTACGGACGAAGTGCTGACCAACAATTCCACGTTCCCTGTGTCCGATGTCGACATGGGCGACAATTACTACATCGGCAACCCCAGCAACGCGGGTGGCCAGACCTTTGTGGTCACCTTCACGGCGGGCTGATCGAGCTGCCCGGGCCGCCCTCCCTCCTTGCGAGGAGGGCGGCCCCTGGTTCGGGCGGGTGGAGAGAAGGGGAGGCGCACCCGGATGATTTCGTTGTAGCATCGCGATGATGGCGTGCGGTGGGGCATGCATGTAGATCCCGGCAGCGTTTTGCAATAGGAAGAATCCATGGTACCTGAGCTCCCGTTGTTGATCGGACACTTCCTTCGGCGCGAGCTTCGCAGCCTTCGCTTGGAGTTGGAGGCGTATCCCGACGAGCAGCTCATCTGGTCCCTCCCGCCTGGGCTTCCGAACTCGGCCGGAACCCTGGCCCTTCACCTGGCTGGCAATCTGCGGCACTACGTGGGGGCCCTCCTCGGTGACAGCGGCTACATCCGAAACCGCGACGAGGAGTTCTCCGCGCGGGACATTCCACGCGTAGTGCTCCTCGAGCAGATCTCGGAGGCGGAGGCGGCCGTCGAATCGACCCTCCCCCTCCTGACTGAAGAGCAGATGTCGCTGCCGTTTCCCGAGCCCATTCGGGAGCATCATCTTCAGACGGGGGAGCTCCTGCTCCAGCTCGCGGTGCATCTCGCCTACCATCTGGGCCAGGTCAGCTACCACCGACGCCTCGTCACGGGCAATGTCCAGGGAGTCGGTGCCCTTTCCGCCGAAGAGCTTGTCGCGGCCCGATCCATCCTCGAGCCCCCGGGCGGCTAGTACGACGTGCCCGAAGTTCGTTCCGGGTTTGCGCTGCACCGAGAGCCTGGACGGCGGAACGACGTGACGGTTGAAGTGATTAGCAAAGCGAGCGATTCCTCCGCCTCGGAGACGCCCCGACGGGGGAGGCCTCCGAGACCTCTTCGTGACCCGTCTGGGGTCGTCTCTACGGAGCGTTGGAGGCAGGCCGGACGAACGGGGTTGAGGGCACGGTGTCGCCTTGACCCCACCCTCCGCCAACGCGTGATCGTCCCGTAGAGACGTCCCAGACGAGTCACCCCTACCGCTTCGGAATCGACAACGTCGGGGCGTCTCCGCGGCGGGAAAGACGTGGGATCCCACCAACACCTCCCGACGTCACAAGTCCCGGATACCCGGAACGAACTTCGGGCACGTCGTACTAGTACCACGTCCCGAATTTTGTTCCGGGTTCTCCGTGCCTTCGCACGGCTCGCGGCGCTTACACACACTGGGAGCGGTGGAGGTGAAGGACTGCGCGGTCGTGAACCTTTGGCAGACGAAACTCCGGATGGGCGGATAAGGCCGACGACGAACCGTCATCTGTACAGCAGTTCTGCCTGAGCTGGCGACGGCCCGTCGTACGTGGACGACATTCCGTCGTAACTGGCGGCGGCCCACCGTCAAAGTACGACGAACCATTGTCTGTTTATGATGGTCTGCCTGAGTTGGCGACGCCCCGTCGTACGTGGACGACATTCCGCCGTGACTGGCGGCGGCCCGTCGTCCATGTACGACGGCTTGTCGCCGGTGGCGGCGGCTCGTCGTCCAAGTACGATGAACCGTTGTCTGTTTATGGCGTTCTGCCTGAGATGACGACGATCCGCCGTACGTGGACGACATTCCGCCGTGACTGGCGGCGGCCTGTCGTCCATGTACGACGGCTTGTCGCCGGTGGCGGCAGCCCGTCGTCCAAGTACGACGAACCGTCGTCTGCTTCCGGCGGTCTGCCTGAGTTAACGACGATCCGTCGTACGTAGACGACATTCCGTCGTAACTGGCGGCGGCCCGTCGTCCATGTACGACGGCTTGTCGCGGGTGGCGGCAGCCCGTCGTCCAAGTACGACGAACCGTCGTCTGATTCCGGCGGTCTGCCTGAGTTGGCGATGATCCGTCGTATGTGGACGACATTCCGTCGTAGCTGGCGGCGGCCTGTCATCCATGTACGACGGCTTGTCGCCGGTGGCGGCAGCTCGTCGTCCAAGTACGACGAACCGTTGTCTGCTTACGGCGTTCTGCCTGAGTTGACGACGATCCGTCGTACGTTGACGATGCTCAATCGTAACTTACGGTGACCCGTCGGCAAGTTACGACGGCTTGTCGCGATTTGGTCGCCGAGATCGAGAGGAAGCTACGGCGGAGAGTCAGGAGGCGGGAAGCCAGGTTCTCGGGGTGCCGCCCTTCGTGGCCAGGAGCCGCACAAGCGTCCTGTACGCTCTCAAGGAGGATGGTTGTAGGATCGGGTCGTACTCGAAGCTACGTCTCAGCGCGTAGCGATCACCCACGATCTTAAGGAGTCCGTCCATGAGCACTCCGGAGCAGGCCCTGGAAACGCAGCTCAAGAACATTCAGGCGAAGACGGGAAAGTCCTTTGACGAGCTCGCGGCTCTGGTGAAGAAGAGCGGCCTCCACAAGCACGGGGAGATCCGCGACATGTTGAAGCGCGATCTCGGCTTGGGCTACGGCGACGCCAACACGCTGGCGCACTTTGTGCTGAAAATCGACAATGCAAGCGCCGCCCAGGAGCAGGGAGCGGGCCAAGCCGACGTGCTGGACGAGCTCTACTCCGGTCCCAAGGCCGCCTTGCG
The DNA here is from genome assembly GCA_035266085.1 of Thermoanaerobaculia bacterium. Taxonomy (GTDB): domain Bacteria; phylum Acidobacteriota; class Thermoanaerobaculia; order Multivoradales; family UBA5704; genus DATARR01. The sequence continues at coordinate 17,782 of DATFNZ010000080.1, forward strand.
CCCGATCCACGACAAGCTGATGGCTGGGATCAGCGAGTGGGGCGCCTATGAGATCGCGCCGAAAAAGGGCTATCTCAGCCTGCGCCGGAAAAAGCAGTTCGCCATGATCGGTCCAGCCACCAACTCGCGGGTCGAAGTCGGGCTCAACATGAAGGGAGTCGAGCCTACCGACCGGCTGGCGGCCGTACCGCCGGGAGGCATGTGCAACTACAAGGTGAAGGTTACCGATGCTACCCACGTGGACGACGAGCTGTTCGCCTGGATCCGGCAGGCCTACGACAGCGCGGGGTAGACGACAGGATCCGCCTTTCGCATTACAGAAATTTTCAGCCGTCCCCGAGCAGAGGGTCAGTTGCGCACGCGGGTCCTCCATCTCGAGCCGTTCCCGCGATACTCGCCTCCAGAATCCTGTCCGAAATCGATAGTACCTCCTCGATCGACTTCCAGGTGATGCCCGCGAGGTGGATCTTGGCCCTCTTCGTCCAGCAGGAGTTGGCTTGGCCCGCGAGTCCCGCTCCACTCATGTGGCACCTCTTCCGCGGAGTCTCGATTGGAAAAGTGGAATTCTGGATCGTTGTCCGTCCACAGCTTAAGGGGCTAGGCCTGCCCCCAGAACGGACGATCGCGCAACGCGCATTGGAGGAACTCCATGGACGAAGTGATGGTACCAGGGACTGAGCAGGGTCACCCAGTGAGCGGGAGCGGCATTGAGGTTGGGTCGTCAATGCCAGCCGTGTCCGAGCCAAATCCGGCCGTCAAGAAAGTCATCGTCGCGGTGCACGGAATAGGAGACCAGTACAGCTTCGCGACGATCCAATCGGTCGTCAACCAGTTCTGCATCTATTACGGCCAACCGGCCGCGGTTCCATTGGGCAACTTCCATAGCGGTCAGCCTGCATACTCGCTTTCGCCGCCTTATCCGCCGGAGCCGTTCGAGCGTTTGGCTTTCGCGGAGGTCTACTGGGCTCCAATCGCGCGCAATGTGGCCGATGAGAAGCACACGCTCGAAGAGGCCAAGAGATGGGCGCACACGATCGTCGAGCGACTCCGCTTGCGCTGGCACGAGGAGGAGAAGAAGAAAGAGGGGCAGGGGGAGAGGAAAAAGGAGGCCTGTCGCGACCAGGATTTCCAGTTGACCCAGCAGGTGCTCGGCGAGATGATCCAGACGATAGCAGTTGTAGACCGCCTCTGCTTCCTGGCCGATAAGGCCGGCTTCTTCACCTTCGATCTCAAAAAGCTGCTTGACGACTACCTGGGCGATGTGCAGATCGTGGCCGAGTTCAAAGACTACCGAGACAAGATTCTGGCGACTTTCGCAAAGCTTCTGGAAGACGTGGAGAAGGCCTTTCCGAAAGCAGACATCTACCTCGTTGCGCACAGCGAAGGGACGGTCGTCGCCTTACTGGGGCTGCTGCAAGCATTCCGCAAGCCGGATTCTCCTCGCTGGACCCAGAAGGTACGGGGGCTCATGACAATGGGCTCACCGATCGACAAGCACCTGGCCCTCTGGCCCGAGCTCTTTGGCAATAGTCGGCCGAGCACGGACCCACAGAGAAAGATCGAGTGGCGCAATTACTACGACTTCGGCGATCCGGTCGGTTTCGAACTCGACAGCATCCGTGATTGGATCGAGGTGAACCACTGGCATGGCGTGTTCAACTTCCAGGGCGACAAACATGACTACGGATTCACGCGTTATCCGTTCCCAGGCAAGGCCCACGTGGACTACTGGACAGACCGGGCGGTCTTCGGGCACTTCATCTCGACGGTAGTGGAGGCGGACGCAGACGAGACGGACGGGGTAGACAGAACGAAGGCGGAGCCTCTCTCTTCTCAACCTTCTGGTGTCGGGGAGAAACGCAGGGAGGTCAAACCGGTGCCGAGCAGTCTCCGGGGCAACCAGTGGCTCAGTTATGTCGTTCCCTACGTGGGAGTGTTTGCTCTGCTGTTCGTCGCGGCCTATGTTCTTTACAAGGCGGTTACCGAAGCCATGGATGGCGTGGCACCGCAGGCTTCCAGTCTCATCTTCACTCGGTCTGTGGGCCTTGCGGCGCTCTTGTATGGCGCCACCGTCGTGGCGCGTATCCCCCGCCTTACCTACAGCACTTTTTGGCGGGCGACCTCCTTTGCCATCGCCGGGCTTGGAGCCATCGTCTATATGTGGAGCGTGCGCGCTGTTGAAGCGCCTCTGTCGCAGATTCCCCCAGGTGGAATCACGCTCGGCCTAGCCATCCTGGTGGTATTGCTTGCCTTCGCGGTAAGCGTGAAGTGCCCTTCCTGGGGACTGGTTCCACTAATGGTGATCGGCACGATGGCGGTAGGAGCCATAGTCGCCTATCACGTCAAAGATTCCGGTGGGCCGATCTGGCCGGTTTTCCTGGCGACCGTAGCTTTCCTCTATCTGTGGTGGCTCGCAGCGCTTCTGTTCGACCTGGTCTTCATCTGGCACCTCTACATCCGCCATTCGAAGCTGATGTGGCGGATCAACGAGGTCCTAGGAACCTACAAGGAAAGGATCAGTTCCCCCGCCGCGGAGAGGGCCTCGATCGAGAGGTCGTTGCCGTAGACGCGACGTCCGGGCCGGAGACGGGCGAGGGGCTCGTTGAGGAGGGCAGTGAAGGCTTGGGGGGCGTAGCCGGCGAGGCGCTCGAAGGCTCAGTGGGCGCGCAGTCGGCCGGGGGGCCAGCCGAGGGCGTACCAGGCGGCTTCGACGAGCAGGGTGCCGGAGCACATAGGATCGACGACGGGGCAGTAGTCGTCCCAGCGGAGACCAGGACTCTGCCAGCCTGCTTGCCAACTCGGCGCGTCGACCCCAGGTTCCATCCCGTTGGCCCAGACGATCCGGGGGTTGGCACAGGAGCTTGATCCAAGCTCTGAGTCCACATAGGATTTCCACATGAAGGCTGTACAGATCATGCTAGATGAAGATCTCCTTGCTCAGTTGGATGAGACCACCGAGGTTCGGGAGAAAGGGCGATCCGCCGTGCTGCGGCAGCTCACGAGCGACTTCCTCCGGAAGCATCGAGAGAAGGAAGTCGACGCTCAATACGAGCGCGCCTATGAGGGAGTCAAAGATCCTCTCGGGAAGGACTTTGAGGGGTGGGAGGAAGAGGGTGTATGGGCCCCCGAGTGAACCGGGGCGAGATTTGGCTCTACACCTCCGGGTCCCCAGACAAGCGCCGTCCGGTGCTGGTGCTCTCTAGACAGAAGGCCATCAGCCTGCTTCGTACTGTGCTCGTGGCGCCGATCACCTCTTCCGCCCACGGCGCACCCAGTGAAGTTCAGGTTGGAATCGAAGAAGAGCTCAAAAACGATTCGGTAGCCGCTGTCTGCCAAGCCTTGTCGATCGCCACCGGGTGTGGGGACTAAAGGGAACCAGCATCCAAGGTTCAGTACAGCTCAAACACCAGAATCCGCCCCTCGATCGGCCCGTTCATCACCGGGATCCGCCGCCGGGGCTTCAGGCCGATGCTCTTGCCGCGGTCCTCGCCGGTGAGGATGGCGGCCTTCCATCCCTTGTAATGCTTCTTCAGGAGGTCGCCGATGGCGCGCCAGCGGTCGGCGTCCGTCTCCATGCGCTCGCCGTGGGGCGGGTTGATCAGGATGAGGCCGGGGCCTTCGGGGGGCTCGTAGGCGGTGGCGTCGCCGCGGTTGAGGGCGGCGCGGTCGAGGAGGTTGGCGCGCTCCAGGTTGTCCCGCGCGGCGGAGAGGGCCTCGATCGAGAGGTCGTTGCCGTAGACGCGGACGTCCGGGCCGGGAACGGCGAGGGGCTCGTTGAGGAGGGCGGTGAAGGCGTGAGGGTCGTAGCCGGGGAGGCGCTCGAAGGCCCAGTGGGCGCGCAGGCGGCCGGGGGGCCAGCCGAGGGCGTACCAGGCGGCTTCGACGAGCAGGGTGCCGGAGCCGCACATGGGATCGACGACGGGGCCGCGGCCGTCCCAGCCGGAGGCCAGGACGCAGGCGGCGGCGAGCTGCTCGCGCACCGGGGCCGTGGTGGTGACGGCGCGGTAGCCGCGGCGGTCGAGGGGCTCGCCGGAGGTGTCGAGGAGCAGGGTGGCGACGTCGCGGTGGAGGCGCAGACGCAGGTAGAGGTCCGGATCTTCGCGGTCGACGTCGGAGCGCCGGCCCCAGCGGTCGCGCTGGCCGTCCACCAGGCCGTCCTTGAGGGAGAGGGCGGCCCAGCGGGTGTCGCGCACGCCGGAGGCCGTCGAGGTGGCCTGGATGGCGAAGGTGCGGTCCGGGTGGAAGAGGGTGACGGCGTCGAGGCCGCCGCGCTGGAGCCGGGGTCCGGGCCGGCCGGTGATCAGGACGCGGGCTCCGGCGGCGAGCGCGGGGCCGTCCGGCGCGTCCCAGGAGGCCAGCTCGATCAGCACCCGGTTGGCCGTGCGCAGCCGCCAGTTGGCGCGCCAGACGTCCCGCCAGTCGCCCGTGAAGGAGACGGCGCCGCGCTGGCGCTCGACGTCCCGGGCACCCAGGGCGCGCAGCTCTGCCTCGAGGATCTCCTCCAGGCCGAGGACGCAGGTGGCGACGAGTCCCAGACGCATGGGAGTCAGCCGCGGTGGCGCTCCAGGAAGGGGAGCACGACGCGCAGGAATTCCTCCGGCTCTTCCTCCATGGGCAGGTGGCCGCTGTTCGCGAAGAGGACGAACTCGCCCCGGGGGAGCAGCCCGGCCGACCGGCGCCCCGCCGCGGGCGAGATCAGCTCGTCGTGGGCGCCCCAGATGACCAGGGCGGGGACGTCGATCTTCGAAAGGTCCACGCGCTCTTGCGGGGTGCGCACGGGCACCGTCAGGCCGTAGTAGGCGTCGCCGATGCCTTCGATCCGCACGCGGTCGAGATAGGCCTGGACGAGCTCCGGCGTGACCTGGGAGTCGTCGTAATAGGAGTGCTCGAGGGCCTTGCGGATCATCTTCGGGCGCAGGGCGAAGGAGCGCAGGAAGAGGTTGTTCAGGGGGCGGAACGCGGCGGCCCGGTTGCGCCGGTCGTTGGCGTAGGTGGGCGCGGAGCTGTCCACCAGCACCAGGGAGCGGAAGCGCTCGGGGTGGCGCGAGGCCATGAACAGGGAGAGGCCGCCGCCGTAGGAGTGGCCGAAGATGTGGGCGCGGCCGATCCCCAGGGCGTTCATGACGCCCAGCACGAGCTTCTCCTGCCCCTCGCGGGTGTAGCTGTCGGGCGACTTCGGGCGCTGGGTGTAGCCGAAGCCGTTGAGGTCGAGGGCCACCACGCGGTGCGATTCCGCCAGGGCCGGCATCACCTTGCGCCACGTGTAGGTCGAGCCGCCGAAGCCGTGGATCAGCAGGATGGGCTCGCCCGCGCCCGCCTGCTCGGTGTGGACGAGCTGGTCGCCGACCTTCACGAACCGGTCGGCCGGGATCTCGCGGCGGACGTCGGAGAACGGGCGGAGGGAGACGCAGCCGGGGAGGAACATGGCCAGGGGGAGCACGGCGAGGAGGAGGGCCAGGCGCATGGCGGGGAAGTGTATAGGAAGCCCTCCGGCGCCGCTGCCTGGTGAGGAGAGAGGAGAGGAACCGTTTACCGTGTCACCACCACGGTCACGTCATGGTTGCTCCAGGCCGAGTTGTTGCCCTGGCGGGCATCCGTGGGGTCGCGGAGGAAGAACGCGAGATAGTAGGTGCCGGCTCGAGCGGAGCGGGGAACGGTCAGCGTGTTGATGCCCAGCCGGGTCGTCGTGGACGGATTGACCGTGGCCGCGTAGCGGATGGACTTGAGGAAGATGGAGCCCGAGAAGCTGAACCGCTGGGGCACCAGGTAGACCTCGATCACGGGATTGGCCAGCCTGACCGAGCCCGTGTTGTCGACCTTGAGGGAGTTGGTCACTGAGAAGCTCTCGCCGGCCCGCACGACGCTGCGGGAGGGAAAGATCCTGACGTATGTTGGATGGTTGCTGTTGAGCGCATCCTGGGTGCTGTAGGCGCTCAGCGCGCCATCACGGACTGCGAGGCCCGGATAGGCGCGCCTGGCGGCGATGGCGTCGTCCGTGAGCAGCCGGGCCAGCCGGTACTGCTGAGGAGCGTAGTTCATCACGGAGTCCCACCAGACGTCCTGGGTTTCCCAGGGATGCTGGAGGCCCCACGCGTGGCCGAGCTCGTGGAGCAAGGTGTGCTGGAAGGAGGCGGGCTGATTGGTCCGGGTCGAGACCCGCTCGTCGAGGGTCCACGAAAACGCCGGATTCAGGGCGATGTCGGCCTCGACGATTTTCCCGTCCACGATCCGCGTCCAGGTGATCCCCAGGGTCGTGGACCCCCACCCGCTGCCGAACTGGCGGATCATCTGATTGTTGGCCGGGAATCCGGCGAGGTCGAAGACGCCGTTGCCAAAGGCCCATGTGCTGCTGGGAGTCGCGACGACCCGGAAGAGGTTCTTCGCATAGACGTTCCAGTAGGCCATCTGGTATTGATCATGGGGCGAATAGGGAGAAGTCTTGGGAAAGTTGTCGAAGGCGATCGAGGCCGGCGGTTCGTATTGATACACGTACAGGTCCCTGATCGAACGGAGTGACGCGCCGTCCCGAGGCGCGCCGCCGGTCTCGAAGCGGCTGGTCCATGGGGGCGGCGGCACTTCGGCGGGCTCCGAGGCGGGGTCTGCCAGCGAGCGGTTCTTCTCCGGGATGGTGGCCGGATCGTAGTCTTTGGCGGGTAGAGACGGCCGCGCTCCACCGCTCGCCTTGAGGATGCGGTCCCCGGGCTCGGGATGCTCGGCCACCCGGGCTGCGAGGCCGCGAACGGCGGCCACGAAATCCCCGAATTCCAGCAGCGCGGTACTGCCGGCGGCCTCGCGGAAGATGCCTCTCTGGGCCCCGGTGACCGGCTCCAGGGTCGGCTGGCCGAGATCTCCCAGGAACAGCAGATACCGGCTGCCGGGCACGAGTTGCACGTCGAGGCTGGTGGTGTGCGTCTCGCCATCCAGAGTGCCGCCCGGCAGCGAGAGGGTGATCCGCGCCGGCGCGTTTCCTTTCAGGCGGTCTTCGATCCGCAGGATGTAATCGGTGAAGATCAAGGTGTGCTGGGGATTCCAGCGGGCCTGCGCTCCCTCCACGACGGCCACCACGATGTGCCGGGATTCGTGCACCATCTGCCGGTCCGACAGGATCGCCGTGTGGGCCAAAACGGGGCGACCGCAAATCGCTGACAAGAGAGCGTATGCGGCAAGTAGATAGAAGTTATTCGCTCTTCTCATGGGACTCCTTCGATCTCTTCTGCTGTGTCGCAAAGAGATTTCGGATCAAAGAACCCTCTGCCCGAGAACGATGTATTGTTCGGTCAACCCGTCACGCTGTCATAGAACACGCGTCCGGGCAAGGAGATTGATCGTTAGGAATGGCAGCATGAATCTTGATCGATCGAATAGCTTTCTCAAGCCCGGCGATTCGAGCCGAGACCGGCCCGCTCCGCCCGGCGCGTGACCCGGAAAAGGGGACCGCCGGCACCTTGGAGGATGGAGGGGCGCGATTTCGCGTCCGATCCACTCGAGGAGAAATGAATGAAGCGATTCATGGTTCTCTGTCTGCTGGCCGCCTCGCTGCTCGCGTTCCACGCCGCCCTGCCGGAGGCTTCCTCCTCCTGGGGATGCGGCGCCGGCCCTCCTCAGTGCACCTACGGGGCCAGCAACGCCAACGCCCAGTGCGATGCACTCTGCGGTGGCGTCGGCTATGGCGTCTGCGCGAGGCCCGGCTGCTGCCTGTGCTCCGCCTGACCGATCGGTGAGGTATTCGCTCGCTCTGGTGGATTCTTGTAGGGGCGGCCCTATGTGGCCGCCCTGGGTGGGCGGGGTGTCCAGGTATCAGGTATCAAGTGGCGGGGGGGGGGCGGCCACATAGGGCCGCCCCTACACAGCAGCCAGTGCTACCCGACCCCGATGCCCTGCCAGCCTCCCAGTGTGCCGGCCTCCTCGTCCTCCACGGGCCGGAGGATGGTGACGCCGTCGAGGTGGGAGTCGCCCATCCGGCGGTAGAGGGCGCTGGCGCGGTCGAGCGACTGGGCGGCCTTCTCGTACTCCCCGAGGTCGCAGAGCAGGTTGACCAGCCCGCCGAGCAGGCCGGCCTCCTCGAGGAGGTCGCCGGTGCCCATCTCCATGTACATGCGGGCCTGGCTGAAGGCCAGCCGGGCGCCGGCGAAGTCTCCTACCCGCCGGCGGGCGTCGCCGAGCGCGGCGAGCGCCCCGGTCTTGAAGTCGGCCACGCGCTCGACGCCGTAGATATCCGGGTCGAGCCGATCGGCGGCGGAGAGGGCCAGCTCGGCCAGCCCCACGGCCGCGGCGGCATCCGTCTCCTGGACGGCGCGGCTCTTCTCCAGGAGGAGGTCGTAGAGGCCCCAGTGCTGCAGGCGCTCGTCGTTGCGCACCATCACCAGCCGGCGGGCCGGCGGATGGCCTTCCAGCGTGCCCCACTGCAGGGTCGCCAGATGACGCTCCCGCTTGACCCGCTCGTGCGCCTCGGCGAGGCGGAGCTCGGTTTTCCGGAAGGGCTCGTCGTAGCGGGCCGTCTCGTCGACGGCGGCGCCGAGGCGGGCCGTTCGGTCGCGGGCCGTTCGGTCGAAGGCCAGGGAGCGCTCGGTGGCGCCGGCGAGCAGCCCGCGGACCACGTCGCGGGAATCCTGCCGGGAGAGCCCCGAGTCGAGGAAACGTTCCGCACGAGCGTCGTTTGGGGGTTTATCCGTCACGTCATCACTCCTCTAAGTAGCAAACTATTGGATGCCTTCATAACTATAGTTGCCGCAAGACGCCAAAAGGGGACAAAAACCCGGGCACGAGATGATTTTGGTCCGGCTTGGGAGCTCCGAGGTTCCAAAAGCCCGAAGTTTTGTCACCGGCTTGCGACTGACAGTGTCACTCCCGCTGCCTATCCTCGACCTTCATCCGGCTCCGGAAATGCGAAATCCGAGCCCGCGGAGGCGTGCTGATGTCGATCGTGCTGGAAGACATGACCAAGCGCTACGGTGGCCATCCGGTGGTCAACGGCATCTCGCTGGAGGTGGGGGATGGCGAGCTGTTCGTGCTGCTGGGGTCCTCGGGGAGCGGCAAGAGCACGCTGCTGCGCATGATCGCCGGCCTCTCCGAGGTCGACGCCGGCCGGGTTCTGCTGCACGGCCGCGACGTCACCGATCTGCCACCGGCCAAGCGGGGGGTGGGCTTCGTGTTCCAGAGCTACGCCCTGTTCCGCGGCATGTCGGTGGCGGAGAACGTCGAGTTCGCCCTCGCCGTGCGCGGCATCGCGCCGGCCCAGAGAAGGCGGCGGCGGGACGAGCTGCTGGAGCTGGTGGGGCTCGCGGGCCTGGGCGGCCGCACGCCGCGCCAGCTCTCCGGCGGCCAGCAGCAGCGGGTCGCCCTCGCCCGGGCCCTGGCCCACCAGCCGGAGGTGCTGCTGCTCGACGAGCCGTTCGGCGCCCTGGACGCCAAGGTGCGCATCGAGCTGCGGCGGACGATCCGCGACATCCAGCGCGAGCTCGGCATCACGACCCTGTTCGTCACCCACGACCAGGAGGAGGCCTTCGAGCTGGCGGACCGCTTGGCGGTGCTGAGCTTCGGCCGCCTGCTGGAGGCGGGGCCGCCGGACGAGCTCTACCTGCGTCCGGAGACGGAGTTCGTCGCCACCTTCCTCGGCACGGCCAACCTGATGGTGGGGGAGGCCACGGCGGAGGGGGTGCGCCTGGGGCCGGTCCACTTCCCCCTGACCACCCGGACGGAGCCGGCCGACGCCACGCGGCGCGTGCAGGTGCTCTTCCGGCCGGAGGACGTGGCCGTGCGCGACTCGGCGGCGGAGCTCGCCTGCCCGATGCTGGGCGAGGCGGTGATCGAGCACCGCTCGTTCGTCGGCTCCTTCGAGCGGCTGCGGCTGCGCCTGCCGCCGCTGCCCGGCGTGCGGGCGATCGCGCCGGCGGCGCCGTTCGGCAGCGACGACATCTGGATCGAGGCCACGCGCTCGCAGGACCAGGCGCGCCGGTTCCCCCTCCGCCCGGGCGACTCGACCTGGGTGGGGGTGCAGCGGGTCCACGCCCTGGTCCACCCCGGCCTGCGCTTCCTGATGCTCACCAACGGCTCGCAGCGCTCGCGGGCGGCGCTGGCGCTCGGCGGCGAGCTGGCCCGGCGTTCCCAGGCCCGCGTGGCCCTGCTCGGCCATGCCTCCGGCGAGGCGGGCGAGCAGGCTCTCCAGGACGCCAAGGAGCTGCTGGGCACGGGCATCGCCGCCGTCGAGGCCCGCCTGACGGCGGAGGGGCCGGCCGAGGCCATCGCCGAGGAGGTCTCGCGCCGTCCGTGCGACCTGGTGGTCCTCTCCCTGCCGCCCCGCGAGGGTCTGGAGATGGCGGCGAGGGTCCTGGAGGCCGGCCATCACCACCTGCTGCTGGCGCCGCACGACGGCGCCTCGCGGGTGCCGGCGCGCCTGCTCATCTGCGTCGCCGTCGGCGAGCCGGGCAAGGAGGACGTCTCGTTCACCGGCCGCCTGGCCCGTCATCTGGGCGCCGAGGCCACCATCCTCACCGTCCTGGCCCCGGAGGACCGGATCGGGCAGGACGAGGCGCAGGCGGAGCGGTTCCTGGCCGGCAGCGCCCGCACGCTGAAGCGGATCGGCGTGCCGGTCGCCACCCGCATCCGCCGCGGCGCCGTGCGCGACGAGATCCTCGCCCAGATCGCGGAGGGCGGCCACGACCTCCTGGTGCTGGGCTCGCCCCTGCCGGGCCAGGACGGCCGGATCCCCCTCGGCGGCTTCATCGGCAAGCTGCTGCCCCAGGTGGCGCACCTGCCCGTGCTGATCATCCGCTCGCCGGAGGCGGTGTCGTGAGCCCGGAGAGGGGGAGCGAGGAGCTGCGCCGGATCGAGGCCGAGCTGCGGCTCGCGCTCTCCTCGATCCGCTACGGCTCGATCGAGATCGTCATCCAGGATTCGCGGGTGGTGCAGATCGAGCGCCGCGAAAAAGTCCGTTTCGACCGGGAAGGCAGGGAGGGGCGGTGAGCGTGGCGTTCCCGGTTGTTTTCAATTTCACGCGCGCGGCGGCCTGCCGGACGACCGGAGGCCCCGAGGCGTCTTTCCGTTCTTCTTTTTCGTTCGCGGCCGGCCGGACACCCGGAGGATTGCGTTTTCGGAGATCGCGATGAGATATGCAGTCATTATGTTGAGCCTCGCCCTGCTGGCCCTGCCGGCCGCCCGGGCGCAGGAGGCCAGTCAGGAGCCGCCGGCGGAAACGGCGCAGGAAGAGGCGCAGGAGCCCGTGCAGCCGCCGACCGTCGAGGAGCGGCTCGACGAGCTGGACCAGAAGATCCGCGTCCTCGACCGCAAGACGGAGATCGACAAGGAGGCGGCGGCCGAGAAGGCGAAGACGGCCGGCCAGGCGACCGCCGGCAAGGACGGCTTCTCGGTCAAGTCGGCGGATGGCAACTTCGTCTTGAAGCTCCGCGGCTACACCCACTTCGACGGCCGCTTCTTCCAGAGCGACGACCAGCGGCCGGCGACCGACACCTTCACGCTGCGCCGGGTGCGGCCGATCTTCGAGGGCACCGTCTACAAGATCTTCGACTTCCGCATCATGCCGGATTTCGGCGGCGGCCAGACCGTGCTGCAGGACGCCTACATCGAGGGCCGCTTCAACCCGGCCTTCCGCGTGCGGGGCGGCAAGTTCAAGCCCCCGGTGGGCTTCGAGCGCCTGCAGTCGGCGACCGAGATCCTGTTCGTCGAGCGGGCGTTCCCCACCAACCTGGTGCCCAACCGCGACCTCGGCGTGCAGATCTCCGGCGACTTCTCGGGCGGCGTCGCCAGCTACGCCGTGGGCCTGTTCAACGGCGTGCCCGACGGCGGCAGCGCCGACGGCGACACCAACGACGACAAGGATTACGCGGCGCGGATCTTCTTCCAGCCGTTCGTCAAGGCGGGCGGACCGCTCAAGAACCTGGGTTTCGGCGTCTCCGGCAGCACGGGCAAGCAGGAGGGCACGCTGGCCGCTCCCGGCCTGCCGGCCTTCCGCACCCCCGCGCAGCAGACGTTCTTCTCCTACCGCGCGGACGGCACGGCGCCGAACACGGTGATCGCCGACGGCGACCGGACCCGCCTGTCGCCCCAGGGCTATTTCTACACGGGCCCGTTCGGCCTGCTGGCCGAGTACGTGGCCTCGAAGCAGGCGGTGCGCCGCGGCGCGGCCGCGCAGGACCTGGAGCACACGGCCTGGCAGGTGGCGGCCAACTGGGTCCTGACCGGCGGCGAGGCCTCCTACCGGTCGGTCAATCCCAAGAAGGTCTTCGACCCCGCCGCCCACACCTGGGGCGCCTTCGAGCTCGCCGCGCGCTACCACAAGCAGGAGCTCGACGAGGACACCTTCCCGACCTACGCCAACATCGCCAGCTCCGCCTCGGCGGCCGAGGCCTGGGCCGTGGGCTTCAACTGGTATTTCAACAAGAACCTGCGGCTGATGCTCGACTACGAGGACACCTCGTTCGAGGGCGGCGCCGCGACCGGCGACCGCGAGGACGAGAAGATCGTCTTCAGCCGCTTCCAGATCGCTTTCTGAGGAAAGGAATCCCTCTCGTCATGAGAACCGTCATGAGAATCCGTTTCGCTCTTCCGCTGCTCTCCCTTCTCCTGGCCGCGGGGCCGGCGGCGGCGCAGGTGAAGCTGCTCAACGTCTCCTACGATCCGACGCGCGAGCTCTACCAGGACGTGAACGCCGCCTTCGCCAAGGCCTGGAAGGCCAAGGGCGGGCAGACCGTCACCGTCCAGCAGTCGCACGGCGGCTCGGGCAAGCAGGCCCGCTCGGTGATCGACGGCCTGGAGGCCGACGTCGTCACCCTGGCCCTCGCCTACGACGTCGACGCCGTCGCGAATTCCGGTCTGATCGCCAAGAACTGGATGACGCGGCTGCCCAACAACAGCGCCCCCTACACCTCGACCGTGGTCTTTCTGGTGCGGAAGGGGAACCCGAAAAAGATCAAGGATTGGGAAGACCTCGTGCGGCCTGGGGTTTCGGTCATCTCCGCCAATCCCAAGACCTCCGGCGGCGCCCGCTGGAACTACCTCGCGGCCTGGGGTTTCGCGCTGAAGAAGTACGGCAGCGAGGCCAAGGCCAAGGAATTCGTCACGCGGCTTTACAAGAACGTCCCGGTTCTCGACTCGGGGGCTCGGGGCTCGACCGTGACCTTCGTCGAGCGAGGCATCGGCGACGTGTTGATCGCCTGGGAGAACGAGGCCCTCATCGCCGTCAGGGAGCTCGGTGACAAGGGGGAGTTCCAGATCGTGGCCCCCTCGGTCAGCATCCTGGCGGAGCCGTCCGTCGCCGTGGTGGACAAGATGGCCGCCAAGCACAAGACGACGCAGGTGGCCAAGGCCTACCTCGACTTCCTCTACACTCCCGAGGGGCAGGAGATCGCGGCCCGGCACTACTACCGGCCGCGCAACCAAAACGTGGTCGCCAAGTACGCTCAGCAGTTCCCCAAGGTGGCGCTGTTCACCATCGACGAAGTCTTCGGCGGCTGGACCAAGGCGCAGAAGACCCACTTCGCGGACGGCGGCCTGTTCGATCAGATCTACGGAGCGGGTCAGTAGGTGAAGCCGGCCGAGGCAGAGATGGCGGCGTCGCCGTTGCCCGTGCCGGCGCGGCGCAGGGGCAGGCATTTCCGCGGGGGCAGCGTGCTCCCCGGCTTCGGCCTCTCCCTGGGCTTCACGCTGCTCTACCTCGGCCTGATGATCATGATCCCGCTGGCGACCGTCTTCCTGAAGACGGCGACGCTGACCTGGAGCTCGTTCTGGACCACCGTCACCGGGCCCCGGGCGCTCGCGGCCTACCGCCTGAGCCTCGGGGCCGCCTTCGCGGCGGCGTCGATCAACCTGGTGTTCGGCGTGCTGGTCGCCTGGGTGCTCGAGCGCTACCGGTTCCCCGGACGGCGTCTGGTGGATGCTCTGGTAGACCTGCCGTTCGCGCTGCCCACGGCCGTGGCCGGCATCGCGCTCGCCACCCTCTACGCCAAGAACGGCTGGGTCGGCCGCTGGCTCGACCCGCTGGGGATCGAGGTCGCCTACACCCGTCTGGGCGTGGTGGTCGCCCTCACCTTCATCAGCCTGCCTTTCGTCGTGCGCACGGTGCAGCCGGTGCTCGGCGACCTCGATCCGGAGGTGGAGGAGGCCGCCGCCAGCCTGGGCGCCAGCCGCCTGCAGACCTTCCGGCGGGTGATCCTGCCCGAGCTCGTGCCCGCAGCCCTCACCGGCTTCGTGCTGGCCTTCGCCCGCGCCATGGGCGAGTATGGCTCGGTGATCTTCATCGCCGGCAACATGCCGATGAAGTCGGAGATCACGCCGCTCCTGATCATGATCAAGCTCGAGCAGTACGACTACGCGGGCGCCACGGCGATCGCTCTCGTCTTCCTGCTCTTCTCCTTCACCCTCCTCCTGCTGATCAATTTCCTCGCCTGGCACCGAGGGCGGCGGCTGCGCACCGCCGACGGGGGCGAATGATGAAAGGAGTCGTCTGATGGCTGGCGGCGTCGCGGCTCTCGGCCGGCAGCGCTCCCCGGGGCAGCATGGCGTGGCCACCGCGCTCACCGAGCCGCGCTGGGTGCGCGGGCTGCTGCTCGGCACGGCCCTGGTCTTCCTGGGATTCTTCCTGTTCATCCCCCTGGCGCTGGTCTTCGCCAAGGCGTTCGAGTCCGGCTGGCAGACCTATCTGGCGGCGATCAAGGAGCCGGTGGCCCTCGACGCCGTCCGCCTGACGCTGACCGCGGCGGCCATCGCGGTGCCGATCAACCTGCTCTTCGGCCTGGCCGCCGCCTGGGCCATCACCAAGTTCCGGTTTCCCGGCAAGAACCTGCTGATCACGATGATCGACCTGCCGTTCAGCGTCTCGCCGGTGATCTCGGGGATGATGTTCGTCCTCCTCTTCGGCGCCCATGGCTTCTTCGGGCCGTATCTGCAGGCGCACGACATCAGGATCATCTTCGCCGTGCCCGGCATCGTGCTGGCGACGATGTTCGTCACCTCGCCCATGGTGGCCCGCGAGCTGATCCCCCTGATGCAGTCCCAGGGCAACGACGAGGAGGAGGCGGCCCTGACCATGGGCGCCTCGGGGATACAGACTTTTTTCCGGGTGAGCCTGCCGAAGATCCGCTGGGGCCTGCTCTACGGCGTGGTGCTCTGCAACGCCCGCGCGATGGGCGAGTTCGGCGCCGTCTCGGTGGTCTCCGGCCACGTCCGGGGCCTGACGAACACCATGCCCCTGCACATCGAGATCCTCTACAACGAGTACCAGTTCTCGGCCGCCTTCGCGGTGGCGTCGCTGCTGGCTCTGCTGGCGCTTGCGACGCTGGCGATCAAGAGCGTGATCGAGTGGCGGACGGGCAGATGAAAACGTTAATCTGACTCGTCCATGCGCCGCGCCAGCTTCAGCACCCTCCTGATCGGCCTCAACACCGGCCTCGTCCTGCTGGCGGTGATCGCGGTCGCCGTGTCGGCCATGGGGTTGATCGAGCGGTTCGCGGACGAGCAGGGCCTGGCGCGGGTCAACCTGGCGGGGGCGAGCGCGCAGGAGGCGGTCGAGCGCTCGGCCCGCGACGTGCGGACGTCGGCGCACCTCCTCGCGGAGCGCCCCACGGTGAGGCGCCTGGTGACGGAGCGCGATGCCGCCGGCCTCGCCGCCTTCCTCGAACGCTTCCGCCGGACCAGCGGGCTCTCCGGCGCCGCCATCTTCTCGGGCGGAAGGCGGTTCGCCGCCAGCGGCGCCCCCCTGCCCTGGAGCGAGGTGCTGCGCCGCGCCGGGGAGGAGGGGGTGTCCTCGGTCGTTCGGCTGCCGGGCGGCGCCCTGCTCCTCGGCGCGGCCTCGCCCCTGGCCGCCTCCCGGGATGCCGTGTCGGCGGCGGCGCTCGTCCTCGATCCCTCCTTCGCCCGCCAGATCGCCGGACAGGTGGGACTGCCGGTCGCGATCCTCGACCCCGAGCAGGCGCTGGCCGACGCGGAAGACCCCCGCATGCCGTTGCGGGCCGAGGTGCTGGCCACCGGCGAGCCGGCCTCCGGGCGGCTCAAGTCCGCCGGGCTCTTCCTCTCCGTGCGCCCCCTGCGGACTCCCGCGGGCGAGGTGGCGGCCCTGATCGAGACCGAGCTCCCGCGCGACGCCGTCGCCTCCTCGCTGACCCGGCTGGTGCGCAACCTCCTGCTCCTGGCGCTGCTGGTGGCCGCCGTCGCCACCCTGCCGGGCTTCGTGATCAGCCGCCGGCTGACCCGCCCCGTCCAGGAGCTCACCGCCTCCGCGGCGCGCATCGGCCGCGGCGACCTCTCGACCCCGACCCCCCGTGCCCCGGGCATGGAGCTGGGCACCCTCGCGGCCACCATGGAGGAGATGCGCCGCCGCCTCCTTCAGCTCACCTCCGAGCTGCGACGCCGTCAGGCGGAAGGGGAGGCCATCCTCACCGGCATCGTCGAGGGGGTCTACAGCGTCGACCGCGACCGGCGCATCCGCTACCTCAACCCGCAGGCCGCGGCCCTGCTCGGCGTCGATCCCGCGGCGGCGGTCGGCCGCTTCTGCGGCGACGTGCTCAACCCCCAGGGGCGGGACGGCGTGCGGCCGTGCGAGGAGAGCTGCCCGATCGTCCACGCCCGCTTCCGCGGCGGCGCCACGGCCACCGAGCACCTGCTGCGGCCGGACGGCGGGCGGCGGACGGTGGTGATCACCAGCGCGCCCTCGGCCGAGGACCAGCAGGTCCAGGTGCTGCGCGACGAGACCGACGTCGAGGCCGCCCGCCGCCAGCGCGACGCCGTGCTGGCCAACATCTCCCACGAGTTCCGGACCCCCCTCTCGGCCCAGCTCGCCTCGATCGAGCTGCTGCGCGACCGCCTGCTGCAGACCCCCGGCGGGCTGGACGGCGAGACCCGCAGCCTCGTGCTCTCGCTCGAACGGGGGAGCCTGCGCCTGACCCAGCTCATCGACAACCTCCTGGAGAGCGTGCGCATCGAGTCCGGACAGGACTCCCTCCGCAGCCGCCCGGTGGCCCTCGACGAGGTGATCGAGGAGGCCGTCGAGCTGACCGGGCCCCTGCTCGCCCAGCGCGGCCAGTCGATCGACGTGGACCTGCCGTACCCCATGCCTGCCCTCCGCGGCGACGCTCCGCGCCTCACGCAGGTGTTCGTCAACCTGCTGGCCAACGCCAACAAGTTCTCGCCCGCGGGCTCCGTGGTGCACGTCGGCGGCGCGGTGGAGCAGGGGACGGTGGCCCTCTGGGTCGAGGACGAAGGGCCGGGCCTGCCGGCAGGTCCGGACGCCAGCGGCGGCGAGCTCTTCGAACGGTTCGTGCGGCGCGCCGGGGATGGCGAGGAGCCGGAGACCGGCGGCATGGGACTGGGCCTGTGGATCGTCCGCTCGATCGTCGAGCGGCACGGCGGCCGGGTCGAGGCGGTCGCGGGCCGCGGCGGCCGGGGCACCCGGATGAGAGTCGTTCTGCCCAGGGGACAGCGGAATCAGGAGGGAGCGGCAGCGTGAAGATTCTGGTGGTGGACGACGACCTCGAGCTTTTGAGCCTGATCGGCTACGCCTTGCGGCAAGCCGGCTACATGGTGGTCGAGGCCTCGGACGGGCAGGCCGCCGTCGAGGCCTTCGAGCGTGAATCGCCGGCCCTGGTGATCCTGGACGTCAACCTGCCGCGCCTCTCCGGCCTCGAGGTCTGCCGCCGGATCCGCAACCAGTCCAAGGTGCCGATCATGATGCTCACCGTGCGCAGCGCCGAGGAAGACCAGGTGCAGGCCCTCGACCTCGGGGCGGACGACTACCTGACCAAGCCGTTCAGCCCGCGGACCCTGCTGGCCCGCGTCCGCGCCCTGCTCCGGCGGGCGGGGGAGGAGAGGCCGGCGCCCCTCGACGTCGGCGCCTTCAGCCTCGACCTCGAGCTGCAGGCGGTCGCCGTGCGGGGCGGCGAGCCCGTCCGCCTGACCCGCCTGGAGCTGCGGCTGCTCCAGATCCTGCTCGCCAACGCCGGCCACACCTTGCCGGCCGAGAGGCTGCTCGCCCACGTCTGGGGCTCGCGGGGAGCGGGCGACCGCCAGCTCCTCAAGCAGCTCGTGCACCGGCTGAGACAGAAGATCGAAGGCGACGCGGCCGAGCCGCACTACCTGGTGACGGTCAGCGGGGTGGGGTATGCGCTGCGGCCGGACGGGGAGGGGTAGGCGGGTAGAACCAAGGACTGCAAGGACCTCAAGGACTGCAGGGACGGCAAGAAAAGCAACGAGACCGGGATTTCTTGATTCCTGTCGTCTTTGCAGTCCTTGAGGTCTTTGCAGTCCTTTTTGGCTTTTAGGTGCCTCCTACCGCCGCGCCACCAGCCGCTCGAGATGGCTCAGGTGACCCTCCTGCATGCGGAGGTCGCCAATTTTCCTGAAGAGGTTGCCTGCCCGCCTCCCGGCCTCCGTGGCCTCTTCGGCGCGGCCGGAGTCGCCCAGGAGACGCGCCCGGAGATGCTCCAGCTCCGCCTTCACCAGCGGATCGCCGGTGCCATCCTCCATGCAGTTGAGCGCCTCCTCGAAAGCCTGCCAGGCGCCGTCGCGGTCCGAGAGGCCGCGCCGGGCCTCGGCGATGGCGGCGTGGGCCTCGCTCTGGAAGTCGGCGGTCCGTTCCTCGCCGTGCTCCGCGGGATCGAGGCAGCGGGCCACGGCCAGGGCGAGCTCGGCGGCCTGCAGGGCCGTCCGGGGATCGTTGGCGGCGAGCTTGCGGGACTTCGCGAGGAGGAACTCGTAGAAGCCCCAGGTCTGGAAGCGGCGGTCGTTCCGGATCCGCACCAGCCGCCGCGCCTGCGGATGACCCAGCAGGGCTTCCCAGCGCGCTCCCGCCGCCTTCCGCTCGGCGGCAAGCCGACTCTGCGTCTCCTCGACGCCCAGGGCCAGCCGGTCGAAGATCCCGTCGTACGATGCCGGTTCGACAGGGTTGCTCTGCCAGGCTGACACGCCTTCCTGACGCTGGGCCGCAATCTCCAGGAGCCGCTGCAAGACCACTCCCGAGCTTTTTTCCGCCTTTAGGTTCCCGAGACTGCTCATGCCGTCCTCCCTTCGGGAAAAGATCACCGTAACTCCGTATCAGCGTGCACGGTTTCCTGTGCCCGAGTTAGTAGAAAGCACGAAACATGCCTGATCGCTACCTGAGCCGGAAAGCAGGGGATCTGGCATTCTCTTTGCCTCAAGGAGTTACTTCCATGGACATCCTGCCCAAGCCCCACGTCACCCACCCCGGGATGCTGATCGCCATCGGCGGCGCCGAAGACAAGACCCGCGAGCGCGTCATCCTGCGCTACTTCCTCGAAGCGGCCGGGGGCCCGGACGCCAGCGTCGTCGTGCTCGGCACCGCCTCGGACGTGCCGGAGACGGGCGACCGCTACGCCGATCTCTTCCTGGCGCTGAGGGCCGAGAACGTCGAGGTCCTCAAGATCGACTCAAGAGAAGACGCGATGGAAGCCGGCGCGGAGGCTCATGATCTTCTTGAATACGCCACCGGCCTCTTCATCACCGGCGGCAGCCAGCTCAAGCTCTCCTCGGCCCTGGGGGGGACCGAGATCGCGTCGACCGTCCGCCGCCGCCACGCCGCCGGCATGGTGGTGGCCGGCACCAGCGCCGGCGCCGCGCTCCTCTCCGAGCACATGATCGCCCTGGGGGAGAGCGGGGCCACGCCGCGCCGCCGCCTCGTCCACCTGGCCAAGGGTCTCGGCCTCGCTCCGGACCTCGTGATCGATCAGCACTTCCGGCGCCGCGACCGCCTCGGCCGGCTGCTGACGGCGCTTTCTTACAATCCCGCGCCTCTCGGCGTGGGTATCGACGAGGACACGGCCGCCATCATCAGCGGCGACGGCGAGATCTCCGTCCTCGGCGCCGGCGCCGTGACGGTGGTGGACGCCTCCGCCATGCGCTTCACCGACAGCCACGCCATCCACCGCGGGCAGGCGGTGGCGATGATGGGGCTCAAGCTCGACTTCCTGACCACCGGCTGCCGCTACGACCTCAAGAGCCGGATGGGCATCGCGCCTCCTCCGATGCTCCACCTCTCCGATCCCATGGACCGGCGCGCCCCGGACCGGTCGCCGGTGATGTCGGAAGAGATTGCCGTGGGCTCGGAGGACGGCGGCGAATAGAAAGCCCCAATCAGCAGATCCAGCCAACGGGTCCAATAACCTTTTGAATGCAGTTACTGGCATGGGCCTTGCTGTTTTTCAGTCCGCCAGATCGATCTTTTCTACCTTCATGTCCGTCATACACCTTTTCGGAGAGCCAACCTCATGAAGATCCTGGAAACCCGTGTCTACCGCGGCCCCAACCTCTACGCACTGTGGCCGGTCATCCGGCTGCGGGTCGACCTCGGCGAGTTGGAGACCTTCCCCACGGTTGAGCTTCCAGGCTTCAGCGAGCGCCTGGTCGCCATGATTCCCAGCCTCGCCCAGCACGGCTGCTCCTACGGTGAGGACGGCGGGTTCATCCGGCGGATGAACGAGGACGAGGGGACCTGGATGGGGCACGTGCTGGAGCACGTCACCCTCGAATTGCAGGTCCTGGTGGGAACGCCCGTTACCTTCGGCAAGACGCGCAGCACCGGCCTGCCGACCGGGCAGTATCACGTGGTCTACAGCTACGTCGAGGAGGAGGTCGGGCTGGCGGCGGCCGAGCTGGCCCTGCGCATCATCCGCCACCTGCTGCCGCCCGAGCGCGAGGATTACGATCCCGCGCCGCTCGACTTCCAGGCCGAGCTCGAGAAGCTGGTGCGCATCGCCCAGCGCTACGCCATGGGGCCCTCCACGGCCGCCCTGGTGCGCGCCGCCGAGGAGCAGGACATCCCCTGGATCCGCCTGAACGAAGGCTCGCTGGTGCAGCTCGGCTACGGGAAATATCAGAAGCGCATCCAGGCCACGATCACCAGCGAGACCCGGCAGATCGCCGTCGAGATCGCCTCCGACAAGCGGCTGACCCACCAGATCCTGGAGCAGCTCGGCCTGCCGGTGCCGCGCCAGTCGATGGTCTACGACGCCGAGGACGCGGTCGCGGAGGCGGAACGGCTGGGCTACCCGGTCGTCATCAAGCCGCTCGACGGCCATCACGGCAACGCCGTGGCGATCAACCTCAAGACTCCCGACGACGTGCGGTCCGCCTTTGAGAAGGCGCGCGGCCACTGCTCCCGCGTCATCGTCGAAGCCTGCCAACCGGGGCAGGACTTCCGCATCCTGGTGGTCGACGGCCGGGTGGTGGCGGTGGCCCAGCGGGTGCCGGGGCACGTCGTGGGCGACGGCCGGCACACCGTGGCCGAGCTGATTGAGACCGTCAACGCCGATCCGCGCCGCGGCGTCGGGCACGAGAAGGTGTTGACCCGCCTGGAGGTGGACGACCAGGCCCGCCGTCTGCTGGAGCTCTCCGGCCTCAGCCTCGACTCCGTCCCCGAGGAGGGCCGGGTCGTCTACCTGCGCTCGACCGGCAACCTCTCGACCGGCGGCACCTCGATCGACAAGACCGACGTCCTCCATTACGACAACCGGGATATGGCCGAGCGGGCCGTCAAGGCGATCGGCCTCGACGTCGGCGGCGTCGACTTCATCTCACCCGACATCACCCGCAGCTACAAGGAGGTCGGCGGCGCGATCGTCGAGATCAACGCCGCTCCCGGCTTCCGCATGCACGTCGCGCCCACCGAGGGCAAGCCGCGCGACGTGGCCGGGCCGGTCATCGACATGCTCTTCCCGCGCGGCACGCGCAACCGCATCCCGATCGCCGCCATCACCGGCACCAACGGCAAGACCACCACCACCCGCATGACGGCGCACATCCTCAAGCTCTCGGGCTACCGGGTCGGCATGTCGACGACGGACGGGGTGTACATCGACGGCACGCTCACCGTGCGCGGCGACATGACCGGCCCCTGGTCGAGCCAGATCGTGCTGCGCGATCCCACCATCGACGCCGCCGTGCTCGAAACGGCCCGCGGCGGCATCGTCCGCTCCGGCCTGGGCTGGCGCAAGTGCAGCGTCGGCGCCGTGCTCAACGTCGCCTCCGACCACCTCGGCCTCGGCGGCGTCGACAGCATCGAGGATCTCGCGGCCGTCAAGCAGATCATCGCCGAGGTGGCCCAGAACTACTGCGTGCTGAACGCCGACGACGAGCGGGTGGCGCAAATGGCCGAGCACAGCCCGGCCGAGCCGATCTACGTCACCATGGACCGCAACAACGAGCGGGTCCGCGACCACGTGCGCAACAAGGGCAAGGCGGTGGTGCTGGAGGAGGGGCTCAACGGCCGGATGCTGGTGTTCTATCAGGGCGAGCGGCAGATCCCGTTGCTCTGGGCGAGCCACGTTCCCGCGACCATCGAAGGCCGGGCCCTCCACAACATCCAGAACTCCATGTTCGCCGCCGCCGTGGCCCACGGCATGGGCGTCGGCGTCGAGAACATCCGCCAGGGCCTGCGCACCTTCACCACCGACTTCTTCCAGGCCCCGGGCCGGCTCAACTTCTACAACGAGCATCCTTTCCGGGTGCTGCTCGACTACGCCCACAACGCCCACAGCATGGAGGCGGTGGCGCGCACGGTGCGCGAGCTGGCCGTGCACGGCCGGCGCATCGGAGTGATCGCATCGCCCGGCGACCGCCGCGACGAGGACATCCTCGCCCTGGCCGCCGCCGCGGCCCCGGCCTTCGATCTGGTGATGATCCGGGAGGACGACGACCTGCGGGGCCGTCCGCCCGGCGAGGTCGGCGAGGTCCTCCGCCGCGGCCTGATCGCCGCCGGCTTCCCGGCAGAGCGGATCATCCCAGAGGTCTACCGCGAGACGGACGCGGTCCTCAAGGCTCTGGAGACGGCCTGCCCCGGCGACCTGGTCGTCATCTTCGGCGACCGCCTCGCCCGGGTCTGGGACCTGATCGTCAGCTTCAAGCCCCAGCCGTCGCAGCTCCCCCAGGCGTTGACTCGGGAGGGGGCGCTGGTGGGGGTGTAGGACGTCCTCCAACGCTTCTACCCCGGGGCAACGGCGACGTCCGCCCGGGCCACGAGCACCTGGTCGACGCGGCGGCCGTCCATGTCGATCACCTCGAAGCGCCAACCGGCCCACTCGAAGTGGTCGCCTGTCTGGGGGAGGTGTCCGATCCGGCCCATGAAAAAGCCGCCCAGGGTCTGGAACTCCGACAGCTCTTCGTTGTCGGTCGTGGAGAGGTCCAGGATCTCCGATAGCTCGGAGATGGGGAGCATGCCGTCCAGGAGCCAGGAGCCGTCCTCCCGCCGCACCGCCATGGGCTGCTGGTCCTGCTCCGCGGGGGGCAGCTCGCCGACGATGGCCTGCAGCACGTCGTGCAGGGTCACGAGCCCCTCGACGCCGCCGTATTCGTCGAGCACCAGGGCGAGATGGCTGCCGGTTTCCCGCAGACGTTCGAGCGCCCGCAACGCCGACACGCCCTCCGGCAGGAAAATCGGCTCCCTGAGGAGGGAACGCAGGTCCGGCTCCTCGCCCGCCATGACTTTGATCCACAGATCCTTGACCGAGATCAAGCCGAGGATCCTGTCCGGCACTCCTTCGAAGACCGGGAAAAAGAAGTGGGGGCTGGCGGCGACCTTGGCCCAGTTCACCTCCGGTGGGGCATTCACCTCCAGGGCTACCATGGACGAGCGCGGGGTGACGAGCTCGCCGACCCGGCGTTCTCCGAGCCGGAGGACCCGCGTCACGATCTCCTGCTCGCCTTTTTCGAACACCCCGGCCCGGGTGCCTTGCCTCATCAGATGCTTGAGCTCCTCTTCCGTTACCGGCGGATCCTCGGACGGACGGGTGCCGAGGAGCCGCAGGATGAGCCGCGTGGAGCTGTCCAGGATGAAGACGGCGGGTGCCGATATCCTCGCCAGGAGCCTCAAGGGGCGCGCGAGCACCGCCGCGATCTTCTCGGGCGCATTCAGGGCGAGTTGCTTGGGGACCAGCTCGCCGAAGATCAGGGTGACGTATGTGATGCCGATCACCACGATGCCAACGCCGATCACCTCGCCATAGGGAGCCAGGAGAGGGAACCGCGCGACCCCCGCGGCCAGCTCCTCGGCCAGAGTCGTACCGCCGAAGGCACCGGCCAGGATGCCGACCAGAGTGATGCCGATCTGGACCGTCGAGAGAAAGCGCCCGGGAGAGCTCGCCAGCTCCAAGGCCGCCTGGGCTCCGCGGTCTCCCGCCTTCGCGCGCTGCCGGAGCCGGACCTTGCGGGCCGATACCAAGGCGATCTCGCCCATGGCGAGCACCCCGTTGAGAGTCGCCAGCAGAACGATGAGAAGAATCTCGTTGCCAATTCTCATGCAAACCTTCCCAGCCAAGCAGATGGCGGTAATCCTCAGAACATCGGGAGCGGATTGAAGCTGTACAGGCTGCCCTAAGGCGGCTGATCTCCTCTTGGAGGGTAGACCCCCGGGCCGGTTGCCCGGCCGGGCGTCGCCGGGGCAGGTCAGGCGCCCCGCACCATCGCCAGCACCTCGTCCCGCTGGGCGTGCACCAGCAGCACCAGCAGGTCTCCCGGCCGAGCCCATGCCAGGGCGTCGCGAACCGCTTCCAGCTCTGAGCCGGCCTGCGTGACGCTCTCCGGCCGGGCGCCCAACCGGAGCAGCTCGTCCACCAGGAGGGCCGGCACCTCGCCGGCCGGCCGGCCGCGCAGCAGCTCCACCATCTCCTTGACGATGACGCGGTCCGGGCGCAGCCCCCAGGCGGTGCGGGCGAGATCGCGGATCGCGCTCTCGCTCCGGTCCCCGGCCTGACCGATCACCATCAGCCGGCGTTCCGCGGGCAGCGACCGCGCGATGTTGAGCAGCGCCAGCAGGCCCTCGGGGTTGTGGGCGTAGTCGACCAGGATGTGGACGCCGTTCCGCTCGATCAGATTGGCCCGCCCGGGATTGTCCTCCGGCGTGCCGGCGACCTGCCGCAGCCCCGCCGCCATGGCCTCGACCGGCAGCTCCAGGGCTGCCGCCAGGCCGATCGCGCCGAGGGCGTTGGCCACGTTGTGGCGGGCGGCGCCGCCGAACGTGATGGGGACCTCCTCGACGCGCGCCACGACGATCTGCTCGCCGCCCCGGGCGAGCACCAGCGCACCCTCTTCAAGAAAGCAGGCCTCGCCGTCCGCCGCGAGGCTCTCCCGAATGTGGGGATTGGCGGCATCGAGGCTGAACCAGGTGACCGGCGCCGCGATCCGTCCGGCCGCGGCCACGAGCTCGGAGTCGTCGGCGTTCAGCACGACCCGCCCGCCCGGCTCCACCACGCGGGTGACCACCAGCTTGGCCGACGCCAGGGACGGCAGGTCGTGGACGCCGAACTCGCCGAGATGGTCGGCCGAGATGTTGGTGATCAGGGCGGCCTTCGCCCGGTCGACGGCGAGCCCCCGGCGCAGGATGCCGCCGCGCGCCGTCTCCAGGATGGCCACCTCCACCCGCCGGTCCCGCAGCAGCGTCCGCGCTCCGCCCGGGCCGGAGTAGTCCCCCTCGTCCAGCACCTCGCCCGCGACCTCGATCCGGTCGGTGGACGTGGTCCCCGCGGCCTTGCCGGCGGCGCTCACCATGGACGCCAGGAGGCGCACCGTCGTCGTCTTGCCGTTCGTCCCCGTCACCATCACCACCGGGATGTCGTGGACCGCTCCCCAGTCGACCGCCTCCGGATCGGGCAGGTCTTCCACGGGCCAGGCCAGGGAGCCCGTGCCGAGCCCCACGGAAGCCCGGTGCTGGTCGAAGAGGAACGCGACGCCCCGGGCCGCCGCGGCATCGCGGAGCGCCAGCAGCTCGGGATTGGCCTCCCACCCCATTTCCACCAGCAGCCGCTCCGCCGTCTCTTTCAGGGACGCGGGCTCCTCCCCGCCGGTCAGCACGGCTTCGGTGGAGTCCCAGGCCCACTCGTTGACCTCCGTCGCCGTATAGAGCGAATCGATGGGAGCCGAGATCGCCAGGACCGCCCCGCCCACGAACAGGCGGGAGGCGACCACCTCGTCCGCCCACCCGATCTCGTCGAGAAGCCGGCGCACCTTCGTCTGCCAGATCCCGACCGCGATCTCCTCGCCCGCCGACAGGGCCACCTCCAGCACCGCCCCCGGCCGGTCGAGGAGCAGGCTGGGGCCGGTCAGGCGGCGGGAGTCGAGGAGGTCCGTGGGGGGGCGCAGGGTGTCGTTCTCCGGAGGGGAGAAGATAGCACCCCCCTGCCCTTACTGAACGCGGTAGGTATAGAGAAACGAGTCGTTGCCGCCGCCGTTGTCCGTGACGATGTAGAGGCGGCTGTTGTCCGGATTGAACGACACGCCTTCGCCGCCGTCGTAGCCGAGGGGGTACCGCACGGACGTGGCGGTGCTCCAGTTGTACAGGTAGACGGCCTGAGCCTCGTCGCTGACGATCCAGTACTGCCCGCGCGTCGGGTCGTAGCCGATGCCGGAGTAGTCGCCGCCGCTGAAGCCGAGGCGCCTGCAGGCCGTGATCGTGCTGAGGTCCGCGGAGATCTTGATCATCAACCCGGGGCCTTTCTCCTTGACCACGAAGAAAGACTGGAGATCGCCGTTCCAGGTGATCCCCTCGAGGCCGCTGTTGATATCGGAGCCGGCGAATTCCTCATAGACCTTCTTGTTGTCGCCGCCCAGGCAGGTGACGCTGGTGTAGCCCGCCATCGAGGACAGAGGCACTTGCGAGTAGTATTTCCGCGTGTTGTAGTTGACCGGCACGATCGAGTTCTCCGCCTCGTTGACCAGGTAGATGAAGTGATCGTCGACGATGTTCGGCGGCGGCGGACCGAACGTGACGCCCTCGAAGTCCGTAGTGCCGATCAAAGCCGCACCGCTCGCCCGCGTGGGAGTGAAAGATTCGACGGCAGTGCTGTTGAGCTCCATTTTATACATGGTGAAGTTGGCGTCGCTCACCGACCAGAGCGTGGTCCTGTTCTTGGCGAGTCCCAGGCCGGAAGCCTCCGGGAACTCCGGACTGAAATTGTTGCTGATGTTGCTTCCGCTCAGCAGAGTGAGGGTCTGGGCGTTGCCGGCCCGGGAGGCCGGTCCCGCGAGCAGGGCAAGGATCAGGGCACCTGTCAGCGTGAGACTCTTCGTGGCTTTCATCCCGTTCATGACGAACCTCCTGGGGTCGAAAACTGGTCCGACCTTGGAGTGGGATGAGGAGGCGATCTATCGCAGGTCGAGGCTCTCTCCGTCGTGGGGGATCAGCAACCGCCCATCAGGGATACCCGCCGCCCGCGCATGGGCGCGCAGGTCCGTCCGGGAGACGAGGCCATGGTCGAGGGAATCGAGATGGATGGCGACGACGGTGCCGGCCGGGGCGGCCCGGCAGACCTCGACGGTTCCGGCGTCGTCCATGACGATCTGAACGCCTTCGCCCCAGACCGCGCCGCTGGAGTGGGTGATGATCACGTCGGGCCGGAACCGCTCGATCGCCTCGCGCACGGGCTCATACCAGATCGTGTCCCCCGCCCAGTAGACCGTCGGCTCTCTGGGTGCTTGGAAGACGAAGCCCGAGACCACGCCCATGTCGTCGAGCACGGCGCCGCTCCCGTGCTGTCCCGGCGTGCGGGTGATCGTAATACCTCGCCACTCGACGGAGGCTGCCACAGACGTCACGTCCTGAAAACCGTGCTGACGAATGGCCTCCTCGTCGCCCGGCTGGCAAAGGACGGGGAGGTCCTTGGGCAGGAGGCGCTGGGCCTCGGGATCGAAATGGTCGGAGTGCAGGTGCGACACGATCACCAACTCGACCCCGGCCATGATCTCCTCGGGAGAGCAGGGGAGTTCCACCAGCGGGTTCGGCGAGCGGCCGGCGAACGAGGGCCGCGAGTGCCGGGGCGCGAAATAGGGATCGGTGAGCAGTTCGTGTCCGCCGTAGTTGAGGCGGAGTGTGGCGTTTCGGATGAGCCGGAGATTCATGGTCGGCAGGTATGTAAGCGTTATTGATCGATGTCGAGCAGTAGCTCACCTGCCATGTTTGATGGATTCGAGCACATGGAAGCGGTGGTTCTCTGCCAAGTCGGGGACGCCTGTATCCAAGGAGCCAATAAGGTGGCGGACGCGAGCTTCATGTGTCTCCGCCCCCAACACCTCCCGCACCCGCTCCGCGCTGGTGTTGCTGCCGCTCAGGAGTACGCCCACTCGCCGTCCGCGGAAGCGCTCGTCGGCCAGGACTCCGGCCAGGGCGGTGGCGGCGGCGGGCTCTACGATGACTTTCAGGTGGCGGAGGATCAGCCCCATGGCTTCGAGGATCGCCTCGTCGGTGACGGTGAAGACGTCCGCGGCCCAGCGCCGGATCAGCTCGAAGTTCAAAACCCCTGGCTTCGGGGCCGTGAGGCCGTCGGCCACGGTCTGCACCCTCTCGGGCGCTGTGGGCCTGCCTGCCGCCAGCGACCGCACGATGCCGTCCGCGCCGGCCGGCTGGACGCCGTGGACGGGCACGGCCGGAGCGAGCCCGCGGGCCGCCAGCAGGGCTCCGGAGAGGAGGCCGCCGCCGGAGCAGGGGATCGCCAGGGCCTCGAGGTCCGGCGCGTCCTCGAGCAGCTCCCAGGTGGCGGTCGCGGCGCCGGCGATGACGAACGGGTCGTCGAAGGGGTGGACGAGGGTGTAGCCGTGCTCCTGGCGGAGCCGGTCCAGCCGCTCGAAGGCCTGGGTGGCGTTGGTGATGCCCTCCTTCTCGATGCGGGCGCCCAGGGCCGCCACCCCGGCGAGCTTCTCCGGCACCGCGTTCTCGGGCATCACGACGACCAGCCGGGCGCCCGCCGCCCGTGCCGCCCAGGCCGCACCGAGGGCGGCGTTGCCCGCGCTCACGGTGATCAACCCGGCAGCCATTTCCGCCGGCGACAAGGACCGGATCCGGTTGTAGGCCCCCCGCACCTTGAACGAGCCGGTGATCTGCAGGCCTTCGGCCTTGAAGAAGAGCCGCGCCCCGGTGAGCTGGTCCAGGGCGTCCGAGCGCAGCACGGGTGTGCGGACGACCACCCCCTCCAGCGCTCGGCGGGCTGCCAGGACGTCCGGGAGGTCGGGGAGGAGGAGATCCGTCATCGGTCCTGGATTATAGTGTGGCTCACCGCTTGCAAAGGGCTATCTCGCTGTCCAATTCAAAGGAGAAAGTCAATGCTCTGGACCATCGTTGCAGTCCTGCTGATCCTGTGGCTCCTCGGTTTCTTCGCCTTCCACGTCGCCGGGAGCTTGATCCACCTGCTCCTGGTCATCGCCGTCATCGTGGTCGTGGTGCGGCTCATCCAGGGTAAAAGGGTGGTCTAGCGGCCCCGCGTGGCCGGTTTGCCCTGGAGGGCAGGCCGCCTAGCCCGGAGGTCCGACGGTCTGCCCCGCAGGTCGAGCTCTTGACCTGCGGGGCCGCCAACTCGACCTGCGGCGTCTCCGGTCTGACCCGTGGGGCGGAAGTCCCGCCCCGCAGGTCAGACCCTCGAGGTGGGGAACACGGGTCGCACGCCGCAGGTCAGACCGTCCGCCCCGCAGGTCAGACGGTCCGCCCCGCAGGGCAGGACGGAGACGCCGCAGGTCGAACCGGCCATGCGGCGCTGCCGCCGTTCTGCCCGCAGGTCGCGCGGCGCATTTCGCGGGGCGGCCGAACGTTTGTTCACCGTGAGATTTCCCGTCTCAAGACACCGTACCGGTAGAGACGGCCCATCCCCGTTACGACACCTTCCGCAGGACCACGGGGACGTCGGGCCGTCTCTTCGGAGGGCACGCCGTGCCCAGATCCCAGGCCTGATCCGGTCAGGTCCAGGCCAAAGCGTCACGGGAAAATCCCGGTGACCTCGGGGATTCCGCCCTGCCGGCTCCTCCACCTCCACCTCGAACCTCAAGCCTTCCCCCGTGCGCTACATGTACCCACCTGACCAGGGTGGGCGGCGCCTTCTCGCGGCCTTCTGCCTTCTCGACGATTGTGGCAGGGCGGCGGCATACCCTTCGAGAGAGACGCCCCGTCGTCCCCGTTGTCCCCGAAATGGTGTCGTAACGGGGGTGGGGCGTCTCTACGGGAGGGTGCCGCAAGATGGAAGGTCTCGCTGCGATCCGGCGTTCTGGCGCGCAGGCACCTAACGCCTCTGGGTGAGCCTCTGTAGGCCGTCGCTCAGCGTCGCCCTCGTCCGTGCTCTTGAGCAGGACGCGCCTGCGGGAGGCGCCGCCAAGGCGGCATAGGCGCATGGTTTCCCCAAGTTTCTTCAAGTATACGAAGTATACGGGCGGGATACCTCTGCCGTTCGCGGCAGAGGTGTAGTGAAGAGCATCGAAAAAGGAGGCTTGTATGTCTTTGCGGATGAGGGTGAGTTTGGTTCCCGTCCTGCTGGCCGTGGTCCTGCTGCTGCCTCACGCCGCCGCGGCGGCCGAAACGGCTTGCCCGGCCCAGCCTCAATGGTTCACCGGCGTTCCCTCCCTGCCGGCGTTCGAGCCCAGGAGCTCGTGCCAGTTCCAGCAGTGGGCCTGGCAGAGCTTCCTCGCGCTGCTGGAGACGGACCGGAGCCAGCCGACGGCCCGCTACTTCAACTGGGCTCTTCCCAATCCCACCATGACCGATCTTTTCTGCAACCGGTTCTGCGGCATCGCCAACCAGAAGCCGAGGAACCCCTGCGGCGGTCCGGCGACCCAGGAGGTGGTCAATGCCACGACGCAGCCGGGGTTCGTGCGGGCCAATACCTCGGGAGAGCTGATCGATCAGGCCGGCGAGCCGGTCTACTTCACGGCGCACGTCAATCCGCGATGGGTGGATTTCGTCACCCGGAACCAGTTCTACGATCCCGAGGTGCAGGGCGACGCCGATCCCCGGACCGCCTTCCCGGCGGGAGCGTTCGAGATCAAGTCGTCCTGGCGGCTTGCCAGGAAGATGAGCCCGGCCGAGAAGGCGCAGTACTACACGACCGAGGCCTGTGTCGTGCCGGAGCATCCCGCCGCGGGCGAGCCGAAGCAGTTCGTGGCGGAGATCGCCCTGGTGGGATTCCACATCACCGGCGGGGTGCAGAACCATCCCGAGCTGGTCTGGGCGACCTTCGAGCACGTCCGCAACGCGCCGGACTGCCAGTCGACACCCCAGGCGGGGCCCTGGGCCTTCTACGACGGTACGACCGATTGCCGGCGAGGCCGGCCGGCGCCGTGCAACCGGCCCAATCCCGCCGCCGGGCCGGCGAATCCGATCAACGTCTGCCGCCAGTATCCCCATGGCGGAGCGAGCTCGCAGATCGGGCGGGAGATCGCGGCCCTCAACCGCGACGTCCAGAACCATCTGCCCCGCGATTCGAAATGGCGCTTCTACGAGCTGGTGGGGACCGTCTGGGCGTCCGATCCCTCTCCCGAGGGAGTGCCCACGGTCAACCTGCAGGACCCCGCGGGCTCGCCGCTCCTCGCCAACACGACCCTCGAGACGTTCAAGCAGAACGTCAGTTGCTTCGGCTGCCACAGCTCGCAGTTCCCGGGCGAATTCGCCTCCCTGGCGGGCTCATCGCCTGTCGTCAACCAGGCGAAGACCCTGTTCGTCAGCCACGTCGTCCTCTTTCCGTTCTTTTTCGAGGCGGATACGAGGGGTGGCAAGACCGGCTGCGCCAACACCTGCACGAGTCCGCCGGCATTGACTCCGGGGACACTGCCGGCGCATGTGCCTTTCCAGTAGGCGTCCTCTCAGAGGCTGTCTCGAAAGTACCTTGCCTGTCGTGCGCTGTGCCCTTCGGCGACCTCACCCCTGCCCCTCTCCTAAAGGAGAGGGATCTCATGGCAGAACGTTCTGGGACTAGACCTCCCTCTCCTTTAGGAGAGGGACCGAGGGTGAGGTTTTCGGAGGGCATGCCGCGTTGGCAGGGAAAGGACTTTCGAGACACCCGCTCCTGATGATTTCCGATAGGCTCTCTTCCCGGAGAGGAGGCGGGAAGAGATGCCTGAGCACGATCTACCTGAGAGCAATTTGGAGATCATCAATCTCGAAAGGCCGAAGCCCTCGGACCCCGGCAAGCCCGCCTTCCTGAGCGCCCAGGTCCTGCCCGGGCGGGGCATGATGACCTTGCAGATCAGGGCCCTGCTCCCGCGGGTGGGGGAGACGGACCTGCTCTACGCGCCCTCCTCAGATAGGGCCCGCGAGATGCTCGGCGGCGGGCCGAGGGACTTCCCCGGCAACCCGTCTTACCTCATTGGCGGGGCGGTTCTAATCCCTTACGCCAACCGGATCCGCGGCGCACTGTCGCCGGACGGCAAGACGGTGGAGACAAGGATTCTCGGCAAGACGGTCCACCTGCCGGCCAACGCCGGCGGCCGGCGGCCGGGAGCGGAGCAGTACGCCATGCACGGCCTCGTGCTCGACGCGCCCATGGACGAGGTCCGCCGGCGGACCTCCGACGAGGAGGACGCCGTGGTGGCGTTCCTCCAGGCGGGCGACTTCGGCGGGCGCTGGCCCTCGGCCGCCGAGCTCACGTTCGAGAACGTCCTGCGGAGCGACTCCTTCAATCTCACGATCAGGGCCAGGAACGTGGGCTCCGAGCCGCTGCCGATGGGGATCGGCTGGCACCCTTATTTCAATCTCCCGAGCGGCCGGCGTGGCCAGGCTCGAATGCACATCCCGGCCCGCAGCCGAGCCCTGGTGAACGATTACGACGAGGTGCTGCCCACGGGCGAGGTCGTGCCGGTCGCCGGCACGCCGTACGACTTCTCCATGCCCGGCGGCAAGCCTCTGGGCAATCTCTATCTCGACGACTGCTTCGTGGACCTCCAGGGGACGCCGGGGCAGGCCGTGGCCGAGGTCGTCGACGGGGAAGCGGCGTACGGCCTGCGGGTCGTGGCGGCCTCGCCGCCCATCCGCGCCTTCCAGGTCTACGGCCCGCCGGAGAAGGATTTCATCGTCCTCGAGCCGCAATTCAACTGGGCCGACCCGTTCGGCGCCCAGTGGGGGCCGGGTGTTGACACCGGCATGGCAGTCCTGGAGCCGGGGGAGTCGGTGGTTTACTCGGCGCGGCTGGAGTTGTTCGTGCCGTGATCCCACAGATGAGCGGGTTCTCCCCGTGGAAGCCCTCATCACCCCTGCCCTCTTCTCCCATCCTCCCTCCCGCCAGCCGGGAGAAGAGGGAGTGGTTTGTCGGAAGAATGAATCCTCTTTCTTTAAGCCCCCTCTCTCCCGGCTGGCGGGAGGGAGGATGGGAGAGAGGGGGTTGGGGGAGTGAGGGCCGGCCCCGGAGGGGCCGCGGAGTCCGGAGGGCATGCCGCCTCGCCGGGCCAAGACGTCTATGATCACTGTCGTTCTACGGAGATTCCCCATGCCCCTGCGCCGCCTCCTCGCCGCCGCCGTCCTCCTGTTCACCGCCTCCGGCGCCTTCGCCGTCGATCCGGCCCTGTTCCAGGATCTGCGCTGGCGCCTGATCGGCCCGTTCCGCGGCGGCCGCGTCCTCGCCGTGAGCGGGGTGCCGGGCCAGCCGGAGCACTTCTACTTCGGCAGCGTCAACGGCGGCGTCTGGGAGACCCAGGACACCGGCCGGACTTGGCGGCCGATCTTCGATGGCCAGCCGATCGGCTCGATCGGCGCTCTGGCCCTGGCGCCCTCGGACCCGCGGGTGATCTACGTCGGCACGGGCGAGGCCGACATGCGCTCCGACATCGCCCAGGGCGACGGCATGTACAAGTCCACCGACGGCGGCAAGACCTGGAACCATATCGGCCTCAGGGACTCGCAGCAGATCGGGCGCGTGCTGATCCATCCGCGCAACCCGGAGGTCGTCTACGTGGCGGCGCTCGGCCATCCCTACGGCCCCAACGCCGAGCGCGGCGTGTTCCGCTCCAGGGACGGCGGCAAGAGCTGGCGCAAGGTGCTGGGCAAGGACGACGACACCGGCGCCATCGACCTCGCCTTCGAGCCGGGGAAGCCGGAGGTGATCTACGCCGCCCTCTGGCAGACGCGGCGCACGCCCTGGAACATCTATCCGCCGTCGAACGGCCCGGGCAGCGGCCTCTACAAGTCGACGGACGGCGGCGACACCTGGAAGCCGGTCAAGGGCTTGCCTGGGAAACCGGGGCGCATCGGCCTGGCCGTGGCGCCGTCCCAGCCCAAACGCGTGTACGCGATGGTCGACGCGGAGGAGGGCGGCGGGCTCTACCGCTCGGACGACGCCGGCGCGAGCTGGACGCGGGCCAGCGGCGATCCCCGCATCTGGCAGCGCGGCTGGTACTTCGGCGGCGTCGCCGTCGAGCCCAACGATCCCGACGCCGTCTACGCCTGCAACACCGCGCTCTACCTCTCGAAGGATGGCGGCAAGACCTTCGTGCCGATCAAGGGCGCGCCCGGCGGCGACGACTATCACGAGCTCTGGATCGATCCGCAGAATCCGCGGCGGCGCATCCTGGGGGTCGACCAGGGCGCGGTGGTCTCCGTCGACGGCGGCGAGACGTGGAGCTCCTGGTACAACCAGCCGACCGGCCAGTTCTACCACGTCATCACCGACAACCGTTTTCCCTACTGGGTCTACGGCTCGCAGCAGGATTCCGGCGCCGCCGGCGTGCCCAGCCGCACCAACACCTACGACGGCATCAACCTCACCGAGTTCCGCGAGGTGACGGCCGGCGGCGAGAGCGACAACATCGCCCCCGATCCGAAGGACCCGAACGTGATCTTCGGCGGCCGGGTCGACAAGCTCGACCTGCGCACCGGCCAGACCCGCTCGGTGAATCCCACCCTGGCTCATCCCGACCTCTACCGCGACGTGTGGACGCTGCCGCTGGTCTTCTCGCGGCGCGATCCGCGGGTGCTGTACTTCGCCCACCAGCGGCTCTTCCGCACCGAGGATGGCGGCGAGCGCTGGACGGTGATCAGCCCCGACCTCACCCGCGAGGACCCGGGCACGCCGGCCAACCTCGACCCGCCGACGGCGGCGAACCATCTTCAGATCGGCCCCCGGCGCGGCGTGATCTACGCCATCGCGCCGTCGCGGCTGGCCGACGGCGACCTCTGGGTGGGCACGGACGACGGCCTGATCTGGCGCACGAAGGATGAGGGCCGGAACTGGACGAACGTCACGCCGATGCCGCTCACGCCGTGGTCCAAGGTCGGCATCCTCGAAACGTCGCATTTTGGCGCCGACACAGCCTACGCCGCCATCGACCGCCATCGCCTCGACGACTTCAGGGCCTACATCTACCGCACGCACGACGGCGGCAAAAGCTGGGACCTGATCGCCGACGGCATCCCGGACGGCAGCTTCGTCAACGCCGTGCGCGAGGACCCGGTGCGCAAGGGCCTGCTCTACGCCGGCACCGAGAAGGGCGTCTACGTGTCCTTTGACGATGGCGATCACTGGCAGTCGCTGCAGGCCAACCTGCCCGTGACCTCAGTGCGCGACATCGACGTGCACGGCGACGACGTGGTGATCGCCACTCACGGCCGCGCCTTCTGGGTGCTGGACGGCGTGACGCCGCTGCGCCAGCTCGACGGCGGCGCCGACCTCGCTTCGGCCACCCTGTTCGCGCCCGGGGAGGCGGTCCGGCTGCGCCCGGCGGGCTTCACCGGCACGCCGTTCCCGAAGGACGAGGCGGCGGCGGTCAATCCATCCGCCGGGGCGTTCGTCGACTACGTGCTCAAGGCGGGCGCCAAGACGCCGGTGACGCTGGAGATCCGCGACGAGAGCGGCGGTCTGGTGCGGCGCTACAGCAGCGACGACCCGGCGCCGAAGGCGGACCTCGCCAAATTGAGCACCGCGCCGGAGTGGGTGGCGCCGGCCTCGACGCTCTCCACGGCCCCCGGCCACCACCGCTTCGTCTGGCCCCTGCGCTACTCCAAGCCCGGGGGCACCGCCTACGAGGACGGCGTCTGGGCGCCGCCCGGCCGCTACACCCTCGTATTCGAAGCCGACGGCGTCCGCCTCACCCAGCCGCTGACGGTGTCGCCCGATCCGCGCGTGACCCTGGCGCAGGAGGCCTATGCCGAGCAGTTCGCCCTGGCGCGCCGGATCGAGGACGCGGGAGGCCGGGTGGACGCGGCCTCGGGAGAGGCCTCCAAGCTGGTCAAGGCGCTGGCCGAGCGGCGGCAGGGCGCAAGCCGGGAGACCGGCTCGGCGATCGACGCGCTTCAGGCACGCGTCCTGGAGATCTCCGGCGAGGTGCTGTCGCCCAACGGAATCAATCTCTGGTGGCTGCCCCCGAAGACCGCCACCAGCCTGCGTTTCCTGAGCAACGCCCTGGGAGCGCTCGCCACAGCCGTGGACGGCGCCGACGCCGCGCCATCGCCCGACGCCGTGGAGGGCTTCGAAAAGATCCAGGAGACGCTCGCCTCGGCTCTGACGGGCTGGGACGAGCTGAAGGCGAAGGACCTGGCCGTGCTCAACGCCCGGTTGAAGGAGGCGGGGCAGCCGGTGATCGAGTTGGCGCCGTGACTTGCATTTCTTCCCAGCGTAATCTCTCGCCGCCCCATGCGTAAGACAGTAGGCCGCAACGCGGCATGACACTCGTATCTTCTGGGGAGAACCGACCATGACGAGAGCCAAGATCGCCGGCGGGGCAGTTGCCACCGTGCTCATCCTCCTAGCCCTCGCCGCCGGTTACCGCGCCCTCGACCAGGACGTCCGACCGGCCGTGGCGGCATCGCCCGCGATCAGACCCTCGACCGCGCCGGCGGCGGCGGCCCACCCGGCGGCGGCGACCCACCAGGGGTTCCTCTACGGCCGGGTCACCACCGTCGACGGCGCCACCTACGAGGGGCGGCTGCGCTGGGGGGGCGGCCAGGAGGCGTTCTGGGGCGATTACTTCAACGGCACCAAGCACGAGAACCCCTGGCTTGCCCACGTTCCGCCAGAGCGGCTGCCCAGGGAGAGCCACCCGATCGAGATCCTCGGAATCAAGATTGCCAAGAGGGAGAGTCAGAGCAAAGTCAGCAGGCAGCTCCTGACGCGCTTCGGCGAGATCGCGCGCATCGAGACGCGCGGCCGTGAGGTGCGGGTGACTCTCAAGAGCGGGACCATCGTCGACCTCGACCGCTTCGCCACCAGCGACTTCGACGACGGCGTGCGGGTGTGGGACGGCAAGCGGGGCGTCGTCAACCTCGACAGTCTGCGGATCCGCACGATCGAGCTCCTACCCACCCCGCCGCTAGGCGCCGCCCCCTACCGGCTGCACGGTACGGTGCACACACGCCAGGGCGACTTCACCGGCTTCGTCCAGTGGGACCGGGAGGAGTGCGTCGGCACCGACGAGCTCGACGGCCGCACCGCCGACGGTGAGCTCGGCCTGCGCTTCGACACCATCCGTTCCATCGCGCGGGCCTCGCGCGACAGCTCCCTGGTGACGCTGCTCGACGGCCGCGAAATCGTGCTCTCCGACACCTCCGAAGTCGGCGACGGCAACCGCGGGACCTACGTCGACGACCGGCGCTACGGCCGGGTGCTGATCTCCTGGGACGCCTTCGAGCGCGTCGACTTCAGCCCCGGCGGCAGCAGCCCCGCCTACGGCGACTTCCCGCCGGGGCGCCCGCTCACGGGCAGCGTCACCACCCGCGCCGGCCGCCGCCTCGCCGGCCGGCTGGTCTACGACCTCGACGAGAGCGAGACCACCGAGACGCTCGATGCCCCATCCCACGGCGTGGACTACACCCTCCCCTTCGGCCTGATCGCCTCGATCGTGCCCCCCGGCCGCGAACAGCGCGGCGCCCAGCGCGCCAGGGTGACCCTCCATAGCGGCGAGGAGCTGCGACTCGAGGGCACCGGCGACCTCGGCAAGGGGAATGCCGGCATGCTGATCTTCGTCGACGCCCGTCAGCGCCCCGAGTACGTGCCCTGGACCGACGTCGAGCAGGTCGACCTCGACCGCCCGCCGGCGATGTACCCGCCGCTCGGCGGGCACTAGGGATGACCCGCAACCAGATGACCCGCAACCCCGCCGCGCGGCTCCTGGCGCGAGCCGTTTTTGTCGCGATCGTCGCGCTAGGCATGGACCTCCTGGCGTGCGGGGGCTTGTCGGTTCTCGAGGCCCGCGGGGTGGCTTATCAACCGATCCTCGGCGACCGGTTGAGCGCTGAGAATCGCCAGGCGATCGAGGATTTCCTGGGGGGGCGCGAGTCACCCTACCAACTCGACAGCGTCCTGGGGTGGACTCTCCGGCCCCGTTTTCGTTCGCCGGAGCTCGCGGTAGATGCCGTGGGCCGGCGCCGCGCCCCCGACCGACCGCCGCCGGAGAGCAACGCCGTGCGGCTCGCGGCCTTCGGAGACTCCTTTATTTTCGGCGGCGACGTGGTCGACCGTGACGCGTTCCCCGAGGCGTTGGCGCGCCTCGATCAGGGGATCGACATCGTCAACTACGGTGTGCCGGCCTACGGGCTCGACCAGGCGTTCCTGCGGTACCTGAAAGAGCGCAGAGCGGCACGTCCCCAGGTGGTGATCATCGGTTACCTGTCCGAGAACATCTGCCGCAACGTCAGTGTCTTTCGGCCGTTCTACAACCCGACCACGGTCTTCCCCCTCGCGAAGCCGCGCTACCTGCTGGGCGGCCGCGGCCTGAGGCTCCTCCGCAACCCGCTACCGACCCCGGAGAGCTACCGGCGTCTGCTGGCGAACCCCGCCGATTCCCTCGCCGAGCTGGGCCGGCACGACGCTTATTACCGCACGCGTCCCCGCGCCAAGCCGTGGGACCGCAGTGCAACCGTGCGGCTCGTGAAGCTTGCCGCCGCGCAGTGGTCACCCAAGAATCGCGACAGGTGTTACGGTGCCGACGAGGCCTTTTCGGTAACCACTCGCCTGTTCAGCCTGTTCTACGAGACCGCGCTTCGGGACGGCGCGCAACCGGTCATCCTGATCTTCCCCACTCGCGAGGAGGTGACCAACTGGCGTAGCGGCCGCCGGAAGAATTACGCGCCGCTGCTGAGCTTCCTCGGCGGCAAGGGCTACCGGGTCGTCGATGCGATGGAGGTGTTCGATGGAGCCGGCCGCAACCTCTCGATCGACGAGCTCATCCCGTCGCATCTGAGCCCGCTCGCCAACACGCTGGTGGCCGAGCTCCTGCGGCAACGTTTGCAGAGCTTCAGCCTGATCCGCGGGACGGGCGTCCCAGGCTGACGGGTCACCAAATTCATATTGCGAGGCCGACATGAAAACCCAGTACTACACCGCCTGCAGCCTGGATGGTTTCATTGCGACGGATGATCACTCGTTGGAATGGCTATTCCCGCTCGGTGACATCAATGACACCAGCTATCCGAGTTTCATCCAAGGCATTGGAGCACTCGCGATGGGCTCATCAACATACGAGTGGATGTTGCGTCACGTCGTAAAGCCAGGCACCAAGGATCAAGCAGCTTGGCCTTACGAGCAGCCAACATGGGTGTTCAGCCATCGAGAGCTTCCTGGCGTTCCCTCAGCCACCATTCACTTCGTCCGAGGTGACGTTAGGCCTGCACATGAGGCAATGGTGCTGGCTTCAGGCGGAAAAAACGTTTGGATTGTTGGCGGTGGTGATCTTGCTGGTCAGTTCTATGACGTTGGGCTGCTTGACGAGATCATTGTTCAAGTTGGATCTGTCACCTTGAGCTCAGGACGGCCGCTGCTTCCTCGCCGAATCGTGTCGCCATCTCTGGAGCTCACAGGCGCGAAGTTTGTAGGGCCGGGCTTCGCCGAGCTCACGTATTCAGTGCCAACGAAACAATGACGCCAACCCGCCGCTGGAGCCGACCGCTGTGACCTTTCGTAGAGAGCGCCGCCCCAGGGGGGGCGGTCAAGTCGGTCTCAACAGCAAAACCACCGGCAAATGCCGCTAGGCTGCGAAGGCACGCAGACACAGCACCCTCCGCACTTGGCACAGGGATCGTCGGCGGCCGCTTGATTCGAGGAACTGGTCAGGGTGAGGCAAGCACCGACCAGGACCAGGCACAGCAGAAGCTTTCTCATGTCTTTCTCCTTGTTTCGGCGTCCACGGCCGCCAAAGGCGGCGGCAACGGAGTCCGTTCATCTCTTAGGGTGAGCACGAAGACGCTGGCGTGACATCGGGGGCTGGCGGGATCTGGACACCACCGATGGCC
Source organism: Thermoanaerobaculia bacterium (assembly GCA_035266085.1). GTDB lineage: Bacteria > Acidobacteriota > Thermoanaerobaculia > Multivoradales > UBA5704 > DATARR01. Next base: position 57,695 of record DATFNZ010000080.1, read on the forward strand.
GAACACCTGCGACAACGCTTGCAGAGCTTCGGCCTGATCCAAAGAGCCCTGCTCTTTAGGAGGCCCAACGGGCCGTGATCCCTCAGCCCAGGGCAACGGCCACCCTTTTACACACATCTCGCCCGGACCTCGGCAGACAGACTCGGAGCCGCAGCGTCGCCCTGAAAGGGCGGGATTTGACCAGCCCGGGGTGGCAACCCCGGGAAACGGTAGTCCCATACCCCCTCAAGCCCCGAAGGGTTCGGCAGATCTCGTCGACGAGCCGGAACCGCTTGGCAGAGCCAAGGTCTGACTTCCCTTCCACCGCTCGACGGAATGTCGGCCCTTCGGGACTTGGTACGGGAGGAGGTGGGCCTGCATTCCCGGGGTTGCCACCCCGGGCTGGTCAAGTTCCGCCCTTCCAGGGCGACGCTCCCATTGCCAGGCTGTTGGCCGACGTCCGGCTAGATGTGTGTAAGAGGGTGGGCAAACGCCCTGGGTCGGGTGGGAGTCACGGTATACGGAAAAGCCCGCGGCCTCGGCGGCTGCCGCCAAGTACGAGCCGTCGCCCAGCAGGTGCCCCACCGTCAGCACGATCTCGGAGAGCCCGGCGATGCCGCTATAGTGATGTGACCCAATCACTCGAAGGAGGCCGGTATCGAGCTCAATCCTATGTCGATGGGCACCAAGTGCCCAACTCTTTAAATGGAAGAGAGATACCGAGCCGGTCCTCCCAAGCCTGGAATGTGCCTATCGTGCGCGTATAGCGTTCCAGGCCTGGCTTCTTATCCGTACGGATTTTCTATGAAGCCCTAGAGGTCTCATCAAGATAACCTCCCGGACCTTGCCTGCCAACTCAGGCAGAGTTGACCCTCGGACCGGTGGCCTTCTACGTTGGCGCGCCTCGGTGTTGACGAGGATTAGGAAGGGGCGTAGAATTGGATACATTCATAGAATGAGACATACAGAAGTCTGAGTAAGCCGGCTCAACGGAAATCGTAACCACGATATGTATTCTGGGCCGAAAGGCGGGACAGTTAAACTAAAAATTATGCGATTCAGGCGACTATCCGTGCAAGGTGGCGCGATTCGTAGGAGTTGGCGGGCCTCATAGAAGGGGAGACAGCATACGATGAGCATTCTGCTTGAACGATATAAGATGGAATTTGAGAAGTACAAGATCACTCTCGACCAAGCCATCTCCTTGGGGCGCTTCTATATCGGAACAACCTTGGTTCTACTTGGCGGTGTGCTCTTGAAGCGCGCCTCAGGTGAGGAACTCGCAAGTGCTGCCAATCATGGGGTCGATATTAAACTGTTGGCGTTCGTTGCGGCAATTTTTTCGGTTCAAGTCATGGTCATGATGCTGGGAATTCTCAAGTCCAGAAAAAAGTCTTTGGTCAAACTTGAGCGCCTGTGGCTTAGGTTGGGGACGGATCTCGAAGGCGAAATAGCTTCGGAGTTCGCCAGCCACTTCGCTTTCGGCATGAATAAGCTGTATGCCACCTTTATGGCTTTTGCTATTTACCCTTCAGTCATACTTATCGTATCCATTTGGGTCTTGGCCCAGTGATGCAAACAAGCCCTAGTGAACGCCGCATAACACCTACGGTCGAGCGGACGGAAACCGCAAACAGCGCGGTTCTACCTCTCACCTATGAGGGGCGTTGGGCGGCAGGGGGAACCCGATGAAGCGCACGTGGACGATCATAGGGGTAGGCGACGTGCCGGGCAGCTTCAAATGGTACCAGGCGCTGTTCGGTCAGCCGGCTACTCTTCCCGCCCATGACGACTTTGGGCAAATCCTGGATTACGCCAGAGGCCGGGCGGGTAGAAGATCGAGAGGAGGGTAGGCGTTCGTGGATCGCGCACAGGTTGCCTTCGGAATACTCAGCCTGACCGTCGGGGTGGTAAGCGGCTATTTCATGTACACGCACCCCGAGGGTCTCAATCCCGCTTGGCCCATTTGGATGGCCTTGCTCGCGCCAGCCGTGTTCGTATTGGGTGGTTTGCATGTCATCGCCGCAGGACTGCACCAACCCCGCCTTTCTAGCGCTACGCTCGGAGCTATAGTCTTCTGCCTTTGGGCGATCGTCAATTGGGCTGCATTCTTCACGAATCACATTCAGTGCCTCGCGACGCTATCCTTCCTCGGTGCCAAAATCGTTAAATGGCATCCCAGCGAAATGGAGTGCCGCAATAGCCTGCGAGCAATTGTGGCAGCCATCGACACACTCGTTGTGATTGCTGCCGGCTTTTCCGCATGGCACAGATATCGAGCTCCTCGCAAGGAGCCAGGAAGATGATTGCGGAGGAGGCGGAGCAGCCGGTGATCGAGCTGGCGGAGGTGGTCGAAGTCCTCGCACAGTTACCGGGCGGCCCTGTGCGAGGGAGCTGAGCCGAGAGGGCTACCCGCGACCGTGAGTTATCAGCACTCCCCGCCGCCGAATCCGCAAGTGCAGGGCACGCATGCGATGCGGACGGAGTAGTCCGTTGTCACCCCAGTGCACCAACCCCCGCCCGCATAGCAGGCCCCCTTGCAGTATCCTGCCCATTGCGTGTGGGCGGCATCATAATAGTAATCATATTCACAGGCCCTTACGCCTGCGGCTGCAAGGGTGACCGGTGGCAGGAAAGTCATCGCGGCGATCTCGCAAGAAGCTGCCTTCCCCTCCACGGCTTGGGGCACGTCCTGCGCCAACGCTGGGAATACAGAGGCGAGAATGAGTCCGGCAAGAGCGACCAACAGCAACTTTCCCTTCATGAGATTCTCCTGTGTGTGTATGCCGGGGGGAAGCGCCCTCGGCTGAGAGCATTATAGCTTAATCCGAATATGTGGCCCTACCGCCCGACCACCAACACCGGCGGCACTCGCCCGGGATCATGAATCCGCAGGAAGTGGTACCCGATCCCGGCGGTGCCCAGCATGAGGGCCGGGCTGGGTCCTCCCGAGGGCATGCCGGACGGCCAGTCGCCCGCCGGGCCGTAGCGGCGGATCAGCTCGCCCGCGGCCTCGGCGGCGGCGGCCAGGTACGAGCCGTCGCCCAGCAGGTGCCCCGCCGTCAGCACGATCTCGGAGAGCCCGGCGATGCCGTGGCAGAGCGTCGCGTCGTAGCGCGGAGCGGCCAGCCAGACGGCGAGCGCCTTGACCGCCGTGCCGGCTGCGATCCGGGCTGTCGCCGCGTGGGCGTCTCGCAGCGAGGGGTCCAGCTCCATGGCCCGGAGCCTCGCCAGACCGATGCCGGGGGCGCCGTGGCACCAGGCGGTCTGGAAGCTGCCGACGCCCACGGCATCGCGCACGTCCCGCCAGTTGTTCGCCGCCGGGTTGAAGAAAGTGTCCTCGTAGGCGAACGCCTCATTGGCGATCTCCAGGTAGGAAGCGTCTCCCGTCCACGCCGACAGCTCGGCCAAGGCCAGAGCCATCCCCGAGGCTCCGTGGGAGAGGCCGGTGAGGGGGAGGGAGGCGGCCGCCATAGCGGTTTCGGGTCCGGCGGCGCGCTCGGGCGGCCAGCGGGCGTAGGTGCCGTCCCGGTCAGCCGCGGCGCACAGCTCGCGGCCGCAGCGCTCGGCGAGGGCCGCGCAGTCCTGTCGGCCCGGGGTCCGCGCCAGGCGCAGGAGGGCCGGGATGGCGCCGCCGTTGCCGCCGAGCAGATCGAGCGGGTGGGGCTCGGAGAGCGATCTCTCCACCTCCGCGAGCAGGGGATCGATCGCCGCTTCGAGATCGGCGGCTTCGGGCGCCAGCTCGAGGACGCGCTGCGCCACGCAGGCCGCCCCGAGGTGGCCGAGGAAGTACGACAGGGGGCGCGCCCTCTCCAAGGGCCTGGTCAGGAAAACGCGGATCGAGCGCCGGACCGCCCCGGCGGCGGTCCGCAGGAGCTCGGCGTCGCCGGTCACGGCGAACAGCTCGGCCAGAAAGAGCGCCACCCCCGCACTTCCCCGATAAACGTCCGGCTCCAGGGCCGCCGTCCCCGGGGCGAGGCTGCCCGGCGTCGGACCCTCGCGGTCGGCCCGCCCCATCCAGTTGCAGTGCCGCCTCTCCTCGTCCCAGTACGCCGTCTCGCAGAGAGACCGGCCGATCCGGACGGCCGCCGCCAGCGCTTCACCAGTCACCGCTTCTTCCCCCGCGCCAGGTCGTAGACCTTTTTCGAGCCGGGGGCCAGATGGAGGTTCTCGACATCGAGCCCCTCTTGTGCGAAGACATCGGCCAGGGCCGCCGCGCGGGCCTCGACGTCCTCGGCTTTCGACTGGTAGGCGGCCCACAGGGCGCGGCTGGCCGACCGGCAGCGCGCCTGCCCGAAGCTCTGGCCGTCTCCCGGATCCTCGGCCGCCCCGAGCCCCGGCGCGAGGGGCCGGGTGAACATCGGCACCTCCGGACGGAGGCCGCCTGCGAGGGCTTCATGGACCTCGCGCAGCGCCGGGCGGATACGGCCGAAGAAGCGGCGCTCGACGTAGAGCACGCCCGCGTCGGCCCGCCGGTAGGCCGCGGGATCGGCCAGCACCTTGGTGCGGAACGGCAGGCCGAGGCCGTTGAGGGCTCCCGTCATGGCGGCCATGTAGGGCGCCGCGGCCTCCGCGGTGAGGTGCCAGTAGAGCCGCAGCAGCGGCCGGGGGCGGTCCCGGTCCGTCTCGCCGTTGCCGATGGCGACGTAGAACCCCGGCATCAGGTTGCGCAGCTCCTTGCCCACCCGCACGCGGCAGTAGTCGCCGGCGTCGTGCCGGCCGCTCGCCGTGCGGACGCCCGCCGGCGGCACCCAGAATGTGACCTCGTCGCGGGCCACGGCGAGGCTGCCGTCCTCCTCGACGGCGACGATGCGCCAGCCGGCTTCCCAAGTCCCGGTCCCCTGATTGGCCGCCGAGAGCGCGTTGACCAGGTCCCGCGAGCCGAGAGGATCGCCCACGGCGGCGCCCGGGCTGAGCCGGGTGTAGAGCCATAGGTAGAGCTCCGTCTCCAGGGACCGGAGCATCGGCGGCGGATCGGCTTCGGCCTCGGGGAAGACCCTCTCCTCGCCGCGCAGGACGTAGCTGTTGGGCGAGGTGATCCGCACCGCTTCCGCGATGCCGACGAGGTCGTCAGGCAGGCTCATACCGGGGCCAGCTCCTGGAGCAGGCCGTAGAGCTCGAGCTGTCCCCTCTCCGGATCGCCCAGCAGGTTGGCGCTGATCTGGAGCAGGAGCACGGAGTGGGCCGGCAGGGCCGCCGAGTCGTGCGCCAGCTCGTAGGCGGACTGGATCAGACGGGCCGCGGAGAACGGCACCGCCCGCCCGAGCACGGCATTGGCTGCCTCCCCGGCCAGGCCGGCCGCCGCGCGGTAGCCGCGCCAGAACGCCCGGATGGCCGGCTGCAGGACGGCGAGCGGGAACCGCGCCGCCGCCGCCATCTCCTCGGCGGACATGCCGCCGCCTACCGGCATCGAGAAGACCCAGAACAGCACGAAGTCCTGGAGGGCGCCGGCCACGTCCCAGGCCGGATCTCCCGCCTGCGCCAGCTCCCAATCCACCAGCCGGACCCCGTCCGGCAGCACCAGGACGTTGTCGGACTTGATGTCGCCGTGGATCACGGTCTCGGTCTTCCAAAGCTTACCGGCACGGTCGAGGTTCTCGCTCAGCCGCTCCTGCGTCTGGAGGATGCGCAGCGTCTGGTAGTTGGCCTGGCTGAGGGTGGACAGCAGCTCCGGCCCCGGCTTGTGGACGCGCAGCACCCAGGGCATGCCCCGGGGCAGGAAGCCCAGGCGCGGGTCGTTCGCCGCCAGCAGAGGCTGGAGGGCTCGGTGGACCGTGCCCAGCGCCCGGCCGACGGCGCGCGCCGTCTCCACCGGGAACGCCGCGGCCTGGGACGCGCTGTAGTGCTCCCAGAGGTTCGCCGGCCTCTCCAGGAGCTCGAAGGCGAGCAGCGGCCCCTGGGGATCGAAGTGGACCAGCCGGGGCACGATCTCCCGGACCTCGCCCAGGGCCGGCTCGCGGTGGCAGAGGTCGAAGAACCCCGCCTCGCGCCAGAGCGTGTGCCGGGTCCCCTCGGACGGGCCGTCCGGCTGCTTGATGAGATAGCCGATGCCGTCGCGCCGCTCCACCCGCAGGTTGCGGTTCCGGCGCGCGACGCTGACGACGGACAGGTCCCCCTCGAGGATCGACTGGACGGTGACCAGGCCGCGCTCCAGCAGGTAGGGGGCGGCGTTGTCGATGTTCAGCATACGCTCGGTGATCTTACCCCAGGGGAGAAGAGGGGTGGAGCCTGCGCGGCAGCAGCCCGGGCATCAAGGACTGCAAGGACTCCAAGGACAGCAAGGACTCCAAGGAACCGATTCTTCCTCGTCTTTGTTTTTGCTGTTCCTTGTCGTCCCTGCTGTCTTTGCCGTCCTTGAAGTCCTTTCTTCCACTCTCTGCCGCGCAGGTTCCCAGCTCTAACCGCAGTCGGTGGGCACCGCCGTCACCACCGTGAGGCAGATCTGGCACTGCGTCGGGTTGGCCGTGCGGTAGGGCAGGCACGGACGGGGACCGCAGTCCGTGGGATTGGCGGTCACGACCGTCAGGCAGACCTGGCCGCCGCCCAATCCACCGCCGCCGCCGCACCAGGTGGGCCGCGCCGTGTAGAGCGTGATGCAGACCGGCGGCTCGCACCACGTCGGCTGGGCCGTGTGGAGCGTGATGCAGAACTGCTGGGGCTGCTGCGCCGCCGCCATGAAGCCAACGCCGGCTCCAGCTCTCGGGCCGCAGTCCGTGGGATTGGCCGTGACGACCGTCAGGCAGATCGGGCACTGCGTGGGATTGCGCGTGTCGCAGGGCTTGGGCTCGCACCAGGTCGGGACCGCCGTATGCCGCGTGATGCACGCCTGACCGCAGTCCGTGGGGTTGGCCGTGACGACCGTCAGGCAGACCTGGCCGCAATCGGTGGGATTGGCGGTCACGACCGTGAGGCAGAGCTGGCCCCCGGCCGCGGCCCGCGCCTGTGTGCCGCCGCCGCAGGAGGTGGGGACCGCCGTGAGGATGGTGCGGCAGGGGCCGCAGTCCGTCGGCACGGCCGTGACTACCGTCAGGCAGAGGGGCTGCTGGCCTCCAACCGCCGCCGCGGCCCGTCCGGCCCCACCCATGAAGCTGCCGGTGATCGAGCCCGCGAGGTAGCCCGCCTCGACGCTCTGACGCGAGATCTGCACGATCTCGATCCGGGCACCGGCGTCGACCCACACCTGGCTCGGGCCGTCCTCGTCCTTGCTGGGGATGGTGTTCCGCACCGCCGTCCGCGGAATCTCGTAGTAGCTCCGGAACGTCAGATCCGTGTAGAGCCGTACGTTGTCCCCGCTCTTCGACGGTCCCAGGTAACCGGTGAGGGCGACGACGTTGGGCGGCGACGCCTCGTCGTCTTCCACGGGTCCCCGCAGCCGCGCCACCAGAGGATGTGGAGTGAGGTCCGGCGTCCCCTCACCACCGCCACCACCACCGCCGCCGCCGCCGCCGGCCGGCTCCGACCCCGCTTTCCGCCTGTCTCTTTCATTGGCCATTTTGCATCCTCCTATGTTCAATAAGCAATTGCTATCATAACATGGGATCGAGTTCGCAATGCCGCGAGCTACATGGCAATATCGCCGTAGAATTCCCCCTCGCCCGCCACCACGTCACGGACCGCGAAATCCGGCGGGATCTCGCTCTCGGGAAGCAGAGAAGCCAGGAAGGCCCGCTCTTGGCCGAGGGCTTGCCGGAAGAAGAACCAGAAGCCCTCCTGGCCATCGAATGGGAAGCGGCGCGGATCGCTTCGTGAGCCGTCGGTGATGATCGCCTGGTGGGTCGTGACATCCGACGCCTGGAGGCCGAAATGCGTCACCAGCCAGGCGCAGAGTTGGGCCACGGACCGCACCTGAGCCACTGGATAGAGAGGCGTCAGAGACAGATCGGATTTCTGCGTGATCTCGATCCCCACCGTCGCCTGATTCACCTGATGGTTGCGCAGGCCGCGCCAAGCCGTCGCCCGGCCGGCGTGGAGGCAGTGGTTGCGGCTGAGGTCCGGGTTGAGCTTCCAGATACTGCCATCCCGCTCGACCGTGAAGTCGACGCTGACCGTCCTGCCATCTGAGGGGTTCGCCAGATAGAGGGTGTCGTTGTGCCTCCCACTTCCCGCGGTGTCGTGCAGGACCACGCCGATCACTTTACCCGGGCGTTCCCGTAGGTGGCGTGCCGTGAGCGTCGTGTTCCAGGCTGGCTGTGATGTCATGGCGAACGCCGCTAGCGCCACATCTTCGAGCGGCGGGCGCTCGGGCGTCGCCGGGGTCCCGCTCGGATGGACCACGGGCCCACGTAGAGAGCGGGCCCGCTCGACGGCCTTCAAGGCGTCGACTTTGCCCGAACCGAAAAAAGGCGAGCGGCCATTGACGAAGGCCCCGGAGAGGCCCTGGATATTCGGATCGGCGGCGAGATCGAGCCGCGGGTCGAGGTTCCGATCGGCGGTCGTCATGAGGATCTGCTTCACTTCCGCGGCGCTCAAATCAGAATTGACGGAGAGCATCAGGGCGGCGACGCCGCTGATGATCGGAGCGGCACCGCTCGTACCGCCGAACTTGCCGGTGTAATGATCTTCGCGGAAATCAGGGGTGGCCTGATCGTCCAGGAACGGAGAGAAGGCGTGCCCGTTGCCTGGCCGGTTCGTCGCCGCCACCTGACCGAGACCGCGGTAGTTCGCCACGAAACGGTCGCGGACCTGATCGTTGACGCCGCGAGCGATGAAGCTCGTGATGTAGTGCATGTTGTTCGACGGCGCCGTCACGGTGATGTGCGGGCCCCAGCTCGAGTAACCGGACTTGCGCTTGAGTGAGGTCATGGCCCCCGCAACGATGATTCCCTGTGTCAAGGGATAGCCGGAAAAAACGGCGCTGTCCGGCGGGATCTGGACGGCGTTCATCCCAAAGCCGCTATTCTGAGTGAAGAAGACGCCGTTGCGGTTCTCCGTGCTACGGAGGAAAGTCGGAGCGTCGTCGTTGCCCGCGCTGAAGACCATCACCAGGCCCTTGCCGCGGCGGCCCCCCGTTCGCGTGAGATCCGTGATCGCCTGCCGGAAAGCGGCCGAGAAACGATCGAATGACGAGGGGCCGGTGCCGAAGGAGCAGTTCACCACGTCGGCGTGGCGGGAGGCGTAGCGGAAGACCTCGAGGATGTCCACGGGAGCTGCCAGCGGCCCGAATCCGATCCGGATGGGCAGGAGCGTGCAGCCGGGCGCCACGCCGACCATACCGTCGCCGTCGAGCGCGCCGGTCGCGATGCTGGCCACGCAGGTGCCATGGTAATCCGCGCCCTCGGAAAGCGGCGACGCATCCCCTGGATTGACGGCGAAGTCACGGGCCGCGGAGTGGATTCGCTTGTTCCGGAAGGCCGGATGCGAGAGATCGAAACCATCGTCGATCACGGCGATGACGACGTCCGGATGGCCCAGCGTGATCTGCCAGGCTTCCGGGGCGCGGATCCCGGAGTCCGGAAGAACGTCCGGATGAGTCATCAGGTCACCGCTCAGATACCACTGCTGGCGAAACAACCGGTGCGTTTCGGCGAAGCTTGCCTGATGGGCTTCCAAGGGTATGAGAACCTGCGGCTGACATGATGCGACGCCGTCCTTCTGCTCTATCGCGTTCGCCGTGCGCAGCGGATTGCGTCCGGTCGCCTCGGTTACGCGCAGAACGTACGCATCCCCCATTCGTCCTTCGGTAACCAGCTTGAACTCCTCGATGATTTCTTCGAGCAACTGGGGATCGTCATGACGCAACGTGAGGAGGATGCGATTGTCGATCGCGATCTCCTCACCGGTGGCGGCAACCTGATAGATATGGTGGGCGACGTTCTCCTGGCGGACGGTATCCATGAGGGCGTCACGATTCTGCGCGTCTTCGGCGCGCACTCGGGAAATCCCCCGGGACAGCGGGCGCACACCGGCCTCGCCGTCTTCCACGGCGCTCTCCAAGGCGCGGGACGGCCCTATCATGGAGAAGTCCGTTGGGTGCTCGATGAGCTCCAGGCGTTGCCCATTGAGCACGATGAAATCTGCGCTCCCGACATCCGCCGCGAACCGGGTTACGTTACCTGCTGATCCTTTAGATTGCCGTGCCATGTCGCACCTCCTTGATCGGATCTTGGTCCGTCTCTAACTGAGACGGACGGGAGATGCGAATTCTGGGGGTGGGGGGTTACCGCAGATACCCGAGCGCCTCGAGCTGCTTGCGCAGCTCGGCGTCCATCGTGCCTTCGCCGGCCTGGAGCCGGCCCTTGTGTTGCCGCTCGGCGGCCCGCAGACGCGCCCGGAGATAGCCCGCCCGCACGGCACGCTGATCGGCGAGGTCCCGGCGCTCCGTGGGGTCGGCCTGCCGGTCGTAGAGGAGGCGCCTGGAGATGGGAGCGTGGTTCTCGATCAGCCGCCATTCGGGAGTGGTCACGGAGCCCGCACGGTAGCCGTGCTCGTCGAGCCACGAGAAGGCCGCCTCTTCCGCTCCTTCCTCTCCGGGAGCGCCGCCGCCGGCCAGCCAGGGGAGGAGGCTGCGGCCTTCCACCTGGGGCGGAGCGGGCAATCCCAGGAGAGCGAGGATCGTCGGCGTCACGTCCGCGTGCTGGGCCTGCCGCTCCACGACCCTGCCGCCCGCCATCCCGGGGACCCGCACGATCAGGGGGACGTCCAGCATCTCGGCGTGGAGCGTCTTGCCGTGCTCCCATCCCCCATGGTCGAGGAACTCTTCGCCGTGGTCGGAGACGAAGACGACGATCGTGTCCTCCCAGAGCCCGCGCTGGACCAGGAGGTCGATCAGCGCGCCGAAGGCCGCGTCGTTGGCGGCGATCTCGGCGTCGTAGAGGTTCATCAGGTCCCGGCGCAGCTCCGGGGTCGGCGCGATCTTGCCCTCGTGGAGACGGCGGAGGAGGTTCATGCGGGTGAGGCGCTCGTCCGTGGCGCCGGGGGCGAAGCGCTGCCGGAAGGGGAGCGGGGGAGCGTAGGGGGCGTGCGGCTCCACGGTGTGGAGATAGAGGAAGAAGGGCGCGTCCTTCTTCCATCCCGTCTCCAGCCAGCCGGCCGCCTCGGCGTTGACGTCCGTCGCCGCGCTGTGCCGGCGGTGCAGCAGCTCATAGGTCTCGAACCCCTGGCCCAGGCCGAAGCTCCGGGCCACGTTGCCGTTGGTGACGAACCCGGCCGTGCGGTACCCCTTCTCCCGCAGCATCTCGGCCAGGGTGACGGCCTGGGGTGCGAGGGCGTCCCGGTGCCCGTTGACCCCGTGAGTGCGGGGGAGCAGGCCGGTGAGGATGGTGGTGACCGAGGGGCGGGTCCAGGGCGATTGGGCCACCGTGCGCCGGAAGCGGACGGCCTGGCGGGCGAAGGCGTCGATGCGCGGCGACACGGGCCTCGTGTAGCCGTAGCAGCCGAGGTGGTCCGCCCGCAGGGTGTCGACGAGATAGACGATGACGTTGGGCGGCCGCCCACCCGAGGCCGCTTGCCGCACGGCGGCGGGAGGGGTCTGAGGCAGGGCGCCCGCCGCCGTCGAGCCCGCCCGCGGCTGGGCTTCGGCGATGCGCGGCCGCTTCAGCAGGAAGCCGCTCCCCGCCGGGCCTCCCGGCTTTTCGGCCATGGCGGCGAGGGAGACCCGCGCCAGCCCCGTTCCCGCGTCGCCCAGCTCCACGGCTACCGGACCGTCTTCCGGATCGAGACGGGCCACCTCGCGTTCCTTGCCGCCCTCGGGCTGCAGGGTCACCCGCAGCTCTCCCGGCTCGCCGCCGCGGGACCGCAGGCCGTCGAGGGCCAGCACGGCGCCGGCGGGCAGACGCAGGTAGGTGTCGACCCGCCAGCCGAAGGGCAGGGCGAGCTGGCCGCCGGCCGCCCGCGCCCGGGCCTGCTCGTCCGCGCCGGTGTCGAAGCGGAGGAGGTCCCAGGCCACCGCCAGACGGCGGCGGTCGCCGTCCGTCCCCCCGCTCGCCTCCCAGGGCGAGCGCGTCCAGGCGTAGCGAAGGACCAGGCGGTTCTCCCCGGCCCGCAGGATACCCTCGGGAAGCACCACCCGGGCCTCGTCGCCGCCGGGCGAGACGGCGACCCGGTCCACCCTCTCACCGTTGAGGAGGAGCGTCACCTCCTGCGCCGGCGCGCCGGGAGCCGAGAACGAATTCCCCCGGAGGCTCAGCGGCACGTCTCGCGCGGCGGCAAGGAAGAACCGCAGCTCCGACTCCGGCCCATCGCTCCAGACGAAGGTGCGCCCGCGGTCGTTCTCGTCCTGCGCCCACCCCTGGCGCAGCAGAGCCCGGGCCTCGGGAGTCCCCAGGTCCACCACCCCCGGCTCCCTCTGGATCTCCGACAGGTCCAGATCGGTGATCAGGTCACGCACCGTCGCGCCGCGGGGCGCCTCGGTCCGCCCGGAGCGTCCGCACCCGGCCAGGAGGCCTATAAGGAAGACCCATAAGAACGTTCGGAGCCGGAGGCTCGGGAGCCGGGAGATCGATGCCATGTGACCCCGGAGGATAGGAGCTGAGGGGCGGCTTGTAAATCGCGGGCCGTCCGCCGGCATCGAAATTTTAGAATTTTTGGAAACAGTGAGGGGATTCCTGGCAGAACATGGCCTGCTACCGCTTCGAGCTGACGAACACGCCGGAGCTCGGCGCGAACCCGTGAACCACTTCACGCTGCCCGCTCTCCCGGCCGTCCTGCAGCGCCTGCTGACCAACCTGCAGCGGACGAAGTCGGTCTGCCCGTAAGGCGAGCGGGTTGGAAATATTTTTGAAAGGGGTCCCGCTGGGGCCCCTTTTCGTTTCTGTTTGCCTTCCCGTCCTCGTCCGCCGCGACTCTCAGGTCCTAGGTGGCGGGGCCTAGGATATCGGCGAGAAGGTTTCTCCGCGGTCGCCTCAAGCTTGTCGAGAAGGCAACGCGGCAGGGTAAGGGGCTCTGCATACGGGAGTGGCTCTTCGGACGCGGGAGACAACGCTCTGAAGGAAGGCGCAAGCACGTGCAGTGTACCTGATTTAATATTATGCTATAATAGTGTGCGCCGAGGGGAACGGCTCCCCTGGTAGTCACCAAGGAGATTCCGATGAGGAGAAAGACGCTACGGCTCATGTTCACCGCAGTTATGCTCCTGACATTCTGGCTAGTCCAGGGGGATCAAGCCCATGCGTTGGCGCCATGTTCCTTTTTCCATGGAAACACATGCAGCGGTACTCAGACAACTATAGTCCGCTGTACTGGCTGTAATGGCGCTTGCAACTGTTTGTCCGGGCACTGGGCATGCGGTTGTTCGGAGACGGCCCGCTTTGGTGGACTCGATATCTTTGGGGATGAAGGAGTTGTCCAGAACCAGTCACAACCCGCGCCGCTGCTCCCTAGCACCACCGGTGAGCTAGAACACGCCCCGCAGTGATGTTCGAGTGGAGCGCGAGTTGGGCACGTGGCGCGGAGTGGAGTAGCCCCAACTGGGGCGGGGCGCCCGCGCCCACTGTGCTCTCCGTGGGGGGGACCCAGAGCCGCAACGTCCGAAGTCGGTCTGCCCGTAAGGCAGGCGCAGGCTGAAGTCTGGTGTCAAAGGGGGCTTTCGGGCCCCCTTTCTCATTTCTGCCCGGCCGCTGTTGTGAAAGAAAATCTCCGGGCCGTCTAACATAGGTGGGGAGGGGTGTGACATGGGTTCGCAGTTTCTCACTGACTTCAACTTCTACGCGAAGCCGGAAGGCGTCGTGACAGCGGTCATGATCTTCGTTGACTTTGGGGACGCTTGCGCCGGCTCGAGCTCTCCCGACGAAGTGGCTCGACATATGCTCGGCAATGGCCACGCCCAGCAGCTGTTTCGGGATCAGTCCTATCAAAAAATGACTCTGGATGTGACCGTCAGGTCGGACCTGGGCTGGAGGCGGATGCCGGAGTGCACCACGGCTTACCAGACTCACGGCACTTCAGAGGAACATAGGAAATACCTTGAAGATGCGGCTCGCCTGTTCTCGGCGGAAGTCAAATTCTCGGATTACGCTTTGGTCCTTGTCGCGACCCCGGGGAACGCTGATCTAGGTGGAGCATCCTCTTTCACGGTTAGGTCAGGGCATGGGGCTCAGTCGGTGAGCGGCGAGGTCAGATTGGCGGTCACGTTCGATCAGCGTAGTCATGAGAGCTATGTAAGCCTGGTGCACGAAATGGGGCATCTGTTCGGATTGCCGGATCTCTATCCTCTTGGGATGACCGCCGAAAAATCGAGCGCCGGCTCCTGGTCGGTCATGTCGGATAGATACCGGTCGTCGAGCTTCCTGGGCTTCGAGAGATACAAGAATGGCTGGCTGAATTCCTCTAGAACCACCTATATACCCGATACGACAGCGGGATGGTCGGCGACCCTCCACCCTCTCTCCAATCCTGGCGGTCTGTCGATGATCGTTCTCCCTGTCGATCAAGGTGTGAATCCGTCCAAGGTCTTTGTGATCGAGCTGGCCCAACCGCTTCTGGGCCTCAACGGGCAGTACTGGGGAGACGGTGTTCTGCTCTACACGGTGGACGCGACGATCCCTTCCGGATCATCTCCTGTCGTTGTCATTCCGAAGACGGACGGCCATAGCCCTGACTACGGCAACTTGTATATGGCACCCTGCCGTGTCGGCGAAAGCCTGCCGTTCTCCGAAGGCGTAGCCTCTGGAATCCTGACGGTGGTCCAAAAGCTCGGGTCCTCTTATGAGGTGAAGATCGACTACAAAAGATCATGAAATGGCGGCTGCCAGATCAGGCCGGAACTCTTTTCAGGTCGGCCCCGAAGGGGCCCAATTTGAATAGCCCGGTGCTTCAGCGCCGGGTACGTGCCCCCATCCCCCTTTATCCGCCCTGAAGGGGCGGTGCCTCCAAGGTGCCATGCTCAATCCGCGCAAGTTGGTACCGGCCCTTCGGGGCGGCGGAAAGGTAGGATCTCCCGTTCCCGGCGCTGAAGCACCGGGCTATTCAAATCTGGCCCCTTCGGGGCCGCTGTAATATCCTCCTCCAGGGCCCCGTTTTTCAGGCCCCGAGGAGAGAGTCATGCCCCAACCCGCCGCGCCAGTCACCCTCGACACCGTCCGTGATCTCGCCCTCGCGCTGCCCGGGGTGGAGGAAGGGAAGTCGTACGGCACCCCCGCCTTCCGGGTCCACAAGAAATTCTTCGCCCGCATGCGGGAAGACGGCGAGACCCTCGTCGTCCGGGTCGACCTCGACGAGCGCGAGGTTCTGATGGAAGCCAACCCCGAGGTCTTCTTCGTCACGGACCACTACCGCGGCTATCCCCTGATGCTCGTGCGGCTCCCGGCCGTCGATCCGGACCAGCTCCGCGAGCTGCTCGAGGATTCCTGGCGGCGCATCGCTCCCAAGAAGCTCGTCGCCCCCCACGACGCGTCTTGAACCTGTGGTACGCTTTCCCTGCATTTCACGGCATAGATGACGAGGCCCCGCGGGGCCGTTTTGCGGGGGGGGCCGGGCCGATCGTCCGTCTGGACTCCGCGGCTGGGGGGGTAGCGTGAGATCGGAGAGCGATCGCAGGAGACGGGCGGGCGGGAGGCTGGCGCGGCTGGTCCTTTGGGGGCTGCTGCTGGCAGGGGTTGCCGCACGGGGCGCCCTGGCCCAGGCGCCGCCGCCGGTGCCCGCCGACGCGGACTTCGACGTCGTCGAGGTCGACCTCGAGGGGCAGCTCT